>CBFGNV010000075.1:0-19704 GCA_965650275.1 uncultured Fluviicola sp. | reverse complement strand
TTTTCTAATAAGTCATCTTATGCACAACAACTTTCTTTAAGAATGCACTGATTATATTGCTAAGTTGTAACTGATGCACTTTATTTTGTGAAATATTTATTTTATGTAGATTGAAATTGTTTATTAAATAACTAATTTCGCGCCATGGAACTCATAACAACGTACATCTGTAAACAATTCGACATAGGAATTAGTAATAACATGTTTGGTGGAAGTCTTATTTCACTCATCGATGACGCCGCCGGATCTTATGCTTCCCAGATTTGTGATACACCTCACGTTGTTACAATCAAGTTCGATGAGTTGATCTTCAAAAAACCAGTGAAAGTTGGAAACATTTTAAAGGTTTACGGTAAAGTAGCTAAGTTTGGTAACACTTCTTTGGAGTTGTATATGGAGGTGAGAAAGCATAACGTATACACCGGTGATCAGGAAATTGTAACTCATACAAGTGTTACTTTTGTGCGCGTTGATGATGAAGGAATGGCTATTCCAATTGCTGACCGAGTAAAAATACGTTATGAAAAGCGTGTAGCCGAATTCGGAAAAGGATTGTTAGGTTCGTAAGAAACTAAACCTCCAAATAATTATCAATGAATTGCCAGAATTCGATCAGGCGATCTGACTTCTTTAATCTGCGATAAAGTGATTTCCCTTCTGTAATTTCTTCACAGAAACCTTCCCAATAACTCTTTAAACGCATAAGGGAAAATCCTTCGTTTGAATTGGAACGTAAACACGATTCTTCAATCAATTTTGAGAATTCGATCAATTTGTGTCGATATGTTTTTCCATCCAGTAATTCTCCGGTTTTTATTTCCTGAAAGATTGCAGGATTTCTAACTGCTCCTCGTCCAATCATGAACGATTCTGTTGTTGGCAGAGTTTCTCTAAGCTCAGAAAAACCTTCTGTATTCGAAATATCACCGTTATAAACAACTTTATGATTCGTTAGTTGTATTGCTTCCTTAAATCGCTCAACATCACAACCTCCGTTGTACAATTGATTGGCAAATCGTGCATGAATGATGACTTCTGTCAATGGAAAATCATTCAAAACAGGGAGAACATCAAAAATTTCCTCCGTACTTTCCATTCCCATGCGCATCTTGATTCCCAATTTTAGACCGAGCTTCGGATAGATTTGCTCCAACCATTCTCTAAGCATTTCGGGTTTATTCAAAATGCCAGCACCTAAACCTCTGTTTGTAACCATCGGATAAGGACAACCCATGTTCCAATTTACTTCTTCATAACCTAAACCAGCAATATAGTCATGCATAATGAAGAAGTCATCTACTGAGCAACACATGACTTGCGGAACAATACCAACCTGATTGTTTTCTGAAAGAATATCCACTTTCGGACCAGTCTTAATTGTTCCATCAGTATTCATTCGTAGATAGGGAGCGTAGAATTTATCTACTCCGCCATAAACGAGTTGATGTGCATTTCGAAAATGATGATCTGTGTAAGTTTGTAACGGACCAAGTGAAAGTTCCATGAGAACTAAGGAGTAGAAATGGAAACAGGAATAATCTTTCCTTTAAAAAACTTTCCGAAGTTGACCGTGAAATCATGGATGAATGAAGCCATTTCCTGAGGAGAATGCGCAGCTTGATAACCAGGAAATGCTTCTGCCAGCATCTCCGTTTGAACGGATCCTAAACACAAACAATTGATGGAAAAACCGGCGTCTTTGTATTCTTCTGCTAAAAGCTCTGTCAAAGATGTTAATGCCGCTTTTGAAGTGGAATAGGCAGATAAGCCTGCGAACTTCATAGTTCCCTGAAAACCGCCCATGGATGAAATCAAAACAATGTGCCCATCTTTCGCCATTTTTGGAATACAAACTTGTAGAATTTCCATTGCGGCCACAACGTTCACATCGTAAACCGATTGGATTTCTTCTCTACTCAACTCAGTAAATGGTTTTACAACAATTCTTCCAGCATTGTAAATAACATAATCGAATGTTGAAATAGAAGCTGTAATCTTCTGAAAGTCGGACTTTACATTTTCTGAATTCAAGTCTAAAAAATGATAGGAAACACTTTCAGAATTTGTTTCCTGTTCAGATCGCGCAAAGGCATGACAGTTAATTCCAGAATTAGAAAATTCCTTCACCAGTTCTTTGCCGATTCCTCTGCTCGATCCTATTATCAATGCAGTTTTATGCATCAAAATCCAATTTTAAAACCTCGCTTGTTGGTTGTGCCTGACAAGTCAAGATATAACCATCTTTTACTTCTTCATCCGTAAGGGCAAAGTTCACTTTCATACTAGCAGAACCTTCAACAATCTTCGCCTTACAAGTACAACAAACACCACCTCTACAAGAGTAAGGCACGTCAGCTCCTTGTTTATCTAAAGCTTCCAGTATCGTTGAACCATTTGTCTTCAATTCCAAACGATAGATTTCGCCATCTAAAATCGCACTAACCTGACTTGTACCACTAAAGTTACCAACCACAGTCGTTGGTTCAGAAACCAATTTCACAGGAGTAGTAAATAATTCGAAGTGAATTTTACTTTTCTCAACACCAAATACAGTAAGTACTTCGTTGATATCCATGATCATTTCTTCGGGACCACAAATGTAAAAATGGTCAGCACGAAGTACAGATAAATCTGCTTTGATTGCCTCACTAATTGCTTGTTTAGTCATTCTACCATTCGTAGCTCCTTCAACAACCTCTCGACTGTAAAATGGAACAAATTTACAACCAGCAATAGAGGAAACTTGATTGTGAAACATTGTATCAGCAACCGTTTTATTCCCATAGAATAGTGTGGATGTTGAGCTATTTTCACGTTGTTTCAGTAAGATTGAAAGAATAGGAGTAATTCCACTTCCAGCTGCGAAAGCAACAATCGATTTAGATCCCGATTTCCAATTGAAGTTCCCTTGAGGTTTTGATATCTCTACAGAATCACCAACCTGAACTTTGTCAACAAGATAAGTCGAGATCAATCCACCGTCGATCTTCTTTACTCCAACAGCCAATCCGTTATCTTCAGCAGAACAGATAGAATAAGATCTCGTTTCTTTTTTACCGTTGATCTCTGCAGTAACATTAATGTATTGTCCGGCAACAAACTTGAACGCATCCTTGTATTCTTCAGGGATTTTGAATCGAACTTCAACTGCATCAGCAGTCAATTGTGTTTTAGACTCAACTTCAAGCAGAGCGCTTTTTAATTCTTTTGAGTCGGCCTCGCCAGATTTTTTAAATTTTGAAAATAATCCCATTTTATTCGTCGAATGATACCACTAGTTCTTTTGAAGTTGGATGTGCCTGGCATGTTAAAATATATCCCGCTTCAACCTCTTCTTTCTCTAGTGCATAATTGATATCCATAACTGCTGTTCCTTCAAGGATCTTCGCCTTACAAGTACAACAAACTCCACCTTTACAAGCATATGGCAAATCTGCGCCTACCTCGTAACCAGCTTCTAATATTGATTTACCATTTGAATCTAGATCCAAAATGTATTGATCGTCATCTAATATGATTGTCACTTTAGAGTGAACAATTTCGCTTTCTTCTACAACTTTCGCTTTCTTCGGAGCAGTTGTACCGAACAATTCGAAGTGTATTTTGTTTTCCTCAACTCCCGAAGCCATCATTCCGCTTTTTACAGCATGGATCATTTCTTCTGGTCCACAGATATAAACACCGTCAACCTTTTGGTTCGAAAGAAAAGCTTTTGCAATTGCACTTACTTTTTCCTCGTCAATTCTACCTTTTTGAAGTTTATTCCCCAAATTCTCACGACTCAAAACGTGGATCAATCGGAAATTATCCATGTGAATATTCTTCAGGTCCTCTAATTCCTCACGGAAAATGATACTCGCAAAGCCTTTATTTCCATAAACCATTGTTACATCACTATTCGGCTCGTTATGCAAGATGTTCTTAGCAATGGCAATTACAGGAGTAATTCCTGAACCTGCAGCGAATAAAACGTATGATTTTGCATCAGCTTCGTTCGCTTTATGCTGAAAATGACCCATTGGTGTCATTACGTCCAACTCGTCGCCCGGATGTAATGAGCTTGTTGCAAATGATGAAAAACGTCCGTCTTCAACCTTCTTTACAACCACGCAAAGTTTCCCTTCGTTTGGAGATTTGCAAATAGAATAGCTTCGTCTAAGTTCTTCACCACCAATTTCATGGCGAATCGTTAAATATTGACCTGCGTCGTATTTGTAAGCTTCACGAAGTTCACTTGGAACATCAAAACAGATGGATACAGCATCTTCGGTCTCAAATTGTAATTCAGTAATTTTTAGACGATGAAATGTTGGAGTCATTCAATGAGTTTTGGCAAATTTAAGAAAAAGCGTTGGACAAGAGGTAGAAAGTGTGACCGTGGGTAATGATTAGAATGAATCTAATTATCTGCTGCGGGGATATTTAATGTAACAAGAGTTCAATAATGCAATATATGAATATCAAAATCGTTTTTGGTTTACTAGATTTTTATTAGTAATTTGTGAAGCAAATGACAACAAAGAAACAACATCTTATTATTACAGAGGGAGTTGCGGTAAGCGTGAACACAATGTTCCGTTCCGATATTTCCAACGTTCGTGATGGCGTTTTCTTTTATCATTACAATATCAATATCGAAAACAGAAACGATTTTCCCGTTCAGCTTTTACACCGTGATTGGTTTATTTTTGATTCACTGCATGCTTCAACTCATGTTAGTGGTGAAGGTGTAATTGGTCAGCAGCCTGTTTTAGCTCCGGGTGAAGTATACAACTATACCAGCGGTTGTGAAATTCGTTCAGATGTTGGTGCGATGACTGGTTTCTATACTTTCGTTAATAAAGATAGCGAGCAAGTGTTCAGAGTGGAGATTCCTACTTTTCACTTGATGTTCCCTGGAAAAATGAATTGATTGTCATCTTCCCGATCAATTTCGGGACTCGATGACCTGTACATTTAGTTTCTGGTTTTTCTCAATTTCAATGTGAGGAAGATAGAAAGCAATCCTAAAAAACCAATCAAGATCCATTCTGGTTTCAGGTAATCAAGAAACGTTTTATCCGTTTCGTAACCTTCCTTTTCCGTTTCAATTTCTAGCTTGGCAAACTCAAGTTGTTTCTCTTTTATTTTTTGCTCATCTTTCCGATTATTCAACTTCATTTTCTCTTCCAGATTGATATACTCTTCCAAGTAGTAGTTCGCAGTTTTGTGTTGGTCAAGTTTAGTGTAAGTACGAGCAAGTAGGTAAAGTGCATCCTGTGCTTGCGGCAATAAATGATGTTTCTTTGAGTATTCGTACGATTTTTTGTACCAATTAATGGCTAGTTGCGGTTTGCCAATGTAAAACTCGTAATCGCCCAGGTTATAGTAACTTTCTGCAATGGCGTTAACGTCTCTATTTTGAGTTCTGAGAACAAGTCCTTTCTCAAAATAGGTTCTGGCTTTTACCGTATCACCTCTTTCAAAATAGGTAATTGCTAAATTGTTGATTGCATGCCCAAGCGATGTTTTTCTGTTGGTTTTCTTAGCAATTTTGTATGACGCATTAAAGTAGTATTCGGCTTTATCCAAATTCCCTTGCTGCCTATAAATATCTCCTAATCTGCCATAGGCCGAACAAATTCCATTATTCAGTTTTAGCGGACGAGCTTTTGAAATGTATTCATTGAAATACTGAATACCAAGTTTGGTTTTTCCGCTTAAAATATATGATTCAGCTAACGAAAGATAACCGTAGGTTTGAACTTCAGGATCGTCGCTTTGTTTGCTATGTCGTACAGATTGTTCAGCCCAATAAAGTGCGGAAGAAGCATCTTTTTCAAATCTATAACCTTGACAAATTAATTTGCAAACCCGGCTTAATTTCTCGTGATCGCCTCTTTCTTCCATTGTAGGTAAAAGCGATTTTGCCATAGTTATACCATCTGCAGTTTTACCTGTCTCAACAAAATACTCGGCAAGAATAATTTTCCCGGTTTCAATTGCAGGATAGTAATGATTTTCAATTCCATAATAAAACAATTCTTCACCAATAATTTCAAGTGTATCCTTGTTTTCTCCAATATAATAATCCATCAAATCTTCAGCAGCTCTCACTTTTTCAGATGATGCGCCTGTTTGATAAGTATTCAATAATTGCGGAAGATTTTGTCCGAACGAATAGGTCGATAGGAATATGCCGATAATATAGAAATAGTGTTTATTCAAGGTCTTTTTTATTAAAAGTATGCAAAATGAGATAAATTGAGCAAGATTTGGAGCATATTTCTAATGAAAGATGGTGAAGAGACGCGATGCATCGCGTCTGTGCCTCATACATGAGCTTTAGATTTTGTATGTTCTCCATAGCATTCAGTCCAAAAGTCTTGGTTATCTTTGCACTGTAAAATTCTTACTATGTCGAATGCTATTTTTACCGTTCCAAAAGCGGTTAATGAACCTGTAAAGGCTTATGCGCCTGGGAACGCAGATCGTGATTCTTTAATCGCGGAATACAAAAGAATGTATAATCAGAATCCAATTGAGATTCCACTTTATATTGGCGGAGAGAAAATTTCTACTTCCGACAAACGCCCAATGTCGCCTCCACATGACAGAAATAAAGTTCTTGGTCATTACAGCTACGGAACTGCTGAGCATGTGAATAAAGCAATCGATTCGGCTTTGAAAGCACGAAAAGACTGGGCAAATCTTCCATGGGAACAACGTGCAGCTATATTTTTGAAAGCGGCCGATTTATTAGCTGGACCTTTCAGAGATAGAATGAACGCTTCAACAATGTTGGCACAGTCGAAAAACGTAATGCAAGCTGAAATTGATGCAGCTTGTGAGCTGATCGACTTTTTCCGTTTCAATGTTCAGTACATGACTCAAGTGTACCGCGAGCAACCTGAATCTTTGCCTGGAATGTGGAACAGATTGGAATATCGTCCGTTAGAAGGATTTGTTTTCGCTGTAACACCGTTCAACTTTACATCTATCGCCGCAAACTTGTGTGCTGCACCTGCGATGATGGGGAATGTGGTTGTTTGGAAACCGGCAGAATCTCAAATGTATTCGGCTCAGGTGATTATGGAATTGTTTGAAGCGGCTGGAGTTCCTGCAGGAGTAATCAATATGATTGCTGTTGACGGGCCAACTGCTGGTGATATCGTTTTCAAACACAGAGATTTCGCAGGGTTGCATTTCACTGGATCTACTGCAGTGTTCCGTCACCTTTGGAAAGAAATCGGAAACAACATCGAAAACTACAGAACTTACCCTAGAATTGTTGGTGAAACAGGAGGGAAGGATTTCGTAATGGTTCATAAAAGTGCAAATGCTGCTGAAGTAGCTACTGCATTATCGCGCGGATCATTCGAATTCCAGGGACAAAAATGTTCTGCAGCTTCTCGTGCTTATATTCCTTCTAATCTTTGGCCTGAGGTAAAACGCATTTTGGTTGAGCAAGTGAATTCTTTCAAAATGGGTAGTCCGGAAGATACCAGCAATTTCATTAATGCTGTTATCGACGAAAGAGCGTTTGACAAGATTGCAGGATACATTGATTACATCAAAGGTCAGGCTGATGCTGAAATTATTGTCGGTGGAACTTATGATAAAAGTGTTGGATACTTTATAGCTCCAACGGTTGCAGTAACAACGAATCCTAAATTCAGAACATTGAGTGAGGAGATTTTCGGACCAGTTCTTACGATCTATGTTTATCCGGAAAACGAATATGCTCAAACAATGAAATTGTTGGATGAGACTTCTGATTACGCTTTGACTGGTTCAATTATTTCGAATGACCGTTATGCTATTCAGGAAGCTACGTTAGCTTTAGAAAATGCAGCAGGAAATTTCTATATCAATGATAAACCAACTGGAGCAGTTGTTGGTCAACAACCATTTGGTGGAGCCAGAGGTTCAGGAACCAATGATAAAGCTGGAGCAGCAATGAACTTGTTACGTTGGGTTTCGGCTCGTACAATCAAGGAAACATTTGTTCCTCCAACGGATTACAGATATCCATTCTTAGGATAATAAATAGTAAAAACGCTCTCAGAAATGAGGGCGTTTTTTATTTTTACTTCATGAGAAAATTAAGTTTATGGTCATTATTGCTTGTTGCCGCATTAACCGTAATTGTTCGTCTGTGTTATTTTGAGAACAATTCAAAAAATGGTAACAACGCCACAACTTATGATGCGCTAGGTTATTACATGTATACACCAGCTATTCTCATTCATAAAGATGTAAAGCAGTATAGTTGGTTTCCGAAAATTGACTCTACGTACCATGTTTCCGGAGGATTATTTTACCAGGTAACTCCTGCCAAAAATGGAAATTTTGCGGGTAAATATTTTGGAGGTGTTTCCATCATGCAGCTTCCGTTCTTTACAATCGGACATCTGATCGCAAAAACTACGGACGCTCCGGAAGATGGGTTTTCATGGCCCTATCAATATTCAATTATTTGGGGAGCAATTTTCTGGTATCTGCTTGGTTTATTCGTCCTCAGAAAAGTGCTGATTCGGTATTACTCTGAAACTGTAACAGCTCTTACTTTAATCGGAATTGGGTTTGCTTCTAATGTCATTCAATATGCAGGAATCGACGGAGCGCAAAGTCACATTCACATTTTTCCATTGTATTGTCTCGTACTCTGGTGGACCATTCGCTGGCATGAAAATCCGAAGCTGAAGTTTGCCTTTTTCATAGGATTTACAATCGGTTTGGCAACTATTTGTCGACCTACAGAATTGATCATGTTTTTCATTCCGCTGCTTTGGGGATTAGATGGTTCAGAGAATCTGAAATCTAAATGGGCGTTGGTTAAAGTAAATATGAAAAGTGTTTACATTGCTGTGCTTGGAGCCTTTATCGGAATTCTTCCACAACTGATTTATTGGAAATACGTGACGGGTTCCTGGGTTTTTGATGTTGGAAGTAAATGGACTTTCCTCAATCCCTGGTGGCGTGTTTTGATTGGTTTCGAAAAAGGTTGGTTTATTTATACTCCAATCACGATTTTGTTTGTCATTGGATTGTTTTTGATGAAAGGTAAACCATTCAGAAAAGCAGTTCTCACTTTTGGACTACTGAATATCTGGATAGTAATTTCCTGGTTCGATTGGCGTTATGGTGGAACTTATTCAACTCGTGCGTTGGTTCAGGGAACTCCCGTTTTGGCTTTAGCTTTTGCTGCTTTTATTGAACGCATTTATGTTGGCTGGCGTCGTTATTTGTTCCTTTCAGTTCTTGGTTTTCTGAGCTTCGTAAACCTCTTTCAGATCTGGCAGTACAACGAAACTATTCTGCATTATGATCACATGAATGCGAAGTATTACAATGCCATTTATCTTGATGCGAATCCATCTCCTTTAGACTACAGTTTGTTAGATACGGAAGAACAACTCGAAGCTGGAATTCCCTTGTTGAAACAAATTGTTCTGCCCGAAATGGATACTATTCTTTCTCCCGGAACGTATCCGATTTATCAGACCAACACAATTCCTGCTAATTGGTTATCTACAGAATTAAGCTTTGTTGCTGATTATGGGGTGAAGCAGGGAACTATTCATGTGGCTTGTTATAAGGAAGGGAAAGTACAAAAGGAACGGTTTTTCAGACTTGCTGTTCCACAAGCAAAAAACAAAGTGAAAATGACATATCAAAATCAATTTCGATTGAATGATGATTGCGATTCGTGTGCAATATCTTTGGATGTTTGGAAACCAATGAAACTGTCTAAACTGAAAACCAGAATTTCCTGTTATTGATATTCTGGGAACTTTGTAATTTTGTTGAATGGATTTTGAAAAGAAGTATCCCCTAAGTCAGCTCAAAGGCGAATTTGTGCGTGTACAGTGGACACGAGGATACAAACAAGTTGAAGTTTACTATAAAGATTCTCTGATCGCACAAGTTTCCGGAGCTGGAGAACTAATGAGAGGAGTAACCATTCTTACCGAACAGCTTGGCGAGCTAAAGTTGAAGCTATCTCAGAGTCCGGTAATGTTGGATGTGATAGTTGACGGTTTACATAGTCCGGTAAATGTTTCTCATCCGGTTAAAGAACTGAAAAAAACAGCAACTTATTTTTGGATTATTACCGCTTTCGCATTCATAGTTGGAGCCTACGAAATTGCTCTTGTTCGTGACGAACTGACCTTGTTGCCAATCGTTTTAACGATTAATTTCGTGGTTTTTATTACCTATGTAGCAAGTGGAATTCTGGTAGGGAAAGGAATACCATTTGGCTTTTATTTAGGTTTTGGAATGTTCAGTTTCGTTACCCTTCTTTTCCTTCTTCTATTGATTGATGGTTTTATTTGGGGATTATTCTTTTATATATTCCAGGCCATTCGTATTGGCGGTTTGATTGCTTTGGCTACGAATATGAAAACGGCTATTCAGGCTTCTAAACATAGAAGGTATAAAGAAGCAACTTCAGACAGTCTTTTAGATTCGAATTTCTGATTTTTAGTATTCGGAAAATGAAGTTTTATAAATTTTCCCTTCTGAAACGCAGGTTTTTACTGAGTTCTTCGATAATTGTCGAATTTGCGAATTTCGAACTTCGAGAATTGTCTATTTCTCTAATTTTGAAATTCTAGAATTAGAGATTTATTTCAAACACTTGAAATAATCGAAAGGCTCTAAACAGGTATTGCACTGATAATGTGCCTTACAAGAGGTGCTCCCAAATTGCGAAATCATTCGTGTATCGGAAGAATTGCAATGCGGACAAGGAACAACTGGAGCTTCACCGAATAATACGCTTTTGTCCACCTCGTTTTCAGGGGGAGCAATTCCATACATTTTCAGCTTCCGTCTTCCATTTTCTGAAAGCCAATCTGTTGTCCACGCCGGATGTAAAACGGTTTCAATCTGAACCTCAAGTCCGTCAAATTGCTGCAATTGAATACGGATATCTTCTTCAATTGTTTTCATTGCCGGGCAACCTGAATACGTTGGAGTAATTTTGATAAGAACTTTAGGGAAATTCAATTCAACAGAACGAATGACTCCTAAATCCAATACGGAGAGAACCGGAACTTCCGGATCCATTACGGTTTCCAGCTCTTTCCAGATTTCTTCTGAAGTTACCATTTCATTCCCGGGTATGCGCGCTGCATGTATTGCATTTCTGCAAGTAAAAATCCTAAATGTTCTGTGTGCATTCCGTTTCTTCCTTTGAAATGAACCGCTTTTGGCTCAGGAACTGTAAGAGTTGCTTCCGCAAAAACGGTTTGAATTCTATTCATCCATGCATCTTTCAATGAATTCAAATCAACGGCAATTCCTTCAGCGATCAAAGCTGAATCAACTTCGTCCATAAAGAACAACTCATCTGTATATTTCCAAAGAGCAGTAATTGCTTTATTGATGCGCATGTTTGATTCTTCAGTTCCATCACCCATTCGAATAACCCACTCAGCGCTATGCTTGTAATGATATTTGGTTTCTTTCAACGATTTTTCAGCAATAGCAGCTAATTGTTCGTCTTTTGAATGTTTCAATGCTTCAAAAAATTCAACTCTGAATGCGTCAAAGAAGAAACTTCTGGCAATCGTTTGAGCAAAATCACCATTGGGTTGCTCTAACAAAAGCAGGTTCACATATTGTCGGTCGAAACGTAAAAATGCCAGGTCATCAGCACTTTCTAATTTTGGCAGAAGTTCTGGATCTGTTTTTAAAGTTGCAGCATGTTCAAACAAAGAAGTTGCCTGACCAATTAGATCAAGTGCAATATTTGTAATTGCAATATCTTCTTCTAAAATGGGGCCATGACCGCAAATTTCAGATAAGCGTTGACCCAAGATCAAGCTGTCATCAGCAATTCTAAGCGTATATGTAAAGATGTTGTTTTTCATTTTTTAAAGTCTTCTGTCTCCAGTCTTTTAGTCCGTTTTTACATATGTGAAATTCCGTCCGGAACGTCGTAAAACGTTGGGTGACGATAAACTTTGCTTTGAGCTGGTTCAAAAAGTGAATCAGAATCTGCAGGATCAGATGCGAATACGTTCGCTGACTCAATAACCCAAATAGAAACACCTTCAGTTCTGCGCGTGTAAACATCACGAGCATTGTCAACAGCCATTTGTGCATCTGCTGCACGTAAACTTCCAACGTGTTTGTGACTTAAACCTTGTTTACTTCTGATAAATACCTCCCAAAGAGGCCAATTTGATGATGACATATTTATGATGCTTTTTTAGCTAATCGTTCTTTCATTTTTTCTGCGTGAGCTACAGCTGCTTCGCGCACCCACATTCCATTTTCTTTCGCTTCACGACGAGCGGCAACACGCTCCTCGTTACAAGGTCCATTTCCTTTTACCACCTCCCAGAATTCATTCCAGTCAATTGGTCCAGATTCGTAATGTCCGGTCTCTTCGTTGAATTTTAGATCTTTATCCGGAATAGTCAAACCAATCATTTCTGCCTGAGGAACGGTTACATCCACAAACATCTGACGCAATTCATCGTTTGTGTGACGTTTGATTCTCCAATCCATACTTTGTTTTGTATGCTTCGATTCTGCGTCGTTCGGACCAAACATCATCTGTGCCGGCCACCAAAAACGGTTCAATGCATCTTGTGCCATCGCTTTTTGTTCAGGAGTTCCTGCAGCAAGCGTCATCATGATCTCAAAACCCTGACGCTGGTGGAACGATTCTTCCTTACAAACACGAACCATCGCCCGAGCATAAGGTCCGTAAGAACATCTGCAAAGTGGCACCTGATTCATAATTGCAGCACCATCAACCAACCAACCAATTGCACCCATATCGGCCCATGAAAGTGTTGGGTAGTTAAAGATTGAAGAATATTTAGCTTTTCCGGAATGCAAATCGTCAATAGATGCTTCGCGGTCAGCGCCCAAAGTTTCCATTGCGCTGTATAAATACAAGCCGTGACCAGCTTCATCCTGAACTTTCGCCAGTAAAACTGCTTTACGACGTAAGTTTGGAGCTCTGGTAATCCAGTTTCCTTCAGGTAACATTCCTACAATCTCACTGTGAGCGTGTTGTGAAATCTGACGAATCAGGGTTTTTCTATACTCTTCTGGCATCCAATCCTTCGGTTCAATACGAATTTCGTTATCGATTTTAGCTTGAAAAGCTGCCTGTAATTCCGCAAAGTCTTTTGTCTCCATCAATGCTGATTTTATGTGTTGCCGCCATTTGTTTCGACACAACTTAACAAAGATACGATTTTCCTAAAATCTAGGAACTACATGATGTTGATGTAATTTTAAACATAAAAAAAGGACTCGCGGCAGCGAATCCTTTTCTCATTGGTTGGGGCAAACAAGTTTGCCAGGGTATTGGAAGGAAAGTTTTGTCCGCCTAGGGCGGATTAATGTGTCTTTATATATTCTTCTAAATCTGTGTAACTCGAGCTGTATGTGAACGTGCTTTTCAGAAGAAAATAGTTTGCCTTATCCCTACATGTTGAATATGCTGCTTTAGCAAATTCAAGTCTACTAGAATCATATGTGAATTTCTTTGCGATCTGACTTATTTGTTGCGCAGATAAATTACTCAACCCACAGTACTTCTTTGCTTCTTCCAATTTTCCGCTGTCAAATGTCTGAGAGTCAAGGAAGGTCAAAAACTGTTGGAATCCAGCCTCTGCTTGTGGATCATTAACATTAATTATTCCACCGCCATGAGTTGGGTTTCCATAACCACCACCTGTATTGTTTACAACAGTTCCTACAATTTGGGTGTTATACCAGTTGCTTACATTGATCGGTAGATTTTGAATGATTGACATTGTTCCGTACATATCCAATTCAGCAACTGTTCTCATGTTATTTGTGAGCTGAACATAATTGTTGAATACAATAGAACCTGTATTAAGATCTGTAACTGACACTTGAGTTGAACCAGAATTCAAATCGAAAAAGCGATAAGTAAGTGTTGAGCTCGATTGTGTTTGACCGCTAACACTAACTTGAAAATTACCTGAGCGATTAATTTTCAAGAACAATTCTGATGCGAAAAATTGAAAATAAACTCCTAAAAAGGCAATTAATAAGGTGTAACGTGTTTTCATGACTGCTAATTTTCCAACAGTCAATACAAAAGCGTGCCATAAATATTTCAGTAATCGATTTTCACAATTCGTTAACAGCTTGAGTTTTTATTAGCAGCTCTTTTTCAGTGGAATATGAGATTTCAACGACTCAAGATGAAAATCATTTACTTAACTTCGTCATGACAAAATATTCCTGATGCGCACTACAACTGTTTTTTTATACGTTTTCGCTTTTATTTCATCAACATTCTCTTTTGGACAAACCCAGGCACAACTGGATTCTATGGAACGATTGATCCCGAAGAAGACAGGAAAGGATAAAGTGCTTTTGTTGAATGATTTGACATTCTATTATTTTCAAACAGATACGGATAAAGCCATCAAATTTGGTGAACAATCATTGGCTATGGTGAAAGCCATGGGAGATAAGCAGTTGTTGGCGAATACGTGTAATGATCTGTCGATGCCCTATATGACGAAGGGGAATTATAAGAAAGCAATTGAATTGAACTTGATGTCGCTGACCATAAGAAAGTCGATCAACGATTCGGTAGGCATCATGTCTTCTTATGGGAAATTGGGAACATGTTATTTTGAACTTACGAATTATACCAAGGCGCAACATTATAATAATCTCGCAATCAAATATGCCAAAGCTCTGAAGGATGAGTTAATGTTGTTGAAAGTCTATCAAAACAGTGCAAACGTATTGGAGTTTAGCGGTTCAATAGAACAGGCCTTGACCATTCATCGCGACATCCAGAAACTAGCAAGGAAATTGGGGGCGAATGATGTCGTCTTCGTGAGCTTAGGAAATATGGGTTCATGTTATCGAAAATTAAAACGTTACGATGAATCAAGAAAGGCTTATTTCGAAGCTAAAAAACTCATTGATAAATCGGGTGATCATGAAAAATTGGCACTTGTGTATCAAGGATTGGGTGTTGTAGAAAGGGAAGTAGGAAATAATGAGAAAGGATTGAAGTATTATCTCAAGGCCTACGATATTTATGAGAAGATAGGTTCAAAATTCAGTACAGCGATCTTAACGGGTAATATTGGAAATGTTTACTGCGTGCTAGGAAAATACGACAGTGCCTCGGTTTATCTGCATAAAAGTTTGGATCAGTTGATCCATTCACATTCATATCGACAAATTTCGAATGCTTATGGTAATTTGGCAGCAAATGAGAAGAGGCGGGGTGATTATAAGCAATCCGTAAAATATTTTGAATTACAGAACAAGTACAAGGACAGTGTAGTTCTTTTTCAGGGAAGTAAGAATCAGGCTGAAATGTTCGCGAAGTATCAGTTGGAGAAGAAGGAACGTGAAATTGCTGAGAATAAGGTGGAGCTTGCAGAAAATAAGGCTAAAATTGCCGAAGCCAGTTTTGAATCCTTAATGTTGACATCGGTTTCTGTAACATTGATATTGCTTTTCATTGTTGTATTCCTTTATTTCAGAAGTAAAAGAAAACAGGCAAGAGCCGAGTTAGTTCAAACCAGGAAAGAGGAAAAGTTATTGCGTGAACAACAATTGAATGAACAGAAATTGGAGATTTCTAGGGAATTACATGACAATATCGGTTCACAGATCACTTACATGATCAGTTCAATGGATAATTTGGCATATGTTGATTCTGAAAATGAACCAATGAATAATTCAATCAGGAATATTTCTGAATTTGGTAGAGAAACCATGCAGGATTTGAGAAGCACCATTTGGGCAATGAACGCTGAAGATGGTTCTTTGGATGCGCTTGTTCATAAGCTGGAGGAGTTGCGTTCTAAGGTTCAACTCCCAATTGAGATTCAAAATAAAGTAGCTGGCAATCCTGAATTAAAGGCAACGGAAATGTTGAATATGTACAGAATTATTCAGGAAGCAATTCAGAATTCCTTGAAGTACGCTGAAGCTTCCGAGATTCGAATTATTATCGATCAGATACCGGAAGGCTTGAGATTCGAAATATTAGACAATGGAAAAGGTTTTGATTCGAAAACAACTTCTTATGGAAATGGAATTATGAATATGAAACATAGAAGTGGAAAAATGAATGCTGTTTTTGAAATTGTTTCTGAGCCTGGAAAGGGAACTTCTGTGATTTGTTTATTACAGTCTAAGGCAAATGTCGTATTGAATATGGGGCAGCTTTAAACGATTTTTGAGAAAAAATAAAGACATTTTATGATACGCATAGCCATTGCCGAAGACAACCCATTTCTTGCAAAAAGTATTCAGGATAAAATTGCTCTTTTCAAAAATGAGTTGATCTGTAAATTTCATGCTTCAACAGGCAAGGAAATGATCGAATTTCTTGAAAAAGATTCAAATGTTGATGTGATCCTGATGGACATTCAAATGCCAATAATGGATGGAATTGAAGCCACTGAAATCATCAGTCAGCGTTTTCCGAAATGCAAAGTAATGATGTTGACGGTTTTGGATGATGACGATCATATTTTCAAAGCCATTCAAGCTGGCGCAAACGGATATCTTTTGAAAGATGAAACGCCACCAATGTTGCTGAATAGTATTATCGGATTGATGGAAGGTGGAGCTTCTATGTCGGCGGGAATTGCGTTGAAAGCGCTGAAGTTGTTGAGAAATCCAATCAAGATAAACGAAAAAATAACCGAAGAAGAAATCAATCTTTCGTCACGTGAAATTGATGTGCTGACACATTTGAGCAAAGGTTTTGGCTACAAACAAATTGCTGAAAGTTTGTTCCTCGCACCATCCACGGTTCGTAAACACATTGAAAATATTTACGTCAAGCTGCAAGTGCATTCAAAAATTGAAGCCATTCAAAAAGCACAAAAGCATCGAATTATTGAATAAATAAAACTCTGTGCTCTCTTTTTCTCTGTGGTTCATATTAATGAATATAGAGAGAAAGCGTTGGTTTGGATGGTCAGAGCACGGAGGTGATTTTCATAAAATGAAAAAAGGCTGTTCAAAACGAGCAGCCTTCTATTTTTAGGTTTGATTTATAGGGTTTGAATGATAAACTCCACTCGTCGGTTTTGTTGTTTGCCTTCAGCAGTTTCATTTGTTGTGATCGGTTTGCTTTCTCCAAATCCTTTAGAAGTTAATCGATCAATTGTAATTCCGTTTTCTACCAAATAATTCAGAACTGATTTCGCACGATTCTCCGACAAACTCAAGTTGGTGTCATCGTTTCCAACATTATCGGTATGACCACGAATTTCAATTTTCATGGTCGGATTTTGCTGTAAAATTTTCACCAATGCATCCAGCTCTGTTTTCGATTCTGGAAGCAAATCCCACTTATTCGTTTCAAAAAACACATTGTTCAATCGAATTACTGATTCCAGTTTTATTGGTCGGAGCAAGATATCATGTTTTACCGTTGTGAATTCCCCTTTGTCCTTCAAATCCAAATGAACAGATTCGGCATAGAAACCGGGTAATTGGGCGCTTATGGAAAAGTTGTTTCCATACGGAAGTACAAATCGATACATTCCTTCCTTCGATGAAGATTTACCAACGCCTTGAACGGAATTGAGTGTAATGTCTGTGTAGGTTAAATCTGCTGAGAGTGGCGTACCTGTTTCAGCATTCTGCACTTTTCCTTCAACGATAATTACAGGATTGGGTTTGACTTCTTCTTTCACTTTCTCCAATGAATAGCGATAAATATCAGATGAACCGTCTCTTGTACTGATCATAAACGCGTTCTTTCCTGTTGGTGAAACAATGAAGTAAGCGTCCCATTCAGTGGTGTTGATCTCAGATCCTAAATTTTCAGGCTCCGACCAATTCAACCAGGAATCATCACTCCTGTGAACTACATAAATATCCGAACTTCCAAAACCGTTCGAACGTTCTCCTGAAAAGTACATCGTATTTCCGTCGGCAGCAATGAATGCTCCAAAATCTCCGGGAACGGTAAAGTTTAGCTTTTGCGGTTTGGTCCAATCGTTTCCACCAGTGTTTTTAGACATATACAATTCCGAATTCGGACTGTTCTTCTCTTCAGAAAATGAAAGTATCATTACATTTCCGCCAGGAGCCATGCACATATCCACGTATTTCCCTCGTACCATGAAATCATAATTCTTAATGTGCATTTCTTCTGGATCCGACCAACCTTTTTCAGTCAATCGTGAAATAGAATATCCAGATCGTTTGAATTTTCCAAATTTGTCTATCACACCTTTAATTACACGTGTTTGTCCATCGGGAGACTGATAACTCAAATCATTCTTCTGCAAAGTATTGAACGGAAATCCTAAATGTTTCGCTTCAGAAGTTATTTGATCGTTTTCAAGCGAACACCACCAAATGTCTTGGGTGTCTCCAAAATCCGTATTTCCCGGATGCGCTTCACGAATGAAGAATAGCTTGCTTCCGTCTGGAGTAACGTATGGTGAAAGTTCGGTATACTGACTATTCGCTAACGTTCCAACGTTTTCCATTTGCCCAAACGAGAAAATGGGCAAAATGGAGTAGAGGATGACTAGTTTTTTCATGACTATTCAGTTTCGCGTTTCACTTCGTGAACACCCAATTTGCTCAGTTTTCGCTTGATGTTGATTCCAAATGAAACATTCATAAACGGGCCATCCAGCGGTCTGAAACCCAATTCTGTTTTGATGTAAATGGGTGCTTGCATTTTTCTTCTTTCAGCCGGCATAGCGATCAATCCGCAACGGAAACCAATTCTTCCAATTGAAGTATTCACCTTGCTATCTGTTTCTATATCACGAAGTGAAGCGATAGGGTGAATGGTAACGTCAGCGTAGTATCTGCGAATAAATCCTGCACCTGCTTCACCGAAGTTATCCGTGTTCATTCTTAAATTCATTTGTGATGTCAATTGAATTCCAGCGTAAATCCCTGTCCAGCGATAGTCGTAAGTTCCAGTCAATGTTGGGTGATCATCAGGACCATATGTTTCTTTATTGGTTAGAAAACCTCCACGAACACCCAAGGAACGCATGTTCTGAGCCGGAACTTTAATGAATTTCGTTTCGGTGTATTTTTTACCACCGCTTTCCCATTCTTTCACGTCGAGCACTACTTTTTGATTTCGGGTGATTGTTTTTTGAGTTAGGTTAAAGAATCCACCTAATTCAAAATTTACGCGAGGAACACCTAATAGGTTCAACCAGCCCCTTCTGAATGTAGCCTCAGCTCCGAATTTGTTGTTGTAACAAGCATATGGACTAATCCCAATTCCGAATGAAGTTCCTGAAATGTTGTTTAGTGGAAATTCCGTTTGTAACAAGTCGAAATTGATGTACAGATTGTTGACATCCATTGGATCGTCTTTAGTAATCTTGTACTGAACGTCTTGTCCGAAAACTGCCGTACCGAACACGAATGAGAATGCAAAAATGATTGTTTTCATAATGGATTTGTTTATGAAACAAAATTGCAGTAGAATGATTGGGGCGGCAATACGACATGTGTCGTATTCTTAGCCTCCTCCCTCGAGGGAGGAGATTCAATCTTCTTTTCCGGAGAAAGGTTATCGAGTCCCGAAATCTTCGGGAAGATATCCGTTTTCTTCAACAGTTCTTCCCATGTTTTGTTGGCAAAGCAATAGGTTCTTTTTTAATTTAACCACTTGGTCTTTGACCACAATACCATTCACTGAAAATTCGCTGCCTATGAGGAAATAATCCAACCTTTACTGAATTC
>CBFGNV010000074.1:0-20176 GCA_965650275.1 uncultured Fluviicola sp. | reverse complement strand
GCCTCGGGCAAGTTTTTCCCGTTATATGTACCATCCCATGAATTATCGTAGTTATCAGTTGAGTATACTACCTGACCTTCACGATTGATGATCATAACTTCCGTATTCGGATAGTTCACAATTTCTGGTATTTCCCAGCTGTCATTTGAACCATCTCCATTCGGAGTGAACAGATTCGGAATAAACACATCGTAATCCGTGTCAACAAAAAGGGTAAGCGAGTCTGTATCCATACAACCGTTTATATCCGTTACTGTAAGTACGTATGTTGTCGTTTGTGTAGGGTTTGCTGTTGGATTGTAGATTGTAGTATCAGAAAGCCCAACTGACGGGCTCCAGGCCCAGTTCGTTATCGCAACTCCTTCTCCAGCGAGGTTTGCACTGCTTCCAAGACTGATTGTTTCATCTGGTCCGGCGAACGCATTTATTCCCGGATTAATACCGTAAGGCGATACTTGAATTGTAAAAGAAGCTGTATCTGTGATAGTATTCATACACCCCGCATTAGATGTAGCAACAAGGTTTACCGTAATTGTAGAACCAGTGTCAGCAATAACAGTGTTATACAATGGATTTAATGTTCCTGTTCCACTGAGTGTTCCTGCACCGTCATGAATCCAGGAATACGTTCCGTTTGCTACTGAAGCACCATTTATTGCCACTGAATTGCCATTTGCACAAACTGTTGCAGAACCGCTGAGAGTTGCCACAGGATCGCTCATCACAATTACGTTAGCTATACCATCTACGTTAGTAGGAGCACATGAATTTGTACTGCTTACTGTAAAAGGAATCTGTACCGTAGTTCCTGCTTCACCGTTTCCGGGAACAAATATGTCTGATGAACCGTTGATGATTTGTCCGCTTCCGCTATAATTCCATGATGAGATTGTTCCGTTGCTTAGAACGATTCCACTCAATAAGGCAGAATCTGAAGAACAGATGGTCCATGATGGGATAGTTGTAATGGACGGAAGAGAATCAATACTTACCTGCACAACTGCAGCTGTATCTGAACAAAGACCATTGCTGACAATACGACGGAAATATGTCAAAGGATCAGAGAAGCTGGCAACTCCAGAATAATTTGAAGCGTTGTTGATGCTCTGTGCTGGTGCGAATGGACCTGTAGCAGTTGTTGCTGCTTCCCAAAGGTAGGTGTACGGATTAATGGTAGCAGATAGTGATCCACCCACAAGATTAAATGTACTTTCCTCACAAACGGTTATGTTACTTCCACTTGTATTCCCTGTAATTGGAGCGGCAATGTCTATACTTCCCACCACTACATTGGAACCACATCCTCCTGCTGAGGAAACGGTGTAATAGAATGAACCATTGACAGATGGTGTTCCACTTATTGTTAAGGTATTTGGACTTCCCGGGCTATATAAGACTGTTAATCCTGCAGGTAAATCATTCGTTATTACAGGTCCGCCTGCGTCGTAGGTAATTGTGTTGATCGCGTTGCCAAAACAAATTTCCTGGTGATTGGAATATGTTGCTGAAGTTAGCGTGATCTGAGAATTTTGAACGAAGATGTTTCCGCTAACTGAAACCGGAGCACATGTTCCACCTGTTGTTGTAACGGTGTAATTAAAAGTTCCGGCCACGGTTGGTGTTCCACTAATAGTGAACGTACCCGCTGAGTAACTACCTGTAGTTCCTGAAGGTAAACCCGAAACAGTTGCCCCAGTTGCACTTCCGCCAATGTTGTAAGTGATGGTTGTGATAGCAGCGCCCTGGCAGATTGTTTGGTTATCCGTTCCAACTGCAGACGTTAATGTTGCCGTTGGTGCAGGTTGAGAAATGATACTTCCTGAAATGTTTGCAGGAACACATGAACCGCCAGTTGTTGTAATCATATAATTGAAAGTCCCTACTACAGTTGGTGATCCTGAAATTGTAATCGTAGTTCCGGCTACGTTTCCAGAAACGCCAGCAGGTAATCCTGAGAAACTTGCTCCGGATGCACTTCCACCAATCGTATAAGTAATTGCTGTTAGTGCGCTGTTCTGACAAACTGTTTGATTGTCCGTTCCGGCTGCTGAACTCAACACTATTGTAGGTGTTGCATCAATTTGTATTGTTCCTGATGCTGTAGCAGGAGTGCATGGACCGCCCGTTGTTGTAACTGTGTAATTGAACAATCCACTTCCAACCGGTGTTCCGCTAATAGTGAACGTACCCGCTGAGTAACTTCCCGTAACTCCTGAAGGTAAACCAGAAACAGTTGCCCCGGTTGCACTTCCACCAATGTTGTAAGTGATGGTTGTGATAACAGCTCCCTGGCAAATTGTTTGGTTATCCGTTCCAACTGCTGACGTTAATGTTGCTGTTGGTGCAGGTTGCGAAATGATACTTCCTGAAATATTTGTAGGAGCACATGAACCGCCCGTTGTTGTAATCATATAATTGAAAGTTCCTACTACAGTTGGTGATCCCGAAATTGTAACCGTAGTTCCGGCTATGTTTCCAGAAACGCCAGCAGGTAATCCTGAGAAACTTGCTCCGGATGCACTTCCACCAATCGTATAAGTAATTGCTGTTAGTGCGCTGTTCTGACAAACTGTTTGATTGTCCGTTCCGGCTGCTGAACTCAACACGATTGTAGGTGTTGCATCAATTTGTATTGTTCCTGATGCCGTAGCAGGAGTACATGGACCACCTGTTGTTGTAACGGTGTAATTGAACAATCCGCTTCCAACCGGTGTTCCGCTAATAGTGAACGTACCCGCAGAGTAACTGCCTGTAGTTCCTGAAGGTAAACCCGAAACAGTTGCCCCGGTTGCACTTCCGCCAATGTTGTATGTAATGGTTGTGATCGCATTTGCTTCACAAATCATTTGGTTATCTGTTCCTAATGCAGATGTTAGGGTTATTGCAGGAGCAGAAGAAACGACTATTGTTCCATTAAAAATAGCAGGGGCACAAGTCCCTCCTGTGCTCGAAACGGTGTAGTTATACGTTCCAGGTATGGTTGGAGTTCCGTTTAAAATGAAGTTAGAGGAGACCATTCCGCCTGTAACACCTGCTGGTAATCCCACAACGCTGGCTCCAGTAGCTGATCCTCCCACAGCAATACTTACCGGTGTAATCGGACTGTTTTCACATACAGTCTGGTTATCAGTTCCTGCCGCAGAGTTGAGTGTGAGTGTTGGTAATTGGTCAACGGTTATTAAACCGTTCAATGTAATTGCAGGACAAGAACTTCCGGTTGTTGAAATAGAGTAGGGGAATGATCCTGAAACTGTTGGAGATCCTGTAATGCTTGTAATACTTCCGGCTGTTGACGAAGATACTCCTCCGGGCAAACCTGTTACGGATGTTCCTGTTGCAGAGCCCCCAAACGTATAATCAATGGTTGAGATCGGAGTGTTAACACAAACGGACTGGTTATCCGTTCCTGCTAATGAAGTTAGGGTTAATGTGGGAGCAACCTGAACGGTAATAGTTCCGTTGGCGATAACAGGTGCACAGTTACCACCGCTGGAGGTTACAGAATAATTATAGGTACCCGCAACCGTCGGACTTCCGGAAATTGATGCCGTTCCACCTAATGCACCGGGCGTAAATGAACCATTAACTCCGGGAGGTAAACCGCTAAACATAACACCGGTTGCTCCAATCAGATCATACGTAATAACAGGGCTCAATGGGAAGTTAGTACAAACGGTTTGATTGTCTGAGCCGGGAGCCGAACTTAAGGTTAAAGACGCATTATTCACAACAGTGATGTACAGCGACTTAATTTCTGTATCACTTGAAATACCATTCGTAACGGTTAGGATAACTGTGTACGTTCCCGGAGTGTTATAGGTGATCAACGGGTTCTGCAGAGATGAAGTTTGTCCTGATCCACCGTCTATAAATGTCCAGGACCAACTGGTGGCTCCAGTAGAGGCATCGGTAAATTGTACACTTCCACCTGTACATATTGTTACAGGACTTGCATTGAAATCAGCTGTTTGCGCAAATAAGAATCCTGCATTTAAAAGTAAAAACGAGAGTAGCAGTTTTTTCATGATTTTGAAGTTTATTAATTAAGGATTGCTTTTGAGTATTTCTCTAAACCTAAGTTGAAGTGAACTATCGTCTCAAATTGAAGGTTGTATTTTCTGTGTTGACCACTTTATTTCATCAAGTAAGGGCAGTGATGCAATGACTCAATGAAAAGAAAGGCTATTACTGAAAATAGAGTTACCATTGAACGTGAGATTATTCCCGTTTCTTAGAGACCGTTAGCTATTGAAATTTCCAATTCTTTTTGAGGATCACTAACTACAAAATGATAGTGATGATATTCAGTGCGTTTTTTCTTCAATAAAGCACGGATGAAGACAAAATAGTAGAAGGCACATCGAAAAATGTTGGTTATTAGTTTCATTTCCAGTGAGTAATTTGGTTATTATTAATGTTTTGACAATCAACACTGTGTGTGAGCAATTATCTGTATAACCTCAAAACTATCCATTACTCAAGGGGAACAATTCAAATGCGGAGACTGATCGGTGCACATTCGTGGTTAGCACATACGTACTACTAAGTAAGAATACTTAGTTCTTGATTCGTACTAGTTATAATTCAGTTTGGAATCCATTAAACAAAGCATATTGTCCGTATGAATCAGAAAAATTGACTAGAAGTAGACCTTATTTTTCAATAGGTATATTCAAGGAAAATTCAACGCCATTGTTTGGTGAACTTGTCACTTCCATTTTCCCACCTAAGATTTGAATTCTCCTTTTGATACTAATAAAACTCGTTTTTGATTCCAGAATTTCATTTGAAAGACCTTTACCATTGTCTTTGAATAGGATATTCAGTTGATTTCCTTGTATAGAAAAATTCAAATCGAAATGACTTGCCGAGGCGTGTTTCATAGAATTAGTGAACAGTTCTTGAACAATTCGATAGATATGCATTAAACTGTAATAAGGAAAGATTTGATCAAAAGCAGGAACAGTGTTCAACGTAATCTCAATACATCCAGTTGCTTCTACTTTCTTTATTAATGCTTCTACTTCATTAAAAAAACCATTCTCGATAATACCTTTTGGTCTAACGTTTCTAATCAATTGTGAGCATTCATCAAACGCCTTATCTAACGATTGGTTCAACATAATTGCTCTTGGCTCTTGCCCTAATTGTGGCGTTTGTTCTTTTAAAAAATTGAATATCAATTTTGCTGCTACAATGTTTTGTTGTAGTCCATCATGTAATTCAATTGCAAACTTTTCCTTTTCTTTTTCTTCTATTTCAATAATATTCTTGTAGGCTGTTCGCAAGGATTCTTGAGTTTCAACAAGTTCAGTGATATCATTTGACAGCATAATACAGCAGTGAACACCTTGAATAGTTGTAAAATTTTGTTCAATTTGGACTTGAATTTTTTTACCGTTCTTTATCTGTTGAATCAATATTTCTGAAGAATCTATAGGATGGTTGGAATGATTTATAATCTTATCTTTCGTTTCTTTGGCTGGAAACAAATCTAAAATAGACATGCTTAGGAACTCTTCTTCTGAATATCCGCAGCGTTTAATTGCAGCATAATTTGCCTGAATTATCTTAAAATTTGATGTTTCATACACCCACATTGGAATTGGACTCAAATGAAACAATTTACTGTACCTGTTTTCTGACTCTTCTATACTTTTACTGTACTTCTTTCTTTCAATGCTAAATAAGATGCTTTTGTGCAATGTCTGAGGGTTTGTTTCATCTTTTAAGAGGTATTCTGAGACTCCTTGTGAAAGTGAATGAATACTGAAATCTAAATTTTCATAGCCCGTTAGAATCATCACCGGACATTGATTGGCAAGAAACAAAACATCTGAAACAAGTTCTGAACCCTGATTATCAGGAAGAGTAACGTCAAGTAAAATGGAATCGAAATCCCATTCTTTTTCCGATAATATTTTTTGAGCTTCTACGTAATTATTAGCATGAGTAATTACTGCATTAACGAACATTTCTTCAATATACTCCTGTAAGAGAAAAAAATCTCCGGGATTATCTTCAATAACAAGTATTTTTATAGGCGTTAAAATATCGATGTGATTGTTCATTTTAGATTAGTCCGACAATTTACAAATTTGTAACCAAAATTCTTCAATAGAAATGATTGTTTTTAAAAATTCAGTCATATCTAACGGCTTGGTTACAAAACTATTCGTATAATTTTCGTAAGCATTTTTAATTTCTTTTGGATTCGAAGAAGTTGTAAGAACAATTACGGGAATTGTCTTTAACACGGGGTTTTGTTTTATTTCCTTTAAAACGTCCATTCCATTAATCATAGGAATGTTTAAATCGAGTAAAATCAAATCGGGGCGTTCAACATCCTGATACATTCCTTTGTTGTTTAGAAAGTCGAGCGCGTCTTTACCATTTTTAACGACACTTAATTTCGTTTTTATTTTGCTCTCTTCAAATGCTTCAATCGTCAAAACGATATCACCTTCGTTATCTTCAACTAATAATACATGTACTAACTTCATACCTTAAATTTTATTGATTGTAAAATAAAAACTGCTGCCAATATCAACGGCACTTTCCACCCAAATCTTCCCATTACATGATTCTATATTCTTTTTGGCAATTGACAACCCAATTCCCGTACCTCCGTATTTATCTTTGTCATGTAGCCTTTGGAAAATCACGAATATTTTGTTGAAATAGATCGATTCAATACCAATCCCATTATCTTTTACTTCGATAATCCATTCAACATCATTTTCAGATACCCGGATTTCAATTTGAGGAATAACTCCATTTTTGGAATACTTAATAGCATTATCCATTAAACAGTGGATAGCTTGAGCTATAGGCGCTCTGAAACTTTTCACTATTGGTAGTTCATCTTTTAGAATAACAACACGTTTCTCTTTAATGATTTTTCTACGTAATATTTCATATTCTTCCACTATTTGATTTAAGTCAATGGGAATAAGCTCTTCATTCAATTTTCCTGCTCTAGAGAAGTCCAATAGATCCAGGATGATTTGTTTCATTCTTTTAGCACCATCTGTTGCAAAATAGATGTATTTAAGTCCCTTTTCATCCAGACGATCTTCATACTTTCTTTTCAACTGATCCATAAAACTGGAAATCATTCTCAAAGGTTCCTGCAAGTCATGTGAAGCTATAAATGCAAATTGTTCTAATTCTTCATTTGATCGTTCAAGCTCGGAAGAATGTTGTTGCAAGGAATGGTTCAATTCACTTAATCGAAGTTCCAATTGCTTTTGCGCGGTGATGTTGGTCATGGCTCCAACCATGCGTGTGGCTTTTCCATCCTCATTTCTAGTGATAATTCCACGATCAATAACAAAAATCAATTCGTTCTTTTCATTGAGTACTTTATATTCAGCCTCCCATCTAAAAACAGTTGGGTCAGAAATAGCTTCATCTATGCTATTTTTAACTCTTGCAATATCTTCCGAGTGAAAACTATCCTTCCAGAAGTTATTTGCATCCATCTGTTTTGATACATTTTTCCCGAAAAAATTTTCTATCGCTTTCGATCTGTAGAAGGTATTATTCACAAGATCCCAATCCCAGATAGCGTCATTTGTGGCTTCAGTTACTTTTTCAAATCGTTCGTTTGCTTTTAAAATATACTGTTCTGCTTTTTTCCGCTGTGAAATATCTCTTATGAAAGCACAAAAGAACTTTGCTTCACCTTGTTCAATCGGAATAACTGTTAACTCAATTGGGAATACTTCTCCATTTCTCCTGACTGCAGTTAATTCTAACAATCTATTCAGTACTTTTTTATTGCCTGTTTGAATGTAATTTTTAACACCTTCCTCATGGAATTTACGAAATGCTTCCGGTATGATCAACTGTGGTAGTAACTGTCCAAGAGCCTCCGATTCTTTCCAACCAAAAAGTACTTCAGCTTGGGGATTCCAGAAGGTGATTTCCTGGTTGGGCTCAATGCAGATAATGGCATCCAATGCTCCGGTCATTATCAGGCGTCTTTTCTCTTCACTTTCTATGATCTCCTTCTGAGACTCCTTTTGCTCTGTAATATCCCTCGTCACACCCAAAAGTGACGTGATCTCACCTTGTTCATTTTTCAATGGAACAGCATGAGTCTCCAGCCATCGGTGAGTTCCTTTTAAACCCTTAATTTCAAAAGTAAGTTTACCTGATTCTCCTTGGAATACCCGTTTTATAAGATCTAAAAAGGCCGATCTGTGTTCTGGTAAAATAATTTGCTGAACGGGCTGATTTAGAATCTGTGTTTCATCGTCTGCTTCAATCATTTCTATACCAGCAGGATTCATCATGAGAACTTTACCCTGTTCATCCATCAATTTCACACATTCAGGTTCAGCCTCTAAAATGGTTCTTAATTTATTTTCACTTTCAGCGAGTTCAATCTGCGATTTTTTGCGATCATCAATATCTTGTAAACTTCCGTAAATTTTGATGCGTTTGCCATTTGCTATTTCGCTCTTACCAATAATTCTTACCCATTTTGTTTCTTCATTCGCGTCATTTAAGAGCAGCTCTTCATCGAACTCAATTCCATTATCAATTAGATTGGTTACTGCGTTTTCAATACGTGCTTTATTCTCTCCAACAAATAATTCTAAACTACCTGAATAGGTAGGAGTGTAGCTCTGATCAAACCCCAACATTTCTTTGATAATCGGAGACCAATACATTAGATCTCTGTTCTGGAAGAGCAAGTCCATTTCCCAACTCCCTATTCGTGCTATATTAATAGCCTGGATGATTAAGTTTTCATTCTTTACTTCTTGTGTAATATCAAGAACGATACTGTTGAATTCAATTGTCCCATCCTCTAAAAAATTAGGTGTTCCACTCGCGAAATATACCCGGATTTCTCCGGAGGGCATAGCGTACCTGAACCTACTTGTCCATTTTGTTTTGTTTTCAACTGAATTAAGAATACTGACGTTAACTTCCTCAAAATCTCCTCCTGCTTTTATGCAGTCCCAGATTAATTGGGTATTTTGAATAACTTCTTCTGCAGAAAAACCCCATATATTTTTTGCTCCATTTGTTGCATAGGTTATTTTTTCCGTTCCGTCAGGATACAAATGATATTGGAAAGCAACTCCTGGTAAGTTGGAAGCGAATGATTGCAATTTAGTTTCTGCTTCTTTTAAATCCTGGATATTTTGAAAACTACCGTAGATCCTTGAGCACTTACCATTGATGAATTCTGCATTTCCAATTACCCGAACCCATAATTCTTTCTTTTTAGTTGTAATTATTACGGCTTCAAAATCGAATGGCTCACCGGATTTTATACACTTTTCAAATTTGGTTGCAACTAAATCCCTGAAATCTTTTCGATAAAACGCTATTCCCCCGTCTGTTTCAGGAACAAATGTGTCTGGATCGGTATCGTGCATTTGATGTACTTCCTCTGACCAATAAATGTGATTATTCAACAGGTCAACTTCCCAGCTTCCGATTTTTGCGATGCTTCGCGTTGCTTTGTTTAATTCACGTAGTTTCTTTTCCTCCGTAATGTTCTTGGCAACTGCATAAACAATATTTTGTTCAGTATCGGAAGTGGCAGTCCAACTCAACCAGACTGTTTCTCCTTGTTTTGTGATGTAACGATTTTCAAAATTTTGAATGTTTCCGCCATTATACAATCCTTTTTGCTTGTTTCGCGTGAGGTGTTTATCTTCTTCATGAATAAACGATACAATTGGTTGTGAACGCATTTCTTCTAATGAATATCCCATCAATTTTAAACCTGCAGGGTTTATTCGTTTTAAATAACCGTCGAAACCTGCTACACAAATCATATGTGGTGTAGAATTAAAAATCTGAGCAAGTTCAATTTCGATTTTTTTTCTACTTAGTTCAGCACCAATAGATAATTTTATTTTTTTGAAAATCGCCTGATGTAAAGCTAAAGCTGATTTGTTTTTTGTTGTACCAATCAAGAGAACACCAGTGACCGCTTCTTTATGTTTTAACGGGATTCCCATTACGGTCTCAATGGCTAACTTTTCTGCCGCCTTTCTTCGTTTAAAAAAATGCCACTTTTCATCATTCTGTGACCATACTTCGGTAACCTTGTTCTTCCAAACATAACCCGGCATTCCTTCACCTAAACTACAAGAATCTAGTTTCTTAGCTTCCTTATAAAATTGCTTTCCTAAATCACCTTTAACGAACTGAGTGACATGATTTATCGATTTATCATCAATTGACGGAAGCCATATTTCTACAAAATCGAAATCACCAAAAGTTGCAACAGTTTCACATACTTTTGTTAAACATTTTGTCAACTCATCAACATTAAAATGATAGAAAATGTCACTTATTTCAGTCAAAAGGTCTTTTTCAAGTTCTTTCAATTTCAGTTCAGTGACGTCACGTTCTATCGCAATCAAATGGGTATAGCGTCCTAGATTATCAGCCACCGGAGTGACGTTGAAATTTATCCAGAATTCTTCTCCATTTTTCTTGTAATTAATTGTAGTAACTTCAGAAGACTCCCAATTTCTCAATGCACGTCCGAGTTTTGATAAATCCTCTTTGTTGGAGTTGGGACCTTGAAGAATTCTAGGTGACTTCCCGATTACTTCATCAGCTGTATATCCTGTCATTTTAGTAAAAGCGTCATTCACGTAAATGATTCGCGGACCGGGCTCATCTTGTGGTTCTGCTTCTGTAATTAAAATGGCGTCAGTTGTATTTGTAACAACACTTTCAAGCAGTTTTAGTCGCTTTTGTTCCTCCACTTTATCAGTGATGTCTCTGAAATTATCTACAAATCCGTTAACAGCTGGATCGTGGAGTAAATTGGTTACTACCGGTTCAATCCATCGCCAGGTACCATTTTTATGTTTTATTCTCGAAATGTGACCAGGTATTGTTACGCCGGGATTCTCGAAAGATTGAGCAAAAACGACTTCCGAAGGTGCAATATCATCCGGATGGCACAATTCCCAAATGTTTATATCCATAACTTCTTTGGGAGAATAACCTAAGATCTTTTTAATGGATCCTGAAACGTAAGTAGTTTTCCCTTCCGGTGAAATGATAACGATGCAGTCCATGCTGTTTTCAACAAGAGACTCAAATTGTTGTCGAACCAGTTTGTTTTTTTCTTCTGTTACAATTTTTTCAGTGATGTCTCTTGAATTGGCGACAATACCACCCACGGCAGGGTTATCCAGCATATTTGTCAAGACAGTCTCCACCCATCGCCATTCATTCTGTTCGTTTCTAAACCGAAAAGGTTTGACACTAACTTTTTTTTCAGTTGTTATTCGTTGCAAACATGCTAATACCCTTTCGGTATCATCGTGGTGTATGAATTCAAGAGCCTTTTTACCAATGAATTCTTCTGGTTTAATACCAAGAATACTCGTGCTTGTTGGGCTTACATACATGTAATTTCCATCTGCGTCCAATATTCCAATCAAATCAGCACCTTCCTGTACTAAAGCTTTAAAACGTTGCTCACTTTGCTGGATTTTCTGCTCTTGCTCTAGTTTCTCTTTACCATCTCTTGCAACACAATACATTAATTTTGATGCATTGTCCCATCGAGCCGACCATAAATTATAGGCAATACCACCATCTTTTTTCCTGCAGCGATTACTAAAAAGATTCACATCTTTTCCACTGATAATATCTGCAGTAATTTGATTTGTCTTTGGAATATCTTCTTCCAGAACAAAACTGATGTAAGGTTTACCAACTAACTCTTCTGACGTATAGCCCCAGTGCATTAATGCAGCAGCACTAACATGAACAAGGTTACCCTCCTCATCAATAGAACAAAAAACATCCAATGCCGTGTCCAACAGTTTATTCGTTGCCAGATTTAGTTTTACTATTCGGGTAATATTTCTAGATTGGCAGGATACAGCGATAACTTCATTTTTCTCTCCCAATAAAGGCAGAAAAGATGTTTGAGAATAATGAACTTCATGCGACTCGGGAAGTGAGTGACTTTCTTCAATTTCAAAACACTCACCTTTTAGAGCTCGACTATAATTGGATTTCCACTTTTCAACATCTGCCTTTCCAAAGGCGTCGATGAAGACAGATTCGTTTAGTTTTTTTTCTATTCCAAAAGCATCTTTCATAAAACTGAAATATGCGCTGTTACCATACATCAGCAGGAAGTCCTTGCTTATTATCCAAATCAGGTCCTTACTTTGATCTAATGCTAGATTTGATAATTGTTTTTTTGTCATAGTAAGGTTTTAGATTTCATTTTTTAAAAAAGGATGTGAAATCAATTCGTTATTAACTGATGATCGAAATGAATTTATTAAATCGAATTCGTACTATAATTTTGAAAAAAATGTGAATTTGAATGAGCGAATCAGTGAATGAGTGAATTTATGTTTTTAAAATTGTAATAGTGACTCTAAATTAACTTATTTTGAGTTATCCAAAGAATAAACGAATTAGAAATACCCATGCTCCCGAGCCCAACTACTCAGCTGTGCTGCATTTTGTAATTTCAATTTCTTAAGTATATTATATCTATGTGTTTCTATCGTTCTTGTCGAAACAAACATGTTTTCAGCAATTTGTTTTGAAGTTAAACCATTGGAAATATGAACCAATACTTCTATTTCTCTGATTGTTAGCCCTTTATTGGTGTTCGTTTCATTGTTTACGGGAACAAGTGTTTCTAAAAGCAATTTATTCCTGATGTTTTCACCCAAATAAATGACACCAGACATTACGGAATTTATAGCTTCGATCAATTCTGACTTGGATGAGTTTTTGCTCAAATAACCTGTTGCTCCTTTCTTAATCAAATTCTTAACGATCGAAATATCATCATGTAAAGACAATCCAATAACTTTAACTTTTGCAACTCTATTGCAAATCATTTCAGTGGCATCCAAACCGTTACTTTCTTTTAAATTGATATCCATTAATACAACATCAGGCGAACATTCAAGGCATAATTGTAATGCTTCTTCAGCACTAGATGCGTTACCAACAACTATTATGTTCTCTTCAAGACTTAGAAGTGCCGTCCAGGCTTCAATAATTAAGTTGTGATCATCTACTATTACGATTCGTATCTGCTCAGCCATTAAATTGTTGATTGGTTCATAATTCATAGAATAGGGTTAAATCTGAAAAAAGATCGTTATTAAGTTACTTAAATTAACTATTATGATAATTTTTATCAAATAAAAGTCACCAAAGTTATCGATTTATTCGAAGGGATTTGATTTAGATTCAAGAATAGCAGATAGGGTATTGTCATTTTCATTTTACGAGTTTGCGTAAATAAAGAAATCGTGGAATTTATCCCACGATTTCCGACCTAACACCTAACCATTACACTATTATTATTTTTTTCCCGAGTAACTCAGATTATCTGCGAAAAGGGAAGCGTTTTATATTAATTTGTTAGTTAATCTCTTTCACAACGATCTTTCCAATTAAGTCACATTTCAGCCGTATATTTATCTATAAATGAATTAGTTATCATTCATTATTGATTTCAAAACTATTGAAAGCATGAGATTGAATAGTCGTATTTAGATGCTTATCGTGAGAGATTAATGATAATTATCTAGGTGTTGATAAGTAAAAATACTTAGTGATGAACTTATCTTATGTGAGACGAAGGTTTTAACGTCCAAATACCATGACGGGTAAACCGATAGTTGAAGCGTTGATAAAAAACAATATAGAAAACAGAGATTAGAAAATAGAGAACAGGAAATCCAAATACCTGTTCTCTATTTTCTGTTTTCTATTCTCTAATTAGAACCAAAAATCTACATTTCCCTTAGCAGTTACCGTTTCCGGAAATACATCATTGGTTTTTTGATCAATAGTGATTATCACTTTTTGCACGTTTGAAAAACTAAGCACACCGCTCACGCCGCCAGCTGGTATGGTTTGTTTTGTACTGCCTACGTTTGAACTAACGGTGATGGTTACACATCCTAGTCCAGTTGAATTGTCGACATTTAAAAATGCATTTGCCAATGATTTTCCGTTGTAAATGGTTTGTGTTGTTTGATTTTCTGGAGTACAAACAGGAACAGAAAGCGGAGTTTCTCTGGTAATCACCAAATCGCCGCCAACAGAAGCGTTGTTTGCGGTAAAAGTTCTTTTCAAATCGTAAGAAATGGTTGCCTTGTTTGTCTGAGCCTGTAAAGCTGAGATGACGAGGGTGAATAGTAGCAATAAGCCAAGTTTTCTTTTCATAATAGATAGTATTGAAACAAATCTAAGATTAAAACTAAAACACTTTTGCGCTTTTTCAAAAGCTCATTCACAGTTGGTTAGAACTGCTTCATTTGAAAAAAAACAAAAAAAATGAAATCAGGTTTGCATTTCTTCAGAAAATCCCTACTTTTGTGTCCCCATAAGGGCAGGATTTAACGAAATCTTGAAATTGAAATAGAATTAAATCGTACACTGTACGACTTAAATATGCGGATGTGGTGAAATTGGTAGACACGCTAGACTTAGGATCTAGTGCCGAGAGGTATGCGGGTTCGAGTCCCTCCATCCGCACATAGAATGGTTTTCAGGTGTTGAAGACCATTTTTTGTTTAAACTAATTAAGAAAAGCAGAATGAACGTAGTACGTCAAGATGTGAATGCGGAAACAGGATTGCTAACAGTAACTGTTTCTCCAGCTGATTACCAGGGAAAGGTTAGTGCTTCTTTGGAAAAATACCGTAAGCAAGCTAAAATTCCTGGATTTCGTCCGGGTAAAGTTCCAATGGGACTTATTCAAAAACAATATGGTAAGCCTGTACTTGCTGAAGAAATGAATAAATTGGTTTCTGATGCATTGTACCAACACATTCAGGAAGCGAAACTAGAGATTCTAGGAAATCCAATTCCAAAACAAGATATTGAAGTAAAAGGTGATTTCGACAATCCCGGAGATTTCGAGTTTGTATACGAAATTGGTTTTGCACCAGCGATTAACTTAGAACTTAACGCAAAATCGAAGTACGATTACGTTAAAGTGAAAATTGACAAAGCGTTAGTTGACAAACAAATCGATGATATCCGTCGTAGATACGGGAAATTGGTTTCTGTTGATGAGGTTGGAGATAAAGACATGATTTTGGCTCAATTCGTTGAGTTGAATGAAGACGGATCAATCAAAGAAGGAGGAATTCTTCATTCTTCAACTACTTCTTTGGAGTTTGTTGAAGATAAGGCTGCTAAAAAAGCATTGGTTGGAAAGAAAAAAGGTGATGAAGTTGTTGTAAGCGCTTCAAAACTTTCTAAAGGAGATCAAGACAAAGCGTCGATGTTAGGTGTTAAAGTTGAGGAATTAGGAAATCATTCTGATTCTTACAAAATGACAATCAACGATATCAAGCGCATGGAAATGTCTGAATTGAATCAAGAGTTATTCGACAAATTGTTCGGCGAAGGAACTATCGATTCAGAGAAAGCGTTGCGTGAGCGTATCGCAGCAGATTTAGAGAATATGTTTGCGAACGATTCAGATCGTTTGTTGACACGTGAGGTTTACCGTGACTTGGTTGAGAAAACACCTGTTGCATTGCCAAACGATTTCTTGAAGCGTTGGATTCAATTGTCAAACGAGAAACCAATTTCAATTGAACAAGTTGAAGCTGATTACGATCAGTATGCGAAAGATTTGAAATGGCAGTTGATTCAAGGACACATCTTCAAGGCAAATGATATCAAATTGGATCAGGCTGAAGTATTGGAGTTCACAAAAGGATTGGTTGCAAATCAATATGCACAATACGGAATTCCAACTCCTGAAGATACAGTTCTAGCGCAAGCTGCTGCTCAGGCATTGGGTAACCGTGAGGAAGCAAATCGTATTTACGATATGATGGCTGAAGCGAAATTGACAACGTTCTTTAAGAACACTGTAAAATTAAACACTAAAGAAGTTTCTTACGACGAGTTTGTTGAATTGGCAAACGCTTAAGAGAAATTCTTAGAGATATAAAGAGGGAGTCCGCCGCGGATTCCCTTTTTTGTTTTCTAGATCTCCCGCAGAGGTGCGCTGAAGAACGTGGAGGAATTTAATCCTACAGACGCGCACGGAAAAAATGTGATGTCCTCTCTCAATGGAGGGAGACTCTGACCTTGGTTCTAACTCCAATTGAGTCTTTAATCTTTTGTCTAGCGTCTTTTAGTCTATCTAGTAATCCCACTTCTTATAGAAACTATCGTAGAAGTTGATCCAATTAATGTCTAAACTGGATAGAACGTTTAAGAGAAATAAAGCGTTCAATGCCGAATTTACAAATCAACACTCTTCATTTTTTCCTTAATCTGTTCAATAGATAGTGCTTCAAAAACAATGGGGGGTACTGGTTCTCCTGTTTTCATTTGCTTTAGAAATAGGTACGGTTGCCTACCGTCAAATTTGAGTGCCATTAGCCAGACCGTTTCGCCAATTGGAATACCGTCGAAATAAAAAATCTTGTCTTCTGACGAATAGCCATACATGATCGAGTTGATCTCAGTAAAGATGAGCTTACAATCAACATCTTGGTCGTACGGAAGATCAGTTTTCACTTTCATCAGCTGATCAATGTCCTTTTTATCCAGGAAATAATCAAAATTGATATTACCAAATTCTGCAATTCCAATCGCATTATATCCAACACGACGAATGGAATCTTTTCGCATGAATTCTTTTGTCATTTCACGATTGATTTTTTCACGCTCTTTTTCATTTTTATTGAGTGATTCAATGGCCTCAGCAATCGTTTTGATCCCGTTTTCTTTCATAAACTTCCCGTAAATGTTCATGAAATAAGCTGAATCAGGGATTATTCCTAGCGACTGTAGCTGAGAAGTAACTTGATAACAATACGGTGGGAAATAGGTTGTTTTCTTATTTGCTCTTCCATGACGTCTTTCATATTGACAATTCCGAAATTCCTTGTTTGATATGTGAGTAGCACTATCAGTAATTCCAGCAATTCCTTCATCAATTCTACCGATTCTGCAAAAGATATTGCAGCGCTCACAGTATAAATTGTTGCTTACTGTTGATTGCCAACAACTCATCCAATAGTCAAAAGGTAAAATCGCCGTATTTTGAAGAGTACCCTTTGGTAAGTGCCAGTTAATGTTCTGTTGGTGTGTATTATCTCGCGTTCCGTAATATGCATTTGCGTTCTCAAGAACGTTGTCTGTTGGTAGTAATCCAATCAATTTCTTATCACGTTTCAAAATCAGCTCTCCTTTATCATCTGATGCTTTAATTTCCAGCATTCCACCGCTAATTAAAAGTCCCTGATCTCCTTGTGTATTCAAATTTTGAAGTAACATGTCTGATTTTGATAATGCTTCTCGAACGGAAATGTTCACACAACCTGCTGTTGTTCTGGTAAACGCATCCGCGGGAATACTCAGTATAGTTCCTTTTGCACAAACGAGAAATGTGTCACGCGTGTTATCAATGCAATGTTCATCGAATTCAGGGAGAAGAAGTGCGTACAAGTCCTTGATGTCGCCTTTTTTTAGTTCTTCTTTTGCAACTGGTTGATCGACATAAATGTAACTGATTTCAACTCTTCGGTTGAAGGCTTTTTCAGCTTCGGTAGCATTGGAAGATACTGGTTTTGATTCGCCTAAAGCTGAGCGATCGATTTCAGGTAGTTTTTCGTTTGCATGTGATTTAAGATAAGCGATAACTGAATTCACCCTTTTTTGAGATAACTCGTTGTTATACCTTTCATCTGCATCACTGTCTGTATGACCGCTAATGATCAATTGCCCACCTGGATGTTTGGAAATGAATTTCAGAATTGCATCTAGATTTGCTGTGGCCTTTTCGTCCAGATTACTTTTATCACTTTTAAAATAAATCGAGGTATTTTGTCCAAAAGCAGTTGTTGTAATCAAACCGTAACCAATGAAAACGAACAAGAAGAGTTTTCTAGTAAACGAATTAATTGTTGAACGATAAGAGAATTGATTTGAATTGGTTTCCATAGGTCAAAAGTGTAGTTGTTTAGTGGAACTAGAACGCAAGTTAAATACATATATTTTATTGGAAAAGTGAGAAGATGATTTTATTCTCTTTAGGAACCACCCCTCTCAATCTCCCCTCAAGGGGAGAGGTTAACTTCTCAATCAAACAAAAAATGAGTCTATCGTCTTCAGTCTTTTGTCTAGCGTCTTTTAGTCTATCTAGTAGTCCCACTTCTTATAGAAGCTATCGTAGAAGTTAATCCCAAACTTGTAGGTGAACTTCATGCTGTCAAAAGAATTGTCTGCTGTTACTGCGTAAACGCCCACTTTAAAGATTTGCTTTCTGATTCGGATCTTTCGTTCTAAACCAACATACAATTCTGCTTGCGCGAAGCCTGCATTTGGAATTCCAAGGAAACTTCCGCCAACGGTCTCTTCCAGTTTTAAACGATTCAATAACCAAACTTTGTTCAGGAAGAATCCTTCAAAGTGATGGATGAAGTTGAATTGCAGGTAATTGTTGGAAGTACTCAACAAGGTGTCTAACAATTGCTGCGAGTTCAATGGATTAGAGAACAGGAAGTCGGAAGTTCTGAAGTATTTATATTCGATTAGGCGTAAATCTTTCTTGTGTAAGAAACTTCCGGCTGTAAACTTGAATTGTGAATTTCCAAAAGTTCCCAAATAAATATCGTCTTTCACGCGTAATTCCATGAAATCAAAGTTGGATTGTCCACCGAACAAACCTGGAATTCCTTTTTTATAAGTTAAATTCAGAACCGGCCATTTATCAGCGGTAATAATTTTCTGTTTGCGCTGAATCATGTATTTCTGTCTGAAATGATATTCCATTCCTATTTCGGTGACCAATACGTTGTAATCGTCGAATGCTGTTGGAGTAGAGAAGTTCCCAAAATAATCAACCCAACTTGGATATTTGATTCCGGAGATACTACCGCGCTGTGAATAGAAAACACCTGTTTTTAAGTAAAATCCGTTGTACAATTCAAAAGAATGCGAGACTTCAAACTTTTTATTTCGCACACGATTGGCAGGAGCAAATGTTCCCTGGATACTTTGGTAATTCGTAACCAAATCATAAATGTCGCCACCCATGACGTGAATTCGTGAAAAACGCATCGGATTGTAGAGCCAGTCAACTTCAACCTCTCCTTTCAAATCCTTGTTGTAAAAACCATAATCAATAGTAGGACTAATCTCGAAACGCATTCCATTCTTGAATCCTTTGGAATAGGAACCGCTTAAACGATGACGATAACCTCCAACTCCAAACGGAACCACTTGATTGATTAATCCTGCAATATAAATTTCCTGCTTTTTGAAGGTGTTTCTGAATCCAACGCCATTGAAAAGAAAATCCCAAACGTTCAAGGTATTGTAAGTACTGTCCCGCTCTTTCAAATATTCCTCGCTTTGGTAGTAGGCTTTAATACTGTCCTGTTCGTGAATGAACTTGATCTCTTCTTCTTTCAGGTTAAACGGACGAAGATTTTCCCAATACAAGCTGTCTCTATCGTAAGCTTCCGGATGATCAATTTGTTCTGACAACCAAAAGTTGGATTTTACTTGTGCTTCACGAAATTGATAGTTGGTGAAAGTTGAGCGTATTTGACCGTTGTATTTGTCTTTCCCTTCCTTGATCACATAATTATATTCGCGTCTATTGGGGTAAAGTTTGTTTCCGTCTTCGGTATAATCTGTTAGAATATGGAGCTCTTTAAAATAACTCAGCGCGGCTTTATTGATTTGCAGATCCGCTGAAAGCACGTGAAAATTGTCGTTGGAAACGTACAACATTCCACTGTAAAGCGATTCTTCTCTAAACCTTGGAGTAACGGTTATTTTGTTTATTTCTCTGCCGTGTTCATCGAAAAATGTTCCATCAAGATTAAAAATGTAGTAAACGAATGCGTTGTAAGCGAGAGGTGAGATCAAGGGTCGGAAACTGAGTTCTTCTTTGTTGAGTTGGTTTCCAAAAAGATTGATGTCGGCGGTTTTTAATCCCTGAACAAATAAATATGGATTGGTTTCAGGAGCGTTTCTGGTTTGTAAACTTTCGTCGCCCATACTTACCTGAACGCTCACCACATTGTCGTAAGTTGCTTTGTCAGAAAGGTCTAAATTGCCAAGAATACTGTCTTTGTAAATGCTTCCGTTTTTTACAAAGGAGTGCGTATACAATTCAGCGATGTTCATTTTCTTCTTAGAAACAACACTG
>CBFGNV010000073.1:0-20597 GCA_965650275.1 uncultured Fluviicola sp. | reverse complement strand
TAGCAGCGTTTATATCCGTTTCAGCAACACCAAAGTAATTACCGATACAGATTGCCGCCAGAAAATTGATGTAGTTGTATTCACCTACCAAATTCGTTGTCAATTCAGGACTTTTATAGCCATCTTTCATCCATTTCATCACAACAAAAGGATTAAGAGTTACCAATTCACCTGATAGGTGTTTGCCATTGTATTTGGTGACAACTGTATTCTCAGGAAGTTTTTCTGTTAATACTGAATCAGCTTCGTTTACAAACAATTCACCATTTGTATTTTGTATGAATCGATATAATTCCGTTTTGGTATTGATTACTCCTTCTATAGATTTAAATCCTTCCAAATGTGCTCGACCAATGTTTGTAATAATTCCATGTGTTGGTTCAGCAATTTCTGCCAGTTCTTTAATGTCGCCTGGTTTGTTTGCACCCATTTCGATAACAGCAATTTCGTGCGAATTGTTGAGTTGGAGTAGGGTTAAAGGAACACCAATGTGATTGTTGAGGTTTCCTTTTGTAAAATGTACATTGAATTTCTTTGAAAGAACAGTACTGATCAATTCTTTCGAAGTTGTTTTTCCATTACTTCCGGTAATCCCGATGATTGGAATCGAAAACCGGCGTCTGTGTTCTCTGGCTAAATTTTGAAGTGACAAGAGAACATCATCGACAAGAATTGTCCGTTTATCAATGAAGTATTCACTATTGTCAATAACAACGTAAGAAGCTCCTTTTTCAAGTGCTTCAGCTGCAAATTTATTACCGTCAAAGTTCGCGCCTTTCAAACAGAAAAAGAGCGAACCTTGTGTTATTGTTCTGGTGTCGGTATGTACACCTTTACTTTTTTCGAAATAGGAATATATACTCATCTTGTAACATAAAAAAACCCCGAGTAGCGAACTATCGGGGTTTTGTGTATTTAGAAATACTATCTTTTCTTTTCTTTTTTTCTACCGTAGTTCATTCCTACAGGAGACCCGACTCTATCCATAGCACAACGGAAACCGATTGTACAAGTAGATTGTCTTTCGTCTAAGAATCTTCTTGAACCAGCATTCAACCAGTATGCACGGTCTCTCCAAGAACCTCCTTTGTACACTCTTGAGTGATCAGAGATCAATGTTGTTGGCCAAGATGTTCTATCCTCAGGTTTGATTGGTAAACCTTCAAGGTCATACGTTTCAAAATCATTTTGGTACATCAACAAGTTTGGATCTTGTTTCGCTTCGTTGATACGTGATTTTACTTCAGCGTTGTCATAGAAGATTGTACTTTCAATGTCACCATCAAGGTAATCACGGTAATCATCTTTACGGTAATTCAAACGTCCGATGTTCTCTTCTTCAACCACATTGCGGTATTTCAATTTACCTGGTGTGTTTGTAATGAATTCAGAGAAACCTTCACGTAGAATAGTAATTACTTCGTAAGAATACTCATTGTCTGGACCTTGACGTAAATCATTAGCGAAGATTCCTTCGAAAATTTCATCTTGAACGTATTGAGAAGCCTCAAGATCATACTTGTCATTTTTCAATGAGATAGCAGAGTCAAGAATTTGATTCAAACGTAATAACAAGTCAATTTCAACAGTGTCTTTTTGTTTGCTGTGAGATACAAAGTATGGATCTGGCGAATAACCGTTAAGAGCAGGATTGTTCTTGTTGTTTTTCGCTTGATTACGTGCTTGCAATCCTGCAGGAGTTTTTGGATCCGCTGGATCGTGATTTGCTCCTGAAATACGTTGGTAACGAATACGCTCAAATTCATTGATGTATTCTTTCATACCGTGTACGTCATAGATTACTTGTGTAGTCTTATCGTCAATTGTTCCTTCGTTGTTCAATTGTTTTGTTTGGAATACACTTCCACGGAACGGACGGAACTCATCGAAGTCTTCAGAAGACATAGGACGGTAAACATCCATTACCCATTCTGAAACGTTACCAGCCATGTGGTATAAACCATAGTCATTTGGCCAGAAAGAAGTAACAGGAGCTGTGATATCTGCACCATCATTCAATTGACCTGCAACCCCCATGTAATCTCCACGTCCACGTACAAAGTTTGCACGAATAGCACCAGTAAATTCTTTTTCATCCTGACGAACGAAGTGACCATTCCAAGGGTACTGACGACGCTCAGTGATTACCTCAGTTCCTTCAGTAAGGTTACCAATCAATCCAAGAGAAGCAAATTCCCATTCAGCTTCAGTTGGTAGACGGTAGTAAGGAAGAAGAATACCATCTTCCATGCGAACGATACGCTCACCCAATTTTTTACCATTTCTGTTTGAAGGATCAGAATCAGGAAGTTTGTTACCTCCAAGTTCTTCATTTTGCTCAAACTGATTTGCTAAATAAGCTTCTGTATTAAATGTGTTGTCGTCTGATGCATCAACGTCCCATCCTAAAACGCCTTCACGGATTAGAATATATTCGTTAACACGGTCAGTTCTCCACTTACAGTAATCCGTAGCTTGCAACCAAGACACACCTACAACAGGATAATCACGGTACGCTGGATGACGCAAGTAGAAATCAACATATTTTTCGTTGAATGCTAAAGGACTTCTCCAAGAAAGCGTATCAGGTAAAGCATTTTTGTAAATCATGCTGTACTCCTTGTATGCTCTTCTCAACCAGTAAAGGTATTCACACCAATGGAAATTGGTTACCTCTGTTTGATCCATGTAGAATGAAGAAACAGTAACACGTGCCGGACGATTATTCCAATCGTACATTACATCTTGTTCTACCATTCCCATGGTGAAGGTACCTCCTTGAACAAGGATAAGTCCCGGACCAGTTTCCTGATCAACAAAAGGAACCTTTTGGTAACCTCCTTGATTTACATTGTTGTAGTCCCATCCGGTAGATTCGGATGCATCGCGACTACATGAAGCAATAGCAAGTCCTGCAATTGCAACAACAAAAAAACGCAACGTTTTCATATAAAGGGTTTGTTTTTTCATTTTTTTTGAATGACCAAAGTTAAGCTTATAAACGGATAATCATTAACAGGTTACAAAAAAAGTTAAAACGACGGACAAGAAATTGTACGGAATGTTCTAATTGATGGACGACATTTTGGAAGAATTCCTATAGAAACTTCATGCGAACCACCAGAAACTCCGTTGTTTAGTCTTGAAACTGTAACATCATAGCTGTATCCAATTTTGAATGTTCCAGTATTAATTCCAATTGATAAAATAAACGCATCTCTATTACGGAACCAAGCTCCAGCGTTAAACGAACCGTACTTAATATATGTACCGATGTTTAATTCCTGAAAACCTTGTTGGTATTGATAGATAATATTTGGCATAATCGAAGTAGTGTTGGTATACTTTGATTGTGTACCTAATGGAATTTCAGCTCCCATGTGTCCAGTGAAACGCATTGGAAGCGGCGAATTACCAACGATAATAGATTCGTTAGGTTTATTTAAGTGATGAGCCGCAAAACCAAAGAAGAAATGCTTTGAATAACCAACCATTCCGGCAGATGCGTCAAAGAAACCTCTTCTACCAGTTCCTCGAACTTCATCTTTCGTTGTTAAAACAAATCCTCTTCGACCATCGATCATATCACCGAAAGTCAACTTATCCCAATCCAGGAATTTTTGGAACCATGCAGCACGTGCTCCAAATAACATTGAAAATTTACTAGAAACTCTTAAATGGTAAGAATAAACCAATCCAAGCATAGATGTATTGATCGTTCCTGTTCCTTGTTGATCATGTGTTGCTAAAACACCAAAACCACCAGAAATATTTCTGAAGTATTGATCGTATGACGCGCTATACGTCACGTAGTTACCCGATAGAGAAGGCCACTCGTTTCTGTAATTCATAGCGAAACGGGGACAACCGTTCGAACCTGCAAATGCAGGATTCAAATAAAGCGGATTTGCATAGAACTGCGTGAATGTTGGGTCTTGTGCATTAGCCTGCAAAGTAATCAACATTACAGCGGTTAAATAGAGTAATTTTAAATTCTTCATGTGCGCTCAAAATTGAAGCTGAACTCTTCGTGATTCAATGTTACGAATAAATAACGGTTTGGTTACACGAAAATTTCCATATCACAAAAATAAAAAAACATTCACGGCGTTTGATAGAACATTTCAAATGTTTTAGAAATTTGTCGGATGAACACGAATATTTCAATTTTAGTTAGAAATTTAAAAATCAGTGTAGTACTGATTTTAACTTTGCTTGTATCCCTTGATGCGAAAGCGCAAAAGGAAAAAGTGGTTATTGGATGGCTGCCAGCACTGACAATAAACGACAATGGAGCGGTTCGAAATGTCCCAAACCTACATAACGCAATTTATCAGGATGGGTTGCCTCTTTTTTCGAAACAATTTAACTTGAAGGATGGTGTTTATGAATTGACCATTTCTAACGTTATTTCTGAACCTGCTCATGCTGAAGATATTAGTCTTATACAAATAGATCATCTTGAGGTTCCGGATTTCCCGGATATCAAAACGTCTCAGGCAGAAGATAAAAAAGGAATTCAGGTGCAGTCTTCATGTGTTCCCTACTTTAAAGAGAACGGTCAGCTAAGACGAATTCTGGGTTTCGACTTTGACATTCTTTATGTAGGAGCATTTTCAAGAGGTAAAGAAAAAGGATATGCTGCCAATTCAGTGCTATCCGACGGAACATGGTATAAAATATCAGTGAGTCAGGATGGTGTTTACAAAATGGATAAAGCTTTCTTGCAGTCATTAGGAATTGATGTTGCTACTTTGAATCCTCAACACATTAATGTATACGGGAATTCATTTGGTTTAATGAATGAATCAAATGCAGCTGCAGTTGTTGATGATCTGAAAAAGAATTCAATTACTGTGGTTGGTGAATCAGATGGTACTTTTGATGATGCAGACTATGTTATGTTCTATGCTGCGGGACCAAATCGTTGGGACTTGAGTGGAGGGTTGTTTAGTAGAAAGCAGCATTTATATTCTGAAGAATCGGTTTACTTCATTCATATAGAGGCTACAGATCCACCTTTGAGAATTTCAACTTTGGTCAACAATGATAGTCCTGTCAATCAAAATGTTAATTCCTATTCGTATTACGCGATTCATGAGTTGGAGAATACAAACCTGGTGAAAGGTGGACAAAGATGGTATGGAGAACTTTTCGATGCGCAATTGTCACAGTCATTCAGTTTTAATGTTCCCAATATTTCATCAGCAACAGCTACGGTTCGTTATGCCGTTGCGAATAATGGAAGTTCGAGCTTGAATAATTTCAAAGTTTATTATAATTCGTCTTTAGTCAGTACGCTCAATTTATCTTCTGGTGGTGACGACTATGCAAGGAATTCTTCTGCATTTACATTTACACCAGTTTCTGCATCTGTTGCGTTTAACTTTGTCTTCAGTCGTGTGAATGCCTCAGTAAAAGGTTATTTGGATTACGTAGAGCTGAATTGTCGACGCAATTTGGCAATGATGGGTGGGCAAATGCGTTTTGAGGACCTTAGTTCCGTTGGTGTTGGAAATGTTAGTCAGTTTACCTTGACGAATGTGACCAGCGATTATTCTATCTGGGAAATTTCGAATGTTACAAATCCTTCGGTTATTGCTACAAGTTTCTCGAATGGTGAATTGACCTTTATACAGGCTACTGATACACTGCGTGAGTTTTTTGCTTTTAGAAATAGCGGTTTATTGGTTCCAACGGCTATAGGCTTAGTTCCAAATCAAAACCTGCATGCGCTTCCCCAAGTGGATTATGTGATATTAACGCACAAAAACTTTTTGACACAAGCGAACAGATTGGCGGCTCTTCATCAGGCGAATGGTTTAGACGTTGTGGTTGTTACCACTGAAGAAGTGTTTAACGAGTTTTCTTCTGGAATGCAGGATGCTACTGCAATTAAGCGATTCATGAAAATGTTCTACGACAGAGCAGCAGGAGATGTTAACCTTCAACCTCAAAGTTTGTTGCTTTTTGGTGATGGAACATATGACCCTAAGAATAGACTTTCAGGAAACAACAACTATGTGGTGACGTATCAATTTGCGAATTCGGAAAACCACATTGCAGCAATGGTTTGTGATGATTATTTTGGAATTCTGGGGGATAATGCCTCAATGAATGGAAGTGATTTAATGCAAATAAGTGTCGGACGGATTTTAGTTTCTTCAACAGCAATTGCGAAGGAGCAGGTTGATAAGATTGAACACTACATGAAAAATGGTTCTCAATTGTTCAGCGGTTCGGCTAACGAATGCTGTATGGGTGAAACCGGAGTGACTTTTGGCGATTGGCGAAACAACTACGTTCTGGTTACCGACGATGAAGAAGGTGGATACTTTGTAAATACGGATGCTGAACCTGTGTCAGATGAAGTTTATGGATTGAATCCGGAAATGAATGTCGACAAGATCTATTCTGACGCTTACCAGCAGGTTTCTTCTGCGGGTGGGGCAAGATATCCCGAAGTATTCAATGCCATTACCAATCGTGTGGAACGCGGAAGTTTATTGGTGAACTACATTGGTCATGGTGGTGAAGTAGGTGCTGCCGAAGAACGCATCATTACCATTCCTCAAATTCAGAGCTGGCAAAATATAAATAAATTGAATTGTTTTGTAACTGCAACCTGCGAGTTTACACGTTTTGATGACCCATCAAGAGTTTCTGCGGGAGAATGGGTTCAACTGAATCCAACAGGTGGTGCAATCGCGTTGATGACTACTACAAGAAGCGTAACGTTTACCGTTAACACAAACACGGTGGAAGCTTTTTACGAACATGTATTTAGTAGAGATGCGAATTTTGAGCCACTGACTTTTGGTGAGATCATGCGTCAAACTAAAAACAACTCCGGAACAGGTGACAATAGACGAAGTTTTATGCTTCTTGGTGATCCTGAGCTGAAAATCGCTCTGCCTCGTTATAAAATTGTGGTTGATTCTATCAATCATCTTGATCCTTCCATTGAAATGGATACGATTAGAGCACTTTCTATTGCAAGTATTGCAGGACACTTTGAAGATTATAACGGAAATGTTTTGAATACAATGAATGGTGTTTTAACACCCACGGTTTTTGATAAACCAAAGCAAACACAAACTTTAGGAAACGATTCTGGTTCACCGGTTATTCCTTATTTAACACAGCGCAATGCCATTTATAAAGGTCAGGCAACTGTAACCAATGGACAATTCAACTTTAACTTCTTTGTTCCGAAAGATATTGTTTACGCTTACGGAAAAGGAAAGATCAGTTTATATGGTGCAACAGCTTCAACGGATGCCAACGGACTGGATACCAATTTTTATGTTGGAGGAATCAATACCTCTGCTCCGGTTGATAATGTAGGTCCGGAAGTAGAGTTGTATATGAACGATAAGAACTTTGTTAACGGTGGAATCACAAGTACAACTCCATTATTGGTGGTAGAAACCAGTGATGAGTTTGGGATCAATACTGTAGGAAACGGGATTGGTCACGATCTATTGGCCATCATTGACGGTGAAACTTCAAATCCAATTGTGCTGAACGATTATTATGTTGGTGATTTGGATAGCTATAAGTCGGGCAAGATCAAGTACAACGTTAGTGCTCTTGAACCTGGTAAGCATTATATGGAAGTCAAAATTTGGGATTCGAACAACAATTCAAGTACGGCAAGAATTGATTTCGAAGTGCGCGAAGAAGAAAATGTGGAATTGAGTCATGTGTTGAATTACCCAAATCCTTTCACAACAAATACAACCTTTTTCTTCGAGCATAATCAATCATGTACGAATTTAGAAACACAGATTCAGATTTATACAGTTACCGGTAAGCTTGTTAAAACCATTAATGAAAATGTTCCAACAGCCGGATTCCGCGTTGAAGGAATTTCATGGGATGGAAAAGACGAGTACGGTGATCCTTTGGCAAAAGGAGTTTATGTATATCGAGTAACTGTTGAATTGGCAACTGGTGAAGTAGCTAGCAAGACAGAAAAATTGTTTCTTTTGAAGTAATGCACAATAAAAAGTTAATTTAAGCGTATTTTTGTCACGAACAATTTCATATAACTTCATGTTCAAACAGCTTTTTTTAGGATTATTCCTTTTTGTACCGATGATTTCTCTGGCTCAGTTCCAGGATAACGAAAAAGTGAATGCTCTTCAGTTAAATACTATTACAACCTCAATGCCTTTTCTTGCAATTGTGCCAGAATCTCGCGGTGGTGCGATGGGTGATTGCGGAACAGCGATGAGTGCAAATTCTACATCTATTTTCTGGAATACAGCAATGTTGAACTTTGCAGAAGATGATGCTGAAATTAGCATTAGTTACACACCTTGGTTGAGAAAATTGACTAACGATATCAGTTTGTCTTACTTATCTGGTTACAAGAGGCTGAATAAAAGAATGGCTGTAACTGGAGCTTTGAGATATTTTAGTTTAGGTGAAATCACATACACATCTGAAACTGCTCAGGTGTTGCGTGAAGATAAGCCAAGCGAATTCGAAATTGCTGGTGGATATGCTTTTAAATTGTCTGATCGTATGTCGATTGGGGTAAATGGAAAATTTGCATACTCTAACTTAACGGGAGGAATGACTGTAAATGGAGCTTCAACGAAAGCTGGAGTTGCAGGAGCATCTGATATCTCGTTTGCTTATAGAAACGAAGATATCAACTGGTTTAATTCTAACGGGGTTTATGCATTTGGTGCAACAATCAATAACGTAGGAAATAAGATTGCTTATTCTGAATTGGCAAGAAGAGATTTCTTACCAATGAATTTGAAGATAGCGAATGCTTACACCGCAGAAATTGACGCATACAACAAGTTTACATATACCATTGAGTTCCAAAAGTTATTGGTACCAACACCACCAATTCGTTTACTGGGTGATGACAATGAATATTTTATTGCTTCAGGTAGAAACAATGACGTTGGTGTGATTTCAGGTTTGGTTCAATCGTTTTATGATGCCCCAGGGAAATTAGCAACAGATGAGAATGGAAATTACATCGAAAACGCTGATGGTACTTACCAGGTTGTAAAAGGTACACGTTTCAAAGAAGAATTGACAGAGATCAACATTGCTACTGGATTTGAATATTGGTATGCAAATGTATTCGCACTTCGTGGAGGTTTCTTTTACGAAAGCAGCAACAAAGGAGATCGTAAATTCTTTACAACAGGAATTTCTTTCCAATACAACATTTTCGGAATCGATATTTCTTATTTGGCTTCTTTAAAGAGAGACAATCCGTTAGCAAATACAGTTCGCTTTACTTTGCGTTTCAAAATTGGAGAGAAAGTAAGCGGAGGAGAAGATAAACCTCAGTAATGGATATACGCATTGGTTTTGGTGTCGACGTTCACCGTTTGGAGGAAGGTCGCGAATTTTGGATGGGAGGTTTAAAACTCCCTTCTTCATTTGGGGCCGTTGGACATTCGGATGCTGACGTTCTTATTCATGCCATTTGCGATGCTTTACTTGGTGCTTTAAATCTTCGTGATATTGGTTTTCATTTCTCGGATACCGATCCGAAATACAAAGGAATTGATTCCAAGATTCTATTGAAGAATGTAATGGAGCTGATCAAAGAGAAAGGATTTGGAGTGATGAACATTGATGCTACAGTCATTCTTGAAAAACCGAAAGTGAATCCGCACATTCCTGAAATGCAAACGATTTTAGCCGAGCTGTTAGAAGTAGAAGTCGACAGAGTTTCCATCAAAGCAACAACACATGAAAAAGTAGATTCGTTTGGGGCTGGTGAAGCGGTAAAGGCTTATGCGGTGTGTTTGGTGACTAAAAACACATAGTCACATAGCTGATTCACATAGATACATAGTTTATTGCTCTAAATTTATTCCTCTGTGCTCATCTGCGGGAGATTATGATGTGATTCTCCAGGGCGGATTTTTCCGATTTTTTCCAGCGAAATAGAGAATGATCGTATGACCATCCGGATCTTTTAATCTTACCTCACGCCAAAGCCAATCTTGGTCTACCGGAAGTTCTTCCATTTCTATTCCAACCGACTGTAATCGTTTTACATCTTCGTCCAGCGTTTCTGTTTCGAAATACAACCATGTAGAACTCGCAGGAAGATCTAAATCTGTATGATGAAGTGAGAACGTTGTTTCACCAGCCAAACATTCAAAACGTGCGTATTTTGGTATCGACTTCACAATCAATCTCAATCCCAATTTTTCATAGAATTCAATTGATTTTTCTACATCCTTCACTTGTATTGTTATCTGATTCAGATCTAGTTTCATTTATTCACTTTATGTAAATCAAGTTCAATAATTTATCTGTTTTCTTCTGAGCTTGTCTGCGGGAAATCAATTCGCAATGTAAACCATATCATACCGGTGCATTCCTTCTGCGTAGCCATTCTCTGTAATTTTTACAGTTTCAAAACCGTATTTCTCGAAAAATGGTGCGGAATATTGGGTTGTATCAAGAACAATTGTTCTATCTGGAAACTGCAGTTTAATTTCTCCTAAACGAAAAACAAGCAGTTGTTCACCAAATCCTTTTTTGTGATAATCGTTGTGCACCAATCCCCAGATGAAGGAAATATTGTCGTTGTCTGTTCGTTCACCAAAACCTCCACAGCCAATGAGTTTTTCATCCAATTCCAGAACGTAGAAAGGAGGATTGTTTTCCTGTGCAGGATCTTCCAGTTTATTCAGGAAACGCTCAAAATCGCCAACCTCTCCGATAGTAAAATACTTCGGAACATTGGTTTTGAATGCTTCCATACACGCTTCATGATCTGAACTTTGATATTTTCTTATGGTCGAAATCATCTTTTCAATCCGTATTCTGCTAAAATTTTGTCTACTTTTTCCAAGCCCCAATCGTTAATCTCTGTATTGTTACGAATGGTGGACAACAATTGTTCATTGTATTCCTGATTGTTATAGCGTAAAATACATTCTACAACAGGAAGATAAACATAAGCATTTTTGGCTTTTCCCAGCTGATTGAATAAGGCGTTTATTATTTCAGGATCGTGATATTCATTTGCCTTTTCAGTAAACGGAGCAAGATTGTCATAATGTCCCTTTTTGATATGGAAGATAATCAGTTCTTTGACAGCCATAGAATCGTGTTCGGCAAGGAAATCAAGTAATGGAGCTAATAGAAGCGAATGAAATCCATATTCATCAGGTTTTCCCAGGGTAGCCTTTGTAAGTTCCAAAGCACAAACCGGATTGACTGTTTTCAAATAACTAAAAGTAGTTCTATCAATCTTGTTGTTCTCTTCCCAAAGTCTGAAATACAAATCATTGAATACGGGATCATGATACTTTTGAATAGCTTCAAAAATGTAGCGAGCATCTTCTTTTTTAGCATGCTTACTTCTAGTAGTATCACTTAAAAGGTGATTGAAAAAATCAACAGAAAATTCATCCTTAAAAACCGCAACCGCAAGTTCCATCCCATAGCAACTTTTTCCTTCTTCCCGCAGTGCAAGGAGTATTTTCTTAAACGGTTCCGCAGGAAAGTTTTCAATGGCATCTAGAGTGAAGTAGGAGTCATCTAAAATTTTTGATGCAATAAAGTCGATATCTTCCTCTTTCTGGAATTTTGCTAACGTAACAACCGCAAAATCGTTTTTTACAGCCAGTTCTTTCAAACGTGCATGATATTTTTCTTCAATAGGAAGCTCATCAAATAGGTTGTTGATTCGCTGTAAATGATTATCGCTAAAAAAGATTATGCTATCGAGTTTATGAGCTTCGGTTTGCGACATGTTTCGGGTTACGCAAAAATAGTCACCAACAAAACGCTTAGTTGATCTATGCATTCCTGGCTCTGAAACGGTTGCAGTATCATGAATATGCTTTAGCGAAAGTTCAAATGTTCCGCTGTATTTCCTGTCGTTTAAACTTTTTATAGCATGAACACGGACAATTGGACGTGGATCATCTGTGAGTGCAACTAATTCTTCTGTAGTTGCTTTTTGCTTTAGTTTCAGGAACAATCTATACTGATTTGTTTCGCCAAACAGAAAGCCATCTGGATAAGGAGCTACATAATTGTGGATGGCAATGGAATCTGCAATTTGCTTTATAGTCAATTCGGTTTGACCAAAGGAAAGGCCAATGGGAATAATGAATAAAAGACTGAGAACAAATTGTTTCATCAGAAGTTAAAACTTGAATTTACCATTTTTAATCTCAAAACTGAACAATCTGGAAGTGTCGACCGCTTTACCATTCAATGTTCCGTTTTTCCATTCACCCAAAGCATTAAAAACTTCCTCAATTTGCTTATCCAGTTCTTCGCTTTTGGTTTTGTTGTCCATTTCACATTTCACTACTTCGCCTTTGCAATTAATGATCAAACCAATCATTCCCTCGCCTTTGAACTTTGGATTGTCTTTCAAAAACTGAATCTCATTCAAGCGTTCAATGATTTGTTCATCTGTTAACGGACATTCTGCCTGAACCTGGCCATCGAATCCGGGAAACATTACGTAAACTTCCTTTTTGTCGCAAATGCCAGGAATATCTTCTTTCACTTCCATTCGGGCAACGAATTGTGCTGATGCAGTTAGGCTTAAAAAGCCAGCTGCGAATAATAAGATTGCTTTTTTCATAGGATATATTTAGTGTTTGTGTATCCTAATGTTGCAGGATGGAAGAAGTAAACAGTGAAGATGGTTCAAAGGATCAAAAAAGATCAAAGATTCAAAAGTTACTTATGTTATTATTCTGGTCTAGGTTCATTCCCTTCAAACGGATTATCTTCAAAATGAGTAATTCCGATTTTCTTAAAGTACTCCTCCAGGAGCTCATATTTTCCATCACAAAAAACTCCAGTGCTTTCCATTGGAAGATCGGTTTCGTAACCCAAACATTGGAAACAATATTCAATATAGCCTATTACTTTATCATGTTCATCCAAAAACACAACGGCATGACGTGGATAGTAACAGCCGTTTCTCGTAATTGACCAAACTTGCAATCGTTTTGAGTAATTGTAATTATACAAAATATCAGTTAGGTCAGTAATCTGTTCGGTATTCAGTGTGATGATTTCTTTGGCTTTGCTCGTAAGAACGGAATCATTTTCAATAGGCGCTCTTCTTTCTGCAGAAGAAAAACTTATCACCTGAATTTTCGCTGCGGCGTTGAAAGGATAAATGTCCAGGCGTTCTTTATAGCTTAGATTTCCATTGTGCTGGCATTCCTTGTTGCTGTAATTATTGAATCGGGGAGGACGGTTGGAAGCACATCCTGAAAGTATTAAGACGCAAATGGGTATAACAATAATGGATAAACTTCTATTTAGAATCATAAAATGTACTTTGTTTTGATTCTATTAGGACAGGAAGTGCTTGAAATAAGCTTTCGAGATAAGTGAAAAGTCCTTCATAATCGCCCGAGAGTGTTGTTGATTCCTTTTTCTCTGCATTGATTCGTTTATTGTATTCCTTCACGGATTGTTCATTTCCAATTGAAATATAGGTGTTTCCACCATCAATATTCAATTCATCGCTTTCAATAATCAATCGATTTGCACCGTAACCAGATCCAAGTGGATCCGGATTTCCCGGGATTTTCTGGTTCAGCTTACTTTTTGCAACGAAGCGTTTTATTTGGGTTAATTCTTCTTGCGTTAACAAATGCTGTTTCTGATAAGTTACAAATTCCCAATCGTCATTCTGTGGACATTCAAAATTGAGAATCAGCAAAGAATCGATGATAATTAACTCATACCAAAATCTGTCGCTGTGAGAGTATCCGTCCGTGTGGTAGTAATCCAGTTTGAATTTTGCGTTCGGAAATTCTTCAAAAACATTCAAAGATTCTTCCACGATTGAATCCTGTTGGGCATAAATGTTTGTAGAAAACAGGATCAGTGCAAGAATTAGAGTTGAACGGTGCAATGTTATTCTAAATGGATTCATATCAAACAGATGTATTTGTTGGATAATTACTTATTTCCTAAAAGCATCACGAACAACTTGCGGATCGTAATCGAAATAGGCTATATCTAGTCGACTGCTTAATGTTCTGGCTGTAATTTCAGCGGTATTTTTACTGTGCAAACGAATCAACTCCTTTTTGCTTTTGTAATTTTTTCCGAGCAAGCAAATTGTATGGTAATTGTCGGTCAAACTGGTTGAATTGGAGGAACGTGCATAAACCGTTGAAGTAATTCGAAGCGGAACAACACTCATAAATCCCCATTTTTCATAACTGAAGGTTTTCTTCACCGGAATAAAACCTAAGTAATTGGTGAACTCTGTTACTTGTTTCGTTTCCGGATGAAACTGAACACCGTAATTCGTGAAGCATATGAAAAGCCCGAAAAGCAAAAGTGGTGGACCGATTATCCAGTTTCCAAATGCGGAAAATAGAACCCCAACACCAAGTAATGCATATCCAATCATTTTAGAATTATCGGGAAAGGAACTTCCATTGTTGTACTTCAGAGGAACAGGTGTATCTAAGGTTTCGTGTTGCATGATTTTATTGGCTCAGTATTCTGTTTTAAAATTACAAAAGGAAAAGCAATCGAAACGAGTTTCGGTGTTGAAATCATATTCAAAATTCACTTCTCAAATAAAACGCCACCTTGGGGAGACTTTGTATATTTGTCCACTCTAAGTTGATCGAATGAAAGTAAACCCGAATTATAGCACCAAAGAGCAATTGCTTGAGTTGTACAATAAACCATTGTTGGAACTTGTTTTCGAAGCGGCAACAATTCACCGTCAGTTTCACAATCCACGCGAAGTACAAATGTCTTCGTTGTTGAGTATCAAAACGGGTGGTTGTCCTGAAGATTGTGGTTATTGTCCGCAAGCTGCACGTTACCACACAGATGTTGAGGCACATAAGTTGATGACAGTTGAAAACGTTATCGAGCAAGCTCAAAATGCGAAAGCGAACGGGTCTTCCCGTTTGTGTATGGGAGCTGCATGGCGTGAAGTTCGTGACAATAAGGACTTCGACAATGTAATTGAGATGGTGGCTGCAGTAAACAACATGGGAATGGAAGTTTGTGCTACACTTGGTATGATGAACGAAGATCAGGCGCACCGTTTGAAAAATGCAGGTTTGTTTGCTTACAATCATAACCTGGATTCATCGAAAGAATTTTACGGAGATGTAATCTCTACAAGAGAATATGAAGATCGCTTGAATACGATTGACAATGCTAAGAAAGCTGGTTTGACGGTTTGTTCAGGTGGAATCATCGGAATGGGTGAAGCGATCGAAGACCGTGTTGGTTTGTTGATGAGCTACATGGAAATGGATACGCCTCCGAATTCTATTCCAATCAACGCTTTGGTTGCGGTTGACGGAACGCCATTGGAAGATCAAAAGCCGATTGAGCAATGGGAAATGATCCGAATGGTTGCAACTACGCGTATTGCGTTCCCTGAGTCAGTTGTTCGACTTTCTGCTGGAAGAACGAAAATGAGCATGGAAGGTCAGGCTTTGTGTTTTATGGCAGGAGCAGGATCTATTTTTGCCGGAGATAAATTATTGACTACTCCAAATCCTGAATTCAACGAGGACAAAGAAATGTTCAGAATTCTAGGATTGGTTGGTAAAGAAGCATTTGCTGATGGTGAACAACCCGTTTCACATCCAGATCCGATTATTGAAGCGAGAAAAGAAAAGGAAGCATTGCGCGCAAAGGAATTGGCTGAAGCGAAAGGGAAACCAAGAGCGGCAGATTTTAATCCACGTAAAGTAGTTATTGAGTAAATAATGCAACCGAAGTTTCTTCAATTGTTGCAACAACGAATAGAAAAAGGGAGTGAACGCTCCCTTTTGTCGTTTGATGACGGTATGATTGATTTCTGGTCAAACGATTATCTTGGATTGGGGAAAACAGCTTCGGAAGTTTTATTGAAATCGGGGAGTGGCTCACGTTTGATTTCAGGAAATTCAAAGCGAATTGAAGAAGTAGAAGTCTTTTTAGCCAATCATTTTGGTTCAGAGGCGGCATTGATCTTTAATTCAGGCTACGATGCCAATTTGGGATTCTTTAGTGCTGTTCCTCAAAAAGGAGATACGATTATTTACGACGAATTGATTCATGCTTCTGTCCGCGACGGAATGCGCTTGAGTTTCGCCAAGTCGTTTTCTTTTCAGCATAATGATTTGGAATCACTTGAAAAAAGACTAAAAGGAGTCGAAGGAACTGTTTTCGTTGCTGTTGAGTCAATTTATTCCATGGATGGTGACTTTGCTCCCTTAAAAGCCATTTTCGACCTGTGTGAACGCTATAACGCATTGTTAGTTGTTGACGAAGCTCATGCTGGTGGAGTTTTTGGGACAAACGGAACTGGACTTTGTCAAGAAGTTGGAATTGCTGAAAAAATCTTTGCTCGTTTGTTCACTTTCGGAAAAGGATTTGGAGCGCACGGAGCGGCAATTTTGTGTAATTCCGAATTGAGAAAATTCCTCATCAATTTTGCAAGATCCTTCATTTATACAACAGCACTTCCAGAAGCTTTTTATAAGCATATCAAAACACAGGTTGTTCTTGCCAAAGACGATTACTCGAGAGAAAAGCTTGAGCGGAACATTGCCCATTTTAGAAGTCGATACGCCTCTGAAGTAAGCGATTCGCGTTCACCAATTCAAATTGTAGAATTCGACGATCTCCAAAAATGCAAGTTGAAAGCTCAGGAATTGTGGAATGCAGGTTTCGCAGTAAAAGCCATTCTTCCACCAACAGTTCCTGAAAATGGTCAGCGTTTGCGCATTTGTATGCATGCGTTTAATACGAAGGAGGAAGTGGAGAAGTTGTTGGATGTTTTGAACCAATAAACCCTTTCACTGTATTCCAACTCATGAAAAAGTCAATTGGAATTCTACTTACATTTTTTTGTTTCGCTTCCAGTTTTGCACAAGATTCCATTTCTGTTGTTCAACGCAGTTGGGCTGGTGGTGTTTGCTGTAGTTCAGGAATCGATTTTGTGCTGAACATCCCAGTTTCTATGGAACAACGAAATATCGATTCTCTTCAGCTTTTCGTTTCAGGCTACCGAATTCATTTGTCGGAGCAAGTTCTGAGATCATCCAATAAGAATTGTACAGCATTGTTTGGTTGGTCGTCAAATGATTATGGTCAAGACATTCCGAAAATGAATTATTACGGAATTACAGAGAAAGATGTTTTCTATGAAGACAATTATTCGCGAACTCCAGCGGTTACGTTATTTCTCTCCAATGGGAAAACAAAGATTATTCCCGTTAAATTCGAAGAACAGATTATTGCATATCCCTAAAATTGAATACTATTCCTTGATCTAACTCAGAATTGTTTGATTTAAAACCTTAGCTTTAGGGTAACGTCAAACGCAATGAACTTCTACTACAAACTCCTTGGACTTTTCAGTTCCATATTTCTGACTTCGATACTGTCGTTTTCGCAATGTAATACATGTGGAAATGGAGTTGTAGACGCTGGTGAAACTTCAACGAATTGTCCTTCAGATGTCAGTCATTCTGCTACATGTACAAGTCCGTGCGCACAACCAACGTCTTTTGAATCTGTAGCTGGAACGCGTGTTTCACTAGATTTTACGGGTACGACAACGTTTTCAACTGCGGGTCTTCCTGCAGGTTGGTCTTTTGCAGGTGCACCAACTGCGACAACTGCGGGTGCTCTTCCTGCTGCCGATGTATACGGGGCGAAAGCTGGATTGGTTCAGCCCAATTGTTCAGGAAGCTGTGTGGCAACAAATGGATTTTGTATCGGGAATTTAGCGAATTCTGTTGCGGTTGGCGGAGGTGGTGCTAGTGGTAAGTTAGGAGCTAATTTTGACGGTCGGCCGAACATCACTTCCAATTTAAGCTATGCTGTATTGCGTGGACAAAGTAATCCGACCCTTGTTTCTCAGACTTTCAATTTTGCTTCAGTAGAAAGTTTTAAGGTTCAGTTTTGGCTTTTTCCTTCTGAAACTTCTTGCGGACAAACTAATTCATGGGGAAGTTGTGTAGGAAATCAGGCCTTCCTCGATTTTTCAGCCAACGGTGGAACCAGCTGGACACAAATCATGACAATGGATTTGAGTAGTGCATCAACCGATATGGCTTTCAATAATTCGACCAATACCAAATGGTTAACAGAATCTGCTTGGTCAAGGGTTTGTTTGACTGTTTTCAAAACCGCTAGTTCCCCAGGAAATTTCTATCCCTCTGCAACTGGAACAACAGCTGCAAGTGGAATCATGATGAACTCCGCCTTCTTTACGGCAAGTTTCAAGTTTAGAATTCGTTATTCCCAAACTGCTAGCTGTACTTCAGGAATTACAACCACAAATCCAGGAAGATATTTAGCTATCGATTATCCCGTGATCACTTCTGGAAACGAATGCATTCCTTGTGGATTATCGTTTTCAAATATGTGTGGATACGGTCAAGATAACAACGATGATGGAGTAGGAGGCTCAGGAACTTCAACAACTGTCGTTTTTGGAACTACACGCAGAGGAATAAACAATGCGGAACGCGGAGTAGAAATAATGAATTCTCAAGCCGCTGATTTCACTTCCCTGAATCTAAGTGGCTCCGCTTTTGCCACCAATTTTGACTTGTGCAATCCGGAAGGTGGTGATCAGCAATGTTTGGATTGGGAAACAAACAACAATTTCTATACTTCGGTTTATGAAATCATTTCAGATGTTGAACTTCCAACTTCTTCTATAAACGTTCAATATTATAAAGGAACCACACCGCAATCGGTTGCCATGTCAAAAGTGACGACGGCGGGTAAAACAGCCTTATTGGGTTGGCGTTATAGCGCAAATCGATTTGTCTCCTGTGCTACACTTTCAGACCTTAATCCAGGTTGTAACGGCTATTATTTTTTGACCAATTCCTTACCGACACAATTTGCACGTGGATTTTACGCCTTGGCTCATAATAGTACCGGACAATCTTGGTCATATTACGGTGCTTCGTCTGCTTCGCATTATTTTTCAGGACCAGTATTCGCTCCAATTTCTCGTCCGGACACAGTAACGGCATCACCGAACTATGTAATTTGTGATAATGGAAATCCTGTTTTTACTGGTTTGGTAGATTATTGTTTTACATCAACAGGAATGACAGGTAATCCAACATTAACAATTACAGGTCCGAATGGATTTTTAGAAACAGTTGTCAGTGGAGTAAATGGAACAACGCCAATTGTAGATTTGGGAGATTATACAATTACAGCTGCATTACCGAATTCACCAAGTCAATGTGTTGATTGCTCACGAAGTGTTTGTGTAGCAATTACAGCGGTAGATTTGGATATTTGTAATACGCCTTTGGCTGTAGAATTAATCGATTTCACAGGAATTGAGAAAAACCGAAAAGTGAAATTGTCCTGGTCAACCCATCATGAAGATAATAACGATTATTTTGAAGTTGAACGTTCTGTCGACGGGATTCACTATGAATTGATCTGCTCTGAAGATGGCTCCGGAACTTCGGCCTCAATTGCGAATTATTCATGTGAAGATGAAACTCCTATTTTGAATTCAACAAACTATTATCGTTTAAGTCAGACTGACTTGGATGGAACGAGAAGCTTGTTGAAAACAATAGCCGTGAATTGTCCAGGTGATGATGAGTTGCAATTCGTTTCAATGGGAAATAACGACTTTATTCTATCTGTTGATGCGAAGGAATTCAAAAATGCACGTTTTGTTATTTACGATTTACAAGGATCCAAAATTGTTGAGGGAGCCCTGAATAACGGACAGGAAATGGTTCATTTGAATGAACTAAATCAACCCATTGTAATAAAAGTGCTGGGAGAGAAAACGATACTCGGAAAACGTTTTGTTTTGAACTAAGCCATTTTTGTTGTGGATTCAATGGCTTTTTGAACACCATTCCAAAGCTCAATTCTACTTTGCAGAGCACGTAAGGTGTAATCCTTTGCCTCTTGCCATTTTCGTTCGTCCTCTCCGCAAAGTTCGCTTACCATTTCCAATGCCAAATGGCTGTGGTGATCACCGTCAACTTCAATGTGTCGATCCAGATAATATTTGAAAATACTGACTTGATCAGGGAAACGTTCATGAACATCACTCACAATAGTGTGGAACATGTTCGGGATGAGGTCTTCTCTTCCAAATGTGAAAACGGCTGCAATTACATGAGGCTTTTTTGTATCTATGACTTCGAATGTAAAACGGAGAAATGACTTACCAGATTCGGGAATATCGGAAGTAGTTATGGCTTCTTCAACAGGCATTCCATTAATCACTTTCTGCAATAGTTGATCGATTCCTTCTCTTGAAGCTCCAGATTGTGCCATGGCCTCAAGGTAAAGCTCAAAATGGCTGATATTTCCTTCTCGTTCAAAAGCAATATCTGATTCTTCTCCGCAAACGATTTCGTTAATCAAAAAACGCGCTTTCGCTGAACCCACTGGAATCCATGGTAAAGTTGTACAAGTCAACTGAATTTGTAGTGCTTTCAACAACGACATAAAATCCCAAACAGCATAAATGTGATGCTCCATGAAGGTTTGAATTCCTTCAATATCATTGATGGATTTGTATGCTGGATGATTGACAATTTGTTGACTTAATGCTGCTGAAGCGGATTGAATTTCTTGGA
>CBFGNV010000072.1:0-20810 GCA_965650275.1 uncultured Fluviicola sp. | reverse complement strand
GAGCATCTGACATTTAGTACTGCTCGTTTTGATTAGGGAAATCTCCCGACTTCACGTCTTTGTGATATTCCTTAAACGCCTCGATCATTTGTTCGTACAGATTCGCATATTTTCTAAGGAAACGCGGTTGAAATTCATTGTTGATTCCTAGCATATCGTGAACAACTAACACTTGTCCGTCAACGCCGTTTCCAGCACCAATTCCGATGATAGGAATAGAAACTTTTGCCGCAACCTGAGTAGCTAATTTTGCAGGAATTTTCTCCAAAACAATCGCAAAACACCCAGCCTCCTCCAATGCAATAGCATCTTCGATCAAGCGCGCAGCCTCTTCTTCTTCCTTTGCACGAACAACGTAGGTCCCAAACTTATAAATGGATTGTGGTGTTAAACCTAAATGTCCCATTACCGGAATTCCAGCGGTCAAAATACGTTTAACCGATTCGATGATTTCGTTTCCACCTTCTAATTTCACGGCATGTCCACCACTTTCCTTCATAATTCGAATGGCAGTATTCAATGCTTCTTTAGAATTTCCTTGATAAGAACCAAATGGCATGTCTACAACAATCAAAGCACGTTCAACAGCTCTAACTACTGATGATGCGTGATAGATCATTTGGTCCAGGGTAATTGGAAGTGTGGTTTCATGTCCTGCCATCACATTTGACGCAGAATCACCAACTAAAATGATATCTATTCCTGCTTCATCAATGATGCGAGCCATAGAAAAATCGTAGCCAGTTAGCATGGAGATTTTCTCTCCACGGTTCTTCATTTCTTGTAAAACATTGGTTGTTACGCGTTTTACATTTTTGTGAACAGACATACTAATTGTTTTAAGAGACAAAGGTAGGTTAAAAGTCAAAAATCAAAAGGGAAAAGGTAAAAAACCATTTCGTGTTAAAAGTTTTAATTCGTAATGAGTGAATTATCAAGACATTTTCTGACCTCGATAATTGTATCATTTATCCTTCTTTTAACTTTTGCTTTTTGATTTATCTAAAGAAGACGTCATCTATGATTTTTTGTCCTGCCGTTTGATTAACGCGTTGGATAATTACTTCTTTTCCATATTGCAATTCTTCACGCATTACGGAGGAATTCAATTCAACAAACAAGACTCTGTTTTCAATGTGGAGTTTGGTGGTACGCATTGCAACCGCTTTTCCCATCATTTCTTCCCATTGACCAAGAACTTCCAATTCATTGTATTTCTTATCCCACTGATATGCTTTGAGGATTCTATCGAAAACGTCTTTCAGTGGCGCCGATTCACCAGAGCGCATTCTATCGTTAAATGGTTTCTTCTCGCTCATAACTGATAATATTGGGATTGACATCAATTGAAGCAAAAATGCGCTTCACTCGATCTTCATCTGTATCGGTAACAACCACCTGATTGAATAAATTATCTGAAACCATTCGCATCAGTTGGGCTACACGTTCATTGTCTAATTTATCGAAAATATCGTCCAAAAGCAAAACTGGCGTTTGACTCAATCGGTCTTTCAACCAAGCGAATTGTGCCAATTTCAGTGCAATCAGAAAACACTTTTGTTGTCCTTGCGAACCAAATTTCTTTACAGGCTGTCCGTTTAAAAGAAAACTAAAATCGTCTTTATGCACACCAACAGATGTATGTGTTGAACGAGAATCGCGTGGGTATGCGTTTGCCAATAAATCAATCAGTTTTGCATCTTTCAATTGCGATTCATATTCCAGAACAACGTCTTCTCTATTCCCTGAAAGAACAGAATAAAACTGTTGAAACAATGGAATAAATTCCTGAATAAAATCGCTGCGTTTTTGGTGAATTTCTTCCGCGTATCGCACCAACTGTTCATCCCAAATCTCTAAAGGCTCACGCTGAAACAATCCATTTTCGAACTGAAGTTTCAGTAATGCATTCCTTTGATCCAGCACTTTATTGTAGCGTTGTAAGGTAGACAGAAAGGCAGCGTCGAATTGCGAGATAATTCCATCAATCCACTTTCGGCGAATTTCAGACCCCTCTTTGATTAGATCAACGTCGTACGGAGAAATCATTACAACAGGAAATTGACCAATATGATCTGCCATTCTCGTATATTCCTTCTTGTTTTTTTTGAAACTCTTTTTGTGACCGAGTTTAACGCCGCAATGAATCACAAAATCGCTTTCGTTTTTCACCCAATTTCCCTGGATCACAAAAAACTGTTCGTTAAAACGGATGTTTTGGCGGTCAATTGAATTCAGATAAGATCTGCACATGCTCAAATAGTAAATGGCATCCAAAACATTGGTCTTTCCTATTCCATTTGCTCCTACTATGCAATTCACTCCTTTATCAAACTCGAACTTGCGATCGGCATGATTTCTAAAGTTTACCAAAGTAAGGGAAGCGATATGCATGGTGTAAAGTTAGTCTTAAAGAGAATAGAAAACTGAGATTAGAGAACAGAATTAACGCAATTCCTATTTTCTAATTTCTGCTCTCTGTTTTCGAACTTCTCTTTTGGCAAAATAATTGTAATTTCAAATCGAAAACTAGGCTATCAAAAAAATGGCAGCACTATAACTCAAGAAATCATGAACAAGTTTTTCTTTATTTCCGTCCTTTTTACAACTCTCCTATTTGCTTGTAAAACTTCAAAAAATGCAGCAAACGGAAGCGCAACAGATATTATTTCAATAACGCATGGTACAAGCTTTGGGATGTGCCGAGGATACTGTATTCACGAAGAAGAATATAAAATGAATGAAATCGTGGTTTCGCATAAAAGTTGGGATTCTGTTCGTCACAAACCTATGGTAGAAAAAATTCCATTTGGTCAGGCTGATTTTGAGCAGCTGGCTTCTTTGTTGAATAAAAAAGACTGGGAAAAATTAGAAGAACGAATTGGTTGTCCGGATTGTGCAGACAGAGGATCGGAATACGTCATCATTACGACAAAAACAGGAACAAAGACTGTTACTTTTGATGCATACACAGATGTTCCTGCAATTCAGGAATTACTAGTTAAACTGCGCGCTTATAAAGCGAAATTTGAATATGATCCCAATGTTGAGGATAAATAATTCAACATCTTATTGAACCATATTAAAAGAGATTTGTAGTAACTGCAAATCTCTTTTTTATGAAAACAATTCTGGCCCTCGTTTTTACTTTGAGTTTAGGAACACAAACTCTTTTTGCTCAAACCAACTCAAATAATAAGGTTCAACTTGCCATTCTTTTCGATACATCCGGAAGTATGGATGGTTTGATTGAACAAGCCAAAGTAGTTATCTGGCAGATTGTAAATGCTGCAGGAAAACTCCGTAACAACGGTGTTGCCCCGAAATTGGAAATTGCGTTGTACGACTACGGAAACACAACTATCACCAACACAGATTTCGTTCGCTTACAAACAAATTTGATCAGTAATCTGGATTCTATCTCAAGTTTACTTTTCGCGCTATCAACTAATGGTGGTGACGAATATTGTGGAAGCGTTATCAAGCATGGAATTAACGAATTAGCTTGGTCTGACGATCCAAACGATGTGAAAATAATCTACATAGCAGGAAATGAGCCATTCAATCAGGGAAATGACAATTATATAGACGTTCTTAAAACGGCAGCTTCTAAAAACATCATTGTCAACACTATCTATTGTGGTCCGTATGAACAAGGAGTTCAGGAGTTTTGGTACGATGCATCTTTAATTACTCAGGGGAATTATTTCAATATTAATGCAAACGATGAAGTAGCCATGATTGCTACTCCGTACGATGCTGAGATCAATCAAAAAAACACCACTTTAAATACTACGTTTTACTCTTACAATACTTCAAATGAGAAATTTGCGGCAAAAATTGCAACTGAAGATGCCAAAGCAAATTCAATGGGATCTGCCGTTTTAGCAGAACGCTCGGTAAGTAAAGCCGGAAAGAACTATGAGAATGCCGAAGAAGATCTGGTAGATGCTTATGCTCAGGATTCAACAATTGTATTGAAGTTGAAGGACGAACAACTGCCGTTGGAAATGCGCAATAAATCGCCTGAAGAAAAAGAAGCACAAATCAAAGAAATGCAGGCTCAACGTGAAAAATACAAACAAGAGATCAACGAGCTTGCAAAGAAAAGAGAAGAATACATTGCAGCTGAGAAAGCAAAACGCGCAACGGAAACCGGACAAAAAGATTTAGGCTCAAGTATCATTGAGTCGATGAATTCACTGGCCATTAAAAAAGGATATACCGTAGAAAAGTAGACTTCTGAAACGAACTTTTTGGATGGAATAACAACAAACCCGCCCAATTGAAAAACTTGCTGTAACTTTCGGCAAGTTTTTTTTTATGGTCAAATACGAAACATCTGTACAAGCGCTTGATGCCTTAAAATATTGGTACGTTGAAGTTCCACCTCACATTTTGGAGCAACTTCCGGGCAGAAAAGAAAAGGGCGATTTTAATCAGCGGTTGATTATTACTTTGGACGGCCAAATCAGCTGGCAATGCGGAATTTTAGCTTTAGGCGAAGGTTCAGGACTGATCACGGTTCAACAAAAACGTTTAAAGGAACTCGGCAAAACACTTTTTGACAGTGTACAGGTCAGTTTGGAAAAGGACGATTCACAATATGGAGTTCCGGTGAGTGAGATCTGTAAGATTTATTGGGAGCAAGTTCCGGAAGCCAAGCATGCCTTTGATGAATTAAAGCCAGGAATGCAGCGGTACATTCTGAATCACATATCACAACCAAAAAGCGAAGAAAAACAGCTTGAGCGTACTCAAGATATGTTTCTTCGCTTAGTAAAATCTAATCCGAAAACGGTAAGCTTCAGATATTTATTGGGGAAAGAAGATTAATGAGCAATTACCACTTTCGAAGTGAATACCTCATCGTTCAATTTCATTTTAAGAATGTAAACTCCATTCACAACTTCTTCTGTATTTACAACACCTTTCGTACGTTTCTCAGCTTTCGGAAGATCAACATTGTAAACACGTTCTCCTGTTAAAGTATAAAACTCCAAAGCTGTTTCTGTCATACTTTTGTATTCCACATTCAGTAAGTTATTCGCAGGATTTGGATAAACCTCAAACGGATTATTACTATTGTCACAATCAGCAGAAGTTACATTGCTGAATGCAATTGATCCATCTTCCATTTGCTGTCTGATTCTATAATATCCTAACGTATTATTTTCTAAATCATCGGAATATGAATAATTCATATATCCTGTTTCATCTTCCTGCGTTTGAGTGAAATCAGCCAAATTTTCCCAGTTTTGTCCATCTCTACTCTTTTGTAAAGTCATTTTTTCAATTGAAGTTGTAACGGGAACTTTCCAGCTGACAATTCGTGAATCTTCTTCACAAAGAATCAACATATCCTTCAACTCAAAACCTAGAGGTGTACAACTAACTCCTGCATCTCCCGCACCAGTAAGGAATTGTAATGGTACAGTTGTAGTTGAATTACTATAGTTTGAGAAAACAATTAAATAGCGTTGTCCAGCTGTAACAGCGAACGGAGGCTCGTAATTTCCAGCATTACCACCGGCAGGTAAAGTTGATACAACTCCCGTTCCGCCAGTAGAAACAGCATTCCAGTTACATCTCACAGGAGCAAGGGTGTTACTTGAAATAGCCGTACAACTTGCAGGACCAGAATATGGATACATAATCCAGTCATAGTATCCGGCTTGTGCCCCACCAGCTCCCATGGTAAATTGCAAGTTTCCGCTTGTAGCAATGTTTACGATCATCCAGGTTGAATTGTATTCTCCTGAACGCAAACAACCCTGATTATTGGTTCCCCATGGATTAGCAGGATCGCCAAAAACAGGTCCATAATACGGATTTCCAGGATTTGATCCTGGTGCAGGAATCTCATTTATAGCTCCAAACCCGTTCGGGTCAATGCTAAAACTCAAATCGGTACAAACATTTACTGCACTAGAACAATCAGATGCAGTTGTTGTTCCTCCACCAGCAGAGCCAACCACACATAAATCACCAAGCATACTAGCATTTGTTCCAAAGTTCTGAATTCGAATATGGTAAACCGTTCCGGGAACTGTTGACATCGTTATTGTTTCCGTTCCACCAGAGCCACCTAGATCAGCACAAGAAACCGCAGTTCCAGCTGCATTACACGCTCCTTGAAACACACTAACTATTGGATCTCCGGTAGTCAGTGGATCGTAATTAATTGTAGTTGTTGTGTTTACAGCAGTAAACCATGCCCAAATATCATCAAAATTCCCCTCATTACAAACACCATTTGTAGCCGCAGAAGTCCAGTAATTATTATTGTCATTACAATCCCAAATGGAATATGTACAAGAAGCACCTGGTACAATTTCACCAGCAGCGTTGTTATTACAAAGATTTGTTTGAGCAATGGAGTTTCCTAGAGCAGCCAAGCTCACAATCAGTAGTGACTTTTTCATTGCTTTTGGATTTGAGGTTCAGTACTATTCTCTTCTTTAAAGCATTTGCTATAAAGTTTCTGACGAATATTTGTTGCATCGTTCTGTACAACTGTGCATAAAACTCCAACGTTCTGCTGCTGCAATAACTGAACAATTGCTTCTTCAGTCAGTTGAGCAGTTGAAAAAATCAGATAAACAGTTTCCGTACGATAATCAGCACGAAAAAGCGAGATTCCGCTTAAGTCAGAAAACTGATTGTTTAACAAGGTTTCTTTTGATTGATCCGTCAATCCGGTTACACGCGCGGTGTAATAGGTTTCGGTTTGAGCGTTAAGCGAACCAATGGAACACAGCAGCACAAGCGTTAGTAGTAATGTTAGCTTCATGTAGTATAACTTTAAGTTATTGATAGCGTGACGAATATAAAAATAATGATTTAACCAATTGTTATTTCACTAAAGTTTTAGTATTTTATTTAACGAAAAACACTTTTTTAATACATAATTATAACTTTCTGTTTTCCCCATTTGGAAATCCAGTTTTGAGGAGATTTCTCGCTTTAAAACTGACGAAGAAAATTTATCTTTGTACTTCGACAAGCTCAGTATAACAAAAACAATTCACATGCGAGTATATCTAGATAATGCGGCAACAACACCTTTGGCTCCGGAAGTAGCAGAAGCGATGATTCCTGTTCTACAAAACGAATTCGGGAACCCTTCGTCCACTCATTATTTTGGCCGACAAGCAAAGGCGCATATCGAAAACTCGCGCAGAAGCGTTGCAAAACTGTTGAATTGTTCTGCTTCTGAAATTATTTTTACCTCTGGAGGAACGGAAGCAGACAATATGGCTTTGTTTACAGCAGTTCAAGAATTGGGCGTTGAAAGAATCATTTCAAGTACAATTGAACATCACGCTGTTGGACATACCATTGAACACTTGGCAATTTCTCACGGAATTGAAGCGTGTTGGTTAAAGCTAGACGCTAAAGGTCATATTTCCTTATCGGAATTGGAGTCTCTTTTGAAAGACGAAAAGAAAACGCTTGTTTCTTTAATGCATGCCAACAATGAAATCGGAACATTGATCCCGATTCATGAAATCAGTGCGCTTTGCAGAAAATACGGTGCTTATTTCCATTCAGATACTGTTCAAACAATGGCACATTATGCTTTTGATATGAAAGCGCTGGATATTGATTTCATCACTTGTGCAGCACATAAATTTCATGGACCAAAAGGAATTGGTTTCTTGTACACCAATAAAAATGTCCCGTTAAGATCTTTTATTCACGGTGGTGCTCAGGAACGTGGCTTACGAGGCGGAACTGAAAACGTTTACGGAATTGTTGGTTTGGCAAAAGCTCTGGAGCTTGCTAACGATCATATCGAAGAACACCAAATTCAAGTTCAGGAGTTGAAAACTTACATGATTGGTGAACTTAAGAAATTGTTCCCGGAAGTTACTTTTCACGGTGATACCGATCCTTCAAAAAGTTTGTACACTGTATTAAACGTGTGCTTACCTTCTACTCCAAAGGCTGGAATGTTACTTTTCACCTTAGACCTTAAAGGTGTTGCATGTTCTGGTGGTTCTGCCTGTACTTCAGGAGCTACAAAAGGTTCGCATGTATTGGAAGGAATTAATGCTGATGTAACACGACCAAATGTGCGTTTCTCTTTCTCTCGATATACAACAAAGGCTGAAATTGACTTTGCAATAGAGCAATTGGCTTCAGTTTACGAAAAAGTACTGGTTTAAAAGTTCTCAATTTATGAAAAGCTGCTTACTACTCCTTCTATTTGCACTAACGTTTAGTGTTGCCAGAACACAATACTATTATCCGCCGTTAACAGGATCAACCTGGGAAACCATGGATCCAGCTGAGCTAGGCTGGTGTGAGGATTCCATTGCAATGCTTGATGAATACCTTGAAAATTCAACCACCAAAGCGTTCATCATTCTTAAAGACGGGAAAATTGTTCTTGAAAAGTACTATGGTACATTCACGGTCGATAGCTTTTACGTTTGGAACTCAGCGGGGAAAACATTGGCGGCATATGCGGTTGGAATCGCACAAACCGAAGGATTGCTGGATATCAATGATCCAACAACGGATTATTTAGGAGCAGGATGGTCGAGCGCAACGCAAACTCAGGAAGATGCAATAACGATTCTCAACCAATTGAAAATGACTACCGGTTTTGATGACGGTGTTCCTGATAACGATTGTACAGATCCTGAATGTTTGATTTATTTAACCGATCCTGATACGCGATGGGCATACCACAACGCACCTTATACCCTGCTCGATTCCGTACTTAAAATAGCTACCGGAACTTCAGTGAACAATTATGTCTATCAAAAGATCGGTTCAAAAATAGGAATGACCGGTCTTTATTATACCATGGGCTATAATCACGTATTCATTTCAAAAGCAAGAGGAATGGCACGTTTTGGCTCCTTGCTTCTTTCGGATGGAACTTGGAACGGAACTCCTGTTCAAACTGATTTGAATTACCTTCAGGCTATGAGAACACCATCTCAATCACTGAATCCTTCCTATGGTTATTTGACTTGGCTGAATGGTCAAAGCAGTTTTAAACTTCCGGGACTTCAAATCAATTTTTCTGGTCCGTTATTACCGAATGCGCCAATGGACTTGTATGCTGCGGAAGGAAAGAACGGACAAATTATCAACGTTGTTCCTTCTACGGGAATGGTTGTGGTTAGAATGGGAGCTACTTTGGGGAATAGTTTAGTTTCAACGCAATATAACGACACGATCTGGCAATACATCAACAGACTTGGTTGTAATCTGGGAACTTCAGATCTTACAGATGTCAATTACTCCATTCTTCAAAAATCAGAAAAACAAATAGAGGTTATTGGACTAAAAGCTTCAGACGAAATCGAAATCATAAACACCTCAGGAAAACAGGTGGCTTTTGAACGTTCAGAGAATAATTTTGATCTAAGCTTGTTAAATAACGGTGTTTATTTTATAAGAATTAACAGCTCTGGTCGACAAAAGGTTCTGAAACTGTTTTTGAATTGACTACATTAGCTGGCGTATGAGTCAGCACCGTCGACATATTTTAATAATGAGTTCCTGGTATCCCAATCGTTTGGACATGTTTGTTGGGAATTTTGTTCAACGATTTGCTGAGCTTTTAGCTCTGGATCATGACGTTTCTGTCATTCACACACTTGGTGATAAGGCTTGTAAAACACAGGAAATTATTGATGAAAAAGAAAACGGAGTTCGCGTGGTCCGCGCCTATCATCCGGTTTCTAAGAACAAGATCAAACACTGGTGGAATCAACGTAAAGCATTACGCGCTTGTCTTCATTTGATAGAAGATGTGGATCTTATTTTTGCACATGTACTTCTACCAAGAGCATATCAATTTACAAAAGCAAAGAATTATTATCACCGTGATTTAATTGTTCTGGAACACGCATCGTACTACCGACCTGAAATGAGTCGGCGTATTTCATCTTTGAATAAGCAAATGATGAAACGTACGAGTAGACATGTGGAACAATTTTGTGCGGTTTCTGAGATTTTGGCTAATGACATGAAAAATGTTCTGCCAACAGTTAAGCCAATCATTCTTCCGAACTTTGTAGATTCAGATCTGTTTCAGCCATCAGAAAGGAAGATTGAACAAAGAACAAAATTCCTTCACATTTCAACACTCGACTCCTTAACGAAAAATCCGGAGCTGTTATTTGAAGGTTTTTATGCAGCCCATGAGGCAAATCCAAAAATTACGCTTACCGTTATTTCGGATCAAAACACATCACAGTGGCAAAATTGGGTCGATGCACATAATTTATCGAATGCTGTAACCTGGGTAGGACCATCAAGTTGGGAAGAGATTGCTGCTGAAATGAAGAATCACGATTGTGTTATCATCACTTCTGGTTACGAAACCTTTAACATTGTCATTGCTGAAGCATGGTGCTGTGGAATTCCGGTAATTTCTACACCGGTTGGAATTGCATCAAACATGGAGTCATCTCTTGGGGTTCAACTGAACAACTCCACTAGTGCCGAACTGGAATTGGCCATTGAAGCTGTAACCAGCGGAGCACTTCAATTTAATCCGAAATTGATACGTGAATATGGCTTGCAGTTTTCGAAACATAAAGTTTTAGAGCAATTGAAAACACTTTTCGAACCGCATTTTAAAGTATATGAATAGAGCCGAAATTTTTGCTATTGTTCAGAAAAAGCTTGAAAGTGATTTGTCAGAAATCGAATTGTCACTCAGTACATTGATTCATGATCTTTCAAATGAAACAAAAAGTTCAGCTGGAGACAAATACGAAACTGCTCGAGAAATGATTCAGCAGGAAAGACAGCAACTGGAAACAGCTAAACAACTTAAACGACAACAACTTACGCAAATGATCCGTTTGAGCGAAAATAAGGTCTCAAAAACTGCTGAAGCAGGTTCCTTAATTGTCACAACGAATGGAATTTTTCTTTTAGGTGTTCCAATAGGTAAAATTGAATTAACAACTAAATCGTTTTTATTCGCTTTGGGATTACAATCACCACTTTCCCAGCAATTACTGGGTAAAACCGTTGGAAATCAGGTTCAATTGAACGGAATTTCCTATCAGATCACGGAGCTATGTTAAGGCAATATTAAGCCTGGTAACATAGATTTAATTATTCCCTAAGAATCCTATAAATATTCCGAAGAGTTAGAATAACCTTACGACTCGACCTTTGCATCAAATTAAAGATGTAATGAAATATTTTTTATCCGTTGTTGTACTTGTTTGTTCATTTACCCTATTCTCTCAGGAAAAAGGAAAAGGTGTAATTAGTGGGACTGTACTTGACGAAACAGCCGCAACCTATCCATCAGCAAAAGTAGAATTAGTAGGTGTAAAAACAATACTTACTGATTTTGACGGAAAATTCAAATTCTCAGAATTAGCGCCAGGAACCTACACAATCATTGTAAAAACTCCTGATTACTCTGATAAGATTATGCAGGGAATTGTTGTTAACAACGACGAAGTTACGATTGTTGATATTCCACTTTCTACAAATACATTGGTAACGGTAGAAATTGTAGGTAAACCAAGAAAGCAAATTGATGCTACAGACGTTGGAGTTACTTTAATACAACGAAACGCTAAAACGTTTGTCGATGTAGTTTCTATTCAAACGGCAAGTAAAACATCAGCAAGTAACGCAGGCGACGTTGTAAAAATGTCAAGTGGCGCTAGTATTCAAGACGGTAAATTCGTAGTCATTCGCGGATTGAACGACCGTTACAATGCAGCTTTCTTAAATGGAGCTCCACTACCTAGTACAGAATCAGACAGAAAAGCATTTGCTTTTGATATGTTCCCTTCGAACATGTTAGACAATATGATGATTTCAAAAACAGCTACTCCTGAAATGCCAGGGGAATTTGCTGGCGGAATTATCCAGATCAATACAAAGTCAATTCCTGACAAGAACTACTTGACACTTTCTGCAGGTGGGAGCTACAATACGATTACTACATTCAAACCAAGAACATCTTATGAAGGTGGTAAACTGGACTGGATTGGAGTTGATAATGGTGCTCGCGCCATGTCTACAGCTATTCCCGCTTACGGTTCTTACCCTATTACAATTAATGAGCAAGCAAGTCTTTCTCAACAATTCTCAACTTCATGGGCGTTGATCAACAGTAAATTCTCACCGAATTACAGTTTTCAGTTTTCAAGTGGTTATGTTGACAGCATTGCAGGAAAAGAAATTGGAATTACAACTGCTTTGACTTACTCACGTAAGTTTAACTACAATGAAACTATCCGTAAAGGATATACTAACGGAGCAGATGGAGCAGCATCACAATTGGATTACGAATATTTAGATCATAATAACGGAGAACAAGTTCTTGCAGGTGGTTTGGCAAACTTCGCTATCAAATTGAACGATAAAAACGAAATCAGTTTCAAGAACATTTACTCTATTAACTCTGACGATAAATTGATTGCAAGAACAGGAGAGATCAATCCATTGGAAACAAATCCTTCACTATTAAGATCAAACGCACGTTGGTTTACAAGTAACAAGGTTTATTCCGGACAGTTGACTGGTTCACACCATTTGAACGAAAAATTGAAATTGAACTGGTTAACAGGATACAGTAATGTAAACCGTACTATTCCAAGTTTAAGAAGAACGATCTATACACGTTCAAAATACATTAATGATCCAACTGATCCAAATCCATTGGATACAATGTATGTTGCAAACATGTCATACTCAAGTGTTGGTCCAAACTATTCAGGAGGAATGTTCTTTTCTGAAAATAAGGAGCACTCTTTCAATAACCGTTTGGATGTGTCTTACACATTTGATGAAAGAAATCCAAAGATCAAAACAACTTTGAAATTTGGTTTGTACAGCCAAATGAGAAACAGAACATTTACTGCACGTCAGTTAGGTTACACAAAATATGGAATTGTTGGTGGGAACGTAAATTTCAAAGAGTCACTTTTGTACTTACCTGAAGATCAAATTTATGCTCCTGAAAATATGGGATTACTTGAAGCGCCATCTTCATCGAATGGAAATGTGGGTGTTGGTGGTTTCAAATTAACTGACGGAACAAAATTCTCTGATGCCTACACTGCAGAATCGAACTTAAGCGCAGGTTATGCAATGGCTGATAACACTTTCGGTAATTTAACTTTGGTTTATGGAGCAAGAGCAGAATACTTCGAACAAAAGCTTCATGCAAATCGCGATAACAATACAGCGTTAGAAATCAATACCAGAAAATTAGACATCTTACCTTCATTGAATGCTATTTACAGCATCAACGATACAGCAAACGTTCGTTTCGCATTTTCACAAACAATCAATCGCCCGGAATACCGTGAGTTGGCACCATTTGCTTTCTACGATTTCACAACAAACCTTGTAGTTTCAGGTAACGACAGCTTACAACGTGCAAAAATCAATAACCTTGATTTACGTTACGAGCGTTTCCCTGGACGTGGTCAAATGTTCTCTGTATCTACTTTCTTCAAGCACTTTGAAAACCCGATCGAACAAGTAAGTCGTGTTGATGTTACAGGAGAAATCTCTTACAAAAACGTTCCAACTGCATTCAGCTATGGATTAGAGGTTGAAGGAAGAATGGCGATTGGAAACATTTTCAAAGTAGACTCAGCTTCAGTTTTCAATGATCTATTAATTTTTGCAAACGGAGCGGTGATCCGTTCAAAAGTAGACGTTTCTGACATCGTTGGTTCAGCTTCAAATTCTCGTCCGCTACAAGGTCAATCACCTTACATCGTAAACGCAGGTATTACGTATACACATCCTGAGAAGATCTGGACATCTACATTGTACTTGAACCGCGTTGGAAATCGTATTTCAATTGTTGGAAACACGAACGAGCCGGATCTTTGGGAACAAGCGAGAACATTCCTTGACTTCCAATTCACTTACAGTTTCTGGAAACCAAACGGAGCGAAATCGCCAAAAGCTGAGTTGAAATTCAATGTTCAAAACATTTTAGCACAAGACCAACTTTACTACCAAAACAATGTAAACACTACAGAAGTTAAAGGAGTTCGTGCTGCAACAAATGCTATTTTCTTAGGAGACAAGAACAACAAAACAGGTTACCAAAGTGGAGTTGATGATGAAGTTTGGAGAACAAATTTCGGAAGAACAATTTCCTTGGGAATCACATTTAAATTGTAATTATTACATCAAACATAGAAGTCCCGGTTTCCTTTATGGAGGTCGGGATTTTTTGTTAAACACATAGAAAACATAGCTGTGCACATAGTCATATAGATTTTTTGAATATGCAGCGATGTTAAACCTCAAAGATTTGCACTTTACATTTCAACTATATGCTCTATGTTTCTTCTATGTGACTATGTGTTCAATAAGGCTTCTCCTAAATTTCTATGGTTCCTATGTGAATCAACTATGTGACTATGTGTTTTTAATCACCATACTAAATCATTCTAGTGATCACATAGAATTCAACTTCATAACCTCCTCTTAACATAGATTTACTTAAAGGGTAACCTAAAAGACAGGCTAAGTAAAGGTTCAGACCTGAGATTTGTATCGATTAAAAAAGTAAGAAATTAAACGATGAAAAAAATCTACATGTCAGCTTTGTTCTTAGCGTTAAGCGGAATAGCTACAAGTCAATCATTCTTCGCGCCTACCTCATACAGAGGGGCATTCGCACCAGCGCCAACAGCAATGTGGACTGATGGATGGACCAACTGGGATCCGCAAAACACAGCTTACGGTACTTCAAACGTAAACGTAACTACAAACATTACAAATAATACAACTTGGACAGCAAACAACGTTTACTTGTTACAAGGACAGATTTATGTAAAGAATGGAGCTACATTAACGATTCAACCGGGAACAATCATCATGGGAGATAAAGCAACTCCGGGATCAGGTTTGTTCATTACTCAAGGTTCACAATTGATTGCTAATGGAACAGTTAACAATCCAATTGTATTTACATCTAACCAAGCGCCGGGAGCAAGAGCTGCTGGAGACTGGGGAGGAGTTATCCTATTAGGAAGAGCTGCTAACAATCAGCCAAGTGGTATTGCAAACATCGAAGGTATCGCTCCAACCGCTGACACTCAATTTGGTGGTGGTGCTAATCCAGATGACAATGACAACTCAGGTTCAATGAGTTATGTTCGTATCGAGTTCCCTGGATATGTTTACCAAACAGATAAAGAGATCAACGGTCTTACTTTAGGATCTGTTGGAGCAGCTACAACATTGAATCACATTCAGGTTTCATTCTCTAATGATGATGCTTTTGAATGGTTTGGTGGAAAAGTAAATGCCCGTTACCTTGTTTCTTACAGAAACTTAGATGACGATTTTGATACAGATTTCGGTTACCGTGGAATGGTTCAATTTGGATTGATCGTTCGTGACCCGAACATCGCTGATAACCCATCAATTTCTACTTCAGAAGGTTTTGAATCTGATAACGATGCAACAGGTTCTGCTGCAACGCCTCAAACTGCACCTATTTTCTCTAACATCACTGCTATCGGACCATTCCGTGGAAATACAGCCGCAACAATTGCAAGTGGGTACAGAAGAGGAGCTCGTTTACGTAGAAATACTGCAACAAGCATTTACAATACTATTTTCATGGATTTCCAACGTGGATTGCACATTGATGCAGCTGCAGCAGAAAACAATGCAACAAACAACTTGTTGAACTACGAAAACAATATCGTTGCTGGAATGTCACCTGGTAAAGCATGTGAGCGTAACTCCGGAAGTACTTTCAACATCTGGTCTTTCTTCGGAACGCATGCAAACGATTCATTGGCTTCTACAGCTGGAATCCTGGTAACTCCTTACGATTACTTAGCACCAGATTACCGTCCTGCAGGAGCTTCTCCAGCACTTTCTAACTATGCATTTAACGATGCTTACATTTTACCAAACGTTCTTACAGCACCTGCTGCAACAGCTACTTACGATTACTGTTTGAACGAAACAGCTGCTCAATTGAGCGCAACAGCTATCAACGGAAACTCATTGTTATGGTACACAGTAGCAACTGGAGGTTCAGGAACTGCAACAGCTCCAACTCCTTCAACTGCTTCTGCAGGAACATTTAACTACTACGTTGCACAGTCGAACGGACAAGGATTTGAAGGACCAAGAACAATGATTACTGTTACAGTTAACGCATTGCCAGCTGCTCCATCAATTACTCCAAACGGACCAACTTCTTTCTGTACAGGAGGATCAGTAATGTTGACATCTTCTGCTGCAACTTCTTATTCTTGGACAGGTGGTTCAGTTAACCAATCAATTACTGTAAATACTACAGGAAACTACACAGTAACAATTACAGATGCTAACGGTTGTGAAGCAACTTCATCACCAATTTCTGTGAACGTTTCTAACGCACCGGTTCCAACAGTTCAGGCTAACGGATCTCTTCAGCTTTGTGAAGGAGAAGAAGTTACTTTAACAGCATCTACTTCTGATTCTTACTCTTGGTCTCCAAACGGTGAAACAACTCAATCGATTACAGTTTCTACGGCTGGTACTTACTTTGTAACAACAACCAATGCGAATGCTTGTGACGGAGTTGGACAATCAGGAAACTCAATTGTTGTAGTAAATACACAACCGCTTGCAGGAGTTAATGCTCCAAGCGTAAACGGAACAGTTGTAACTTTCTCTAACAACTCAACTGATGCAACAACTTACTCTTGGGATTTCGGTGACTTCACTACATCTTCTGCAACGAACCCGGTTCATGCTTATGCAGTAAGTGCTTCTTACACTGTAACATTAACAGCTACAAACGGAAACTGTTCAGATGATACAACATTCGTAGTTGCAATTACAGTTGGATTGGATGAGATCAACGCTGTTAGCGGATTGAACATCTTCCCTAACCCAACATCTGCAGATGCAACTTTAGAAGTTGAATTGGCTAATGCTGGTGAAATCGAAGTTATCGTGATGAATGCTAGCGGACAAATTATGCAAACAGTTGCAACTCAATTCGCTGAAGTTGGTACACACCAATTCACATTGAACACTGCAGAATTTGCACAAGGAATGTACTACGCAGTGGTTCGCACAGCAGGTACTTCTAAAACAGTAAAATTGAGCGTGATTAAATAATCGCTCTTCTAAAAATACCGTAACGGTGAGTTCATTCGATTGGGCTCACCGTTTCTGTTCTCGATACATCTCAACACTTCACTACGTTGCGGTCGAGACACTCGAACTGACGAAACGGACCCTCCAATTTCACTTGAAAAGTCGTCACTTCGAGTTTTTCGAAACGAAGTGGAGAAAAGTATCGAGAAGGACAACCATATTCCCTATCTTCGTTCAAATTCTTGAAATATGAAAATCATTGCCTTTGGTGCCAGTACAAGTTCGAAATCGATTAACAAACAGTTTGCACATTATGCTGCTCTTCAAATGGGAGACGATGTTCAGATGTTGGACCTAAACGATTTTGAAATGCCTATTTTCTCTGTTGATAGAGAGGAAGCGGATGGTTATCCGGAAGAAGCAAATGAGTTTTTGGATATTATTGGAGAAGCTGATCTATTGGTGATTTCCATGACAGAGCATAACGGAGCTTATTCTGCAGCTTTCAAGAATATTTTGGATTGGACATCACGCGTTCAAAATGATGTATTTCAAAATAAGCCGGTGCTATTGCTTTCTACTTCTCCAGGTGGATTCGGCGGTGGAAACTCCATGCAATTAGCGTTGACTCGTTTTCCGAAGCACGCTGCGAATATTATTGCACATTTCAGTCTGCCTAAATTCGGAGAGAACTTCAATAATGGAATTACGGATGCTGAATTGAAAGCGAAGTTTGAAGAGACATTAGAGACCGCTAAAAAAGCGCTGCATCTCGACTCCGCTCGATGACCGCTCGCTCGTTCATTGGATTTAGCCATTAATGCACGAATAGAATTAGTGAATTCGTGGCTAATTATGACTTCAAATCGAAAAGTTAATAGATTGGTGGACTACGGAATAGTTGGTTCGATAGTGAATTTACTTTCCTGAACATACTCATTTCCGCCACCGAAGAAAACCCAAATAAATTGATTCTCACCATGAATAATTTTTAAATTCCTATCGGAATCATAATACAGAATGGCTCTTCTATCTCGTTCAATAAAGAATGCAAACGGAATCGGAATCAGAAAAAGTTTACGTTTCAGCAATAAATAATTACCTCTGTTTTTCACTTTAATCCGAAATTGACCTGAAACATTCGTATCGTTTTGGATTGAAACATTTAGATGCTTGTCACCATCATAGGATATTGTAGTTGATAGAGAATCTAATTCGGGGTGCTCATCTTCGTAAAATCGGATTTTCTGGTAACCCAACAAAATCTCAGCTAAATTGATTCTATTCTTTTCAAATCGATTCACATTTGAAAACGTGGTAGTATCCGTATTTACATTCATTTGTGTTTTATCCACCTTCAAAAGCAAATCTTTTTCGCTAACACAACTGCTCAAAATAAACAGCACGCAGAAATAGAAAACAACAGATTTCATTTAGTCGATTTAAAGAGGTTGATGTTTATTTCCTTGATTAGAGAAATCGAAGGCCTACTTCAAATCGAAAAGTGAATTGACACCCGGAAGACGTTCTACAGTATAACCTTCCGCATATTTTGTTCCGATACTTCTTCCGAATTCGGCCATACGTCCACGAAGAAACTCAAAAAACTCTTCACCTGAAATGGGTGTTTGCGGTTCTTTTGAATCTGGATCCCAAAACTGTGTTTTGTATGCTTTTATGGATTCAAATTTCTGCTCTACAAAATCAGTAACATCAATAGCAAAATCGGCTTTCAACAAACGATCCTGAATATAGTGATAAACAAATTTTGGTCGATGTGCTTCTTGCTCCTGCCCTTCCCAAAAAGTTTTCACTTTTCTTAGTCCAGCTAAAAAACAAGCTTCAGAAGCCAGTTTACTTCCTTTTCCATGATCCGGGTGACGATCTGAAACGGCATTCAACAATACTATTTCTGGTTTAAATCGACGAATTTGTTCAATGATCAATCGCAAATTATCTTCAGAATGCGTAAAAAAACCATCTGCCATTTTCAAATTTACCCGATCTGATAATCCCAATATTTTAGCAGCAGCGGCAGCTTCTTCCTTACGCGTTTCTGCCGTTCCTCTTGACCCCAATTCCCCTTGCGTTAAATCCACGATTGCCGTAGAATAACCCATTGCTTTATGCTTCAATAGCGTTCCAGCTGCTGAAAGTTCTACATCGTCGGGATGTGCGCCTATTGCAAGAATATCAACCATAATACTTCAAAAGTTGCCTTCGACTCCGCTCAGTCACCTTTTCTAAACAGGTCATCGAGCGTAGTCGAGATGATTTACTTTTCTAACCAATTTACAATTTCATCGTCAAACGGAGAAACACCTGAAAGTAAAACTTTCACTACTTCCCCATTTTCGTTCACCAAATACTTTTGAAAGTTCCATTCTACCTCGTTACCATCAATTGCTGTTAAGAACTGATACAACGGATGTTTTTGATCTCCGAGAATGGTAATTTTTTCAGTTAAGGGAAATGTAACTCCGTAACGCTTGGTGCAAAATTCACCAATTTGTTCAGCTGAACCAGGTTCTTGAGCTCCGAAATCGTTACACGGAACGCCAATCACTTCAAAATTGTTTGCTCCAAATTCTTCGTAAAGACCTTGTAATTCTGCATACTGTGGTGTAAAGCCGCATTCAGAAGCCACATTCACAAAAAGCAGTTTCTTTCCTTTGAAGTTCGACCAATCTATGGTTTCACCTTCAAGCGATTTGATTTGAATATCTTCTAGCCTCATAACAATTCTTTCATTTTACGGTTGTAGATAGTGCTTTTGATTCCAGCCCAAACTGCCAATGCAATAAACAGTACGAACATGACATAAATATACGATGGCAAACTTACAGCTCCATCACCTTGAGCGTAAGAATGTAGACCAACTAAGATGAAGTTTACACCAAAGAATGTAAACATGATTGCTGCATAACCGAAGAAACTTGCAACGTTGAACGCATATTTACTTTTCAAGCCTGGAATGAAACGGAAATGTAAAATAATGGCATAAACCAAAACTGAAGCTAAAGCCCATGTTTCTTTCGGGTCCCAACCCCAATATCTTCCCCACGACTCATTGGCCCAAATTCCGCCAAGGAAAGTTCCAATGGTTAACATGAAAGTTCCAATCATCATCAAAATTTCGGCAGCGTGTGTTAAGTCGCTGATATCCTTGTTAATGTGTTTTGCATTTTTCATTGTTCGTGTAACAAACAAAATCAGGTTTGTCAACCCCAGAATACAGGCCAAGCCTAGAAATGCGTACGACGAAGTAATGACCGCAACGTGCACTTTCAACCAGTAACTTTTCAGAACGGGTGCCAACGGTGTAATTTGCGGATCCAACAATTCCAACTCTGTAACCATGATGATACTTCCCGCCAACAAAGCAGCTAAAGCAATAATTACCGGAATTCGTTTCATTAAGATAATTGCGAGTAAAACAGCTACCCAAGCAATGAAAACCAATGCTTCATAGCCATCACTCCATGGCGCATAACCTGAGATGTATGAACGAACAGCCAATCCATAACCGTGGTAAAGGAAGGTGATAATCATTCCTCCAACGAAAATGTAACGGAATATTTTGAATACTCGATCGTTCTTCGGTTGAACCAACAATTTGATAAAATAAAGAATCAAAAGAAATACACCCAATAAGAAATAGAGCATCTCTGCATTCTTGAAAATCGTCATTTTATTGTACGAAATTTCCAATTTCACCTGTGTTTCAG
>CBFGNV010000071.1:0-21528 GCA_965650275.1 uncultured Fluviicola sp. | reverse complement strand
CAACAATTTTCAGCAAAAATGATTGCCTTAATGCTCATTGTTTTTCTGTTCCTCGTACACATTCCTATGGCACTTCATTTCCGTGGATTCAACGATCCCGTTTGGTGGATTGCAATCATCAGAATTCCCTTGCAATTTCTATTGATCAAATGGGCATGGTATTTTATTTCGAAGCCAACTAGAACATTTTTAAGTAAATAGACTTTATTGTTAGAATAGAAAAATTTCTATTTTTGGATTTATAGTAATCACATTCACTAATTTATTCAAAATGATTCCAGCGATTAATCCGCCTACGGATAACCTTTACAAATTCATTTCTCTTTTTGGTTTAGCAATTTTTCTTTTCGCAATTTTCATGTTGTCAGAGACATTGAATCAATCAAACAACCTAAATGTAAAACACGAAGAAATCATACAGGAAATAAGAACGGTCCAATTGGAAAATACTCCTTTTAAAGTTAACAGTGAAAAAGTTCGAAAAAAACTCCGCCCCTTTAAAGCACTGTCAACAGATATAAATAGAAGTAAATTACTTTTAAAAACGCTGAATTTATCATTAGAAAAAGAATACTCTTATTTAGGAAAACTCAATGTTTTGGAATTGCAGGTAAATTTCTTCCGTAACAGAGTCTTTGCTTATTGGCTGCTAATCGGATCGGGTGTTATTTTAATGGTTTATGGCTTCATTAGATGGGGCAAAAAAGATCAATATTATCGTGATGAAATGCTACTAGTGGAATTGAATACCAAAAAACATTTGGAACAGCATGCTAAAAAAAGACTTGACGAAATATCCGAGCAGTTGATATCAAAGGATTTAATTTGTCCAGCATGTAGTAAACCCATTTTCGAGAACGTTACCAATTAGACACATTCTAAAAAGGTATTCATGTTTAGTTTCAAATTAAGTAGCCGTAAATCAATTCGTTTAAAAGGATTTGATTATTCGAGCGAAGGATTATATTTCATTACGATTTGTTGTTTCGATAAATTGCATTTATTCGGAAAGGTTATCGATGGAAAAATGCAATTAAATGATGGTGGAATTGCCGCAGATAAATATTGGTTGGAAATTCCAATGCATTTTACAGAGGTAATATTGCATGAATACGTAATCATGCCCAATCACATTCATGGTATCATTGAAATTACCGTAGGGGCGAATCAACATTCGCCCGTTACTAAAAACGCCGAACCATTAAATGATTTGGGCAACCATGTTTTGAAAAATCCGAATCCAAATGAAATTGGTAAAACAAACCGAATTGAAACCAAATCCGTTGTTTCAACACAGGACAATGTTGATTCAAAAAACACAATAACGAATGTTGACACACGTAATCGGGCGAATGTTGATTCGCTAAACACAAATAATGGCGTACTTAACAATCGGGCGAATGTTGATTCGTCTAATACAATAATAAATGATGACACACGTAATCGGGCGAATGTTGATTCGCTAAACACAAATAATGGCGTACTTAACAATCGGGCGAATGTTGATTCGCCCCTACGGTCACCATCAAAAACAATTGGATCAATTGTCCGTGGATACAAAATTGGTGTTACAAAATGGATTCGTCAAAATTCGGATATTCATGATGTTTGGCAACGGAATTATTACGAACACATTATTCGTGATGAACAATCGTACACAAACATTACCGAATATATCATAAACAATCCCTCGAAATGGTCTGCTGATAAATTCTATTCGAAATAAAAACCGATTACTCCCCTATTTTCAGCCAAAAAGATCCACCGTGTTTTTCAACACCCTGTAAATTGTCATGATTCCACATTGGTGCTAAACGCTCACTCAACTCTTTGTCTTCTGAAACAAAGTAGTTTGGGAAAATGGTATAGAACTTAGTAGGATTTGCTAGTATGTAAAACGCCAATCCGTATTGTTCCGTATAAAATCTATCACACATGAACTGCGGATAATCGTAAGGAAGGTAGATATCATGAATATGAACGATTACCCCTTTTTTCAAACGTGGCAAGATTTCCATAAAAAACACCATTGCATCTGAATTCGGCAGAATACGGTGCGAATTATCAATGAACAGAATATCATTCTCTTCCAGTTCCAAAAGTGTATTTAAATCAATTGACTCAAACGGTTTACGGATAACGACATCTGCCAAGCTATCAATTTCAGCTCGCGGCATCGGATCAATAGAAGTGATTTCTGTAGCCAAATTCAATTCGCGTTTTGCCTTTGCAGCAACCTTTGTTGAGTTTCCTGAGCCCACTTCTACATAACGTTTCGGTTTCAGTTCCGCAAGCATTGTATAGATCATTACAATATCCAATCCCGGAAGAAAATTGTTATTCCAAGCTGGTGATAATGCATCTGTTTCAATTCCTGTTTTTTTGATCTTTTGTATACTTTCCTTATGCTTTAAGGCCAAATCAATATATCCTATATAAACCTCACGATTGGCTGTAATGATTTCATTTAATTCTTTATGCGGCGGTAAACCATGTCCGTAACGTGGAACAAAATCTACAGCATAATCCGCATGAAGTGTTTTAAACTTTGGAGAAAGGAAACGATATAAAGATTTAATCATAATTCTAAATTTCAGGCTTTTTAAATTAGTCCACCCAGATTTAAAGGTTGTTTGATCAGATTGATTTTCATTGTAAAGCGAATACGTGAAGCATAGTTGCTATCCACATAATTGTCTATAATGTTTTGGGTACTGTACACCGGGAAATAAACTCCTAAATATTGTCCAAGACGTAAAGCCAAACCAGTATTAAATCCTGTTTCAATATCATCATTGGATTTCATAAACATTCCATAATCGGCAAATAAACCAAATATTCTTGGTCCAACAGGCGATTGAATAAAGAAGTTGAAAGAACTTACCATTTTTGTTGAATTTCCGAAATATGAAGTTGTTTTGAAACCACCCATATTCTCTATTCGTTGTTGACTGTAGAAACCTGTAAACTCTGATCTTCCCAAGAAATAGTCTTCCAGGAAATTATCCTGTAAACCAGTTGCTCCACCCAATGACAATGAATAAGCGTAGGAATCAAATCCAGTTGCTTCAAACAAATAATTGAAACCTGTGTAATGGCGAAGTTCGATCCAGCGCTCTTCGTCTTTCTTCATGTAGCGCCATTTGTAACTTACTTCCAACGAAGCTCTACCCACTTTATCGTTACTTGTCACATTAGTCAGGAAATCTGTTCTGGGAGAAATCAATAACTTGTGATCTGGTCTGCTGAATCTGAAATTATAAGTGAAATAAGCTCCTACATGATCCTCTTGAAATCCGCCAAAAGCATCAACTCTGTATGAAGATTGTAAAATGAAATCACTTGTCCATGGTGAGGCATTTCCTCTATTACCTACTTTTGCTTGCCAATACGGTTGAATTGCATAGTAGATCGGATTGGTTTCCTGTACTCTTCCACCTGTCATGAATGATTTCACAGAAACCCCAAAACGACTCGTCTTCAATCCTCGTGCCGGTAAGAATCCCCAACTTAGTTCCGCAATTCCCGAAACACGCTTTCCACCAAATGAATAGAATGGTGCTACAAAATATTGAAAACGTTTCAATGGAATTCCATTATTATGAACAACTACTCCAAGCATTAACTTGTCGTAATGATTTCCGGCCAACATGGGTGTCCAGAATGCATTCGTTTTATTTCTTTCGTTGTCACCAAACAAGTATTCAACGGTAAGCGGTTCATACTTTCCGAAAACGCCTTTCTTATCCCAATAGTTGTTATTTACATTCAACTCTGGTTCTCGTTTGGAAGCATTCACAACAACCTGATCAAATTCTTTGTCGAACGTCAATGCAGACTTCTCAGTACCTGGTTCAGCCCATTTGGTTTCAATCAATTTTCCATCAATATATCCTGAAACTTCAATTGGTCCGGCAACTTGTCCTTTATTCGCTATCACAACAGTAGTTTGACCATTTTTAGCCTTAACAGAGCACAACTTGGCATCTAAGTGTTTCGTTGTTTGAATTAAATCGTCGAATAACCAAGACAAATCTTTACCACTTTCTTTCTCCAAAACATCTCGCATATCCTTTGGATCCGGATGTTTGAACTTCCATTTATCATAATAAGCCTGCATACATTTATCGAAAGCTTCCTCACCCAAATATTCTTTCAAATAGTTGAACACTAAACCCGTTTTCATGTACATCACTGCTCCATAATTCACACTTGTAAAATCAGCACTGTGCGTTTCAATCGGTTGGTCTTCACCTAGCAAAGCAACCATTTTGAAAGAAACATCAGCCATGTCGTAATGATCTAAATGGTCCAGATGCATTGCCCCGCCAAGCACCATATCTGACATATTTGTATTGTTCGGATACTTTGTATACATGTAGCGAAGCTCGTTCAGGGTATTCATTCCTTCATCCATCCAGCCATGAACACGTTCATTCGTTCCTAAAATTCCGTAGAACCAATTGTGACCAACTTCGTGAACGATTACCACCTCCAACTCTGCAGCATTCGACGAATTTCCAATTACGGTAATGTTCGGGTATTCCATTCCTCCACCAGCAGAAATTGTTCCATCAACAGCAGTTACATTGTTATAAGGATAGTCACCATTCCACTTGGAATAGTAGAATGTTCCATCGTTGATATATTCAATTGATTTCGACCATAAACGTGCATTTCTAGGCGTAAACATTGCCCAACTGGTTACTTTTCGTCCCGAATGAGGTAATGCTACTTCACCTTTCAATACTAAATAACGTTTGTCTGCAAACCATGCGAAATCGTGAACGTCTTTTTGCGTAAAACGAACTGTTTTAAGGTTGATTGAACTTGCTGGAAAAGCATCAGCAGGTCCACCTGTTCCTTTTTTTCGTTCCGGAAGATTCTTCAGATAAGCTTCAGTATCTGTAACTTTTTTATTCAGGAAATCTAACTCGGAAGGTGTTTGACAGTCTCCTGTTGCCCCAAGAACATAATTTTCAGGAAGTGTAATGGAAACATCGAATGTTCCGTAATCTGAATAAAATTCACCCTGGTTCAAGTATGGAATCGGATTCCAGCCATTTTTGTCGTAAACTGCTGGTTTTGGGTACCATTGTGTAATTTGATACGATTGTCCAACATGGCCTAAACGCGAAATTTCACCGGAAGGAATTTTAACTGTAAACGGAGTTGAGATTGTCATTTGTCCGCCCGCAGCAATGGGTGTATCAAAGTACAGAATAGCAATATCCATATGTTCCGGATCGTATTCCCATCGAATTGCTTTTCCATTCGAAGTAAAATTCAGTCCGTCGATATTTCCCTTTACAGAATCAGCACCGAATTGCAGTAATTTTTCGCCGTCGTCATACAGTTGTTTTCCCAATGCTGAATTTCCATCGCGGTAAGCATTTGGCCAAATGTGAATGTACATTCTATCAAGGGCTTGTGGAGAATTGTTGTGATAAACAAATTCTTCAGTTCCAGATAGCGTGTGATTTCTATCGTCGAGTGAAACAGAAATTTTGTAGTCAATACTTTGTTGCCAATAGCTTTGAGCTTTTCCTGTGAAAGCAGCAAAAAGAATTACAAGTAGGGGGAAAATTTTGCGCATAAGTTCTTTCGATTCCTGGAGTGTAAAAATAGCAGGATTTGGGGAAGAAAAGTTGCAAACGGCACAGTTTGGTATTGTGATAAGTGAACTTTTTAAGTAAATTAAATAGGAAAATGATGATTTATGAGATTAATTAAACCTAATGACTATGACGTGGAAGATTTCCAAATTGCCTTTTTAGGTGATGCTTTTTCACACCCAGTACGAAAGAAAATAATTGAACATTTGCATGAAGAAGGTGGATTTTCAAAAGCGGATTATAGTAAGCTGATGAATTTGAGTAAAGTGGTTGTAGGACGACATATTAAAAAACTTAAAGAAGCAAAGTTGATCAAGAGCGAGTATTTTGTTCATCATGAAATACTCAGTTTGGACACAACGGAATTGGAAGTAATGTATGAGTTCATAGGAAAACTCTTGGGGAAATGATCTGTTGAGAATTTTGAGCTGAATATGTTAAGATCGCTAGTAGAGGGCTTAAGGAGGAGTAACCCAATTTAGTTACTTGTATATATGGTTATTCGTACATATACGATATAGTAAATAAGTTCTCATGAAGTTACTGTTGGTGGTAGTAACCCAATTTAGTTACTTGTAAATTCGGTTATTTGTCAATTTGGTTATTTGTCAATTTGGTGGTTTGATATACGAACGAGCAGTCTTCCGATCGAATTTGCCAATATATACGAGACAATCCAAAGAATTGGGGTAAACACAAAAAAGGACGAATGATGATTCGCCCCGACCAACTTTCACTACCTTTACCGCATGCAAAACATCCTCATCATTCAAACTGCTTTTCTTGGTGATGTGATTCTCGCTACTCCCGTAGTCAGCGAGTTGCAGCGCATTTATCCAAATGCAAAAATAGATATGCTTGTTCGCAAAGGAAACGAAGGAATAATTTCTACACATCCCCAAATCAATGACATTCTTGTTCTCGATAAAAAAAGCGGTAAGATCAAAGAAATAAAGCGTTTGAGGAAAATTATCCGGGCAAAAAAATACGACTTGCTCATTAACCTTCACCGTTTTGGAAGCTCCGGAATCTTAGCTCTTTTAAGCGGTGCTAAACAAAAGGTTGGCTTCGATAAAAATCCGTTCTCGTTCTGCTACGATATAAAAGTGAAGCATGAAATTGGCAATGGAACACACGAAGTTGAGCGCAATTTGAAATGTATCGCACATTTAGGAGCCCGAAAACTGGTGCAGCCAAAAGTATATCCAACTGAACAACATAGAGAAAAAGTAGCCGATTTGGTTACGAAACCATTTGTAACGCTTGCGCCTGCTTCTGTTTGGTTTACCAAGCAACTTCCCGAAAAAAAATGGGTTGAGTTAGCGAACAAACTGAAAACCGATTTTACAGTTTATTTGGTTGGAGGTCCAGGCGACTTCGACTTATGTCAAAGAATCAGAATTGAAGCAAATCTTGATGAAACTACCAATCTTGCTGGAAAATTAAGCTTATTGGAATCATGCGCATTGTTTGAAAAAGCCAGTCGTTGTTATGTGAACGATTCTGGTCCTTTACACATGGCAACAGCGGTAAATGCACCAACTACAGCATTCTTTTGCGCAACAATTCCTGCTTTTGGTTTCGGACCTTTATCTGACGATTCGGAAATCAAGGAAACATCAGAAATTCTGGATTGCAGACCTTGCGGATTACATGGTGGAAAATCATGTCCGAAAGGACATTTCAAGTGCGGAAATACCACTATTTAAAGTAAAAAATCAAAAGTTAAAAGGCAAAAGAATACACAGCGGTATTTTAACTTTCCAACATTTTTGACTTTTACTTTTTACCTTTTGACTTTTTGATCACTTTTCCCGCATTCAAGTAGAACAAGGCTTTTACTGAAAACGAATTCAATCGTGGTTGCGCAAATAAATCGTTGAATACATTGAAATACGAACCATAATTTCCCTGCTTAGAAGCGTAGATGTTGTACTTCCAAACAAATCGAATTTCACTTCCGGGATAAATCACCCACCTGAAATTCATATCTAAAGTAAACGCATTAAAGCTGGTATTGTGAATTGAAATCCCTTGTGAATCATAACCAGTATATGTAGTTTCAGAACGCTCACCGCTGTTTTCCAATTTATTGAACTTCGTATATGTTACTTCTTGCCAGTAATGGTTTACTTTCAAAATCATTCCAATACGATTCGTAAAAGTGTAATTCCCTGTAATGTTATTATTTACAATCCATCTGTCACGCGTGCCCAGAATGATATCACTTCCATAATTCGGATCTGAAACATATACATAACCATAATTTCCTTTCAAAAGCGTTACTGCAACTTCCGGAACAACAAAAAGTTTATTCGAGATTCTAAAACGTGGACTAATAGAACCTTCAGCATTGATCATGTTTTTCTCATTGAATTTTCGGGCTGACAGCGAGAAATCCAGTGCCACTCGTTTCGAATAATTGCTGGAGTAAAATCCACCGGCATAAGCTGAAGCTGCGATGTTTACAGGAACGCCAAATGTTCTTGATTCAAAATGATCAACTGTTCCAATTGGATTTGCGCCACCATAAAATCCTGCCGTTAAGAAATTCTTGAATGTTCCAACCCATTGAGCAAAAACATCCCAACTGGAATATAAACTGGGTTGATATAAATAGTTGACACTCGTATTAAAATTGACATTTCGTCTCAATAAATGCCCACCCGGAGAAAAGTTGATTCCCTGATAGAAAAGGTTTCCACCTCTGTAATTATTGTTAGACAGATATCCTAACTCATTCGGATCATATGTATCTGAACACTCATAATACTCACCACCAAAAGTTCTCGCACCTTCCACCTTGGAAAAATTCAGATAATTGGTATAACCATAATCTGTTGTTCCATTTCGCTGATTATAAGAAAACTGTCCTTGTCCAAATAAGGAATAGACCCGATTTTTGGTCAGTAACTGAAATTCTCCGGAACTCACATTGGAAATTGCATTTACTTCAGGTCGGAAAACATTCGAATTAATAAACGATATGGAATTGTTGTTCTTCAAATTCTGGCTGAGAACAAAAACGTTGTAATTCGATGTTGGGTGTGACATAATCTCACGTTCATTCCCAAGCGAATCCTCATACGTGATGTTGGTTTGTTTTTCAATGGCATTAAAAACACCCAATCCAAGCCCACCTTTCGTTCGACCCGAAATTTTTGTAGCATTGATCAACTGTGCCAGTGCCGGAGCGCTCGTTACTTTATTTCCTGCAGCCTGCAGGGAATCGGCACGATAACCGTAAAGTGTATTGTCACCAATTCTTCGCGTATAGAAAATATCACCTATTCCGAACAAATCCATTCCTTCGAGGAAAAATGGCCGGTTTTCATTGTACCGCACTTCAAATGGAGAAAGGTTAAGCACCAGATTATCAGAAACAGTTTGACCAAAATCCGGAACCAATGTGGCGTCCAACGTAAAAGCTTCGTTCAGACCAAGCTTCATATCCATTCCAAAACGCGGGCGTAAAGCCCACTCTTGAGCTCCTGTTTGTTCGTTGTAATAATTCTCTAAATAAGTGGTTCCGTAAGGAGAAAAAGACAATCGTAACGGAGACTGCAAATTCTCCAAATTCTCCAAATTTCCAGATTGTGCCAACTCACCAAATTCTTTCGGATCAACAGGAGACCAATAAGAAATCTCTCTGTTTCTTCGAATTTGACGTTTGTAATTGATCTTCCAATGCTGAATATCTTCCTTGGGGAAACGAAGTTGTGTTAGCGGAATTTTCATTTCTACCACCCAACCAGTTTCCGTTAATTTAACCTTACTTTTCCAAACAGCATTCCAGGTAAAATCGGCATCATTCTGACTTCTAATTGCATCAATTTCAACACCAGCAGCGGTTACAAAAAATGAAAAGCCATTCTGACCCGCTCCGTAAGGATCGATCAAAACTCCAAACCAATCTGCATTTCCATAATCGTCTCGTTGCGAAAGCGGAGTCATTAACGAATCGGGATGAGGATCATTCAAAATTGCGCCAATGTAAATGGCTTCGTCATCATAAACGAACATTATTTTCGACTCAAAATTGGATACATTCCCAACAGTTGGGAAATTGACGATAAACGAATCAGCAATATCTGCTTTCGTCCAAATTTCTTCATCCAGCTTACCATCCAGAACAACAACATCTACTGTACTCATTGCACGAACCGATTTTTGCCCAAAAGCAATAACCGTAGAAAGGCTGAGTATGATAGTTAGAAGAAATTTCACTGCACAAAATTGGGTATTTCTGAAGGAAAAAGCATTGTTTGTTATTCGAAAAATTGAATTAATTTTCTCCACATGAAGACATTACTGCTCATCTGTTTTACAATTACTTTTTGCGTTTATGCAAATTGTCAGGCTGAACTGAATGTTTGGAAGGATTCTGTTATTGGAGCTATTTACAACCCCAAAACCAAGAAAGTGGCTTACGGAAGAAAAGATAAAGATGAAGTCTATCATATTTTCCTTTCGGATTCTTCTGGTAAAAACGAAAACCAACTCACCTTTCCCGGTTGGCAGGAAAACCGACATCAATGGGCTGAAGAATGGCATCCGTCAGGTGAATTTCTTATCTGCTACGTGGAAAAGAACGAGTACGTAAAAGAGAAAAAGCACAAACGAAAATCGGTGGACGCCACTCCAGGTTACGGAGCTTACGTTGATCTTTGGATTATCAAAAAGGATGGCTCCCAAGCATGGAAATTGCTGGATCTACCCAATTCTTTCAATTCAGGAATTATACACGCAGCCATTTCACCAGATGGAACAAAACTAGCTTGGAGCGAGCGCGTCTTAGCTCCGAAATTTGGAAATTTCAACCTGATGGCCGGAGCATATGAGATGAAAATGGCGGATCTGATAATGGATTCCATTCCGCATTTAGAAAACAAAAAGGTATTTAAACCGGGTAATGTTGATGCCTGTAATGAATTGGACGGAATTTCTCCAGATAACAAACTCATCAGTTTCTACTCTACCTATGAATCCAAGAATATTCTTGCAACACCAATTTATACTATAAATGTAGAAACCGGAGAAATTAAAAAGTTGACAACGGAATCGTATTCTCAGGCAGCAACATTTACTCCCAACGGCAAGCAACTGGTTTATATGACGGGAGATCAGTGCACACGGTTTCCGGGAGATTTATTAGGCGCAGATTGGTGGATCATGGATATTGACGGAAGCAACAAACAACGACTGACTTATATGAATATCAAAGATCACCCACAGTCAGTTAATCATTACCGCTTAGCCGGAAGTTTATCGTTCATAGACGAAAACCATTTCCTTGGTGGAGTGATGACGAAATCACTTGGATTGACGGGTTACACAGCAATCGTTGATATTTCGAAGTATATAAAACGTTAGTAGTTTCAAATCTTCAAACTCAAAATTCGTTTTTCAGCATCCGGATTCACAAACTCGCGAAGTTTATTGTTCAGAATAACATTCTTTCCCGATATCGGATCACCATAAGTTTGATAGAAATAGTTCTTCTCATTTAATTGAACAGCCAAACCAAAACGCTTCTTAGTAACCCGAATTCGATTTCCGGCAACTCTCAGTTTACATCCATCCGGAACCGAAAACGTCCGCATGTTTAAACCTGAATAACGCTTGTAATCTTCTAAGGCGCGTGGAATTTTATCTGCATGACCAAAACGAGGAGTGTACAATCCAACTGCTCCATTCTTTGTTTTAATCACCATTACCAACTCATTCGAATTCAGAAAAAGAATTTCCTGATCATTCATTTCACGATGGCGGTTAAAAGAAATAACTCCAACCAAAAGGGCAATACCAGTCCAAAGAATCAAATTCCATTTTCGGGTTTTAGTCAGCGCAAAAATGCTTACGATCATTAAACCTATTAACAATTCCCAAAGCGTTAAATGAAATCCACCAGATACAGCACCCGGAAGTTGCTCCACCCAAGCCACCCAGAGCAGCAATCCCAGAATGGTAAAACAGAAAAAGATGGCGACGATTGAGGATACAACAGGAATTGGACTGGAAACCAGAAAAATGATTCCAGCTAATAACACCAGGAAGCCAAAGATCATAACTCCAACATTCGCAAGTAAAAAATAATTAGGAAACTGATAGAAATAGAACAAGGTCAAAGGAGTTGTAAAAGCTGTAGCGGCCAGTCCAACTGCATTCCCATCCCAGAACCAAAGCAGGTATTTGTTTTTCACAACAATCAGATCCCGAATTTTTGGATACAGCAGAAAAACACCGAGCATGGCTAAAAAAGAAAGTTGAAACCCGATGTCAAACATCACCCATGGATCAATTGCGCTCAAAACAATGGCACTGACACCAAGAGAGAGGACACCAGTACTTTTTCTTCCGCTCAATTCACCGATAGCCACTACCGAGAACATAAATACAGCGCGCATTACCGCAGGTGAGGCACCAGTCACAAAACCGTAAACCCATATCAACAAAATAGAAAAAATAAGTGCCTTTCGTTTTGAAATGAACCGGCTAAATTGAGATAGAATCGCGTTCAATACCACTAAAATCAGTCCGACATGTAAACCCGAAACAGCCAGTACGTGCATTGCACCCGTATTCGAAAAAGAGCGCATCACGTCATCCGATAAATTGTCTTTATCTCCCAACAAAAGGGCCTGCGCAACTCCTAGAAAGTCACCATCCAACTGCTCAGCCATAAGATTTGAAAGGTATTCACGCCAACGAACAAAGGTTCCATCAATCGTAGAATAATTCCCGATTTTTTCAATGTCAAATCCGCTAACAAAAGCTCTGTGTCGAATTCCTTTTGTCAAATAATACCATTCAGCATCAAACTCACCCGGATTTTCTTTGTTTTCAATTGGGAGCAAATCTGCCGAAATACTTAAAAAATCATCAGGAACAAATTTCAATTCCGAGCCGTTAACAGACAGAATTAAATCAAAATTGGATTGAATGAATTTCCCATTGTGCTCCACTTTTGTTGCTTCAACCTTTAGCAGTTGAGTATCAAAACCCGTTTCCTTACTCTCACAAACACGCACTAAATAGGATTCTGCAGTTTCGTCAATCAACTGATGGCGGTAATCGTTCAAATGAAAATAAATTGCTCCCAGTACAATAGAAAGATTGACAACAAAAATTATTCTGAAAAATTTAGGTTTATAAATTCTCGCGACCAGCAGGAACAATGAACATAGCGTTATCCCGGTAAAAAATTGAGCGAGTACACCAAAAGAAGTGTCGAGTAGAAAAGCAAGAAGACAGCCAATAAACCAACCAACGATTGGATAAATTAATGGAAAGGTTTTCATCAGTTCAAGTGATCATTTGATTCAGTACTTAAATAGCGTGGTATTCCAAGGAAAATCGCAGTAAAACTTTCTACAGGCAACACCTAGTTATCTGAAATATAATCATTTGTTGAAAAAATCGTATACCATAACTGAAATTTTGTTTGTTTCTTTACGGCACTTAAAAATCAAACCAAATGAAATTGAATACTAAGTTTATCTTCCCAACGCTAGTTCTGGCAGCTGTTTTGACTGCTTGTGGAGGAAGCTCTGATGAAGATGAAAAAGGTAAAGTAACCGTTGAAGAAACAAATTTCGAATCTGAAGAAGATGATTTCGTTTTGCCTCAACCGATTACAATGGCACAAATGTTTAAAGAAGCGGGTTTAACCTATGTTGATGGTAAAACAAACTCGGCTGAAAACAAATCAAAATACAGTCAAAAAATTGATCAACTTCTAAACTTAGGAGTTTATTCAACAGACTTAGCTTATTGTGCTATCAACAATAAAACTCAGGAAGCAAGAGAATACCTGGTTGCTGTTCAATACCTTGGAAGTAAGGTTGGTTTGGAAAGTGTTTTTTCTGACAAAGAAATGGTCAATAAGTTTGATAAAAATTTGGGTGACCAGGCTGCAATGGAAGAATTGATCTATGACATCCAGGATAAAATTGACTCTTACCTTGACGATAACAGTATGCGTTTCTTGGCAGCAGTTGAATTTGCTGGTGCTTGGACAGAGGGAATTTACCTTGGAATTGAAGATTCAAGAAAAAAACCTGAAGAAATTGGAGTTACGCTGGTTGAACAAATGGTTTTGCTGGAAAACACAATTAAAGGATTGAAATCTCACCCTGCAAAAGATGACAAACGTTTGAAAGAAATCATTTCATCTTTTGAGAAAGTGTTGAATTCTTATAAGGGATTCGCAAGTGTTAAAAAGGCAAATGCAAACAAGAATTTCGAAGCTCCTACCTTGACTTCTGCTGAGTTCGATATTTTGGCTAAAGAAATCGAGAAATTGCGTTCATCTATTGTTTCACCAGTTAAATAATCAAATCATGAGAAACGTATTATTTTTAGGACTTATCGGTTTTTGTGGTTTAATTCTTAGCGTAGCAAATTACGCTCCGAATGATGGTGCTTTTGATGCACAGGTAAATACCATGAAACAAGAATGTAAGGATATGATCTCTACATGTAGATATGAAGGATCTAAGATCACTTATTATGTTGCAGGATCAGGAAAGCAAACAAAGAATGTTGAATTGTTTTTATTCTTAGCGAAAGAATATCAGATTGCCATTTCTGCAAAGAAAAGCAGCGCTGTTATTACTGCTAAATTCTATGACGCTGCACCAGAAGTGAAAGAGCGAAAATTGATTAAAGAATACAAAAGTATTCAGGGTAAATCATTCATGGTTAGCTCTGATGAATTGAACAAATTGTACCGTAAAAAAGCTCCTGAAGTTGAGCGTTTGAAAAACATTCACGTTGAGTATTCAATTGGAACTGGTAAAAACGTAAAAGAAGCAGCAGTTTTGGTATACGGATTTAAAGCTTAATTCTTTCGGGAATTCAGTTTCAAAATTGTAAATTTGCACCTGTCGTAACTGCGACAGACGATAAATTAAAGTACATATGATAAATATAACTCTTCCAGACGGATCAGTTAGACAATACAACGCAGGAGCAACAGCATTAGATGTTGCTCTTAGCATTTCTGAAGGATTGGCTCGTAATGTATTGGCAGCCAAAGTGAACGACATTGTTGTTGACGCAACTTTGCCTATAACTTCTGATTCTACGGTTCAATTATTGACCTGGAACGATGCAGAAGGTAAGTCGACCATGTGGCACTCTTCAGCTCACCTTATGGCTGAGGCTTTGGAATTCTTTTATCCGGGAATTAAATTGGCGATTGGTCCTCCAATTGCGAACGGATATTACTATGATGTAGATTTCATGGATTACACTTTCAAGGAAGAAGATCTTCAGAAAGTGGAGGAAAAAATGAAAGAATTAGCGAAGCAAAAGTTACAGTTCGTTCGAAAAGAGGTTTCTAAAGCAGATGCTTTGGCATACTTCACGGAGAAACAAGACCCATACAAATTGGAGTTGATTCAGGATTTACCTGATGGTTCCATTACGTTCTATACACAAGGTAATTTCACGGATCTTTGTCGTGGACCACACCTCCCAGACACTGGTTTTATCAAAGCAGTTAAATTGCTTTCGATTGCAGGTGCATATTGGCGAGGAGACGAAAAAAACAAACAATTGACTCGTGTTTATGGAATTACTTTCCCGAAACAGTCTGAGTTAACTGAGCACCTCGAATTGCTGGAAGAAGCGAAACGTCGTGACCACAGAAAAGTGGGTAAGGAATTAGAATTGTTCACTTTCTCTCAAAAAGTAGGATCTGGTTTACCTCTTTGGTTGCCAAAAGGTGCTGCTTTACGTGAACGTTTGGAAAATTTCCTAAAAAAAGCACAAAAGAAATCGGGATACGAGCAAGTAATTACTCCACATATTGGAAACAAAGAGTTGTATGTGACTTCAGGTCACTACGAAAAATATGGTGCGGATTCATTCCAGCCTATTAAAACTCCGGATCCGAATGAGGAATTCTTATTGAAGCCAATGAACTGTCCTCACCACTGTGAGATCTTCAAAAGCAAACCACGTTCTTATAAAGATTTACCTGCTCGTTTTGCAGAATTTGGAACAGTATATCGTTACGAACAAAGTGGAGAATTACATGGATTAACACGCGTTCGTGGATTTACGCAGGACGATGCTCACATTTTCTGTACGCAGGATCAGGTAAAGGAAGAATTCAAGAAAGTAATTGATTTGGTGCTTTATATCTTCAAGACATTGAGTTTTGAAAAGTTCAAAGCACAGATTTCGTTGCGCGATCCAAATAACCCGGCTAAATACATTGGTTCGGATGAAAACTGGGTGAAAGCAGAGTCGGCAATTATTGAAGCTGCGGCAGAGAAAAACTTACCAACTGTTGTTGAATACGGTGAAGCTGCTTTCTACGGTCCAAAGTTGGATTTCATGGTTCAGGATGCGCTTGGACGTGAATGGCAATTGGGAACAATTCAGGTAGATTACAATTTGCCTGAGCGTTTTGAATTGGAATATACAGGTGCAGATAACCAAAAACACCGACCAGTAATGATTCACAGAGCACCATTTGGTTCAATGGAAAGATTCGTTGCTGTATTACTTGAACATTGCGGTGGAGACTTCCCTTTATGGTTGGCTACCGAACAAGTTGCGATACTTCCAATCTCGGATAAATACAACGACTATGCAAAAGAAGTTTCAGAATTGCTAAATAATTCCGATATTCGCGGCTTCGTTGATGATAGAAACGAAAAAATTGGTAAGAAAATTCGTGAATCAGAATTGAAAAAGATTCCTTTCATGTTGATTGTAGGTGAAAAAGAGGCAGAAAACAAAGAAGTTTCTGTTCGCCAACGCAGCGAAGGAGATAAAGGATCAATGAGTCTTCAAGCGTTTTCTGAATTGATTCAGAGCGCAATTGATAGCGAATTATCAACTAACGTGTAAATTTTTGAATGAGAAAAGACAATAGAAAACCTTTTGTAAGAAGAGAAGAAACAGAACAACACAAAATTAACGGGAAGATTACTTCTTCTGAGATTCGTTTGGTGGTTGAAGATGGTGAGCCTTCTGTAATGAAAACAGTGGATGCTCTTAGACTAGCTGAAGAGCAAGAATTGGATTTGGTGGAGATTTCTCCAAATGCGGTTCCTCCAGTTTGTAAGATCATGGATTACCGTAAGTTCCTTTACAACCAAAAGAGAAAAACGAAAGAACTTAAGTCAAAGCAAAGTAAAGTTGTTTTAAAAGAAATTCGTTTTGGTCCGAATACGGATGATCATGATTTCGACTTCAAACTTTCACACGCCAGAAAATTCTTACAAGAAGGATCTAAATTGAAAGCATACGTTTTCTTCCGTGGAAGAACAATCGTTTTCAAAGAAAGAGGAGAAATCTTGTTGTTGAAATTCATTCAGGAGTTGGCAGATTTGGGAACACCAGAGCAATTGCCAAAATTGGAAGGAAAAAGAATGATCGTAATGATCAACCCTAAAAAGAAGTAAGAAGTAGCGAAAGCTATTGATGCGAGACAAGCGTTAGCGCGGTCTAAAATATTTGAAATAGATAATTATCAATTATGAATGAGTTAATTATCAAGAGGTTTAAACTTGATAATTCGTAATTTTCCAATTGATAATTCATAAAGATGCTGATAGAGTATTCACTTTTAAACGAAAAAGAGAAATGCCAAAAATGAAAACAACATCCAGTGCAAAGAAGAGATTCACTGTAACTGGTTCTGGTAAGATCAAGAGAAAACACGCTTTCAAAAGCCACATTCTTACGAAAAAAACCAAGAAGCAAAAACGTAATTTAACTCACGCAGGTTTGGTACACCAATCAGATTTGTCGAATGTTAAATTGATGTTGAACATGAAATAAATTCGATCCGCCTCGGCGGAACGCTTTATTTTAAAAATTATGCTCCGATGCTATACGAGGTATTTGTTTACGGAGCGGTATTGTTAACCAAGTAATGAGTACAAAGTCAACTGAAATAATGTTGCACTCTTTATTAAAAAACTAAAAGATATGCCAAGATCGGTAAATCATGTGGCTTCAAGAGCCCGCAGAAAAAATTTCATGAAGCTGGCCAAAGGTTACTACGGCCGCAGAAAAAACGTTTGGACGGTAGCAAAAAATGCTATTGAAAAAGGTTTGAATTACGCTTACGAAGGTCGTAAGCAAAAGAAAAGAAACTTCCGTGCATTATGGATCCAACGTATTAACGCTGGTGCTCGTGCTCACGGAATGAGCTATTCTCAATTCATGGGTGCTATCCACAAAAGCGGAATCGAATTGAACCGTAAAGTGTTAGCTGACTTAGCAATGAACCATCCTGATGCGTTCAAAGCAGTTATTGACTCATTGAAAAAGTAAAAAGATCATATATTCTATCAGTTGAAGTCGTCTCGAGCAATCGGGGCGACTTTTTTGCTTCTAATACGCTCGTTTAGTTTAAGCTATTCAAACAATATCAAACACTTAGCATTCCAATTTTAGGAATTAGAATAGATTCCTTATTTAGAAAGAAATCAATATCATTACCTCGAAAACAATAAAACCATGAACATGAAAAAAATCTTTACTTCTCTCTCACTTATTCTGGCAGCGAACTTGTCTTTTGCACAAGTTGGAGCAGTTGCACCAGATTTCACTGTTACCGACATTAACGGTACATCACATACACTTTATTCCTATTTGAATGCAGGGAAAGTTGTTCTATTGGATGTTTCTGCTACTTGGTGTGGACCATGCTGGAACTTCCACAATGCACATTACCTTGAAGATTTGTATGCAGAATACGGTCCGGCTGGAACAAATGAAGTTGTTGTGTTGTTCTACGAAGGTGATGCTGCTACTGATGCAAATGACTTGAATGGTACTGATGGCGCTTCACAAGGTGACTGGATTACAGGAACTCCTTATCCAATCATGAATGAGACACCGCTTCAATTGAACTTGAACATTTATGCTCCACTTGGTTTCCCAACGATTAACGTAATTTGTCCTTCTGATAAAAAGATCAAGTGGGATTTATGGGATTCTCAAGCAGGAACTACTGCACAATCTTTACAAAACATGCAGGCGAAGGTGGACGAAGTTATTGCTAACTGTGCAATGTCGGCAGGAATTAATGATGCTTCATTGATTGAAACTTCAGTTACTCCAAATCCAACAAAGGACAACATTACAGTAAGCTTCTCTGTTACGCAAAACGAATCAGTAACAATTGAACTTTACAGTGTTTCCGGAGCAAAACTTTCAACAACTGATTTTCAAGCAAATACAGGTTCAAATGCTGCACCATTAAATCTTTCTGCTTACCAGGCTGGAACTTACTTTGTTAAAGTAACTTCATCGAACTCTACAAGTAAGATGATTCCGGTAATCAAGAACTAGAAATATCTAACAATATTAGAATCCCCTTAATTCGGCAGAAGCTGATTAAGGGGATTTCTTTTTTTCATCTAAATTGTTTTTCAACAATTTAATTCATCGATATTCAGACTTGAAAGCTGGAAGCCCAGTGTTTACTAAACTTATACTAAATCCTTTTTGCCAGAATTTTCAACAATGTATGCATGCATTCAATTTTATTCATCAATTAATAAATTAGGTAATTAATAATTCGTTAATATTACAACTGTTATCTGATATTCATTTGTAAATATTAACATTCGATTTCAGGTTACCTGCTTCTTTTATGGATGCCCCAATACAATCATTTCCGGTTGTATATTCAGCAAGAGCAGTGCTTAGGTTAATTAAGTTGGAACTACCCGCCCAGCTTAGAACATATATTAATCGTAATAAATTGCTATGCTACTACGACCAAGCTTTTTAAACAGATTGCTGCTTATTGTTTGTCTAACTTTCGGATTACAAGGATTAGCTCAACCAATTACATTAAATCAAACAATGACTCCTGCTCAATACGTACAAACCGTATTGGTAGGAAGTGGAGTTACCGTTTCCAACATAAAATACAATGGTAGTTTAGCCGCCGCCAATACGGTACAAAACACAGTTGCAAGTTTCACTAATTCGGTTGGTGGATTTCCAATGGCATCGGGAGTTGTTATGACTACTGGGAATGCAAATATTTCGCCAGGACCAAACAATTTTTCATCCGAAGCAACTGCAAGTGGCGCCAACGTTACCGACCCAGATTTGGATGCATTAACAGGATCATCCATGTTTAACGGAGCGGTCATTGAGTTTGACTTCGTAACTCCATCAACCAGCTTTGCTTTTCAATACATTTTTGGCTCAGAAGAATATTTAACTTTCGTAGGTACAAGTTTTAACGATGTGTTTGGATTCTTCTTATCAGGACCTGGTATTGCTGGTCCATATGCTGGAGGCGCTATCAATCTTGCTGTTGTTCCAGGAACATCCACACCAATTAGTATTAATACAGTAAATCCTGGACTAAACTCTGCCTATTACTTTGATAATCCAACAGGAAATGGAACAGCATATGGAAGTTCAATCGAATACAATGGAACTACGGTTTTAATGAGTGTTAATTATAACATTCAATGTAATCAGACCTATCACATGAAATTCGCCATTTGTAATGTTGGTGACAACACATATGATTCCGGAGTATTTGTAAAAGCTGGTAGTTTTACTGCTTTACCCGATTTGATTAGTGCAGGAACTAACCAAACGGTTTGTGGCTCAGCAGGAACAGTCGTTAATTTAACTGGATCTGCCGGAACACTGAATACACAATGGACAACAAGCGGTTCAGGAACTTTTGCAAATGCGACTGCCCAAAACACAACGTATACACTAAGCGCCGCTGATATAGCCGCCGGATCCATCACATTAACACTTACTGGGACAAATCCATGCACAGGAAATGTTGTCACCAGTACAATGACTATAAATTATGCGAATCCAGTAGTAACGGTAACTCCTCCAACTGCAACAATTTGTGCTGGCTCCGGAGCATCCGTAAATCTAACCGGAACCACAACCGCCAATGCTGCAATTCGGATTCCAAGAGCCTTTACGAATAATACGGCAACTGCAATTCCGAACAACGCGACGGGAATCAATAGCATCATTAATGTAACAGGAATTAGCCCAAACAATCTTGCTACGAATGCCGTAGTTTCTGTTCGAGTCAATGCTACTCATCCGAAGTCGAGTGAATTAACTGTTCAGTTAGTTTCACCGGGCGGAACCACAATTACATTGAAAACCGGTTTATCAGGATTCGCTAATACAACTACGGGAGCAAATATGACGAATACTGTGTTCATGATGCCCGCGGCAACGCCAATTGCCAGTGGATTACCTCCTTACACAGGAAACTTCATCCCAGTAGGAAACCTGAATAGTCTTACTGGTGCGATTAATGGAAACTGGACTTTAAAAGTGATTGACAACGCTTCAGGTTTTTGGGATAACACAACAAATGGTTCACTGGTAAACTGGACTATTAACTTCACAACCGACAACTACATTCAATCATTTGCGTGGACGCCAACAACGAATATGACGAATTCAACAACGTTAACGCCAACTGTTTCTCCTACAACAACCACAACTTATACGCTAACTGCTACGGATGCTGCTGGTTGTGTCAGAACTGCAAGTTCAACAATTACCGTTGTTCCTACAACTACTCCAACATTCAATCCGGTTGGACCATACTGTTCGGGAGCGACAATTCCTGCACTTCCAACAACTTCCACAAACGGATTTACTGGAACATGGAGCCCGGCTATCAATAATACCGCAACTACAACTTATACGTTTACGCCAACTGCGGGACAGTGTGCCTCCACAACGACATTATCTATTACCGTAAATCCAAACATAACCCCGACGTTTGCCGCTTCTGGACCTTATTGTTCGGGAGCTGCAATTCCCGCTCTTCCAACAACTTCAACAAATGGAATTACGGGAACATGGAGCCCGGCAATTAACAACACGGCAACTACAACTTATACGTTTACACCAGGTGGTGGATGTT
>CBFGNV010000070.1:0-22355 GCA_965650275.1 uncultured Fluviicola sp. | reverse complement strand
CGATAGCCTCAGTTAACAGCGTATAACTTCATAGTCACCGCGGCTTCGGTTATCGAGTCCGCCGCGGCGGAAGATATTACTTCATCCACCGCTCGTGCCACATCATAAAGCTGAGCAGGTACCAGATCTTTACACCATATTCCTTTCTTCCGTTGAAGAAGGCCGTTTTCAATTTATCTATGATTTCATCATCGAACAATCCTGTTTCACGAATTTTTTCTTTTGAAAGATAGTGTTCTACCTGATCTCTCAATTCATTTTTTAACCATGATTCAATAGGAATGGCGAATCCCATTTTGGGCCTGTCCATTTCTTCCTTCGGAATGTATTGATGCACAATTTCTTTTAAAAGCCATTTCTTTTGTCCGTCGCGGTATTTGTAATTGTCCGGAAGTTGAGCAACGAAATCAATAATTCTGTGATCTAAAAACGGTTCCCGACTTTCCAGGCTTACCGCCATTGAGGCACGATCTACTTTTTGCAGAATATCATCCAATAAATACGTTTGATAATCCATTGCCATCGCAAAACTAAGCGGTGTTGGACTTTTCAATTCCTTACTGTCATAATAGGTTTCCAGTTGTTTGAATTCATGCAAACTCAACTTTCGCATTTGATCATCGGTAAACAATTGACTCAAACTCAACATCAGGTTCTTCGAGCTGTTATCACGAAGAATGGATTTTGTCTTTTCGTAACGTTGGGCAAAATTGTATTTATTTCGAAGTACTGGAATACTGTTTGCCGGAACCGTGCTCATTATTCCTGCTAAAGTTTTACGAGCGAATCCCGGGATTTTATTCATTTTTTCGCCGTAGCGCAAGATCATTTCATATCTGTTGTAGCCTGCAAAAACTTCATCACCGGCATCTGCGCTCAAAGCAACGGTAACATCTTTTCGCGCAATTTTTGAAACCAAAGTTGTTGGAATAGCACTCGAATCCGCGAAAGGCTCATCGTAATGAAACGGCAGATTGGCGATTAAGTCAATAGCTTCCTTGGCTGTACATGCTGTTTCTGTGTGATCGGTTCCTAAAATTTCAGCGGTTCTTTTAGCATAAGGTGCTTCGTCCAAACCAATATCGGGAACAGAGATGGTATACGTTTTCAGCTTGTCAGTTCTATCTTTCTGAAGAAGTGCGGTAACTGCTGCACTGTCGTAGCCGCCGCTAAGAAAAACACCAACCGGAACATCGGCAACCATTCGATAATCACATGCTGATTTCAGAATTTTCTCTGTTTCCGTTTTTGCTTCAGGAATGCTTAAATCCAGTTTGGGTTTGTTGTAGGCATCGTAAACGTTCCAATATTGAATTTGATTCAAATCTAGTGCACTCGCTTTTACAGTTGTTTGAATGTAATGACCTGGTTTTAGTTTGAAACAATGGTTAAAAATGCAATGTGGTGTTGGAACGCTTCCGTATTGCAAAAAGGCTTGTGCAGCCTGAATGTTTAATTCTTTTTTGAAATGTGGATGTTCGTGAAATGCTTTTAATTCTGAAGAAAACTGGAATAATCCATCGTGCTGGTAAATAAACAAAGGTTTAATTCCGGCTCTATCTCGGGCAATGAAAAGGTCGTTTGTTTTTTGATTGAACAGAACTATAACGAACATCCCAATAAACTTGTGAAGACATTCCGTTCCCCATTCTTCGTAAGCGTGAAGGATCATTTCTGTATCCGATTCGGCTACAAAGTGATGACCAAGTGCTGAAAGCTCTGCTTTTACTTCTTTATAGTTATAGATTTCACCGTTAAAAACGATCACGAAATCTTTGTAAAACATGGGTTGTTTCCCCAATTCAGAAAGTTCAATGATTGAAAGTCGGCGATGACCAAAACCCAATTGAAATTGTTCAGAATTATGCAAGAAATAATCACTTCCATCAGGTCCGCGATGAACCATTGTATCGGTCATTCTCTTCAGAATTTCCGTATCACTTTTTTTATTGAAATCGATAAAACCCGCTATTCCGCACATAGAAACGAAAATACGTAAAATATGGTGACTTCGGCTCCGCTCAGCCACCAATTTTCCTTCGAGGAATTTGATGTTTTAAGAATGTTTTATTGTAAATTAAGTAGAAATATCAAATTATGATTGGAGGCTTTTTGTATATTCTGAAATGTTCTGATGGGAGTTATTATACTGGAAGTACTGTGAATTTGACAAAAAGATTAAACGAACATTTTGAAGGATTAGGAGCCAATCACACCAGAAAATATGGACCTGTTGAATTAGTATATTTTGAAGAGTTTCATCTTATTAGCCTTGCGTTCAAAAGAGAAAAACAAATTCAAGGCTGGACTAGAAAAAAGAAGGAAGCATTAATCGCATCGAATATTGTTGATTTAAAGAAATATTCAGAATGTGATAATGCAACTCATTATTTGAACTTGTCAGATGAAAGCCAGTGATTGACGGATGTATTTAACTGATGGTTCTAAAGGGGATGTGACGGTGGCTGAGCGGAGTCGAAGCCAAGTCACAATCACTTGTTCATAACATCTAAAAACTATCGTAGAAATCAATCAATTCTTCCACTAAATTAGATGCTCACTTTTACAGAAAGATTTTATGGAAAATACGGTTACACTACAAGAAGAAGTTGCGGCTTTGGAAGCTCAGTTAACGGGAGATATGTTCGCAGATATGGATATCAAAGATAAAATTCACAACCTGAAAATGCAGATCGAAGGTGTACGTCCAATGGATAGTTACATTGAGTGTGTTGGATGTGGAAGCTAATAACTAAGTGAAAAAGCAAAACTTAAAAGTCAAAAATAGAAGATTTATAAAGTGTAATGTTGGGTAACCACATTGCACTTTTTGTTTTATTAAGTGAATTGAAAATACAATTAACCGTTTAGACTTTAGACTTTTCAATTAATCGCAAGTATTCTTGTTTCCAGGCTTCTACGCTCCAATATTCCTCAATGGTTTGTTTTGCATTTTCTCCAAGCGATTTCCGGCATTCGGGATCAGTGAGCAGATCTCTCAACACCGTTTCCCATTCTTCGTTTGTATCAGCGATCATTCCATTTACGCCATGTTTCACAATAGCTGTATTCACTCCAACAGGAGAAATAACGCAAGCCATTCCCAAAGCCATATATTGTAAAGCCTTGAAACCGCATTTTCCTTCAGCCCACATGTCGTGAACAAGTGGCATCAAACCAACCTGAATCTGACTCAAATCGTCTATTTCTGATTCCAATTTCCAATCCAGATATTTAAGCGATTTCAGCTCGTAATTTGGCTTTTTGTTGGAAATGACAAGAAACTCAAATTCGAAATCAACTTCCAGTTTTCGCAAAATTGGAATCAATCTGTCGAGATAATGCATGGTACTGTGCGTTCCTGTCCAACCAATAATTACTTTTTCGGAATGGTGGTTAACCACCACATTGTGCTGATTTTTGGTGTCTATTGTAGTAGGAATTCGTGTTACATTCTCATTGAATTGAAGTGCGTATTTCACCAAATAGTCGTTTCCGGCACTTACTGAGTCTGCCCATTTGATCAATTTCGGAACTTTCCAATAACACTTTAATTTCTGGAATTTTGCATTGGCGGCGCTGTAATTGGGAATCCAAATAGCATCATCGAAATCGTAATGGTATTTTCTTCTGAAAACTTTTACCAAAATCCATTCGAAAATCGGCGGCCCCATGTGTGCCATTTCTCTATGCATAAAAATGTGCTTTGCTGCAATTAGCCTGAAAAGAAGAAACCATCTTCTGATGAAGTTTACGAGAACGTCCAAAGCTTTAAGCGGAAATTTTCCAGGATGGTAAAGTCGTTCCCAACTTGCCCGACTATGGAACGCGTGGTACTTTATTTCCCAATCCTGTACTTCGAAAGCCGATAAATATTGCTCGTATCTAAAGCGCTGCGACGGAGCTTCACCCTTTGGGTAAGGCGCAATAATGTGCAACGTTTTTTTCATCTTATTTGATAGCGTTCAATACTTTCTGAATTCCGTCTTCCAATGACATGAAAGGTCGGCCAAGTAATTGCTGCATTTTCGAAATGTCGGGTTGTCTTCTGGTCATATCGCCATCCTCCAAAGCTGGTAAATGAATGATCTTTGAAGAAGAACCGGTCAAACGAATGATCGTTTCAGCGAGTTCCAAAATGGTCACAATGTTTCCATTTCCAATATTGGTAACATCATTCACGCACAAATCATTTTTGAAAGCGTTCATGCATGCATCAAGGTTGTCGTCGATATAGCAGAACGTACGGGTTTGCTGACCATCTCCATAGATTGTAATGTCTTCATTCGCCATTGCAGAACGGATGAATTTCGACATCACGAAATCAGTACTCTGTTTAGGACCATACGTATTGAAGAATCTGAAAATAGTATAATTCAAACCGTATTCCTGTTGGAAAGACCTGAAATAAGATTCGCCCACGTTCTTAACCACGGCATATGGTAATCTCGAATTCAGCGGAGTTATTGTTTCGTGTTGCGGTAAATGAACCGGCTCTCCATATACTTCTGAAGAAGAAGAATAAAAAACGCGTTTAACACCAGTTCTCTTACTCAAATCAAGGATATGTTTAATTCCGAAAATATCATCAAGAACCAAAATTGGATTGTCCAATGTGCGTTTTACTCCAACTACAGCAGCGTAATGAAAAACATAGTCGAAATTATACAGGTTGAAAACAGGTGAAATATCATCGAAGTTGTTGACGTCACAATGAATGAACTTACAATTTGGGTGATTGGGAATGTTTTCTTTTTTACCGGTTAAAAAATTATCAACTAATACTACGAAATTGTTTGTGTCTTCTAGAAGTTTGTCTGCAAGTGAAGAAGGGACAAAACCCGCGCCTCCTGTAATAAGTATCTTAGTTTGTTCGTTTTGCATGGGGACGAATTACGTCATTTTTGCGCAGAAAGACAAGATTTATATACCAAATCATACTTAGAAATTCCAGCTTCCAAACTGTAAAAATCTTGAGCCCCCTGTTTTGCAGATGTTTGATTGAATTTTTTTTCCAAAGTGCTAAACGTAAGTGAATTTTCATCCAGTTCGTTTACATTAACTACAAGTCCAGCTGCGTATTCTTCAACAACTTTTGCCGTATCACCAACTCCAGAATTACAAATAATAGGAATTCCCATTGCCATCAATTCACCTTGTTTTGTTGGAGATGACGCCGTTTTTGAAAAGCTGGGTTTAATAAAGAAAATGGAACAATCAAATAACGAAGCGAAAACCGGAACCTGCTTATGCAGTGCTGAAACGATCTTGATTGATTCTTTTTGAATACCCAATTTTGAAGCTTCATTGAGAATTAAATGTGCGGGCTCTTTTGTTACAAAAAGAAAAACGCAATTGTTGTCACTGGCTTGTAACATCTTAAAAGCCTTCAGCATTTCTGTTAGCATGTACCAGGTGCCAATTGAACCGATATAGCCAATAACACGTTTGTTTTCAAGTCCGAGTTCAATTCGTTTGTCTTCAATTTGTTCTTTTGAAACGCGATCAGGATCAAATAACGCCAGGTCAACACAACATGGGATAACGCTTATTTTTTGTTCCGTAATCTTCAGCTCCTTCCACGATAGAATTTCAGTTTTCCCAGCGTGTGTGAGGCTGACAACCGCTGTGCTTTCGTTAAAAAAACGGAGTTCCTTCTTTTTGAAAAACTGATAGATCTTTTTATACAAGGGTTTTTTAATGTTCCAGATATTTCCTTCTACACGTTCATCAGCCCAAAAACCGCGCATATCAAATATCCATGGAATTGTTTTCTGATGTTTTAAACCCAGAAAAGCAGAAATGTAGCTTCTGCAATGCAGCAAGTCAACTTTTGTTTCAGAATTGATCTGACGAAACTTTCGTTTCATTTTCCAGATATCAAAAACGGTTGAAAGTACTGGCGGACGTTTTGTATAGGTCAATGGATGCCAATTAATCTGCTCTTTATCACAGATGGATTGAATGTGTTCACGATCACTTTCGAAACGTTCCGGTTTCTCAAAACTGATCAAACTGATCTTGTATCCCTTTTTTTGCAGTCCGATTAAATAGGGGAGAACCTGACTTTGTCCAAGCGGATCAGTCATGCCATCATAAGAAACAAAAAGGACGTGTTTTGTCATTACAGACGCTTATTCGGGAAGAGGAATTTGTAAACTTTAAAAGTAAAGTTAATCCATTTTTCACCGTTTGGAAAGCTTTTGTAAGTAAGCGGTTTTGCTTTCATGATTTCTACGGCTTCTTGTTCGGAAATTCCTAATTTTTTACAAATGTACTCACACTCCTTGTCTACATCCAGTCCTAAATAGGGAAGGTCTTCGAGTTTTTTTAGAGCATCGATTCGTGTGGTTTGACCTGAACAAATTTGATTGGAAAGTGTCGCTTTTCTGTAATCAAAATGGTATTTGGTAGGCATAAGATAAGACTGCCAAAAGCGAGTGTATCTCGATTCGTGATGTTTTCCGATGGAATAATTACATCCGAATTTTTCTTCCAGGAATTGTTTTGCTTCTTCCGGATTGTACGGAATGTAATTCAGTAAATACACTGATTTAATTCCCTTTACCAACTTATAATAGGTTTCCTGACGAACCCCAAATACAGGAATTTTCTTTCGTTTAACTGTACCATAAGTTTTTACGATATGATTGTACAGTTTCATATCCTTCATTACATGATATCCCCACTGTAATGGCAAAATTCCTTCACTCACGTAATTTCCGCCTGAAAGAATAAATTTGACTCCGTATTGAGCTGCTTTTTGGTGCAGCGCTGCAGGAATAGCCAAATCAGTGGGCATTTCGATATCCACAAGTGATGAGCGTAAGAAAGCCAATTGAATTTGTCTAAACTCGCTCCAATCTAAAACCACAGCTTCATAATCGAAATCAAGTGCAACGCACATTTTTTGAATGTTTCTAACGGCTATATCGCTGTTCCATCCGTTATCCAAGTGAACGAGAAGAGCTCTTAGGCCCAATTCCTTAGCGAGATAGGCTGTATAACAACTGTCAACGCCACCACTAATTCCAATAATGCAGTCGTATTTCTTTGAATTTCCGCTTTTCTTAATGGATGTAACGATCTCGTTTAATTTTTGATCACTTTTTTGTCCCTGATAAGACTGTGGAACCAAGTTTTCGAGATAATTATTACAATGATTACAGTTCCCTTCCGTATCGAAAACGATGTCGGGATCGGTAGTGTCCATTACACACCGATGACAAATTTGGTAAACTGGAGTAGTCATCACTACAAATGTAGTCGAAATTTTAGCTTAACAATTTAGTTGACACGGCTAACTATTAAAATGCAACAATAAATGATAATTTAGTATCATCTGTTGAACAATTGTCGGATTTGTGATTTTTCGGGGTAAGAGATGAGTACACCATTTTTATAGATAACAAATAGGGATGAAGCTGCAAATGCGTTGCAGGTAGTTTTTGAATAAGCTACGGAAATATCTTCCAGAGATCCTGCACCACCAAGTGCAACTATTGGGACTTTAGAGATTGAAGCTGCCTGTGAAATTATTTCGAGGTCATAGCCTGTGCGCATTCCATCGTTGTTGATGGATTGAAGGATGATTTCTCCAACTCCCAATCCCTCAAAGTGTTTAATGGTCTCGTCTAAATCGATTTGTGATTTAACGGTCCCGTTGTAAAATCGAATCTCGGGTTCTTCATTCCTGTAAACGTCAACGCAAACGGAAATGGTTGAACTTCCAAACTCCTTAGCAGCTTGCTCCACGAAATTCTGTTCTCGAAAAGCCCCGGAACCAAGGATCACTTTTTCGGCTCCCGCAGCAATTAATGCGGCAATTTGTTTCTCTGAACTAATTCCACCACCAACCGCCAGCGGCATTCCGGTTTCCTGACTTAGTTCCCGAACCAATTCGGGACTTATACAGCGTTGTTCTTTGGCTGCATCAATGTCCAGCACAATCAATTCATCAGCACCAAATTCACTGAAAATCCGCGCTGCATTGATGATGTCGCCTAGATATATTGGGTTGGCAAATTGCTTTGTTTTTACAGCTGCACCATTGCTCAGAAGCAAAACGGGTATGATTCTCGGTCTGAACATTAGAGCTGGATAAAGTTTTTAAGTAGTCTTAATCCGGCTTCATGACTTTTTTCAGGATGAAACTGAACGCCCCAGCAATTGTTGTTACCAATTACCGAAGGAAAACCGCTTTCATATTCTGTTGTGGCAACAACTTCATGTGTATCAGCGCTCTGCCACACGTATTTGTGTAAGAAAAAGAATTCATCCTTTTCAGAAATCCCTTCAAGCAAGGAGCAATTTTTTTCAATTGTCAATGTATTCCAGCCGTTATGCGGTATTTTAAAATGCTCCGAATTGGTAACTTTTAGCTCTGTAACTGTTGAATCGGTAAGTATGTTTAAACCGTCTTTATCGCCTTCAGCACTATTTTTTGCCAATAGGTGCATGCCCAAACAAATTCCAAGGGTTGGAATTCGTTTTTCACGAATCACCAATTTTAAGGTTGAGATGAGGTTACTCTCCTGAAGGTGCTTCATTGCACGATCGAAATGACCAATTCCCGGAATGATGAGGTGCGTTGCACTTTCGAGGTCTGACTTTGTTCGAACTTCCTGAGCTTGAGCACCAATTTTTTCAAGAGCGTTAATGATGGAATTAATGTTTCCTCCGTTCAACGACAAAATATGAACCGTTGGTTTTATCATGGCAGAAAAATGTGTTTTAATGTTGCCCAAAACACTTTTTGTGTAACTGCTTTTGGTGAGTTTTTTGTTGCCGTGATCAAATATTTGAATGCTTTCCGCTTGTGCTTGTTGTATGCAAGATCAACTGCAAGAATCAAGTAATTTCGCATCATGAAATAGCTGATACTGCTTCCGAGTTTTTTGTGTAGCAGATCATTGTGCCATGTATAGTTTAGAAAACTCAGGAATCGTTTCTCCAATTTTTCTGGATTCGTCATGGTAACCACGCTTCTTTCGTCGTGTAAAACCAGGTAAGATGTCACTTTCTCTGAATGGTGAAAAGGAAATTGCGCAAAAAGTCGCAGCCAAAGTTCATAATCTTCGCTTGCGCTTAAGTCTCGGTCTTCAATAAACGGATTGCTCAATGCAATATCTCTGCGAACAATAACGGGATTGCAGGCAAGATAGTTCCCTGTGATCAGGAAATCACGTTTTGATTTACTATTGAAAATTTTTGGAGTTATTTCCTCCGTTTTTGCGTTTTTGAAAGAATAGGTAAGCGTTATGACTTCAGGAGATTGATGTTTATCAATCATTTCAAGAACGGTTTCTACATGGTGTGGCAACATTTCATCGTCCGAATCGAACCAATTCACGTAATTTCCCTTTGCATTGGCAGTACCTACATTTCTGGCTGCACCACGTTCGGAATTTTCAATCCTGAAATACCTGAAGTTATCTGCAAGGTATTTGGCAACAACCGTTTCTGTATCATCTGTACTTCCGTCGTCAATTACAATTATTTCATAATCATCGCTGGTTTGATTCAAAACTGAAGCAATCGTCTTCTCAATTAAATGAGCACGATTGTAAGTAGGAATAACGATTGTTAGTTGCACAGACATTATGAAAGATAAACGTTCACCAGTTGATCGATGTATGTATCAAAGTTAAAGGATTGAACGGATTTTTTTCCGTTTTCTATAATTTCAGCTTTAAGTTTTGGATCATTCAATAATCGAATGCAAGCGTTATAGATTTCAATATCATTCTTAAATGGAACAACAAGCGCATTGTATTCATCTTTAATAAATTCTTGAGCAATTCCGCTTTTTGTGAAAATGGATGGAACTCCAGCTGCAAGTGCTTCAATATAAGTTTGTCCAAATGCTTCACACGTTTCATTTATTGGTACATGAATGTAGATGTCGAATAGCTTATAAAGATCGAAGCAATTGTGCTCAAAATTGACCACACAGAGATTTTTTTCGGGAATCAATTTCAGTTTTTCCTGAAGTCTGGAATCATACTCGTCGTTATTTCTTTCTCCGAAAATACAGAGTCTTGCATTTGGATAATCCTCAATAAGTTTAAGAAATGCGTTGATGATGTATTCTAATCCTTTTAGTTCCATCCACCTGGATATGACTCCGATGACCGGACTTTTTTCCTCGGGATTGTAGGACTTAAGTATTCTGTTGACTTCATCGATGTCGTTGTTTTCGAATCGTTCAAGATCAAAACCATGATGGACCAATTTGCGTTTACTTTCAGCTACTTGTTGCTCTTTCAATATGTTTGAGACATTATTAGAGACAGCTATAATCTGGGTTGAAATTTTGTTTTGAATAGAATCCAATATAGATTCTTTAAAATGTTTGGTTAAGGGTTTTCCAGAATGACGCGTATAGACTCTTTTCTTTATTCCTGACAGCCATGCAGCGGTTAATCCAACCCAATTGGCTTTTGAAAGATGCGTATGGACTAATAAAGGATTTTCATGCTTTAAAATTCGGCGTAGCTTCAAAATTGACGGAGTCGAGAAAATAAGTTTACCAACATTTAAATAGTACCTTTTGAAACCGTTGCTTTTCAAAAAAATATCGAGAGGAGAGTTTTTGCAACTGATGAGAACAAAAATTACCTCATAATTCAAATTTCTTAATGCGATTGCAGTTTGCTCGAAATAAACTGCTCTTCTGATATCTGAAACGGCGTAAATAATTTTTCGATTAGAAAGTGTTGAGTCGCAAACATGATAAAAACGAGTTAGGTTTCTTTGGTAAACTGAAAAATCAAAGAGTTCATTCACCTTATTTCGACCATTCATTTTCATTTTTTTTACCAGCTCATGGTTGCTGAGAATTTCAATAACTCCATCAGCAATTGCTTTGGGGTCCTGAAACGGAACTAAAAGTGCATGTTCTCCATGTACAACAAATTCACTCGCTATCCCACTTGAGGTAAAAACAGAAGGGATTTCAGATGCTAACGATTCTATATAGGTTTGTCCGAATGCTTCACAAGTAGAATTTACTGGAGTGTGAACGTATACATCGAACAACTGGTACAGATCAAAAACGTTATTTTCGAACGGTACAATACGCAAATTCCGTGATGGTATTTTGTGAAGAAGATTGGAAAGTGCTTCATGATAATCTCCATGTCCCTGAGCACCAAATAAGCAAAGAATAGCGTTGGGATGTTTTTCCAAAACCAGCACAAATCCTTCTATGATATATTGAATGCCTTTCCATTCCATCCATCGGGCAATAACACCAATTACAGGATGGTTTCCATTTGGATTGTAAGTTTCTTTTATACGGGCAACTTCTGCTTGATCATTGTTACTGAATCGTGATAATTCGAAACCATGATGAATGATTTCCCGTTTGTGTTGTGGCACTTTTTGCTTTGCTAACAGTTCATCAATTACCTCTGAAATAGAAACAATATTGGTAGCCAGTTTGTTTTGGACATAGTCAATTATTCTTTCCTTCCAAATTAAGCTCAAAGGTTCACCTGAATGACGCGTATAAATTCGATTCGGAATCCGTTTGAGGTAAGAAGCCCATAAACCTATCCAATTGGCCTGTGCCAAATGACAATGTACCGTGTCGACCTGCTCTTTTTTTAAGATTTTTCCCACCTTCAGGATTTGAGGTAAAGACCTGCTTAATTTTCCCGATTTGACAGTGTAATAGTTGAATTGGTTTTCTTTCAAAAATTCAACTAAGGCGCCATTTTCATAATTGATCACGATATAACAAACATCCAAACCGTCGTCTCGTAAAGCCAGAGCTGTGTTTTCAAAAAACACGGCTTTATTGATATCCGATATGATGTAGGCAATTTTCATCAAAACGAATATTTCTTTTGATAGAATCCTGCATTTAAAGCTTGACCAAGTAGCAATTTGTAGCACATGAAACTGAATTTATCCAATGCTTTTGAACGTTCAGTGAAATACAAAATGAATTTGCAAATTACATTAGTGAATGCAGGTGATCTGAATTTCCAACTGTTGGGAATGAAAACATCTTGATAGCCTTTGTTGAATGCAATGCGGTTGGTGATACCTGCCTGGAACTTTCTACTAAACCATGCCTTTTTGCTTAAACGGTCCAGTTCATTATGAATCATTTGAGACCGGTTGTCGATGTATGTTTTTACTCCTGCTTTTAGAATACGCTGCGAGAATTCAAAATCTTCGGCTCCCGCATGTGAGAATTGCTCGTCGTAACCGTTGACTTTATGAAACACCGTTTTGTGAATAAGCAAATTACAGCTTGCCAATCCATTGTGCTCCAATAATCCGATTTTTGGCCATTCTTTTAAATTGTTCCAGCCTGCCAGGGTATTATATGAAATGGAAAGTAGAAATCGTCCGAAGCTGGTTTTTTTTAAATCTGTGTTGGTTTCATCAGAATATTTCCAATCAAGGTTGATAGTGAAATTGACATCTTCCGATGAAATGTGGGAGCAATAAATTTCGAAATCGGTTTTTCCCATTTTCATATCGTCGTCAACGAATAGCAGCCAATCATATTTGGCGTGTGAAGCTCCAAGATTTCGTGCGCTTGCAACTCCCGATTTTGGATTGTTAACGACGGTATGTTTTTTCAGTATTTCTGGCAATTCAACGTTCTCGTCCTTTGCATCGTTCACCACAATTACTTCATATTCAAATCCCTGTAATTGATCCTGCATAAAGCACAGGTGTTCAATCAACATTGGCGTTCTATGATAAGTAGGGATAATTATGGAAATCATTTGACGTATTTGTGAACAGAAATGGAGTCAAGAACTCATGCAGGTCTGAACAATCAATAAAACATATTAGTAAGCGGGTAATTGCCAATAAACTTGGCTAAAATAATCAAATTCCATTGATAAAATGGTAACCGGAAGTAAGACTACTTTAATGATTTGAGATAGAATTTTGCCAGTTTTCGGTTGGGGGATAGTATGTATTTAAGATACCTCATTGTTCTGAAGAAAAAGGTATACAACCTTCCCTGGAAATAACGCACGGTTTCAATTTCATTTCCAATAATAGTACGCCACTTTTTATCGTCATTTCCAAAATTACTTTGTCCCATGTGATGAATGACGCTTGTTTCAGCAAAGTAATACACTTTCTTGCCAATTTTGGCAAATTGCCAGCACCATTCCATGTCTTCTCCGTACATAAAAAATCGATTGCTCAGCTGCATTTCCTTCAAGAGTTGAAGATCAGCTTTTCTGAAAAGGAAAAATGCTCCCCAGACCCAATTACAGTAGTGATTTTGATCCGGGTTTAGTAGTCGATTTTCATATTTAGCAGCAAATTTCTCCTTCTTCATGAATTTAAAGAATCGGGAAGCTTCCAAAAAGTCTGCAGTTATACTCGGGAAACTCTGAAAATTATTTTGTAATGTTCCATCGGGAAAACGCAGTGCACAACTCAATACACCAATTTCGGGATGATTTTTTAAACGATTAACCGACTTGGTGACCGCGTCTTCTGTCAACTCACAATCACTGTTAAGGAGTAAAATATAGTCTCCTTGTGCGGCATCTATCCCCAAATTATTTCCTTTTGCAAAACCAATGTTTCCACCTGCATCAATGATTTTGGTGTTGGGGAATGCTTGTATTAATTTATCGAGTGGCTTTTCGGTTGAACCGTTATTGACCAATATCACTTCGTGTTCAGACTCTATATATTTCAAACATGATTCGATACATGCGTAGGTCAGATCAAAAGTATTGTAATGAACGATAATGATAGAAACCATCTATTTCTTCTTTAAATAATAGGCGGCAGTATCACCTCGATTAACCTTGTTTGCCGTCATTGCCATTTCTTCATAAGAAGTAAGTTCATCGGGTGAAAACGGTTTTTTGTCCGCAATCTCGTTCAACGCAATATTTTTAGAATAGGCCTCACTGGCTTCGTAATGCCAGCCAATTGCATCGTATTTAGTTGCGTAGCAAGAAAATCCAAGCGACTCGCTCAATTGTTTGAAATGATCAGCATCAAAAATGTGCAAGTGTCTTGGTGGTTCCAATCCAACCCAATGTTCACCGTATTTTTCAAATCCTAAACTGGTAGACATTGGTGTTCGGATAAGGCAAACTCCATTCGGATTCAACTTTTCAAAAATGGTTTTCAGATACGAGCGGGGATCGGTTACATGCTCAATTACATGATTGAGGAGGATCACATCGAACGTTTCATCAACATTTTCAAGTTCTTTTTTCGATACTTTGTAACTCCCATAACTTAAGTCTGAATCTAGAAATGGGTCACTTCCTGATAATCCGGAAAAACCAAGGTCATGAAAATATTTCAGAAAAAAACCATTTCCACATCCTGCATCGTGAATGCGGATGTTCTTACGCTTCAAAAGCTGTTCGTATACAAAGTAATAAGCTAGATGCATCGAATCGAAACTGGCAGGTTTTAACCGTTTCATAATTGTTCCGATAAATGAAGATCTGATTCCTAAAATATCTTGATCGCGTTTTACGATTAGCCTGGATTTGAGCTTACCATGCTGAGCCGTATTTTCTATCGATTGAAGGCTGTAATAATTCTGGGGGTAATAATCGCCCAAATTAGACGGTATTTCAGCGATTTGAATCGTAGAACAGGATGAACATTTTGCGTATTTAAACGACGCTCTTGTGCCCAGAACCATTTCTTTGGCCTGAAAATCTGTTGTTTCACTATTTTCGCAAATCCTACACGTCATTTACACAATTGTTTTAATTCTTCCAGAACCCGAAAACTAGCCTTTTGATCTGTTTTGTACAAATATTTGGATAAAGTGTTTTCGTAAATCTCAGAAGAAAGAGAGGGTATTTTGTTGGTTACAATTTCTTCAAATTGATCTGGATTACTCGCAAAATAAACAAAAGGTTCTTTGCTCATGGGGATTAATTCTGCTAATCCGGCCTGAGCTGATTTATTGTAGAATATGGTTGGTTTATGATGTAATAATGCTTCTGCCGTGATACTTGAATTCTGTGTACAAACGATATCACACTTTTCCAGAATTTCAAAAAGCTGAGCTTCATGATGCTGATATAAAAATACATTTGACTGTTTTACAGCTTTCATTTGATCGATCAGTGTATCTGTTTCAGCCGGATGTTTTTTTATAATCAAACCCCAGCTGTTCTTATCACATAACTCGATCAGTTCTTTTACGATGGTTGTTTTTTCCAAATTGTAAAGACTGTTTGTTCCCGACCATGTGCTTGCGAAAAATATGATCTTGTTGAAATCATGATTTTCGAATTCAGAAATAGGATCTGTGTTTGCTGGTTTACTGTGGTCCAACTTCAGAAAGCCAACCGGAATATGCTTCTCCGTTGGATCTTTCTTGTCTTTCCAAATAGAAATAGATTCCTCGCCAAGACAAAATCGAACATCGTATTTGATGTTTGAAGCCATGTGAATGAAGTCGTTACTGAACAAACCATATTCTACATTGGCGCTTTTGATCTTGTGATAACGAGCTGTATCGGTTAATTGTCGACCAACTTCCCCCGTATTGTCGTATAGAACAACCTGAGGCTTCAATTCTGAAAGTGCGGCATTAATGAATGATGAATACGTTTCAGAACTTAACTGGTGATGTGCATTTGCGAAATGAATGTATTGCGGAAAGGTTTTACCTAACGTTTTATTAAAATCATCATATCCTCCAATCAACGGGGCTCTGAAATCCTGCAATTTATAGACACTTATATTCTCGCAAGCATAAGGTAATGCGGATGCTGCAAATTCCGGGCTGATCCCACTTTCAATTTGGATAATATCGAGATGAACAGTACTGTCGCTTTTTACAAGCTTAAAAAATGTTTTAAAGAGTTCAATATCGTTCGCTGTGTCAAAAATGAAAAGTCCGATTCGGATTTTACCTGGTTTATTTGGTTGTTTTTTTCTTCGTTTAAATCGACTCCAGGTGTAAAACACTTTCTTTAACAAGCGTTTGCTGGCAGGATGTTTAGACGTTCTGATTTCAATCTCACCAATCGTTCTTAATTTTTCAGAAAAGAGCATAGATTGATATGCCTCATCAAAATTGAAATTAAAACTTACCGGTTTTTGAACAGTTTGAAGTAGGTGTTCAACCAATAATTCAATCAAATATTTCCGGGTAATGTATTCTTTGAAATTGGCGTAAAGTAAAGCGTAAGCTTTGTCGTAGTTAGATTTTCTAGTTTCTAAAAATGCAGATGCTTTGAAATTCGGAAAGTTATGGCAAACGAACTCCAATTCCTGAATCATTAATCTTGAAGCCTCGTTTTCCGTACCGTTTAACTTTGCATTAAACTCGGCGATTTGCTTTTCATCAAAGACGCTTGATCTTACAATAACAAAACCGTCGGTCAAAAATTTATCCGTGTTGCTTTGCTCGTAAACTTCAGCCGAATTGGTAAGCAGAATCTGCATTCTATTTTACTTTGAAGTTCAAACGATTAGAAAGGTCCAATAATTGGGAGTGAATTTCACGGTCTTTCAACGCCTGATAAAACGGTTCGGGACGAGAAGAGATATATCTAAAATATTCGTCTGCTGAGAAATTGTCTTTTGTGAAGGCATTGAATAATGCAATTTTCGAAATCTCAGCTGGAACCGTTTCAGGTCTACCGTTTGCCGGATTTGTAGCTCTGTGATTGGTTCTCATATTAAAGATCACAAAATCTCCTGCTTTCGACCGGATATCAACGATCTTATGCTTATGCGGATTGATCTTTTTGTTTTTCTCTTCCGAATAGATTCCTGTTTTGATCTTTACCTTATCAAAAAATGTATGCTCAATGTCGTTCGTAATAAAGGTGTCCGAAGTTCGGTGTGAACCTTCCATTACAGTTAATCCACCGCCATGTTCTTCTGAATTGTCCTGTAAATAGAAACCACATTGCAGTAAAAGACAATCATCTTTCAAATGAAAATTCTCACCCGATTTTTGCATGGTAGAAGTGTCTTTGTGCCAACCGGTGTAAAATTGATTGTGAATTCCTGTTTCAGGCATTAGAACAGGTTGTGTTTGACACAAATCCGTCAAAATTTCAATTACTTCTTTTTTCAACGTAATCTCTATGAATTCAGGAAAGTAGTTGTATACTTCTGCCAGAACCTGGGAAGAATTGAATTTCGATTTTTGCCATTCGCCTGAAGTGAAGATCTCTGAAATACGTTTGCGTAAATACTGAATTTCTTCAACAGATAAAATATTGGGAACAAGTAGGTAACCCTGCTCATTGAAATCGTTTATTTGTTGATGTGTTAGTCTCATTTCTTTTTAGCAATAATCCACAAGTTAGAAGAAAGTTGATTATCCATCAAATAGTTTTGAAACGCCTGTCCTTTTGTTTCCCAGTTTTCCATCAGAATCTGATTCAGGAATGGTTGATTTTCCAAAGAAAATTTCCCTTCCAAAACGGCATTTCTTACCAATTCTGCATCAAGGACTCCCGGAGTTAAGGATTCCAATACTTCGAAACCACTATTTTCTAAAAGCAGTTTCAACGAATCGGGATTGAAATAATTAACGTGTTCGTGATCAACGGTTTTTGAAACTGTTCCAAGGGTTTTTATATCAAAACCTTCGCCGTTAGGACAAGTAACTACAAAAAGACCATTTTTCTTTAGTAGATCGGCACATTTTTCAATGAAAAACTTTGGAGAAAAGAGATGTTCAATTACTTCAAAGTTCACTACCACGTCTACTTTATCTTCTTCCGAAAATTGAATTTTCTCTACGGCTTCTTCAATTACTTCAAAGCCTTTGGAACGACAAGTTTCTGCCAAAGCCGGTGTGGGTTCAATTCCTATAATACGCTGAAAATGATTTCTAGAGAGCATTTCTTCACAGAACGTTCCGAAACCGGCTCCAACTTCCAGTATGGTGTTCTTTCCTGAACCGTATTTTTCGCAGTATTCGATAACACGATCTACCCTTGGAACGAAAATTCTCGATCTTCTGTTCGCTTCAGATGCCGGGAAAATGTATTTATTCCAATAAGCGTAGTTGGCAGATTGCTTGTAAAATTCAATGATCAGTTCCTGACTTGGTCTTGGATTCATATACATAGTTGTGCAATTGTTGCAAACCATGTATTCCAAACTGTCTTTTTCGTATTTGAAAGTGCTATTGTTTTGCTGACAAGCAGGACAATTCACTTCTTCAAATTGAGATTTATTCTCCAATAGGAAATCAATGTCTTGTCTTACTGCAAGTTCTTGTCCTGCCAGTAAATCTAAAGGTCGTATGTCGTTTTCGTTGAAAGTTGCCATTAATCCCAAATATTATCTTTAATCCAATTTCCCTGCTCATCTTTCCACCAAACTCTCGGGTCGCGGAATCTATCGGCTACTTCATCAAATTTAGCCTCGCTCCAGCCAGTGTACTCTAACCAACGCAATAGGTCTTTCGATTTAATCGGATCCATTTTTTTGATGATCTCAATCCCTTCCTCGCGTGACATAATTCCTGCACGAATGTCCTTACACACATGATCTGTTGCACGTCCGTAACCAAATTTCACGTACTTCATGTAATCGTGAATTCCGTTTTCGTGCATGTCGTCCAAATTCGACATTCGTCTGTATGTTCGTTCGAATGGCTCTTCGTTTTCCAGGAAACCATATTCTTTTTTCATCAGTTCGCCATGCTCGTTGGCTTCCCATTTGAAGAAGTTGGAAATGTAAATTCCGCGAACACCCACACGCTCAATATCTTCATCGGAAGGATACATCCATGGTATTAAGTCCTTTTTCTCAAGTGTTTCGCCGTATTTTGGAGCTTGTTCAATGAAATCATACCATTCGAAACCGCGTAAGCAATGTTCGTGACGGTAGCGATAGGTGAATTCCACCAAATCGTTGTAGGAATGCATTCCACCTAAGTCCATGAAACCATGTTCACCCCAAATCATTAATGGAACATTTTGCTGAACCGCAACACGAATCGGGTAGGTGAAAATTCCTGCGTGACCGTGCCAGTTCATATCACCCATCATTTCCATTCCCAAACGGTTCATGGTTTTCAATGTTTCTATGCTTGGCGTAAAGAAAATGTGGTCAACTCCAAATGCCTCGCGCATATTCAACAGGTTTTTCATTCCTGTTGGTGTATAGTTGTTTCCGTGGTATGTTACCAAAAGCGGATTCAACCCATAGATCTTTTTGATGATATGAATTTGGAAATAACTGTCTTTTCCTCCTGAAACAGGTATAATGCAATCGTAGTTACTTCCATCTTTTGAACGGTATTCTTCGATAATTCGTTCAAATTGACGTTTTCTTCTGTCCCAATCGATATCCACGCGCTGATTTGCGGCATTGCAACCCGAACATACTCCGTTTTCGTCGAATGCAAGAGGAACTGCGCTGCTTTTTGGGTAAACGCATTTGCTGCAATAGTTCATTGGTGCCGGTCGCTGTGAATATTTATCGGACATGTATGTTGTTCTTTTTGAGTAGTTTTTTTGCTCTTGGATAGCTGTGTTCCACAAAGTGAAACCAATTTCCTGCTGCTATTCCGGAAACGTTTGTTTGTTCTGCTAAATCTAAAAAATCGTATTCGTCTGCCACACCACCACAAGCAATAACGGGAAGTTTGGTGTTTGAGACGACCTCTCCAATGGTGGAAATGTCATAGCCCGAACCTTTACCATCTCTTTCAATTGCGTTTATAAAAATCTCTCCTGCACCTAAGCTTTCCGCTTCATGAATCCAGTCGAACACAGATTTCTCAGTGTTTACTGAGCCAAATGTAGAAAAAACAATGGGTTTTTTATCGATAAGGCGATAGTCAACTGACAATACAAGTGCTTGCGAGCCATATTTTTCAGCTACCTGAGTTATCAATTTTGGATTTTCAATGGCTCCGGTATTTAAAGTCACTTTGTCCGCACCATTTCTTATGAGAAAATCTACATCTTCTATTGTTCTGATCTTTCCGCCGAAAGTCAGCGGCATAAAGCATGTTTCAGAAATCTTTTTCAAAATGTCATCTTTGGAACTGACGGCCTCAATTTTATGATCGTCTCTTCCAGAATCAACATTGTCGTCACGTGAAATATCAATGTAGATCAATTCGTCTACCTGCCAATCGTTGTACCGGCTGGCTTCGTTCACCACGTTTCCAATGAGTTGATGTGTTTTGAAGTCTTCACTTCGAACAATCAAACCGTTTTTGATATAGAGAACCGGAATTAATCTACGCTTTACCATAATTAGATTTTGATAAAGTTTTCGATGATCTGAAGTCCATTTTTCTGGCTTTTTTCCGGATGAAACTGACAACCGAAAACGTTTCCTTTCTGAAGCATAACGTCGATTTCAATTCCATAATCACAGGTAGCTAAAACTTCTGATGAGTTGTCTAGTTTACAATAATAGCTGTGAACGAAATACATGTCGTTTTCTACAGGATCCAGATTTGCAATTAATGGACTTTCCGTTTTGAATGTCAAATTATTCCAGCCCATATGCGGAACCGGAAGATTGTTGATCTGGTTTTTCAGTGATGAAACTTTTCCATTAACCAAACCAAGACCTTTGTGTGATCCATGCTCGTCACTTTCATCTAAAAGGAGCTGCATTCCTAAGCAAAGTCCAAGTAACGCTTTTCCTTCAGAAACAAATTGTTTGATTGAATTTTCCCAATTGTTGTTGCGGAGATTTTCAATGGCCATTCCGAACGCTCCAACACCCGGAAGAATTGCTTTTTCAACTGATAACAGTTCATCAGGAGAATTGAGGATTACGGCTTTTCCACCAACGAATTCGATGGCATTTTTTACCGAAGTAAGGTTTCCCATTCCGTAATTGATAATTCCAATCGTGCTCATACTATGCAATATCGTCCCAGGAAAGCGGGTCTCCAAATGATTTATTCTTGTTTACTTTCTTACCAAGAATTTCTTCCCAATGAATTGGAGCTAATCCTTTTGAAGGTCGAACGATCTTCACGTGTTTATCGGTAATTGTTTCACCGGCATTCAGGTCTGCCTGAAAGTAGATGCTGCGCTTGAATTGTAAGCTTTTTTCTTCTTCCGGAAGAACATCGAGTTGCACTTTTCCAAGCGATTTGTAGGCTCTGTTACATTCTTCAACCAACAATTTAAATTCTTGTGGTTCCATTGAAAATGCCGAATCTACACCACCTTCTGAACGATCTAAAGTCAGGTGTTTTTCAATGACTTCTGCACCAAGTGCAATTGCAGCAATGGAGACGCCAATGCCAGTTGTGTGATCGCTCAATCCAACAGTGCAATTGAATTTTTCTTTAAAAACAGGAATGGTTACCAAATTCGAATTTTCTTCAGAAGCGGGGTATGTTGATGTACACTTCAGAACAGTGATGTCCGTGCATCCATTTGCCTTCAGGGTTTCAACGGCTGTAACCAATTGATCGATTTTCGTGGCTCCTGAGGAAATAATAACTGGTTTTCCGGTTTGAGCAATTTTCTTGATCAACGGAATGTGATTGTTTTCGAATGACGCAATTTTGTAACGGCTCACATTTAATGTTTCCAAAAAATCAACTGCTGTTTCATCGAAGGGGGAAGAGAAGATCTCAATTCCGATTTCTGCAGCATAGTCAAACAATTCTTTGTGCCATTCCCACGGAGTCATTGCTTCTGCGTAAAGATCATAGAGTTTCTTCGATGACCAGAGCGAGTTTTTATCTTTGATCACGAAGTCGTCACTGTCATGATTCAACGTAATGGTGTCTGGAGTATACGTTTGTAGTTTTATTGCACTTGCTCCGGCATTTTTTGCAGCCAGAATAATGGTTTTTGCGCGTTCAATCGATTGATTGTGATTACCGCTCATTTCTGCAATAATGTAAGGAGTGTTAATCATTTATGCCGGTTCTATAGATCTTATTTTTATAACTTTTGTTCAATGATTCGGTTAGGCTTCAGCTGCCAAATTGATTTGAGCGCAACTACTTCTAATTTGATGCCTCATTACTTGTGTTTATTGGACTGAATCTGTCTTTTAATGAAAGAAATCTAGATTCGTAATACCTGAAACTTATTTTACTTAAAAGCAAAGTAAAGATAAAACCAATAATCCCAATAGAAAATAAAGTAATAAAATTAGTTTTCGGAACATCTAATAGACGTACCAGAAGATCAATAATGGTAATAGCTATTGGATGAATTAAATAGATGCCATAGGTATATTTCCCCCATTTATTGGCGAATGACAAATTTGAAAGATTTAATGCTGATTCTCTTTTCGTAATTGCTTGGGCAGCGATAATCAATGCAAATGAAAATGATATAAAAACGCGACTTATCGAAGGACCATATTTAAAAGAAAAGATGGAATCAGCCCAGAAAACTAAGCAGAATGATGAA
>CBFGNV010000069.1:0-23544 GCA_965650275.1 uncultured Fluviicola sp. | reverse complement strand
CAAGCAATAACAAACTTTCCAAAGTCATCTGCTTTTCTGTATTCGTTTTCAAACGCAGTGTAAGATGCGATTGCCTCATCAAATTTTCCTTCCAACTGACTTGCCACTCCTGAATAATAGTTCAAGAATGGATCACAAGTTGGATCAAGGGTTTTTGCCTTTTTGATGTAAGGGATTCCTTCTCCCGGATTATCACCGTTAAGCAAACACGCACCAATTTTAAAATTCAATAATCCATTACTTGGATTTATGGCTTGAGCAACCTGATAGTTTTTCAGAGCAATTTTATAATTATCGCCATAATCCTGAACAAGGAAAAAGGCTTCGTTCGCCAATTTGAATGCATCATCACCAAGCGAAATTGCATCTTCAGCCTTTTTCAGATCTTCTTTTCTATCCTTAAAATTAGCCGACTTAAACTCTATATTCTGTCCGTAGCTGAAAGAGTAAATACCCAAAGCAGCAATTATCAATAGTTTTTTCATTGTATTTTCTTTAATGCGAAGTGTTCTCGACATTTATTGTTGAGATCTACTTCGTGTTTAATTGCTGCAATTACCGCTATAGTATGTTTTTCCTTCTTTCGAACCTAGTTCATTCGCTTTTTTCCAATCTTCACAAGCACTTTCCATCATGCGAAGCATTTCTTTCGCCATTCCGCGATTTACGTATGCAGCAGCATAAGTTGGATCAGCCGCAATTGCTTTATCAGCATATTCTTTTGCTTTGCTGTAATCCTTCTTCGCAAAGTAAACCCCAGCTAAATTAGAAAGGGCAGGAGCGTATTTCGGATTGATCTGCAGCGCTTTTTCGAAATCACTTTTTGCGTCTTCCGTATTGCCTTTATCCATCATGGTGGCACCACGATTATTGTATGCCATATAGTAATTTGCATCAATAGAAATTGCTCTGTTGAATGCAGCCATTGCTCCGGTATAATCTTTCAGTTTCTTTTTTGCCGTACCAATATTGTTTAAGACGAATGCCAAATTCGGGTTCTTTCTTTGTGCTTCTTCATAATCTGCAATTGCTTTTGTCAGATTATTCTGCATTCTATAACAACTGCCACGATCATTGTAGGCATAAGCATTGTTCGGATCTAATTCAATAGTCTTTGTAAAGTACTTGATTGCCGTGTTATAATCTTGCTGTAGGAATTTCAACGTTCCATAGTTGTAATAAGCTTTTGGATTTGCAGCATCAAGTGTAATTGACTTTTCATAATCTTTTTCGGATTTTAAATAATCGTTCAGGCCTTGGTAAGCTCGTCCTCGTTGAAAATAGGCCTTTGAATAACTGCTTTGCTTTTCAATTAAGCTCGTTAGCGTTGTTACCGCATCCTGATATTTCTCAGCTTCGTTTTCAGCAATACCTTTGTTGTAATAAGCAGCTGTAAAATTGGGATCAGAAGTAATTGACTTTTTAAATTCACCAATAGATTCTGCCCATTTTTTTTGGTTACAGAGTTCAACGCCGCGATTGTAGGCTTCCTGACTTGCAGTTATTGCTGCGTTCTGTTGATTCAATTTGGTGATCGAATCCCGGTATTGTTTTTCTTTTGGTGTTAACTCCTCAAGTTGACCATAAGCCACGGAAGAGAGAAACGCAAGCGAAACTAACGCAAGGTTTTTCAGTTTCATAATTAGCATTTGTTTTTGGTTTAGCGCTTTGAAAATAGCTTTTTTTGAATTTTGTCGAATTAGAATGTTATCAACAACTCGATTTTTTCTTTCACAATGAAAGTCGTTATTGTCACTTCAACCCGATAGGTATCGGGAGATTTTCGGAATATCGTGGAGAAAAATGTATCGAGAAGTGCTAACTTTACGTCCATTCAATTTAGAATTGACGAATAGATTATGAAAGATGCATATTTAGTAAGTGGTGTAAGAACCGCAATAGGAAATTTTGGTGGAACACTTTCAGCGGTAAGAGCTGATGATTTGGCTGCGCATGTATTGAAAGCGTTGCTTGATAGAAATCCGAATCTGAATCCAAAAGCAATTGAGGATGTCTATTTCGGGTGTGCAAACCAGGCTGGCGAAGACAATAGAAACGTTGCTCGTATGGCATTGTTACTTGCTGGATACCCGATTTCTGTTGGTGGAGAAACTGTAAACCGACTTTGTGCTTCTGGAATGGCAGCAGCGGTTACTGCGGCTCGCGTAATTCAAACGGGTGGTGCCGAAGTTATGGTTGCCGGTGGAGTTGAACACATGACACGTGGACCTTTGGTAATGTCTAAAGCAGGTTCGGCTTATGGTCGTGACCAACAACTATTTGATTCTTCTTTCGGATGGCGTTTTATTAACCCTAAAATGGAACAGCTTTACGGAGTGGATGCCATGGGAAATACTGCTGAAAATTTGGCTGAAATGCTGAACATTTCCAGAGAAGATCAGGATAAATTCTCGGTTTGGTCTCAAGAGAAGGCATTCGCAGCTCAGCAAAATGGACATTTAGCAAAAGAGATTGTTGGAGTGGAAATTCCGCGTAAAAAGCAAGACCCACTGATTTTTGATAAGGACGAGTTTATGCGTGCAGGAACTTCGATGGAGTCGCTTGGTGGATTACGTCCGGCGTTCAAAAAAGATGGTTCTGTTACTGCAGGTAACGCCTCTGGATTAAATGATGGAGCTTGTGCTTTGTTGCTGGCTTCAGAAAACGGTCTAAAAGAACAAAATTTAAAACCTTTAGCGCGAATTGTTTCAGCGGCTGTTGCAGGAGTTGAGCCTCGTATTATGGGAATTGGTCCGGTTGAGGCTTCTCAAAAAGCGTTGAAACTGGCTGGTTTGACTTTGGGTCAAATGGATGTTCTTGAACTGAATGAAGCCTTTGCAGCTCAAGTTTTGGCTTGTACAAGAACATTGGGTATTGCTGATAACGATCCACGAATCAATCCGAATGGTGGAGCAATTGCACTTGGACACCCACTTGGAATGTCGGGAGCACGTATTTTACTTGCTGCTGCCAACGAATTGCAACGCACTAATAAAAAATACGCTTTGGTTACCATGTGTATTGGTGTTGGACAAGGTTATGCAACTGTAATTGAACGTGCATAAATCCAACCTTTTAGTACATTTCGTATCTTTAAAATTGACGATGAAAAATTACTCATATTTAGCACTTTGTTTCTCTATCTTATTTGCGGTTTCTTGCAAAAAGAAAGAGAAAACTTCGTGGGATACGAATTGGCAATTGCCTTTGGTAGAAGATACGTTATCCATGGAGGATTTAGCCGATGAACAAGATGTGATTACGGTAAATGGAGGTGTTTATGAACTGGCAATTGACAGGGATATCTTTTCGTTGAAACTGAGTGATGTTGTTAAGATTCCGGATACGACCATTAAACACAATTATGCGATTAACGTTGGTGGAACAGGAATTACGGTTAATCCGGGAGTGAGTTTCGTCAATAACATTCAGGAACACGATTTCAATATTGAACCTACACAATTGAAAGTCATTTGGGTGAAATCGGGTGGAATCCATATTAAAGTTGAAAGTCCCATAGAAACAGCTACTATTTTCAAAGTAGAGCTACCTGGTGTTGTGAAAGATGGACAAATGTTTGTTCAACAATTTTCTGTTCCCGCAGGTTCTAATGCTAATCCTAGTTCAAGTACTGATTATGTTGACTTAACAGGATATCAAATTGATCTTACTGGTCAATACGGAACTTCTTTTAACAAACTTCAATCAAAATTGACAGTTAAATCTGATCCTGCCGGATCAACAGTTTCCGTTAATAATCTGGATAGCTTGCGTTTTGAGTTTACAATGGATGAATTGAAGCTCGACTATGCCCGTGGCTATTTCGGATCACAGACGTTCTCTGATACATTGACCAAGTCTATTGATGTACTCTCTAAAATTGTTGATGGAACCATCGATCTTGATGCAGCAAGTTTGAATTTCAATATCGAAAATGGGTTCAAATTATCAGCTCGTGCAAAATTGATTTCTCTGAAAAACACAAATGCTCAGGGAAGTACGGTAGCATTGTCTCACTCAACTGTTGGTAGTTGGATTAACATTAATCCGGCTTACGGAAATTATAGTAATCTGACCTCTACAAATACAGCAATTGATTTCAACGGCGGTAACAGTAATGTTGAACAGTTTTTAGAAAATCATGGCGCTCAAAACGAAATTGCTTACCAGATCCAGGTAAATCCATGGGGAAATGTTTCTGGTGGCTGGGACGAAGTTTATGACTCCCGACCGATGAATGTTCATTTGACAGGAAATCTCCCACTGAATATTGGTGCAAATAATCTAACGATTGTGGATACATTCTCATTTTCGTTGAATCAGAATTATGATGCGACTCATATCGAAAGTGGCGATTTGATCATTGACGTTGACAATGCCTTTCCTTTACAGGCAGATTTAATGCTTTACTTTTTGGATGCGAATGGAAATGTGATTACTCAGTTTGTTGCCAATAATTCAATCGCTTCAAGTGTTTACGGCCAAATTGTAAATGGGATTCAGCAAAAGAATTCGATTGTTACACTTGCATGTTCTGCAGCTCAGGTTGAAATGTTGAACAGTGCTAAAAAGGTTTGTGTTAAAGCGGTTTTGAATACGCCAGATGTGGTTACCAATCTTTCAACGCAAGTTTCTATTCCTGAAAACGCTTTTTTAAAGTTCAAGATCCGAGCTAAAATTGCAGTTAAACACAATATCTAATGAAGTATTTTTTAGTTCTGTTTCTAGTATTTAATTGTTTAACTGGCCTGGCTCAAACGAATTTACCAGAAGGTTTTGATACCATTAACGGCTATGGAAAGCAGCTTATTGCAAACGGACAATTCGATATTCAATCAACTTCGTTTAAAAATGAAATGTTGAACAAACTGGTTTACGGCGGCTATATTGATCAGGAAATGAAAGACAGGTCGTTTGATAAACATGGAAGTATCAATTTTGCCGGAATTATTTCAAATAACGATGTGACCTATTTTCATGGAAGTGATTCCTTGTTTAAAAAAGGAAAATGGGATTGGGGTGTTAAAGCCGGATATTATGCATTAGGCTCGGTTAAATATGGCAAAGATCCTTTTGGTTTGGTGTTTTATGGAAATGAAGGTTATTTAGGCGATACTGCTTTTTTTACAAAGACAAGTATCAGTTTTACCCGTTTTCAAAAAGTGGGCTTTGGTTTGAGGAATAAAGAGAATGGAAGTTACCTGTTTGTGAACATGGTAAACGTTCAGGATCAGTTTAAGGGTGAAATTACAAAAGGACAACTGTATCAAAGTGCTGATGCATCTTTAGTGAAGTTGAATGTTCGCGGAGATTTGGCTTATACAACCGGAAAGCAGTTTTCAAAAGGTTTAGGAGTTTGCATTGACGCTGGATATAAACTGAAAGTTCCCTGGATCAAAGGAACTCAAACGGTTATGGAATTGAGTGTGTCGAACATTGGATTTGCAATGATCAACTCGCCGATGCAGCGTTATCAGGCAGATTCTACATATTCCTTTAACGGTTTCAGATTGAACCAATTGTTTGGTGATAATTCACCTTTCAATAGAGACGATTATAGTGTTTTGGATTCACTCGGTATTGATCATGATTCAACCTACACAAGAGCTTATGCGCTTCCGGGATACATTCAAGCTGGAAAACTGATTGATTTCAATAGCGATAAAAAACTGCAATCCTATTTTGGAGTTCGTTTGTTTCCAACCTTGAAATCGAACTCGGTAATCTATGCAGGAGCAGCTTATAAACCTGTAAAATCCATTTTATTGGTTGCCAACGTAAATTATGGTGGTTTTACAACATTCAGAGGAGGTTTGTCTGCAACGTATGTGGCTGAAAAATTCACTTTGTCGGTCGGAACTGATGATATTATCGGTGTTTGTTACAGCGGAGGATTTGGTAAATCAGCATATTTAAGAACAGTATGGAATCTAGATTAAGTACATTATTCGTCTTTTTGTTTTTGACTGTTGTTGGTTTTTCACAACCCGCATCTTTCTACAAAGTGTTTTCAGGAAATGGTTATGACGAAGCTCAGGGATTGACCCAGCTTGTTGATTCTTCTTATTTGATTACTGGTTCATCTTCAAGTTTTGAAAATGCTCCAAATCAAGCTTTCCTGATGAATTTGGATAAACAAGGAAACTACCTTTGGTCAAAAGCTTACGGTGGCTCTGAATTTGAAGAAGGAAAACGGGTGTTTTCAGTCGATAATTTTGGTCATTATGTGATTGGAACTTCCAATAGCGGGGTTTCTCATAATTTTGATGCTTACCTGTTTTTTACCAATCCAGCTGGCGATTTACAATGGGAGAAACATTTCGATTATGGCTCATGGGAACGTGTTCACAGTGCAGTAATGCTCGCTGATACAAGTATTGTTGCCGTTGCTGAAACGGACAGTACAGCGGATGGAAATGTAGATTTTTATATGTTTCGCGTGGATAAAAATGGCGACATGATCTGGAGTAAGAAATGGGGGACAGGTGGTGACGATTTCCTAAGAGCGATAAACATTGTTTCCGATACAACATTTGTTATTTGTGGTACACAATACGTTACTGATTCACTCGTAAATAAAGGCTATGTTGGTTATTTCCATAACGATGGAACAATGTACTGGGATTCTACATATTGTGGTAATGGCTGGGGAGAATTGAACGATATCCGTTACTACGATAATCGATTATTAGCAATTGGACAACGAAAACTTCCGGGTGCTCAGTATTGGGATTATTACAATGTGGACATTGATCTAACCGGTACTCAAATCTATGATTTCTATTTCACCACAGGAACAGGAACTGGTAGATATACACATTATGTCCGTTACACAGCTTCGGTAGATAAATTCTTTGTTATTCGACAAGTGGAAGACCCTGGTTTTCCAACTTTTGCCGACGGAGAAGATAACATTTGCTCTAGATATGCAGCTGGATTTTATTGGGATGTAAGTGATGCAGGATATAACAATATCGGGCAAGATAATGTAAATCAGATTATCGCTACCAAAGACGGATTTGCTGCATTTGTTGGTTCTCACGAATATTACTGCTGTGGTGGAAGTTCACTTTTCATTGTAAAGATTGGTAGTGATTCTTATTATCCTCCAGGGATAACAAATCCTGTGGTCTATGATATGCTGGATGCGAAGGAGAATGAGGAAATGTTGAATGTCTCTGTTTATCCCAATCCTTTTGAAAACGAAGTTACTGTGGAGCTCCCGGAAAATGAAGTAGTAGATGTGATTGTTTACAACGAACTGGGGCAGGAATTGGAGAGCGTTGAGAATAAAACTGGAAAGTTTATTCTTTCAACCAACAATTATTCAAACGGAATTTACTTCTTTAAAATTGTTTCCGAGAACGGAAGCGCAATGTTGAAGTTGGTGAAGTAACTGTAGGTCATTAAGCATAGTCGAAATATCGAATTTGGTTGAGTTGGCGGCTGAGCGGTGGCGCACTGAGCGCAGTCGAAGTCACCAGTGGCAATCTTCTTCAATATTCCATTTCGACTGCACGCGTAAGATTTGTTCCACAATTTCCCTTACACATCCTTGTCCACCAAGTAGTTGACTTTGGTAATGAACATTTGCCTTTACATCGCTTGCAGCGTCTTGCGGACAACAAGAAAAACCAACTCTTCTAAGTACTGGAATGTCAGGAATATCATCACCCATGTACATGATTTCGTCTTCGTTCAATTGATGTCTAGTTAAAATGTCTTCGTACACTTTCAATTTGTCGCTAGCTCTTAAATGAACCTCTGTAGCGCCAGTTCCCAGTAAACGATCCTTGAGTTCTTCAGACCTACCACCAGTGATGATAAAGATCTTGAAACCTTTTTTCGCAGCCAGTTGTAAAATATACCCGTCTTTCGAATGCAGTGAACGAACTACTTCGCCTCTAAGCATATAGATTTGACCATCCGTTAGAACGCCATCTATGTCGAACATGAGCGTTTTTATTTTTGGAAGTCGTTCTTTATAACTGATCATTGATTGGATTTTTTATGAATACTCTCCGAAATAGTGGCATATACCTTTGCCTTCATTTCATTGAGTAAGTGTAAATGTTTTTGAATGGTTTCTTGATCGTCTCGTTTTGCAGGACCAGTTTGGTCAGCGAACGAAGCTCCTTTTTTTATTTTCCTGAACGTTTCATCAATAAGCGCCTCAAACCAGGAGAACTCCACACCTTTTGATTGTGCGAACTCGTTTGCCAAAGCGGAAATGTGGTGCGTGAAATTGTTCAGGAAAACCGCCGTAACATGAAGGTTTAAACGGCTTTCTGCATTCATTTGAATGGCTTCTTTACCCAGTACATTTCCCAATTGGATTAGTTTTGCTTCGAATTTTTTGTTTTCAGTTTCAATGAAAAACGGGATTTTTTCAAAATCGATTATTGCATCTTTTGAAAAGCTTTGAAGCGGATAAAAAACGCCAGATTGAAAAGACGAACTATTATTTATAGTCCCAATGTCAAAGGTTCCGGAAGTTGTAACACAATTACTGTATTTCAACGCTTTCGTAAGAACTTCTTTAAGGTTATGATCCTGAACACAAACAATTGTGAGTTCGGCCTCGGATAAATCAGAATAAGATGAAAATGAATTGATTTGATAATTTTCAGAAAACGGGATTGTTTTTTCTTTGGAACTTCCCAACGCACCAACAACTTCAATTGAGCATTCTTTTAAACGCCTGGCAAGATGCGTTGCTACATTTCCCGTACCAATAAGGGCAATTTTCATCACAACTCAAAAGTACTGAATCGAAATGAAAATTGCTCTTAGTTAAGTCGATATTCTATTCCAGAATCAACAGAGTTGAACGAAGATTGCCCATTTCATCTGTTGAACGAAGGGTGTAAGTTCCTTTTGCATGATTGCTTACATCAACTGAAACGCCTGTATTTCCTTTTGAATAAGGTAACTCCCAGCTTCTTCCCGTCACATCAATTAAATCAACTGCTTTTATGCTGAATGCGTTCTCTTTTACGAGAACCAATCCCGTTGTTGGATTTGGATATGCTTCCAAGTCAGTAACGATATTGTATTCAACAGGAATTGTATTGGTAAAGTGAGCTTTACCATCCAGGTCAACTTGTTTTAAGCGATAGTAATTTATACCTTCTACTGGATTTTCATCGGTAAAAGAGTAGGAAAGGGGTGTACTGCTATTCCCAGCTGCCTTAACAAAACCTACGGTTTCCCAAATTCCTCCATTCGTTAATCGTTGAATAGCGTAATAATCACTGTTTGTTTCACTTTCGGTAGTCCAACTTAAACGAACCTTGTTGTTTGCCAGATGAGCTTGCCAACTGGTATATCCAACAGGAAGAGGAACAATACCACAATTCGTTGTTGCAGTTCCACCTCCACCGGAATTATTCACACTGATATTTTGAATTGTATTGGCGAAATTGGTAACAAGCAGTACGTAAACTTGTCCTGTGATTACGCCTGGAACATTCACCTGTTCAGTTGCAGCAGTAGAATAAGAACAATCTGTTGGAGTTCCGTAGTTATTGCAGGCAGCAGTTCCGGCAGCAAGGTTAGGGAATGGTCCCCAAATTGCAAAATCCACATCAGAACCAGCAGAAATATTCACTACCAGATTCCCACCAGTAGCGATCTCAAGATAGTACCAACTCGGATTTGGTGAAGTGGATAGACAGCCGTAAGAGTTTCCTGGGTTCGCTTGAGATGCTGGAACACCTCCTGCATTCGCCGAAAATGTAATTGGAGAACCAGAACAGATTGGGGTTTGTGTGGAGCAAACTGCATTTCCTATTGGAGGCAATGAAGCTGTAGCGCAAATACCAAACGTACCAGTTCCTCCTCCGTTTCTCCAAAATCTAACATAATATGTGGCTCCTGGAGTTAAATTGTATGTGGTAAACGAAGGCATAAAACTTCCGCCAAAATTATCAACACACAAAACTTGTGTTAACGAACCACAAGGGCCTGAATAAAGCGCCATTACACCGTCGTTAATTGATCCGGCTGTTGTTTGTATACGGATACTACCAGTTAGAGGCGCAACTAAACTGTACCAAACATCTGGGCCCATAAATCCGCAAGAAGGATTTCCTCCATTTGCAGCGTCTGTTTGCGCAGTCGCGCCAGCAGTGGTCCCAGGTGTGCTGAGGCAAATAGCATTCACTGGTAAATTTGGTGCACCGCAAGGTGTATTGCTTTGAGCAATTGTTTTTTGATTGAATATAATGGTGATAGCGAGGGTTAGAACAAGAGATATTTTCTTTGCTTTCATGATTGTTAAAATTCAGGTGTAGATTAATAATTTTGGATGTCTTCTGCCGTTAGAATCTCACCTATGAGAATCATAGATCGCTGGTTAATGTGTGCGGTTTGTTCATTGGTATTCAAACTGTTGAAATACGATCGTGATATAATGGTTATTTCAGGATGAGCAGCCATCCATTCCTTGGCTTCTTGACTTTCCGCAAAACCTGTAAAGACGATTGTTGTGTTTGTGCTTTGTTCCTGATTTACTGTGTAATTTTCATATTTCAGTAGGTCTTCCATGGTAACTTGACCATCAAAAACAACGACCTTATCTTTTATTTTATCACGAAAAGAAGCTGAAATGGTTGAATAATTATCTGACGAAATAATGTAAACATCCGGGTGAGTTGAAATCCAGTTTGAAATTTGCTCGGAATCTTGAGCATTACTGAATGAATAAAAGAACAGTGAGGGTAAGAACAGTAAGTGTTTTTTGAAGTTCATTTTAATGTATGTTTTGAATCAGTTACGACCTCGCTGAGCTATTGGATTTCAAAACATACACTTTGTCGGGCTAGATGTGTCAATTAAATTAGTAGTTGAGTATTTGGTGGTTTTCATCGAGCAAAAAAAAATGCCATCGGTAGTCGACGGCATTTTTTCATTGCTTTAATTTTTGCTATTCTAGAATTAATAAGGTGGAACGAAGATTCCCCATTTCATCTCTTGAACGTAAAGTGTAAGTTCCTTTTGAGTGACTACTAACATCAACTGAAACTCCTGTATTCCCTTTTGAGTAAGGTAATTCCCATTTTCTTCCAGTTAAGTCAATCAATTCGACTGTTTTTATGGCGTACTCTTTCTCTTTTACAAGGACCAAACCTGTTGTTGGATTTGGATACGCATCCAATGGAGAAATAATGTTGTACTCTATTGGAACAATAGTTGTGAATTTTGCCTGACCGTCCAAGTCAACTTGTTTTACACGGTAATAGTTTACACCTTCTATTGGCTTCTCGTCGGTAAACGCATAACTTTTTGTTGAAGCGCTATTTCCTGCTGCATCTGTAAATCCAATTGTTTCCCAAAGCGTTCCGTTTGTTGAGCGCTGAACGGCGTAGAAATCGCTGTTTGTTTCGCTTTCGGTTGACCAGTTCATACGAACTTTATCGCCAGCCAAATACGCTTGCCAGTTGCTAAAGTCTACTGGAAGAGGCACAATGGCACAATTCGTTGTTGCGGTTCCTCCTCCATTAGTAACGTTAATGGTTTGAACTACATTTGCAAAGTTAGTAACGAGTAACACATAAACTTGCCCGGCCACAACTCCGGCTACATTCACTTGTTCGGTTGCTGATGTAGAATAAGAACAATCGGAAGGCATTCCATAGGTGTTACAAGCAGCAGTTCCTGCAGCTACATTTGCAAAAGGCCCCCAAATCGCAAAATCGATGTCTTGTCCAGCTGTAATGTCAACCACCAAATTTCCACCTGTAGCAATTTCGAGGTAGTACCAACTTGGATTTGGAGAAGTGGACAAACAGTTGTAATTATTTCCTGGATTTACAACGCTTGCAGCTGCACCCCCGCTGTTAGAAGTAAATGATATTGGTGATCCAGAACAGATAGGTTGCTGAATAGTACATGTTGTATTTGTTCCAGGTACCGTTAAACAAAGCGAAAATGTTCCTGTTCCCGAGCTAAATCTCCAAAAACGAAGATAATAAGTGTTTCCAGGAACAAGACCGGTAGAAGATAGTGCAGGCATTGCACCTGGTCCACTGTCATCGTCACAAGCTACTTGCGCTAATGATCCACAAGCACCAGAGTAAACAGCCATTCCACCATCGGTAATTGTTCCTGCCGTAGCTGAAATGTTAACCGCTCCGCCTGGAGGCGCAACAAAGGAGTACCAAACATCTGGCGCTCCTGGAGCAGCACAACTAGGAGTGTTTCCGTTAGCTGCGTTATTAGCATATGTTGCTCCAACAGTAGTTCCATTTGTAACAGTACAATTTGTTCCAACTGCTAGTGCGGGAGCACCACATGGGGCATCAGACTGAGCAAAGATAAATTGACCTGTGAACGTGGATAGGGCTAAGAATGCGGAGAGAAATAAACTTTTCATAGTAGTAGTAATTTCAACAGGTTAGTAATTGTGAATGTCTTCAAGCGTAATTGTTTCACCAATTAAAATCATTGCACCATGTTCAAGATACGCTTGCTGAGTAGTAGCGTCTGAACTGTTGTAAAGTGATCTTGGAACAATTTTTAAATCGGGATGCTGACCGAGCCAGTTTTTGATTTCTTGACCATCTGCAACTTCAGAAGACGGTTTCTCGCTTGGAATTGATTTCGTTTGTTCAAATGCCTCAATGTTTTCCATCGTCAATGAACCATTATAAACCAAAACGTTCGTTCCAAGCTTATCCTTCATGTCCTGTGAAAGAACCGAGTAGTTTTCAAAGCTTATGAGATAAACATCTGGATGTTGAGAAGCCCAGCTGGAAACGTTATCGGAAGTTTGTCCGAATGCTGAAGCACATGCGCACATCGCGCCGAGTAGTATTGAGTAGCATTTCATAGTGTTCTAAATTCGTTCTTACTCAAAGTAGAAATAAGAATGATTCAAAAAACGAACAATGAACATTTCGCTTGATTCAATGAGCTGATTAAAATCTTAGTTGAGTATTTGGAGATTTTGGGCGATTATCAAAAAAAAATGCCGTCGAGTATCGACGGCATTCCACTGAATATTTCAATTTTGACCTATTTTCCGTGGCACTGTTTGTATTTTTTACCACTTCCACAAGGACAAGGATCATTACGTCCAATTTTTGTTTCAGCAACAACAGGTTGTTGTTTTTCGCGCTGAGGCATTGAATTGCGCATTGCTTCCTCATAACCTTCACTTCCATGAAACTGAGGAGGGGCAGTACTTGTTGATGTGTTTTGAATTTGAGCCTGATCGTAAGCAGAAGGAGCTTTTGCAGCTTGTGTTTGTTTTACACGCTCACCACCATCTGTATACAGATCGCTTTGAACAAGGAATTCAACAGTTTCGTTACTTAATCTGCTCAACATTCCTTTGAACAATTCAAACGATTCTAACTTATAGATAAGCAAAGGGTCTTTTTGTTCGTAAACGGCTTGTTGTACCGAACCTCTCAAGTCATCCATCTCTCTCAAGTGCTCTTTCCATTCGTTATCAATCATTCCAAGAACAAGGTTCTTTTCGATTGTTGAAGCAATAGTTTTACCTTGCGATTCAGCAGTTTCCTTGATGTTCAAGTGAACACCCATTTTTCTGCGTCCGTTGGATACTTCAAATACCAAAACTTCGAAACGAGAATTATTTTCACTTAACTCTTTTACTTGAGGAAGAATCAAACGAGCAATACGTTCGTTCTTTTCATGGTATTGATTCACTACTTTTTCGTAGATATCTTCAATCAAGTCCATTTTATTCATTGAATTGAATTCGCTTACAGAAACAGGGCTTTCAATTCCCAATACGCGTAACAACTCCAATTCAAACTCTTCAAAAGAACCATTTGAGTTTGCATTTACAAATCCTTCAACAACGTCGTAGAACATATTTGAAACGTCCACATCCATTCGTTCACCGAACAATGCGTTTTTACGTTTCTTGTAAATTGCTTTACGTTGAGCGTTCATTACGTCATCGTATTCTAACAAGCGCTTACGAACACCAAAGTTATTTTCTTCTACTTTCTTCTGAGCACGCTCAATAGATTTGGAAACCATGCTGTGAGAAATAACTTCTCCTTCTTTCAATCCTAAACGGTCCATTACACGAGCAATGCGCTCAGAACCAAATTTACGCATCAAGTCGTCTTCCAAACTCACAAAGAATTGAGAAGATCCCGGATCTCCCTGACGACCAGAACGACCACGTAGCTGACGGTCAACGCGACGTGAATCATGTCTTTCTGTACCAATAATTGCCAAACCTCCAGCTTCTTTAACGCCTTCAGCTAATTTGATATCGGTACCACGACCAGCCATGTTTGTTGCGATTGTTACAGCTCCTGGTTTACCAGCCATTGCAACAATTTCCGCTTCTTTTTGGTGATATTTCGCGTTCAATACTTGATGTGTAATGTTACGCATCTTCAGCATTCGACTTAATAACTCAGAGATCTCAACAGTTGTTGTACCAACCAATACAGGACGGCCTTGTTCAACCAGTTTAACACATTCGTCAATTACAGCCGAGTATTTTTCACGAGCGGTTTTGAAAACCAAATCTTGTTGATCTGAACGTGAAATTGGACGGTTTGTAGGAATTACAACTACATCTAATTTATAAATGTCCCAGAATTCTTTTGCTTCAGTTTCTGCCGTACCTGTCATACCACAAAGTTTGTGGTACATACGGAAGTAATTTTGAAGTGTAACCGTTGCGTAAGTCTGTGTTGCAGCTTCTACCGTAACATTTTCTTTCGCTTCAATTGCCTGGTGCAATCCATCAGAGTAACGACGACCTTCCATGATACGTCCTGTTTGCTCATCAACAATCTTGATTTTTCCATCCATGATAACGTACTCGACTTCTTTCTCGAAAAGTGAGTATGCTTTCAATAATTGAGTAACAGAGTGAATGCGTTCTGATTTGATAGAGTAGTCACGAATCAATGATTCTTTCTTCAGTGCAAATTCTTCAGCAGGGTGATTTGCTTTCTGAAGCAATGCTAATTCTGTAGAGATATCAGGAATGACGAAGAAGTTTCTATCATCGCTTCCAGAGATAAGATCAATCCCTTTTTCAGTGATATCAACTGTATTTTGTTTTTCATCGATAACGAAGTATAATTCCTTATCGATTTTTTTCATGTGTTTGTTGTTCTCAGCCATGTACTGATTCTCAACTTTTTGTAATTGAGAACGAATTCCAGGCTCAGAAAGGAACTTAATCAAGGCCTTATTCTTAGGTAAACCTCTGTGCGCGCGAAGTAAGGCAATACTTCCTTCCTCAAGTGCTGTTTTAAGATCTACAGTTCCGTCGGTTTGTCCAGACATTGCAATAGCCAACAAACGTTTAGCATCTGCCAAAGCTTGATTTACCATTTTGCGTTGAACTTCCACGATATTCTCAACACGCGGTTTCAATTCGTAAAACTCGTGCTGATCTCCTTTTGGAGTTGGTCCGGAAATGATCAATGGCGTTCGTGCGTCATCAATCAAAACTGAATCGACCTCATCGACAATTGCAAAGTGGTGTTCACGTTGAACAAGATCAGCTGGATCTGTTGCCATGTTATCACGCAGGTAGTCGAAACCAAATTCGTTGTTTGTTCCGAAAGTGATGTCTGCGTTGTAAGCAGAACGACGCATTGGTGAGTTGGGCTGGTGTTTATCAATGCAATCTACACTTAATCCGTGGAATTGGTAAATTGGCCCCATCCACTCGGAGTCACGTTTTGCTAGGTAGTCATTCACCGTTACCACGTGAACTCCTTTGCCAGCAAGTGCATTCAAATAAACAGGAAGTGTTGCAACCAGGGTTTTTCCTTCACCAGTTTGCATCTCTGCGATATTTCCGCGGTGAAGAACGGCACCACCCATCAACTGAACATCGTAATGAACCATTACCCATTCAACATCTGCTCCGGCCGCTGTCCATTTGTTATGCCAAATAGCATTTTCACCGTCAATTGTAATTCCGTCTTTCTTCGCAGCCAAGTCTTTGTCAAACTCTTCGGCTGTAACAACCAATTGTTTGTTTTCAGCCCAACGACGAGCAGTTTCTTTAACAACAGCAAAAGCTTCGGGTAAAATTTCTTCTAATTTCTTCTCAATGATCTCATTGATGGCTTTAGAGTTGTCGTCAATCTTAGCATAGATTGTTTCCTTCTCATGAAGCGGTAAGTCAGGTGTTTTAGCCTTTTCACGTAATTCAACTACTTCTGCTTCTAATCCAGAAATAGCGTCTTTAATTATAGCTTGAAATTTACGGGTACGTCCACGAAGTTCGGTGTCAGAGTCTTTTTGAACATCACCATAAAATCTAGCAACTTGTTCAATTACAGGTTGGTACTTCTTTCTGTCGTTAGCCGACTTATCTCCAAGAATGCTTTTTAATATTCCTTTTAACATGTTTTCTTCAAAATAGAGAGCCCCAAAAATAACATTTTAAAGCAGAGTACCCTCGGTTATGTGGTCGGCTTTTGTCATAAATTGTTCCAAAAGTTGGTTTCAGCCAAATTGACAGAGATGCTGGTTTGACGACTGACATAAAATCACTGTTTGAATTGAAAATGGAGAATTTAGAGTTGAAAAGAGCATGGTGCGTGTTAGAATTATCAATTGTTGAATTATTAATGATCAACTTTGCTCTAGTCTGTATAATTAATAATTGATAATTCCAACGAACACGCTTTAAGCTTCTACATTTTCAATTCTCAATTGTCCATTTATTCTTATCTTTGCAGGCATGCAAGAAATGATTCTGATTTTAGATTTTGGTTCTCAGTATACGCAACTTATTGCACGCCGAGTTAGAGAGCTTAATGTTTATTGTGAAATTCATCCGTGGAACAAGGTTCCTGAACTAGGAAGCCACATCAAAGGTGTTATACTTTCAGGAAGTCCGTTTTCAACACGTGATCCAGAATCTCCAAAACCAGATTTGTCTGCAATCAAAGGGAAATTCCCGCTTTTAGGAGTTTGTTTCGGTGCTCAGTATATGGCTTTGAATTATGGTGGAGATGTACTTCCATCAACGATTCGTGAATACGGACGCGCAAATTTAACAGTTATCGATTCAACCAATGAGTTGACTAAAGGGATGACCGTTGGTTCGCAAGTTTGGATGAGTCACGGGGATACCATCAAGAATGTTCCTTCAAACTATAAGATTATTGCAAGTACACACGATGTTGAAGTTGCTGGTTATGCAATTGAAGGTGAACAAACTTATGGGATTCAGTTTCATCCGGAAGTTTATCACTCATTGGAAGGAGCTGTTCTATTGAAGAATTATATTGTTGACATTTGTGGTTGTTCACAATCTTGGACACCAGATTCATTTGTTGACAGCACAGTTGCAGGATTAAAAGCACAATTAGGAAATGATAAAGTAATCCTTGGTCTTTCAGGAGGTGTTGATTCTTCTGTTGCTGCTATGATCTTGCACAGAGCAATTGGTTCAAACCTTCACTGTATTTTCGTTGATAACGGTTTATTGAGAAAGAATGAATTCAATTCGGTTCTTGAAAGCTACAAGGGCTTAGGATTGAATGTGAAAGGAGTTGATGCTTCTTCCGAATTCTATGCAGCATTGAACGGAGTTACTGATCCGGAAGCAAAACGCAAAGCTATTGGAAAAGTTTTCGTTGATGTTTTTGACGCTGAATCGAAATTAGTAGAAGATGCAAAATGGTTAGGACAAGGAACAATTTATCCTGATGTTATTGAATCTGTTTCAGTAAATGGCGGACCAAGTCAAACAATCAAATCACACCACAACGTTGGAGGATTGCCTGATTATATGAAGTTACAGGTGGTTGAACCTTTACGCTTGTTGTTTAAAGATGAAGTAAGAAGAGTAGGTAAGTCTTTGGATTTGCCGCAAAATATATTGAACCGTCACCCTTTCCCAGGTCCTGGATTAGGAATTCGTATTCTTGGAGAAGTTACTGCTGAAAAAGTGCGTATTCTTCAGGATGTTGATTCCATTTTTATCGAAGGATTGAAGGAAGACGGATTGTACGACCAGGTTTGGCAGGCGGGAGCAATTTTCCTTCCTATTCAAAGTGTTGGCGTTATGGGTGACGAAAGAACATACGAAAATGCTGTTGCACTGAGAGCTGTGAGTTCTACAGATGGAATGACGGCAGATTGGTGTCATTTGCCTTACGAATTCCTTGCTAAGATCTCGAACAAGATCATTAATCAGGTGAAAGGAATCAACCGCGTGACTTATGACATCAGTTCTAAGCCGCCGGCAACCATCGAATGGGAATAGTGGCATTTTAATTGATTGAAGGGAAAGAAAAAAATATGAGATACCTGGTTGTCCTTTTACTCTTGTTGACTTCTGCGTTTGCAAAAGCACAAGAAACAGTTGAAGATGTTGTAATGCAATATCAAGACGGAAAATTGTATTTGGTGCATGTTGCCGAAGCCGGAAACACTCTTTATGGTATGCAAACCGTTTATGGAGTTCCGGTTGAACAAATTGTGAAGGCGAATCCGGGGGCTGAAAAAGGATTGAAAGTAGGGACAACTTATTTGATTCCTCAAGGAGCTTCACCTGTTAAAGCGAAGAACGGAACAACTTTGGTAAAACACGTTGTTGTAAAAGGAGAAACGCTTTATGCGTTGAGCAAGAAGTATGGCTCTGATGTAAATGATGTGAATTCAATCAATCCTGAAGCTGCAGGCGGACTAAAACTTGGACAGGTATTGTATTTTCCAACGGTTCCAAAAACTACTGTTGTAACACCAGTGGTTGTTAAGGAAGAACCAACGAAAGAGCCTGTAACAACTACAGTTCAGTTCACTGATTCAGTTGTCAATTATGTGGTAAAGAAAGGTGAAACGCTTTATACAATTGCTAAGCGTTACATGGTTTCTGCAACTGATCTTCAGAAATTCAATAACCTGAAATCGACAACTTTAAGTCCCGGATCCACATTGAAAATCCCGATTAAAAAGGAAAAGATCGATCAGGTCCCGGTTCGTGAGATTCAGGATGTTAACGATCAAAAAGTAGATAAAGAAATTCTTTTCAGCAAAAAGTCGGAATACAAGGTAGTTGTTCTTCTTCCTTTTGGTTTGGATAAAACACTTGGGGCAGGTTTAAAGAATCTGGCTACTGAGTATTATATGGGAATGATGTTGGCTGTTGACTCTCTGGAGAAAGATGGTATCAAGGCTACAATTAACGTGGTTGACTTTCCTATTGATTCTGCTGAGGTTGTTCAGGCATTGAAGAAACCAGAAATTAAAAATGCCGATTTGATTATCGGACCATTAATGCCACAAGCAGCAGATCTGGTTGCGGCGTTTTGTAAATCGAATAGAATTAGAATGGTTTGTCCTTCATCTGTAAATAGTTCAGTGTTGAAAGATAATCCATATGTGTACTGTGCAGTTGCTTCTGAAATTACACAACAGAATATTCTTGCGAAGTATACCACAGAGAGTTTCAAAGGCGCTCAAATTGTATTGGTGAATCTTGACCCTAAGAAGGACGCGGATTTATATCAGGCGTACCGGACAAAATATATGGAATTGGCTGCTAAGAATGGTGCTCCCAAGATCATCGAAGTAAAACTGGCAGATTTTGGTTCTATGATCCGTAAAAATGGAAATACTGTTTTTGTTGTTCCAAGCAGTAACGAAGCGAATGTGGTGAAATTTATGCTGGCGTTACATAAACTCAAATCAAAAATTGGTGATGGAACAGTTACTGTTTTAGGAACCAAAGATTGGGCTGGATTTAGTGAATTGACCGGTTATTACAAAACAACCTACAATGTTCAGTGGTGTACTGCGAGTGACTTGAATTATTCTGACCAAAAAACGGAAGATTTACTTCGCGTTTACAGAACAACATACAAAGCAGATATGAATAAGGTTGCTGTTCAGGGGTACGACATCCTGCGCTATTTTGTGCCATATTTATTGTTGGAGATAAATAAGGAGAACTGTTTGATTCAAAATGCATTTGATATGAGTCAGGTTGCCGCAAATTCTGGTTTCGAAAGCAAACAGTGTTTTGTTGTTATGCATGACGAATACAAGCTGGTTCGTAAAGGTATTTACCATGAATAAAGAAGAGATTGGCGAACGTTTCCGTGAGTTGCAACTTTTTATTTGTAACGAACTGGAAAAAGTTGATGGTAATGCAAAATTCTCTGAAGATGCCTGGGATAGAGCAGAGGGTGGCGGAGGTTTTACACGTACAATTAAGAACGGGAACGTCATTGAAAAAGGAGGTGTAGCATTTTCAATTGTTCACGGAGAAGTGAACGAAATGATGCGAACTCAAATGAAGATCGAAGGAAATTCCTTTTATGCTACCGGAGTTTCAATTGTCATTCACCCGCATAATCCACATGTTCCTATCATTCACATGAATGTTCGTTATTTCGAATTGGATAATGGAACACATTGGTTTGGTGGCGGAATTGATCTTACACCTCATTATGTTGTTCCGGAGCAAGCAAAACTATTTCATCAGCGTCTAAAAACGATTTGCGATAAATACAACGCTGAATTTTACGATAGATTCAAACCCTGGGCCGACGAGTATTTTACTATTCCACATCGTGGGGAATCGCGAGGTATTGGTGGAATATTCTATGATCATATTGTTAGCGACAACGTCAATTCGAAAGAAAACCTTTTCAATTTCGCTATTGAATTGGGAGAATCATTTCCGTTTATTTATGGAGAACAAGTTGCTCTGGGGAAAGACAAATCGTTTACAGAACAGGAATTGAAATGGCGCAATCTGCGTCGTGGACGTTATGTTGAATTTAATTTGGTGAATGATAGAGGAACGAAATTCGGATTGGTTTCCAATGGTCGCACCGAATCAATTCTCATGAGTTTACCGGCAGATGCAAGTTGGGAATATGGTTTTCAGCCGGAAATAGGTAGTAATGAGGAATTAACACTTAATTTACTGTCAAAACCAAAAGATTGGTTAAATATTTAACAATCCAATATTTGTAGTTATTTTAACACTATTTTAGAGCAGGTTTTTAACGAAAAGGCAACCTTATTTCACACTTTTCGTTTTAAACAGTGTAAATCTGCTTACTATGACTCGAAAACTACTTGTGCTTGCCGCACTCCAACTTGTAGGTTTTGGTTTGTTCGCTCAGCAACAAACTTCAACAACAAGACCGGCACAGCAAAAACCAGTGAAGTTGCATGCTGCGACATCTCAGCCGAAGAAAGTAATTGTTTCTTCAAATACTCCAAAGGATTCTCTTGAAGGTGAAACGCTCGCGCATGTGAATGCCGTAATCAAAGCGATTGACCATAAGGTTGCTTATGTTAAGTCTGATCAATCTGAAAATCAAAAAGCAATTGAAACAGGTTGGTACGATAAAATGGCTGAACAACGAGCAATTTTTGTTGCTAAACGTGAAGTTTTACTTCAACGAGAGAACGAAACAAAGTAATCCATCCTATTTTTTCCAGACTTATGAAAAACTACTACGCAATAATTCTATTGCACTTCCTACTTTATGTAAGTAATTCTGCCTATTCTCAAGGCGCCAACTGTGCTAGTGCAAGTCCGTTTTGTACCGGAAATGCATACACATTTCCTGCATCGGTAAACACTGTGGCTGAATCAGGTCCTGATTATGGCTGTCTGTTGGATCAACCCAATCCTGCATGGTATTATCTTCAAATCGAGACAGGTGGGACATTAAATATCAACCTTACAAATTCGGCAGATATAGACATCGATTTTATTTGTTGGGGACCTTTCAGTACTCTTGCAAGTGCCTGTTCTAATTTAACTGGAAGCGGACCTTTTGACGGCTGTTCTCTGTTTGATTCTTATCCATGTGGAAATATTATCGATTGTAGTTTTGAGACATGGACATCTGAAACCTGTTTTATCCCCAATGCGCAACCAGGAGAGTTTTACATGTTCCTGATTACGAACTATGATAACGCTCCTACTAACATTACAGCAACTTCTACTGGAACAGCAACCACGGACTGTTCTATTGTACCACCACAAGGATGTTACATTTCATATTTATCAATTGAACAAGGAATCTGTGGACCTGGAAACACGTTCACAATGTCAGGAGAGTTTACCTATGAGGATAATCCAGGAACTGGTAGTGTAGTTGTAGAAGTAGATAATGGGACGTCAACATATACGCAAACTTTCAATCCACCATTTGTTGATGGTCAAACTTATAATTATAGCATAGCTGGTGTTCCCGCAGATGGTGCGACTTGTACTGTATCTGTGTACTTTACGGCAGATCCAGCTTGTGAAATGAGTGGTGATATTCCTGCACCTGATGGATGTGATTGCTTTGCAGAATTAGGAACGGAAACCGCCGTGATGACAGGTGATAGTCAAAACGAATACAGTTTGTGTTATGGTGATCAACTTGTAATTACTCCGAATGGAGATATTGTTCCACCTGAAGAAGTTCCAAATCCAAACCCTCCTACAGTTTATGATCCTGGATATGGATGGTTGGTGTTTAGTTGTCCTCCAACAATTGGTGTAACACCTGCCGTTGGAGTGAGTATCAATAATGATCCATGCTTTCTTGGGTATTATACTGATGGTACATTGACGGAGGTTAACGATATGTTTTGGATTGATAATTATCCGGGAGTTTTTACGGATAACACGGTTTATTTTGTTCCAATTACAATGTATTCCATTCAAGATATCGCAACTGGTGTGGAAATTAATGGTCAACCACAATGTTATGAAATGGGTACACCGTATGCCGTTCAATACCTTCCTGAAATTACGTTCACTCAAACAACGGATTGCGCCACAGGTGAAGCCACTGCAACAATAAATGGCGGATTACCAGAAATTGATGGTTCACAATTTACCGCCGTGGCGGGTTCATTGACTCCTGCTTCTGCTTCATTTGTGAATACCACTTGTGCAAACGGCGGAGATATCGTTATCGATGGTTTAACAAGTGGTCAAGCCTATTCTTTTGACGTGACGGATGCGAACGGTTGTCCTATCACCATTTCGGGAACAATGACTGGTGGCGGTGGCGCAACGTTAACGTATCCTCAACCTGCTTACTGTATCAATGCTGCGAATCCGTCACCAACAGTTACGGGTTCTGCAGGTGGAACATTCTCTAGTGCTCCGGCTGGATTGTCGATCAATGCCGCTTCAGGAGTAATTAACTTATCTGCTTCAACTGCTGGCACTTATACTGTTACTTATGTTGGAGTTGGTGGAGCTTGTCCTCCTTCAGCAACATTTAATGTAACCGTTAATGCGCTTCCAGTTGTAGTTGCTGGTCCGGATCAGACTATTTGTACCGGACAGCAAGTAACGCTATGTGGATCAGGAGCAAACTCTTATACCTGGACAGGTGGTGTTTCCGATTGTGTTGCGTTTACGCCGGGAGTTACCGCTACTTATACGGTTACAGGAACGTCTGCTGCCGGATGTACAAATACAGATGTTGTAAACGTGAATGTTGATCCGGCTGCAAACCCTGTTTTTGCTGCCAATATTACTTCTGGTTGTTCGCCGTTAACAGTAACGTTTACCAATCAAAGAGGTGGTGTAAACTGTGC
>CBFGNV010000068.1:0-23673 GCA_965650275.1 uncultured Fluviicola sp. | reverse complement strand
TTGCATACCTCCTACTTGTCGTTCCCGAACAAGGAAAGAATGTGATGAATTGTTGATTCTATTCAACATATTCATTCGGTCGATGATCATTTGATTGGCGCGAATGAAATCCTGCGCTTTCAGTCCTAAACCGTTGTCCTGAATTTCAACGAATAACTCCTGATTTGGCGTAACCACCATTCGAACTACAATCTGTCCTTCGTACGCAATTTTACGGAAACCGTTTTCAATGGAATACTCCAAAAACGGCTGGATCATCATAGTTGGAATACATAAATCGGTCAAATCCAGATTTTCATCAATATCGAATTGATAGCTGAATTTATTTCCTGTTTTCTGTCGTTGAATATCCAAATACAATTGCACAAATTCCAACTCTTTATCCAGAGTGAAGAAGGCTGTATTAGCGCTTTCCACCATTCGTTTCATCAATTTAGAGAAGGCCGCCAGATCTTTTTCGTTCAACTGACTTCCTTTAGAAGTTTGCAGTGATTGTAGTGCGCCGTAAATAAAATCAGGATTTATTCTGGAACGATTGAATCTGTTTTCCGTTTCCAGTTGCTTTTGACGTTGTTTAATGGACTTTTGGCGGAAAACCATGATCATATAAAACGCCATCAAAGCAAAGATGATAATACCAACTAAAATTAGTTTCTCCTTCAGATTTCCAATTTCTTCCTGTTGATGCAGCAATTGCTTATCCTGCTTGTAAAGTTCTTCTGTCTTTTCGGTTTTCTCTGATTGAACACGATGGTATTCATCTTCCAGGTTAGTATAGCGCGAAGTCTGCAACTTCACAATACTATCCTGCATTTTGGTAAGGTCTTCAAAAACCGTAAGCGCCCGTTCATAATCACCGCTCAATTTAGAAGTGTTGTAAACCAAATCCAGCGCAGCCTGTACGCGATAAGGATTGCCCAATTTTAAAGCGTAGAACAAACTTGAATCAGCACACTCATAAGCTTTAGAAAACTTCTTGAGCTGCATGTAAATATCTGCCTTATCCGAAAAAATCCCTTCTCTGTCGTTGTAATGTACATTTGGATTTGTAGCCGCCAACGCGCTATCGAGATACATAATTGCCACACGGAAATTACGCTGGTGGTAAGCTTTATTCTCTAACAAATTATAGCCTTGCATCAATCCATCATTATACTTGTAACGCTTGGAAAGACTCAATCCAAAATTGGCAATATTGATACTGCTGTCAAGATAAGCTTCTCGCTTGGAAACAATAAAATGATGATAATAACGGTAAGACAAACGGAACAGATTATCGGCTTTCGAAATTCCATCCGGACTTTTGTACACAACATCATAAGCTGTTGTAATGGAACTAAGCGAGTTCTTCTCATCCTTGAGCTTAGAATATGCTGTTGAAAGCAGGATCAAGGCTTTGGAATCATAATTACTGTTTCCCGATTTTCGGATGGAAGTCAAATTCTTTTTTAGCAGATCAACCGCCTTTTGGTATTCTCCAATGTGCAAGAGGTAATCAGCAGTAGTGATATAGAACTCCAGATACTTTGAAGTTGGTCCGCTTTTAGAACACCCCAAACTGTCAAGTTTTTTCTCTTCTGCCTTCAGTTGAATGAGCGCCTTTGGATAATTCTCCTGTTGAATGTAGTATTGCGCCAATAACTCATTTCCATAAGCCTTGCAACGCAGTGAAGGTAGTTTTAAAAAACGCCATGCCTGAATTTTCAACGATTCTTCCTTGTATTCTTTCAAAGAGTCCAAATCGCGCTCAGTAACAAACTTGTCCATAGTTTCGCACGAACAATTCTTTTGTGCGTAAACACTATTGAACATCAGAAACAAAAGTCCGAATCCCAGATACCGCATGGTTGCCAATCTCATATTGTCAAAAGTAGCAAAACAAAAGTTTAGGAGTATTGCAATTTCGTTAGAAAAGAGTTTTTTAGGAGAAACATATCGAAACAAAACGGTGCAGGGGCGAATAATGATTCGCCCTTACTGTAGTTTTTATTTCAAATTTCATTATTCAGCACAGTATGATAAAAAAGAGGATCCATTTCTGAATCCTCTTCTGCCTTTGTTACTTATTATGTGATGTAAACCTAACTATATTTATATGAAAAGTTCTTTTTAGAAGTTGAAAGACATTCCGAAAGTTAACGGATGTACTGCAACTGTTTTGTCGGTGTCGAAAAGCGGAATTAATCCGTAGTTAGCGAAAAGTCCAACTCCTCTGTATCCTAAGCGAACTGTAGCGTCAGCTCTGAAAGCGTTCAAACCATAAGACCCTTTTGATTTTCCACGTAATTCATCGTTTTCATCTTCAACAAGGAATTTTGTGTTTGACCCAATTCTTACACCACCAATTACTCCGGCAGCCAAATAGAATCCATTATCGTCACCATCTCCGTTTGTACAGAACTCAAACATCAAAGGTGCTGTTACATAAATTCCTGTCAATTTGTTTTTATCGTACTGAACAAGTGAATCGTATGTTCCGAATAATGTATCAGCTGTATGTGTTAAACGGTATTGACGCATTCCAATTTGAGTCCAGTTTACTCCTAAACCAACTGTTACACCAACATAGTTTTTGTATAAACTAAACTTGTGTTCTGCAAAGTTCAGGTTCCAAGCAAAAGAGCTTGCCGGATCATTTTCCCAGTACGGTTGATCAGGAAAACTTGCTTCGAAATTATTGTTTAGTAAGATCGTTGGACCAAATTCCAATCCTCCCCAATGTGCTTTGATTTCATCCCATTCTTCATCAGTTGGAGCTGCATCAATTGTATCTGTTTCATCAGCAATTTCAACATCTGACCCTTTTGGCGTAATAATGATGATCTCTTTTCCACCAATAGTCATTCGTGTTGTATCTGGTTCTTCTTGTGCGAATGAAGCTGTTCCTAACAATATTGCTCCAATTCCTAGTATTAATCGTTTCATGTCTTTCAATTTTACGTGTCTATTAAAACAAGCGCTTTTGAATGTATGACCATGAGCATACGATTTTGTTACAGCGGAAATGAAAAAAAATTAAAAACCCCAGTAATTACTGGGGTTTCATGTTGAAATATTTTTTGCAAAAACATCGTAGGGCGAGTAATGATTCACCCCTAAGCCAATTTTTGTAATGCTGTGCGCAAACTCTCAACCGCATCTGCAACATCTGCAACGCTGCAGGTTCCAACCGATAAACGGTACCATGTTGAATCTGTTGAAGCACCAAACGCATAGAAAGGTACAATGGCCAATTTTGCTTCGTCGAGAATGAATTTTGTTACATCAGGAGTTGACTCCAACACTTTTCCATTCCAAGTTTTACCAATCAGATCAAACTTAACTGTAAGATAAATGGCTGCTTCAGGAGCAATGGCGTCAACACCATGTCCTTCATTCTTCAGTTTTTGAAAACCGTCATAAAAACCATTCAATCGCAATGAAATCTCGTTTTTAATGTTCTCCAAAAACTGATCGTAAGCTGTCAAATCGTTCAGGAATGTAGCAACTGCCAATTGTTCTGCTTTTGGTGCCCAGGCTCCAACGTGCGTTAAAATCGACTTTACTTTATCCATAATTGGTTTTGGTCCCATTGTCCAACCTACACGAACTCCGGTAGCAGCAAGCGATTTTGAAACTCCATCAACGAAAAGCGTATACGGTTTCATTTCCGGACGTAATGTCACAGGATTATAATGTTCCGTATCACCCAATGTCAACGCCCAGTAAATTTGGTCGTACATTACATAAAGCGGTTTTACTCCGGTCAACTCACGTTTTTTGTTCTCTTCCAACACCAGATCACAAATGGCTTCCAGGTCCGATTTCTTGAAAACAGTTCCTGTTGGATTCAACGGTGAACAAAGTGCCAACAAATTTGCTGATGAAATATAAGGTGCAATTTCTGCCGCGGTTGGCATGAATTTATTCTCAGGACTGGTTTCAACAATAACCGCCTTCGCGTTGTTCAAATATGTATAATGATTATTGTTCCATGACGGTGTTGGAAAAACCACTGTGTCGCCTTCATCAACCAACGCACGGAAAATCGTATAAATTGCCGGACGAGCTCCTCCAGTTACCACAATTTCGTCGGGTGCATAATTCAATTCACCTCTCTCCTTCAATAATTTTGAAACGGCTTGACGCAATTCCAACATTCCGTCGGCTGCCGGATAATTGGTTTGGTCTTTCGTATACTCATCAATGATCGCTTGTTTCAACGCTGCCGGAATTGGGAAAACCTTCGGATTGAAATCGCCAATAGTCATATTGTAGATCTTCTCACCTTGTTTGATCTTCTCATTAACCTCTGCCGCTAACTTGATAATTTCAGAACCAATGATGTTTTCTGCAATTTTAGAAACATGTGGTTTATCTTGTGAAGTAACCGCCGTACTCATACTTAAAGGGGTGTTTAAAATTCGATGTAAAGTTATTGATAAAAAGAAGATTAATTTGTTCAGAAAGTATTCATTGTTGAAATATTTTAACAAGAATTGGTCGTGATTTTCTATTTTTAAGTACAAATCGAAACTCATAATCATGAAGCCTCTAAAGATAACCTTACTATTCGCAGTTGTTCATTTAGGATTAACCGCTTTTGGTCAACTAAAACCCGGTTTCGATAAAGAGGAATACAAACAACTCATGTTGGTTTCTGCCAGAACAGTTAACGATACAGCTTACTCGAATCAATTTCCAGAGCCAAGCGGATTTAAATTGGCTTATCGCTCACCTGTAATTGGTATTGAAAATCTTTGGGATTTCTGGGAAAACGATAACGGAACTGCAGCCATTAGCATTCGCGGAACTACAGGAGCAACTGCAAGCTGGTTAGTAAATGTGTATGCGGCCATGGTTCCTGCAAGCGGAAGTTTAAAGATCACGAAAACAGAGACGTTTGATTATCATTTGGCGGATCATCCGCAAGCTGCTGTTCACGTGGGCTGGCTCATCAGTACGGCTTTTCTTTCAAAAGATATTCTTCCGAAAATAGATTCGGCGTGTGCAAAAGGAACACGGAATTTCCTGATCATGGGGCACAGTCAGGGCGGTGCAATTGGATTTTTACTCACTGCTCACCTAAAAAACTTGCAAAAAACCGGTCGATTGGGGAAAGACATTCAGTTTAAAACGTATTGCAGTGCCGGACCAAAACCTGGAAACCTGTACTTCGCTTACGAATATGAAGCCGCAACTTATGGAGGCTGGGCGTTTAACGTTGTAAATTCTGCTGACTGGGTTCCGGAAACGCCATTTTCCATTCAAACCACACAAGATTTCAATGCTTCCAATCCGTTTAAAGGTGCGAAAGCGGCAATAAAAAAAACACCTTTCCCGCAGCGACTTGCGTTAAAACACGTTTACAACGCACTCGACAAACCAACAAAAAAAGCGCAACGGAAATATGAAAAATACTTAGGAAAAATGATGTCGGGATTGATTAAGAAAAACCTTGTGGAGTATTCCGCTCCCGAGTATTATCAGAGCAATCATTACGTGAGAACCGGACAAACCATTGTTCTATTAGCCACTCCGGAATATTCCAAACTGTACCCAGACGGAACTGAAAACATCTTCATTCACCACGTTCACAAACCATATCTTTATCTATTAGAAAAATTATAGCTTGCACCTTAACAGATTAACTATGAAATGGCTTACTACCTGTATTTGCATTATTTCCGGAACATTTTCATTCGCTCAAAATTTCGACTGGTTATCAACTGGTCATAATATAGAACTCGATGTTCGATACGCTTCCATCAACTCAAAAAACGAAATGCTTGTAATTTCTGAAGGAAGAACAAAACTTCATATTGATGGACCGACTGAATTGACTTCAGCAACGATGATAGATACCACCATAAAGATTTCTGCCAGTCAGCGCATTAATCCTAATGAATCTTATACATTTTCGAGTTACGATGCCTCAGGAAATTTCTTGTGGGTAAACACTTTTTCGAACCGCTTTATTGATGTTTTCGGTTTAGATTGCAACAAGGCTGGAGAGTTTGAAGTATTGTGTTATCTGAATGAGATCTATGATAAAGAAGATATCAATGATTTCACCGGAGAAGAATCTGATGAAGATGACAGCGAAAGTGACGAATCATATTCTGATCTGGATCTATTTGACGGAGGTTCAGCTATTAAACCACGCTACGTTCGCTGCGGCTATTACGTTATAACAATAGATAGCGGTGGACATATGAAAAAAGCAACACTTATTGCAGATGAAACTGTAGGTGAACTTGATATTTCCTCTTTTCGCTGCACTCCGCAAAACGGATATCTATTGGCTGGTCATTTTGACGATGATCTTAATTTACCAATGTTCGCAAAGCAAAAGAAAACTGCAGGTGGTGATTTTATATTCGTCTATGACCAAAAAGGAACAATGAGTTGGGGACAATTGGGAAGTTATCAGGGAAGTTCCTGTTGTTCATACTATGAAAATTCGTTACACACTGCGACAGCACCTGATGGAACGATCTATCTTTCCGGAACAACAATGTATCCAATTGAATTTTCAAACGGAAAAAAAGTAGACGTGAAGGTTACGGATACAAAAAAGAATAAATCCGACCAACCAGAATCGTACATAGCTTGTTTTGATACTCAAGGAAAAATGTCTTGGCTGAAGCAAAGTAATTCTCCAGTTTTTATTCAAAGTATGGCAGCTTCAAACAATGAATTATTTGTAGCCTATAGTTGGACATACCCAAACTCAACACCATTTGGGATTAAGGCAGATACTACTGGAAACAAAAAAGGAGTTATTTTTTCCATCTCTAAAACAGGAAAAATCAAATGGAATATCACAGAAGGATCACAGTATGTTCAGCAAATGATATTCGCAAATAAAAAACTTTACGTCGCTGGAACAGTAAACAATTCAAATAGCGGTAAAATTGGCGATTATCAACTAAAAGGTATTGAGCGAAGTTATATTTCAACATATTCTGCAGATGGAGAATTCAAAAAGGTAAAGCCGCTTCTTCCAGATTTTGATTACAAAGCTCAACCCGTTTATTTCTTCCCTGTTTCTGAGAAAGAAATTTATGTGGCCTACAGTACATTTTGCAGTTTGGCAGTACCGCTCAGAGTTTTTGACAAACTCTATGGAAAGCTGAATGTCAATGGAAACATTGGGGCAATCGGTAAATTCAGGTACTAATTCTATCTTTGTTCGTTGAAATGAACCTCGGTTCAGGTGAAACTTTTTACAATTTATACATGAAAATTAAACTATTACTAGCACTGTTACTATGCAGTACACTTGGTTTTTCTCAAGGAATTAAACTGAGTGACATCACCAACTACCTTTCAAAAAATACAGTAACCGAAATTGACAAGAGTCTGAAAAGTAAAGGCTGGCTTTATTACAACGATGAGACTTCTGACGTTGAAGGTGTGGTTGTAAAGGTTTGGGCATATCAACACAATCCGAAAACCAATAAAGCTGTTGCATGGATGTCGATCAGTTACAAAGACAATACGCCTCTGCGTGCACTTTACGAAATTTTCGATTATACACTAACGATTCCGTTTTCAACGAGCACATCAGCAAATGGTTTTGTTTTCGAAGATATTAAGCAAGATGATAAAGAGTTTAAAAAACGCTACGCAACGTCGAAATACTACTTGTACGAATATCAGGCGAAAGATTACGACAAAGGTTATCAGTTCGATATCGTTGTAAAAAGTTCAATTCTGGATGCGCGCAACGGAAAGAAGTATACGTATTATGACGATGGTCAGGTAAAAACGGAGTATTTCCTAAAAAACGACGAACTGAACGGACTTCAAAAATCGTATCACGAAAACGGAAACATCAAGAAAGAAGGAAACTGGGTAAACGATAAGGAAAGTGGTTTGTTTAAATTCTATAACGAAGATGGAGTTCTGGAAAACGATGAAACTTATGTAAATGGTGTGCTTGAAGGTCCGGCGCATTTTTATTATCCAAACGGAACAATGGAATACTCTTGTGATTATTCCTATGGAAAGAAAAACGGATTGGCTCAAAAATATGATGAGAACGGAAAGATCATTTCTAAAACCAATTATATTGGTGATAAGCGTTTTGGAGAATATACGGAATATGTAAATGGTCAGGAAAGTTTCAAATGTTACTACATAAAAGACGAATTGAGCGGACCCTATACCGAAACGTTATTTGACGAAGATGACAAACCTTATGCGACGGTTAAAGGCACCTACAAAGAAGGGTATTTCGATGGTAAGATCATTGGGTACTATCTTGGAACGAAGGATACATTGAGTGTTCGTACCTACCAAAATCAATTGCCTAGCGGAGAATGGCGTTACTACGATAAAAACAAACAGCTCTCTAAACGAATGAGCTTCGTGAATGGTCATGCATCAGTTTCAGAATATTTCAGTAACGGAAAAGTAACTGATCGCATTGAGATGAAAAGCGCAACTGACGAATATTGGTTCTTTGAATATGTTTATGGAAGTGATGATTCGAAAGTAACGGTTAACTACCGTGTTCCAACATATGAATTGGCTAAGAATTACAACGAATTCAGTGCATTTGAATCGGAGACTGCGATTTTTGATGTGGAAAGCACATTAGATTCTTATTACAAATATGGTTTCTATTCTTACGAGAACAAAGTATTGATCTTCTCAGGAAACTACAACGAAGAAAACGCTAAGTCGGGTCAGTGGGAACGCTTTTTCAAAGGTCAAAAGGTAAAAAGCACCCTTGAATACGTCGATGGCGAAGTTGCAAGAGAAATGTTCTACAGCAAAAAGGGAAAACCATTCTCAGGTAAGGTAGTTTACGAAATGATTGGAACACGTTTTTCGATTTCTGTTAAAGACGGAATGCGAAATGGACCAACAGAAGAAAAAGATTTGGAAACGAAAGAAGTGTCTGTTTATAATTACGTGAACGGAGAATTGGTGAATTAAGCGTTATCTCGACTACGCTCGATAACCGTCGGCTATATTTTCATAATCCAGTTATAGGGTCATCGAGTTCGCCACGGCGGAAGATGAAATTAAAAACCCTCATCGACTCTCCATGCGATGAGGGTTTCTCCGTAAAACGGAACTAACTAGAACTAATTATAAAACGCATTTCAAACTTAAGCTTGTTATTTGTTCTGTACAAGAGTATAAATACGGTATTTTTTGCGTGAAACCGCATCGTGTTTTTGCGGTAAATACGTAAGAGAAAACTGCGTATAAACCGCAATTTTAAGTTGAATCAACGTCCTCCCATCCAGAGAATATCCATCCACTTTCCGCCACCACTGCTGCCTCCGCTTTTGTGATAACCGTCGACCATTGGTTTGGTGCGTTTGAAGGTTCCGGGAAAATCAACTTCAAAAAACCCGTAAGGCTTCTTTGCTTTCCCATCTGCATTTTCAATATATACAGCAATAAAATCGTAATTCCATTCGCATTGTTTCAGAACGGTAGCTTCATCAATTCCAATTTCAATCGATGCCAATTCATCTAAATTCCGGAAGGAATAATACACTTCCCGAACTGTTTTTTCATCAATTGGAATTCGAACCTTGATCATTAACAAACTATCACCATGCGAATAACCCTTTTCATAATTCAGTTGAACCAAACTTTCAATGGCAGTTGGATTCTGAAGTAGATCCGGACTTAATCCGTCCGACAAATCAATGACCATAATATCGGCTTTGTCCTTATTGCAAACAACTAAATTGTGGTACTCCACAAAACATTTTTCTGTTCGTTTTGGTCCGGGAACCTCAAAGCCGTTTTGACCATCAAACTCCATGAACTTAATTCCCTGCCCCAATTCAAGGTCAAATGATTTTGTCCAGCCGTGGTGCAGAAGCAGATCGTAAGAATAGTAATACGTTTTTACACCATTCGTCCATGTTTCAACAAACGCATCACCTTGTTTTGGAACGGAATCGAAGATTGGTGGAATGGTAAACGCATGCTGATCCCAACGGGTGAAGAAACCGTATTTGTCTCCTTTTCGATATGCGGTTACCCAGTTGGTTGAAGACAAAACCTGATCGTATTCAAAAACCAGGTTCTTTTCGTTAAGTGCGTTTTTAAATGGGTGAAATGCCAATTTATTGTTCAATTTGAAAAACAGATTTCCTGTCCAGAAGCGTGTGACAAAAACACTGTCGTAGATCAATCCTGACTGCAGTTTGCCAAATTTATCAGCAACACCAAATTTTCCATTTTTTGCCAGTGCGAAACGAAGCGTATCATTTCCAGAATTCAAATTGTTGATTAAATCGTATTCCGTTACGAACTTATCCCAATCTGTACTTTCCAACTGACTTTTATGAATTAGACCCAGCTTTTTACCGTTTTGAAAATAGTAATGATCACCGTCAACATAAATGTTGTCAAACTCATTGGAAAAAACCTCATGCTTCGTATTCATGAGAGAATACCGTTTACCGAGTTTTACGATTTCCTGGGATAGGGCACTAAAGTTTGAAAGGAAAAGAACAATTAATGCAGGTAAGAATTTCATTTTCATGTAAAACTGGATTTCAATCGATTCTCAAACTTAGCAATAATTGAACCATTCGAATCAATTAGCTCGGCAAGCCCAAATCAATTGTCAGCTTCCTAGAAGTAGATTAATGTTTTCGGGAATTGAAGTCTTATTCGCTCCTGTTCTTCCAAGGAAAACTGGTTTCCTTCCAAATGAAGGATCTTCAATTTCCTCATTCCGGTTATATCCGGTGGAATGGTTTTCAACAGATTGTCCCTGAAATCGAGTTCTTCTAAATTTTTCAATCGACTCAGTGCTTTTGGAAAAACTTCCATTTTGTTGTTGGAGAGATTAAGGGATTTCAAATTTTTAAGCCCTGAAAAAGAAGTTGGAAGACTTTTCAATTGATTATTAGACAAATCCAATTCGCGCAATTGCTTTAAATCCGACACTTTTGGTAAGGTCTTCAACTGGTTTCCGGACAAATCCAACTTCATTAAAAATGACTGGCTAAAGAATGAAACCGGCAAGTTTGTCAACTGATTGTTGGCCAGGTTCAATTCAACAAGATAACGAATGTCCTCAAACTCATCCGGCAATTCGGTCAGTTTATTATCAGACAAATTGAGTTGGCGTAATAACGTTAGGTTTCCGAATTCAGGTTCTAGTTTAGAGATACTGTTATTGCTCAAGTCCAGGTATTCTAAATAGATCAGTTTACACAGTCGTTTATGAATATCGGTGATTCCATCTTTACTCAAATCCAACATTCGGATTACCTTTTTGCGATGAAAACGGGTTTCCTTTAAAGTCATGCGCATTTTTCCGGAACCACTCAAGTCGAACGATTCACAAGGTTTTTTGAGCACTTTGAAACGTAGATCTATATTCTTGGTAATTTCTCCACGGTCGTTATAACTTACATTCAAATTCTCTAAATCGTCTTCAATGGTATACAAACCACCCCCTGTGACCTTTGCGAGGTACACCAAATCCGGGTTAATTCCAGATTTTTTACGATGTCCGCAAACAATAACGCGAACAGGGACATTAATTCGATCCGCAAGTGCAATATCACGAATGCAGGCGTAATTGTCTGCAATCAGAACAACTTCAGATACGCTATCTGCTTTGGCAATGGTTTTCAAAATGGCTTCAATGTCATTTTCAGGCCCATCTCCTCCTGACCCTTTTGTCATGACCAATTGGAATAATCCAATGAGTTTTTCAATGTTATCAGCACGTTCAATATAGATACCACCGGTCATTCCCAATCGCTTTTCCGATGTTGGTTTCAAATCGCCATCATTGAACAAGGTAATTTGCTCGATACCGGAAATTTCACGGTTCAATACATGCCATTGAATTACATGACTTCCGTAACCATACATACTTCCTGTCCAATCATTCACCACCAGCACATTTTGCCACTCCGGATGACGTGAAAGCACTTTAAACACAACAGAGTCGGAATGATACAACTTAATGAGTGTGCTTAATTCCTCTACATATTGCTTCTTTTTGATCTTGTCTACTTTGGTTAAATCCTGATCCGGTTTATTCTTCAATTCGCTTTCCAGAGTTTGCACAAGAATTTCTCTTTGTTCATCTACGGTTTTGCCCCTTAAAACATCCTTCAAAGAGTCACTGAAGAACGATGAATTGTTTATGTAGTCTAAGGATTTTTCGAAATCGGCAGGTGAAGCCTGGCCTGCATCTGAAGTTTGCTCTTCATCAAGTGCTTCTTCAAAAACGACAGGTTCTTCAATTTCCTCCTCCTCTACCAAAGGTCGATACCAAATGCGCACACCATGCAGTAACTGATCGACTTGAGCATCATTAACGCAATGTGTTTGAAGTATCTTTTTCCAGGTAATATCTGAACGATTCAGTTCTTCATCCAACTCAAAAAGATTTTTCAAACGGTTGAATAACAAGGGATAGATTTCCTGGTAAACACCTTTTCTTAACGGGTATTTTGAATAAACAACATCAACCCTGTAAACTTCAACCGTATCTTTTATCGCAAGCCACTGATCACCATTTATAAAACTCGATGAGCGAAACCCGTTTTTCAAAAAGAAGGTACCAGATAAAGTGTCTTTGAATTCATACGTTTCTTCTGTTTCGATGAGCGCGGCTACTTCTGATCCATATTTTTGCGGATTCTCGAGCTTTGCCAAATCAAAACGTTCCTGCGCATCCGCATGTGAATGACAGAGACTAACAAAAAAGATAAACAGAAAGAATAGGTGTTTCATTTTTAAGGTCAACGATGATTAGACAACAAAACGTTTGGGCTTTACTTTTCTTGTATTAGAAAAGATAAAATCCATTTAACCAATTTAGTTAATGTTTTTCTTGAAGAGCTGCCTTATTACCAAAATACGCTGAACGATTACCAAAGTCTCCTAATCCAGCAAACCTTTACCGTTCATTATAGCTTCAACCGCTTTCTCTATTCTCGACTCGCGCGTTTTCTCCTGTTTGGGTTGTGAGAAATGAAGTAGGTAAGCACGTTGTCGACCAGGAGTTAGTTTTTCAAACGCTGTTTTTAATTCGGGCATAGTCTTGAACTTCGCTTTCAATTCTTCGGTAACAGGAAATTCTTTGGTTTTCTTCATTTCTATTTTAACCCCAGATTCTTCTACCTCAACAGCGTTGAAAATGTATTGTTTCAGAACATCCTTCAGTTCTGTAATCTGAGACAGATTAGTAAAACGAACTTGTCGGGCAGCCTGTACATTTTCTGTTTGCTGAATCAGAATTCCATTGGGATCCTTCATCAATGCTCCTTTGAAGAACAAAAACGCGCAGTATTCCTTAAAAACATGAATGAGCACAATATTCTTCTTCTCATAAGTATATGCTGGACAACCCCATTTCAACTCCTCTTTCAAATGGCAATCAAGAGCAATTTCACGCATAGCCGCAACTTCCTGATGCCATTTTTCTTCCTTCTGGAAATACCAGTCAACTTTTGGATTCATGTTGTTGTTTTTGAGTTATAAATCTACGGATTCACATTGTTTATGCGTTACAAATCCTTCGCTGCGACAACAACACGTCTATTTTCCGGACGAAAATACCACGACAACAGAGTAAGTACCAAAAGTAAAAGCGAGGGAACGATTTCACTCACCGGACTTTTGGCCATAATATGAGAATAAGCTGCACCGGACATCGTGAAGAAAAATCCAGCATAAGCCCATTCTTTCAACACCGGAAGTTTTGGCATCAACACCACTGCGGCTCCCAGAATTTTCCAAACTCCAAGAAGTGTCATCAAATAAGCAGGATATTGAAGATGATCAAACTTTGCAACTTCTTCCTTCATTTGAATCAGCTGAACAATCCCAGTTGATACCATTCCCAACGCCAACCAAACCGTGGCAATCCAATAGATTATTTTTTTTGTTTTCATTTTGATCGTTATTAATAAATTTCAAATGGTTCAAATGGTTCAAATGGTTCAAATGGTTCTACATTGAACTTTTGATCATTTCAACCTTTTTGAACCCATATTTAATTTCTCTGCTTAAGTATTTCCTCTATTCGGTTATGTGCCATATTTAATCCCATTGCAAATGGCATTTTCAATTGCATAGCTCGTGCTTCCACCGATCGATAGATTACCTGCATCGTTAACTTGCTTCTGTCCTCTGAAAGTTTCTCAAACTCCAAAAATTCCAATTGCGGACCAATACTCGCACTTTCCATCTCAAAGGTTCTTACGATTTTCTCATTTGGAATAAACTCGTGTATTGTTCCATGAAACCTGTGTTTATTACCCATCGGATCTGTGGTTTCAAACTGATAGGCTCCGTGTTTTTTATTGTCCAGTTTCAAGACCTTTGTTCCCATCCACTGTTCCACCAATTCAGCTTCTTCGTAAGCTTTGAAAAGCAATTCCAAAGGCAAATCGAACTCTCTCGTTATTACGAGTTCCTGTTTGCTGTCTTCCGCAGCGATTTTCGTTTTCTGTTCCATAATTATCGTTTAATTTTCCCGCAGACGGGCACGGAAGAACACGGAAGACCAAAACTCAAAGAATAACAATTATGGGTTTCACTTCTGTGTACATCTGTGTTCCTCTGTGGGATTTTTTACTTCATTTCTTGTTCTGATAGTTCTTCATCACGTCTTCCAGTTTATTGAAACGTGCTTCCCACATCAATCGGAAGGGCTCAATGAAATCTGCAACTTCTTTCATTTTTTCAGGATTTAAATGATAATGAATTTCCCGTCCATTTTGTGTTTGCTGTAACAATTCACATTCGGTAAGGATCTGTAAATGCTTGGAAACAGTTGGTCGTGCAGTATCAAAGTTGGCAGCAATTGCTCCTGCTGTCATTGCCTGTGATGTCACCAGTAGCAAAATTGCTCTGCGTGTTGGATCAGCAATGGCTTGAAAAACGTCTCTTCTTAAGTTCATTATGTAGCTATTTGACTACAAATATATATGTAGTTATTTAGCTACGCAAATTAATTTCAAAAAATACTGGATTTTACTCTTACAATTGCTCCTTTCCTCTGATTTCAGCTCCGTTAGAATTTATGGAATCACGGAAATACGTCGGAAACAGACAACTCAATTTAGCGCAAATGCATTATCTGTTATTCATTTCTTTCAACCTACATTCGTATGACGAATAGCACGCATATGAAATATCTTATTTCCATTTTTATTTCTTTGGTTGTTTCCATTGGTTTCTGTCAGGAAGGAACGACATCCTTCATTGGAATAGGGACAAAATTGCAACTGGATACGGTTTCCATTCCACATACCTCCGCTGCTAAAATTCTCGAATTTACTCCGGATGGAGCGGCACTAAACTCAGGGCTAAAAGTAGGTGACCTCATCACTAAAGTGGATGGCAAAAGTGCCATTAATATTCCGCTTACCGATGTCATTAAACTGATTGTTGGCGAAGAAGGAACCAATGTAACAATTGAGGTAAAACGCAACGGGGTGGTAAAGTCGTTTGTACTTACCCGAAAAAAGATTGCGAATGCTGTAACCGTTAAACCGGTTGCATCTTCAGAATTTTGTAACCAGATTGCGGCAATTTTAAACGATGCGCCCTATCATTTCAACCACATCGTGGATAGTACTTTACAACTGGGAGATGGTCATCCGTGCAAACTGAAAGTAACCGGAGCAGAACGCATTGTCATTGAAACTTTTCTCACGGCAACATGTCACATTTCTTTCGGAAACTATGCTACAGAAGATGAAATAAATGTAGCCGGTGAAAAACTCATTTCACAACTTCAAACGTGTTTTCCGGAATACTATTACAGTCCTTTCTTTGATGGTGACAAAAAATCGGTACAAATTGGAATGACCATTCCTGCGAACGGAGGTTACTATCAGGCAAACATGGAACTACAAAGTGTCATGGATAAAACAACGAATCGTTACGGTTTAGAATTGATTGTTTATGAAGGCGTTCCACGAAAATTCTTTAACATCACCGCTGAATCTACAGGTTCGGAATTTGCAAAAGCAATTCGGAAAGTTTATGACCAAATCAACAGCGATTTCAGTAGCATTCGAGGTGAACAACACACATCCGGCTCAGTCTTTAATGCAAGTTACTGGTACGGTCTCAACTTTACAATACCGGCAGCAGCAAACGCCTATATTGATGATGGTGCAATGACATCCATGGTGCCCAACCAATGTATTGCTCATTTCTTTTTGGGATCGAAAGAAGATGCCGCAGAAACCTATACAAAGTTCTCACAAATCGTTTACGACGCATTGGGTTCAGAATTTGTTTACAGCTACGATCGGCCAAAAGATCTTATAGAACAGGTACTCCCAGATGCAACGGAAAACCTGATGATGTTTGCGATAAAACGCGAACGTTGCGGAGAAAATATTCCAGTAATTGCGCTTGTCAATCAGAAACAAGCCGATGGACGTTATTTGATCTACATGGATTTTTATAAAACCATGTATTGATAAAAGAAATACACCAACCCACAAACCAAAATGAAAAACCCGTTTCATCAAAGATGAAACGGGTTCCTTTCGTGACCCCGGAGAGATTCTAACTCCCGACCGCTGGAGCCGAAATCCAGTGCTCTATACAGCTGAGCTACGGAGCCGATTTGATCTTTCGACCAATAGTACAGCAAAAATAACAAGTTTGAGCAAACAGAGATAAACAACATCCAAATCAACAAAACCGCATTTCGAGCTTGCGGAATCAAGTTGAGATGCAACACACCAAATTTAAAACACTAACCTTTTGACCTTTTGTTCCTTTTTCGTAAATTCGGAATCACGCCCATTATTACTGATTAAACGCTATTTCATTGAAACAATCAATTTTAGACTTAAGTATTCTCGATAGTTTGCTGGAAGGATTTCAAGTTGTTAGTTACAACTGGGAATACTTGTACGTAAATACTACTGTTGCAGATCAGGGACAAAGTACCGTTGAAAAGCTCATCGGGAGAACCATGATGGAATGTTATCCCGGGATTGAAAACACCTTTATGTTCAGTCAGCTCAAAAAATGTATGGACGAACGGGTAACGCTTCAGTTCGAAAATGAGTTTACCTATAACGATGGCAACACAAACTGGTTTGAACTACGTATAGAACCAATTCCGGAAGGCATTTTTGTTTTATCGACCAACATTACCAATAGAAAAAAAGCAGAAGCTGAACTTCTTCAACTCAAGAATGATTTGGAAACTAAAGTTCAAAAACGCACTGCCGAACTGGTGAAACTCAACAACGAAAAAGATGTGATCCTAAAAGAAATGCATCACCGCGTGAAGAACAACCTGCAAATCATCTCCAGCTTAATTCGTTTGCAAATTGATGAAGGCGACAATAATTTTCATGACGTTCTCGACAAAACACAATCGAGAATAGAAACCATTGCAAGTATTCATGAGTCGCTTTACAAGTACAAAGACCTGGCGCTCATAAACGTAGCTAATTACTGGGAGAAACTCTTTAACGATTGCTTGAATTCACTGGTAAACCAACCTGCAAATTTCAAACTGAATCTGGATTTGGATTATCTGGAACTACCAGTCGATAAAATGATTCCATTGGGTTTATTGATCAACGAACTCATTACCAATTCCATTTTGCATGGCTTCAAAGGTCGAAATAGTGGAAACATTTACCTTTCTATGCGCCTGGTTAACGATAAATACCTGATGACATACAAAGACGATGGCACCGGATTCAATGAAAATCAAAACAACGAAAGGGAACACCACTTTGGACATTTCCTGATCGAAGGTTTTGCGGATCAATTGAACGGATCGATCAGAAAAATAAAAACAGACAAGGGCGTTCATTTTGAACTGGAGTTCGAATAAACACTATCTTCGAATTCGCATATTGTATGAAAAAAATCATTCTCCCTTCTATTGTTACCAGTGTTTTATTGCTGATCGTTTTCTGGTTGCTCACTCCGCTATTGATGAAACTAACGTATTCGCCTTTGTTGAACAATAAGTTAGTTGGAATATCATTAACAGACATGGGCTGGGAAACGAAAACACGAGTTCTTGTTTGTCTTTCGGCTTTGGTGATTCCACTCTTCAGCATCGCATTAGCAAGCACACTTAAAACCTTCAAAAACATTCCGGTTACCTCTCAGAAATTTCTGAAAAACCAAACCATCCTCATGTTTCTCTTTCTGTTCGGTATTGCGGTAAGAATATTTCTTTATCATAGATCAGCGCAACACTTATCAGAAAATCCTTTTCCTTTCGGGAAGATGGTAAAATCCGACATCAACATTTCTCAAATCGTGATTCACGATATTGCCGTTGCTTTCTGTTTAATTACCGCTATTCTCCTCTTTGTTACGTCAAAGAAAATAAAGGTGGCTGAAAGCACAGATCTTTTGGAGAAATAACAAGCCTGAATCAATATTTTCAAATAATTTTGAGAACTTGGCGTTTAAGCCTTACTTCATTGATGTTATGATTCGTAATCTCCTCGTTATTTTCCTTTTAAGTATTGGTTCATTAAGTGCCTCGGCACAAATTGGAATGGGTCAGTGGCGTATGCATATTCCACATTCGAAAGGAATTGATGTTGCTTATGGAAATGGATTTGCCATGTGCGCGCTGAGTTCCGGTGTACTGGCTTATGATGTAGATGCCGCAGAATATCATGTTTACGATAACATGAACGGACTTTCAGACATCAAAGTATCGTGCATCATATTTCATCCCGCAACCAAAAGCTTTTTTGTTGGATACAAGAATGGAAACATTGACCAAATTCTATCGGATGGTTCGGTGATCAATATACCGGGAATCTATCTTGCATCAGGAATTGGAAACAAGACCATCAATAAATTTACAGTAGACGGAAATAGAATTCTAACCAGTACAGGGTTTGGAATCGTAGTTCTTGATCCGGCAAAACATGAAATAAAGGACACCTACTATCCCGGGAACAGCACGGTCTCCATCCTCGATTCTGAAATTTATAACGATACGATTTACGCCGTAACAGAATCCGGATGTTTTAAAGGCGGACTTTCAAATAATTTCCTTGCAGACCCTAACCAATGGTCCTCGGACCCTCGTTTTGCCCCAATTGTTGGTGGATCGTACGGAAGGTTAGGCGTTAAAGATGGTGATCTTTACGTACTGAAGAAAAAAGACGTCTATGGAAGTGATTCCATTATGAAATTGACACCAACGGGTATGCAGATGCACTTTGGTGATCAGTTCGACATGGAAATTCTCGATTTCAATATTGTAAATAACAATTTTGCATTGACGTTTGATGTTGCCATCTTGGTATATAGCGGTATCGGTGCATTGGAAAGTTACATAGGAAATTACCAAGGTGTAACTCCAAATCCGGTTGCAGCTGCATGGGATGGAAGTCGCTATTGGGTAGCCGACGGGTTGAACGGTCTTGTACGTTTTTATAATGAGTTCAGCTATAATTTCATCTCCAAAGCCGGTCCTCCGAAAGATGATTTCTTTTCTGTAAATGCGTACAAGGATAAACTGGTAGTTTGCAGCGGAATTCAGGATCGCGTAGAATTCAATTATAAACGAAGCGGTGCTTATACGTTTAAAGACGAAAGCTGGACGCTCTACAACCAGGGTTCGCAAGCGCTTTGGAGCGATAACTTCACATACGATGTGAGCACGGGAGCTATTAATCCGTTAAATGAAGATGAAATTGCTTTAGGCTGTTATGCGAATAACGGACTGAGTATTGTCAACGGACAAACTGTTTCAAATGTTTACAACAGCGGGAATTCTATTCTCGAAACGACCACTCTAGGCAACGGTTATGTTTGTATTTCGGCATTGGAATATGATGAAAGCGGTAATCTTTGGATGTGTAACGGTTACAGCAATAATCCGCTAAAAGTGAAACTGGCCGACGGGACGTGGAAAGCGTTCAATACGGGATCAAGCACAACAGATAAATACACAACCAAGCTGGCAATTGATTACAATAGCAATAAATGGTTTGGAGTTTACGGAACTGGATTGGTTGGTTTTAACGATAACGGAACACCTTCCGTAACCAGCGATGACACTTATAAAGTGTTGACAACTGGTGAAGGAAACGGAAATCTTCCCTCAGATGTTGTTACGGCAATTGCCTGTGATTTCGATAACGAAATTTGGATTGGAACCGAAAGTGGTTTTGTGGTTCTTTACAATAGCGAAAGTTTGTTTTCATCATCGGGCGTTATTGACGCTACTAAAATCCTGGTGAAATTTGAAGGAAACGTAGAAGACCTGCTTGGAGATACACCCATTACGGATATTGAAATTGATGGTGGAAACAGAAAGTGGATTGCTACTGCAAGTACTGGAATCTTCCTTTTAAGTGCCGACGGACAAGAAGTAATTGCACAATACTCTAAAGAAAACAGTCCGCTGATTTCCAATAATATCATGGATATGGATTTCAATCACAAAACAGGTGAATTGTTCATTGTTACCGATCTTGGTTTGGTTTCGTTAAGAACCGATGCGAGTTTTGAAGATGCGACTTATGCAACAACAACCGTTTTCCCAAATCCTGTTACTCCTGAATACGATGGCGTGATTACGATTCAGGGAATTCGATACAATAGCGATGTCAAAATTACGGATGCCGCTGGAAATCTGGTTTATCAAACTACTTCGAACGGTGGAACTGCAACCTGGAATGGTAAAACACTTACCGGTGAGAAGGTAGTAAGTGGTGTTTACGTTATTTGGACCGCTACCAACGAAGGAAAAGGAAAGAAAGTGGGTAAAGTTGCAATTGTTCGTTAAGCAGTTGCAATGAAAACAGTAGATCAGGGAATTGTTCTTGGCAAAACCGACTATTCAGAATCCAGTTATGTTCTTCGTATTCTTACAAAGGAACATGGCTTACAATCGTTTTTATTTCAAGGAGCCAAAAAGAAGAAAGGTGTAACTGTCCTTCCTATGCAGCCCGTCGAATTCACGTATTACCGCAGGAACGATTCCGAAATGGGAAAAATTACCGATTGGTCAACGCTCTTCCCCATCTCTCAGCTCTCTATCAATCCAATGAAATCCTGTATTTGCTTTTTTATGGCAGAAGTAGTGAGTCATTTGGTGCATCAAGGTCAGCCCGACAAAGCATTTGTAGAACAATTGCATCACGAATTGGCCTGGCTGAACGCTTCAGAAGAGTTGAGTGCTTATCCACTTTGGTTTTTGGCGGAATGCGTTCGTCACGCTGGAATTACTCCGGATGAATGCGATAATCCAAACGCGGGTTACCTCGATTTCAAAAAAGGAGCCTTTGTTTCACTTGAACCGGATCATCCGTTTTATCATCACACAAAAGGAATTGAAGCCTGTAAAATGGCGCTGGAAATGGATCGTTCAGAATTACTATCGCTGCATTTGAATAAAGAAGAACGCATACTTGCAATGGATGCGCTTATTGGATACCTGAGTTATCAGATTTCCGGTTGGAGAGCATTGAAATCGTTGGATGTGATTAGGACGGTTATCTCCTAATTAAAAGGGCTTCTCGACTCCGCTCGAAGACCTTTTAATGTTTTTCGAAAGGATGCAAGGTTATCGAGCGGAGTCGAGATAACATTAGTTCTTGCGTTCTATCTCTCTCAAGCTATCCATCTTCTTTCTTGAAAGGAATTCGCCAATTGTCTCGAAGTGTGTTTTCACTTTTTTGTTTCCGAATTCAAATACCTTAGAAGCTAAACCGTCAAGGAAATCCCTATCGTGAGAAACGAGAATTAGCGTTCCGTCAAATGCCTTCAAGGCATCTTTTATAATGTCTTTTGTACGAATATCCAGGTGATTCGTCGGCTCATCGAGAATTAACAAATTCACTGGTTCCAAAAGCAATTTCATTAAAGCCAATCGCGTTTTTTCTCCACCTGAAAGTACTTTCACTTTCTTTGTAGACGTTTCGCCTCCAAACATAAATGCACCAAGCATGTCTTTTATTTTCAAACGTGCATCGCCTTCAGCAACTCTGTCTATTGTCTCAAAAATGGTCAGATCTTCATCCAACAAGGAAGCTTGATTTTGAGCGAAATATCCAATCTGCGTATTATGGCCCAATTCTACTTTCCCCTTCACCTCAATTTCGTTCATGATGGCTTTCACCAACGTTGACTTTCCTTCTCCATTTCGACCAACAAATGCTACTTTATCACCTCGTTCGATCGTTACATTTACATCAGAGAACACCAAATGATCTCCATACGCTTTTTCCACCTCTGTAATTACAACAGGGTAAGAGCCAGAACGTGGAGCTGGCGGAAACTTCAAACGAAGCGATGATTTATCCACCTCATCCACTTCAATAATCTCCAACTTTTCCAGCATTTTTACACGCGACTGCACAACAAGCGTTTTAGAGAATGTTCCTTTGAAACGCTCAATAAAATCGGTTTGTTCAGCAATGAATTTTTGTTGTTCTTCATATTGTTTCTGTTGCTGATCTCTCCGTTCCTTTCTTAACTCCAGGTAATGCGAATAACTTGCTTTGTAATCGTAAATTCTACCCATTGTTACCTCGATAGTACGCGTTGTGATCGCATCTACGAAAGCACGGTCATGAGAAATTACCATTACCGCTTTTGCGCTATTGATCAGGAAATCCTCCAACCATTGAATGGATTCGATGTCCATGTGGTTTGTCGGCTCATCCAGCAAGATAAGATCAGGTTTTTGAAGCAGGATCTTTGCCAATTCAATACGCATTCTCCATCCACCACTAAATTCCGAAGTTGGTCGAGTGAAATCTTCACGCTCGAACCCCATTCCTTTTAGTACTTTCTCAACTTCACCATCGTAATTGATCTCTTCAATTGAATAGAACTTCTCACTCAATTCAGAAACACGTTCGATTAACTTCATGTACTCATCACTTTCGTAATCGGTACGAACAGTTAATTCGGTATTGATGCTCTCAATTTCATCGCGCATTGCAAAGATTCCGGCAAACGCCTTACTCGTTTCCTCGAAAACAGTACAATTATCTTCTGTAAGCAAATGCTGAGGCAAATAAGAGATTACAACGTCCTTTGGAGCTGAAACTTTTCCACCAGTTGGTTTGTTTTCACCGGCAATGATCTTCATCAGCGTTGATTTCCCGGCACCGTTTTTCCCCATTAGGGCAATTTTGTCGTTTTCATTCACCACGAAATTGATATCGCTAAACAATGTGCGACCAGAAAATTCAACTTTTAAGCTATCTATTGTAATCATTGACTGTGAAATTGGGGGCAAAGATAGAGAGAATTGTTTGATCTCCCTCCTCGAGGAGGGATAAAGGGAGGTGGTTGCCACCCCTCTTGGTCTCCCCTGTCTGACTGCACACAGGCAGGCCTCAAAAGGGAGAGAGTTAATTCATCCTAAAATGAAAAGGGACATCCCGGCTACCCGAAACATCCCTCATCAACTATTTTGAATTTTAACTTTGACTTTTGATTTAAAACTTAAGCCATTCCTTACTCGTTACTCCTCTTTCGTCAGTAACGCGAATAACATAAACGCCTTTGCTCAACGTAGATAAATCCAACTGAACATTAGCAGAACCACTTGCAATAGCCTGAACTAAAATTGTTTTTCCAGTAATATCAGTTACCTGAATTTGGTTTGGATTTAAGGAATTCGCCAACTCAATAGTCACAGTTCCATTTCCTGGATTTGGATAAACCATCAATTCAGAAATTTTATTCTCACCAACA
>CBFGNV010000067.1:0-23680 GCA_965650275.1 uncultured Fluviicola sp. | reverse complement strand
CGCCAATGTTTACAAGAACATCATTCAAACCTGTACCAGTAAGTTCTAAACCAGCAGTGACAGTAGTATCACCGATGTACTCCACATCATATGAAGCAGTACCATCGAATGTTCCACCGTTTCCTTCCAGTTCACCTTCCATCACTTGAACAAGACTACCAGCATTCATTGTAAGAGTTGCACCACTTTCGATACTGAAAGCGCCATTGTGTAATTGCAATTCTCCAGCAATAGCCAGGTTACTGTTCAAATCAACGTTTCCAGTGCTACCTGTGTAATCAACCGTCAATTGATCGACGGAAGAACCTGAAGTAAAGACCAATCCGGAAGTTAAACTTGTTCCAGTTTCGATACGCACATTAGAAGTTGCTGCTGTGGTTAACATAGCTCCTGTTTGAATGTCTATATCTCCGTAAAGTTCGAGGTCATTTGCACCAACGGTCAAAATTCCCATGCTCAAATTCAAATCACCATGTACCTGTAGATTGCTTGCCATTGTAAGTGTAGACGTATTGTTATCCAAATCAATATCAACGTTCTGTAAATTCGTTGAATTGATTTCGATACCCGTCGTTTTTGAACCACCTTCGTAACGCACATAATATGAACCACCTGAGTTAAATACACCACCTGTTGTCACTAATGAACCTGCATCTCTAACAATTACTGCATCGGTTTCAATCATTAGGTTTCCACCTGTGTTCAATGTGAATGTTCCAGCATCAAGATCCAACGAATCGCTCACTGTAACTTGAGATGTAACAACAACTGCCGCCCCCATATTTATGAAGGTATTCACTGTCAAATCACCTGAATGTGAATACGTGATAAGCACACCGTCGAAAACAATACGCTGAATATCGATATCGCCACTTCCACTAAACGTTCCAAGTTGAACGATCAATCGATTATTGGTAGAACTCATCAATGTTCCATTCACCGTAAAATTGTTGAGTAATCCGGAAAAGGTAACATCCGTATTCAGATTAACTTCGATTCCGGATGGAATGATAATATCCTGATTACTCACTGTTCCTGAAGGTGCAACTCCACCCCATGTTGCTGGATCTGTCCAATCGCCGTCAGTAACGGCTGTAAAAGCCAGTAAGTTGCTACTGGAAATCATTGTCAGAACAACGACAAGAAATCCATTTTTGAATAAATTTGTTTTCATATACTTTATATTAAAATTGATAAGCGCAAGTTCAATATCATTCGTATAGTAGACGTTACTCTAATTTCATAGAATTTTGCATATTTCACACAAGAGTATAATTCCTAACCATTTAAGAAATGGAATCATTACTCATCATTGATTTTTATTAAATTCATCCTAACAACATCCTAAGAATCAAATGAAAAAGAACGCTGCACTTGCCCTTGTCACATCCATCATTGTTATTATGACAACCGTTTGTTTTGCTTACAATTCTGCTATTTTAGATCAGAAAGCCACACAAGAATTGGATAAAGTAGCTGCAAAACTTGATTTATTATCGGATTATAGCATTGAACTAAGCGGGCATACCGACTTTATTGGAAATGAAGATTACAATAATCAACTGTCAGAGAAAAGAGCCATTGCGGTTAGAGATTATCTAATTTCAAAAAACGTGGATAGCACAAAGATCAGCATCTCTTTTTATGGCGAAAGAAAGCCTCTAGTTCCCAATACAACAGAAGAGAATTTTGCACTGAACAGACGTGTGGAGGTTGAGGTTTTGGTTCCAGTACCTGAAGTGAAGGATGAATTGCAATTTATCGAAACGCCCCCAACAATTACTGAACCCAAAGAGTTGGAGATAAAAACGAATGATGACTCTCTACAACGATCAACAGTAAAAAAGAAAAAAGCTAGGCGACGTTTAGTTTGGACCGGTTGGCGACACGGATTTCATTGGAGTACTTCAGGCAGATAATTATTGTTCAAAAATTGTGAATGACAAATTACTAAGCAGATGATTGACCTATTCACCATGTTTACTGCTTAAACCCTGTTTTTCAGCGTCTTTTCTTTTGGCTTCTTCATCGTTGGCAATGAGATTTCCTATGTCTCAAAATACTGTTTTTTCAAAAATCTTCGAAAACCTCAAATCTGCATGCAACCCTTTTTCAATTTGCTTCATCAGGGGTAAAAACAGATTAACTTTGAATAGTGTTCTTTCGGCCGAAAAAAAGTATTCCAAATAGAATCGCAAAAAAAATAAGATGAAACAAATACCTTGTATACTTTTCTTCATAGGACTATGTCTGAATGCACATTCACAAACCACTGAAACATCTAAAATTGGCTATTATGCCAGAGGTTCGGCTGGAATTTTAACCGGAGAAACTTCTTCCATTTCCTTTCAAATGTCTAACGGCATTTCCATAGGTCATGTTGATCTTGGATTGGGAATAGGGCTTGAAGTTCATGATCAAAGCGGCTACGCACCTATTCTGCTTGAATCGCGCTACAATTTTGGAAAAGGCACCACGCAACCTTTCGTTGGAATTTTTGGCGGTTACTTGTCTGCAATGAACAGTTATTACACTTATAATGGCGGTTATACTGTGGGTGCTACGGCTGGAATTGCGCATTACTTCTCAAAACACATTGGAATTACTACTGCAATTGGCTACCGTTATTCACGTACATCAAACGATTTTCCGGCATGGAATCATACACACGAATGGTATTACTACGGACAAAACGTTATTCATGACAGAAATCGCCTGGAATTACGCGTAGGACTTGTAATTCATTGATCAACCCGCCTGAATCCAATTACTTCACTTTTATACATTGAACATGAAATATATATTATCAATTCTATTATTCGCAGTGCTTTCTCTGAAAGGCTATTCACAGCTGGAAAAACCCAAAATGGGCTATTACGGAAGGTTAACAACAGGAGTTCTCACCGGAAATTACACCTCTATCTCATTACAACTCGCTAACGGGATATCTCTGAATCATGTTGATCTTGGATTGGCGCTTGGCCTAGAATCTCATGATGTTGGCAGTTACGTTCCAATCATGGTGGAATCGAGATACAATTTTGGGAAAGGCGATACAAAGCCCTTCATTGGAGCTTGCGGAGGTTATCTTGCGGCACTGAATGATTATTATTCCGACCAGGGAGGATATTCATTTGGAGCGAATATTGGAATAACACATTATATCTCAAAATACTTCGGAATCACAACATCAGTCGGATATCGGTTTGTTTATACGAATCAACGAATTCCGGATACGATGTTGTTGGAGGAACTTCCTTATTCTAATCAAACCGTAATTAACAACTTTAACTATATCGAGTTCCGACTGGGGATTTCCTTCCGTTAGTTTGTTGGATTCAATCCTCCAAATAGAAGAATAAACTTCAACAAACTATAACGACTTTCAATTTTAAGACCTTGATTTTTTGAATAACTGATTTTTGAATACTGAACACTTGTGATGAGTCCGCTGCGGTGGAAATTATTTCGAAGTATGAACTATAAAAACTGTACGGATAACGATTTAATAAAAGCCTGTAGGAAACAGATCAGGCCCGCTCAACACGAGCTGTTTATGCGATTCTCGTACATGATGAAGGGAGTTTGTTTGCGGTATTGTCAGGACGAGGTGGAAGCAGAAGACGTACTGCAGGAATCTTTCATTCGGATATTCAATAAACTGGATCAATACACCGAAAAAGGTCCGTTGGGAGCCTGGGCAAGAAAGATAACGGTTAACACGGCACTGGAACATTATCGATCGAACAAATCTGTGAAACACCATTTGACACAGGTTTTTGAAATGACCGATTTTAATCCAATCGCTAGTGACGATGCCATAGAACAATTAAATCTGGAGGCTTTATTGGAAAAGATCCAGCGTTTACCAAATGGATTTCGTACGGTGTTCAATTTATATGCAGTTGAAGGTTATACCCATCAGGAAATTGGCGGTTTACTTGGAATTTCAGAAGGGACTTCAAAATCCCAATACAGCAGAGCACGATTGCTTTTACGCGAAATGATCGACAGAGAAGCAACTGAAGATGAATCAAAAACTTGGAGTTATGCAAAATAGCGAAAACAGAGGAAGTTTATCGGACAAATTCGAGAATTTCGGTGCGAAGCCATCGGAAGGACTTTGGGATGCCGTTTCCGCTGGACTAGACGCCGGAGCAGCTGCTCAACCGAAGCGCTCAACATTTTCATGGAAATCTCTTTTCTGGGCGTCGGCAGGATTTATGATCGCATCTGGTATTGCATTTACAATTTGGATGACTTCTTCCAATGGAACACCTTCATTAAACAACAAGATGATTGCAGCAGAATCAACTGGTCATTCGCAACAAACAAACGACAAATCGACATCAGAAACGAATGAGCCTTTAACTACATCTTCTTCTAAAAATGGACATACGAATACGCACACTTCGACTTTAACTTCTGATTCAGAGAACAACACGAAACCTCTCCCGACAACAACTCAGCAAATCACCTCTTCAGAAAAGAAGAATATGTCTGAAATCCAGTCAAATGGTAAGAAATCGATAATCGCAAAGAACAGTAAACGTCGGAAAAATGGAATCTCTAAAAATCAAAAACAAGCCAAAGAATTATCCAAACCGACTGTAAAAAAGAAAACAATCCATCGCACAACGAAAAAAGCCACGTCAACTTATCCTGGAACAATCAGCACTCAACAAGCTGAGGTTTCAAATCCAAAGGTAAACGATACACATTTGAGTGATGCTTCAAATAATAAGGACAATCTTCCAAGCAATGCAGAGTTGAATGGATCCAACAATCCGGAGAATTTAAGCGCTGAAGGAAATGATTCTGAAAAATCCAATGATTCACTAACAGCCAGTAATTCTCAAAAAAATGATTCTTCGTTCTCTGATTCTTCTGCGCCTCAAAAACCAGGTTCCTTTTCTCCTCCACCTCCATCTCGACCAGCGAAATGGATGCTTGGCGGTCACGTTGGCGCGACTTATGGAAATGCGTACCTCATCAATTTTGAGCAAGATCAGTATATCAGTTTGGAGATGCTCACCAACTCAACTTCGAAATCACTTCCGGCTCATTTATATTGGAGTGCTGACATTCAAGTGAGTAGAAGAATAGGAAAACGTCTTTGGTTGGAAAGCGGTCTTCAAGGTGGAATGCAATTAACAACACAAGAACCGAACACGGACATCGCTTCCATAGCTCCTTCAGCACTTCAACCTGTTGAAGGAAGAGTTTACAACCTTGGTATTCCACTTGCATTCCGTTTCGACTTTAAACCGAAAGGAAAACTGCAGTTTTACGAGCGCATTGGAACATTACATACTTTCCCCTATGCTGTTAACGCCAGATACATTTCAAGTAATGGCTCGCAACCTGAAAAATGGATGCATTACAACTACTGGACGTATACTTTGTCCGCTTATTTCAACTTCGGAATGGAATATCCGATCAGGGAGAATTTATACTGGGATGTTCGCACAGAAGTTCGCTTCATGAAGGAAATGGTCTCCACACATAGAAATTACGATAACACATTATGGTTCGGTGGTTCAACCGGATTGGTCTGGAAATTCTGAGAATTAGCCTATCCTTATCCCCAAAACCGTGATATCATCGATCTGTTCAAAGTCGGAACCGTTGCCAGATTTCCAGTTCTCAATGGTTGAATCGAGGATCTTACCTTGTTCATTCATTGGTTTGTGGGCATTTTCAGCAAGCAGGTTCTTGAAATTCCGGCTCATGAACTTCTTCCCTTTCGCTCCACCAAACTGATCTGAATAACCATCGGTGAACAAATAGAAGATATCTCCTTTTTCAGCTTCCAATTCATGATTGGTAAAGGCTTTCATGTCAGGATATATGGCAATTGGACGTTTATCCGGTTTGAGCTCTTCCAACTGCTTGCTTTTCGAAGAAACAATATACAATGGATTGTTAGCTCCCGACCAATGACACTTGTACGTCTTGTTATTGATCAACAACAAAGAAATATCCATTCCGTCCATTTGTTCGCCTTGAATTCCTTTTTGCTGAAGAGAATCAATCACTTTGTCACGGAGTTCATTCAGGATAATATCTGCCCGACTCAATTCCTGTTGTTTCACAATTTCATTCAATAAACTGATACACAACATACTTACAAACGCTCCCGGAACACCGTGTCCGGTACAATCCGCTACAGCAACCAATGTCCAATCACCTCTTCTGTCAACAAAGAAGAAATCTCCTGAAACGATGTCTTTTGGTTTGTACATCACAAAAAACTCGCCCGGAATGGTTCCTTTTATCGTTTGTTCACTAGGTAAAACAGCATTCTGAATTCGAAGCGCGTAGCGAATACTATCCGTCAATTCAAACAAGATCTTTTCGATTTGGTCTTTTTGCGAACTTACAATTGCATGTTGTTCAGAAAGATCGATAATCGATTTCTTACGTTCCTGTGAACTTCTGTACATTACATAAGCAATTCCAAGAATCAGAACAAGCATTAAAAATGCCATGATTAGAATCACGCGCTGCATTCCCAGTGTTTTCAGAATTTCACTGATTTGTCCTTTTTGGTCAGAAATACGGTTCTTCTGCTCTAGCAAAGTTTGCTCACGCAGATAAATTTCCTTCGACTGTTCTTCTATTTTCTCGTCCTGTTCTTCAAGAATAGATCCTTGTTCATCCAGCATTCGCACTTTCTCTTCAATTGTCATTTTCTGATAATTGATTTTCTTGCCCTGCGCTGCAATGGTCTTCTCTTTCGCCTGAACTTTTTCGGATTCTTTTTCAAGTTTCGAGTTGGCTTCCTTCAACAGTTCTTCCCAGGCCATGGTGCCTTCCATGTACTCTTTAAACTGATCTGTCAATTTTAAACCGGCAGCCGCCATGTTTTCTTTGTTCACTTTAAAATCATCGTCTTTTAGTCGACCATTAAAATTGACCATTCTATAATCGTCGTTCTTACAAAGATTCGTTATCAGAAGCGTATGATTTCCGGCGGTAGCCGCAGCAATCTCTTCTATCTTTTTGTTGAATTTCTTATCAACGCACAAAACCTGTGTAGCACCAACTGCCTCCACACTTTTGAAATGCTGAACAGCTACTTTTTTTCCTTTAAGCGTAATTCCCTCGTATTTTCTTCGAATGATTCCGTAAAGCGTGGTGTCACTATCCAACACTCCAATCTTGAACGCTTGAAACGACGACTGATTTTCCCATGTCGTATTCAGCATAATTGTATAAATACTCGACGCAACAGATTCATCAGAACGAGAAAGTTGAGCAGATGAAACAACAGGAAATGCAAAGCAAGCAGCTGTGAAAGCGATCACAAGCTTCAAACGAAAATGGAATATATTAACTAAAAAATTCATGTCCATACCACGATCAATAATTTGTTCGAAATAGTGATATAGCTTTTTGCATGGGTTCGCGGCGCAAAGATAGAGAATTAAGAATGACTAATTGCAAATGACCAATTACTAATGACTAAACAGTTGAACGAAAAACACCATTGGTAATTTGTAACTCGTAATTTGTAATTATTTCGGCAACTTTTAATAACTCTCTTCGTTTTTAGAACAGATCCAAAACAAACCTTTGACATGAACAGATTTCATTCTTTTCTGATTGCCTTGTTATCTATGCTTTCTTTTTCATCAGCTAATGCACAAAACTTAAATTGGGATTGGGCGGAAACTGGTGGTGGAATGAGTAAAAGCGCCGGAAACACCATTTGCACGGATAAACAAGGGAACATTTATGTCGCGGGTTCTTTTCAGAAAGCAATTACGTTGGGATCTGTTACACTTAACGCTCAGGACACCACCAACTATACCATTTTCATTGCAAAATACAATGCGTACCATGAAGTGCTTTGGGCATACGGTGGTCAACAAAGTGGTCAGGCAACAGCTATTAGTGTTTCCAACGACGGATCTGTTTATGTAACTGGCTGGTATTCCGGGATCGCCATATTCGGAAGTTCTACTTTTGTTTCGAACAACGGAAGCAGTGGATTTGTATTAAAACTAAATTCAGCCGGTAATCAGTTATGGGTAAAGAACGTTTGCGCACAACCGGGAGCTTATGACGGTTATCAATTCGGTAGAGCGATTATCAATGACTCACTTGGAAATGTTTATGTAGCTGGAGATTTCTCTTGCAATACGCTTATGATAGGTGGAACCGTTGTTCAAAATCCGAATGTTGGGTGTTTTGGCGATATCTGGTTTGCACGATTTTCCTCAACCGGAGGTCTCAACTGGGTAAAACGAATGGGTGGTTATGGTAAAGATGAACCACGGGCGCTTTCCATAGATCAGTCGGGAAACATTTACCTTACGGGAAATTCAACCAGTACAACGATGCGGGTTTTTGACACAATCACACGTCCGGCATCAGATGAGCGATTTTTTACAGCAAAATTCTCACCGTCTGGTAGTATATACTGGCTTCGTTTGGCAGGAAACACTTACGCCGACGACGTTAGAAGTATCTGCAACGACATTGAAGGAAATACTTACATTACAGGAACAGCATGGCTCACAGGAATGCAGGATTTTGGAAATGGGGTTTCTATTCCGGCTCGAGGATACAAGGATCAGTTCTTCGTAAAATATGATAACAATGGAAATACTGTCTGGGCAAAAAGCATTGGTGGAACGAATGAAGATGTAGGAACAGGTTTATGTGTAGATCATTGGGGAAATATTTGTGTTTCCGGATATTCTACAAGCCCGGAATGGTTGCTTGACAACGATACTATTTCTATAACAGGAATGATGTTACATGTTGCACGTTTTCAGCCCGATGGTACACTAAGCGCATTACACACTGCGAATTCATCCAGTTATTGTGCCTTCCTTCAACCTACTGGAATGGTGAGCGATATTTATGGAAATATTTATACAACCGGAGCTTTCAACAGCGACTCAGCGCAATTCGACAATATTCTGCTGACAAAAAACCACGAATGTTCTTCAGAGTATTTTTTAGCTGAATTGGGAAATCCGCACAGCCAACTTTCATTGGCCAATGAATCTATGGATAACATACTACTGTATCCGAATCCTGTTTCAAACCAATTTCATCTTTCGCTAAACGAAAATGCGGCAATTGAAATTGTTTCAATCACAGGTCAAATTGTTATGAAATTTAATCTTGAAATGAACGCTTCGACTATTGATGTAAGTGATTTACAAAATGGATTGTATCTTTTGCGCATGACGACTTCGAAAGGAATCTTAGTGAAGGAGTTCATTAAAGAGCGATAATTGCACGCAGATTAACACAGATTTGATGCTGACTGGACTTGGTTAGAAACTCTCCGAACTATCTCTTATGCGAACAGAGGTAGAAAAATCCTCATGTTTTTCACCAAAGAAAATAAAATCAACTCAAAAATCATGTAACAGCTGATTCTCTCAATTTTCGTATTTTGGGATGGTATTCGAGATTGAAATATATGAAAAGAATAACCAGGTTATTAACCCTACTATTGATTCCCGCCTTATTGATACAGTCATGTATTGTTACTGCTCCAAAATACACACACGTGGAACAAGTAATGGAGTTAGAACCGGGAATGACCAAAGATTCGGTGAATGCCAAACTAGGAATTAAGCCATACGACATCAATATTTATGATTCGCTTGGAAATCATTCTTACATCTATAAATACCGAACAAGCGACCGCAGAACCTTGCCTTTTCTCCTGAAGGAGACGAACGGAAAAAAAATCACAGGAAGATATGTTGATCTAATAGCTTATTATGATACAGCAGATGTCGCCTATAAATTTGAGTCGAAGCCAACAGATTCAAAGATCGACGAGAAGAAATTGAATGTGAATACGCTGGTGACAATCGTTACAGTTATTGTGCCTACGGTGTTTGTTTATTTGGGAATAAAGAAAGACGGTGAATAGCTTAAGAAAAAGGCGCAGGATTGCAAATCCTCCGCAGCTTGGGATAGCGCAGGATTAGAAATCCTCCGCAGCTATGGTGACGATAATTTTTAATTGGTAATTATAGTTTAAGTCATAAACCACAGAAAGCCAATCTTGTTTTGGTCAATAGCAACTATGCAGGGATAATCGTAACGGTCTTCCTCAAAATTATCGACAGAAGAATTGGTGTAGAATTGCACTGTTTCAGCATCAAACGTTTGGTGAAAGAACGTTTCTTTCAGTTTTCGATAATCCACCCATTCGTTTTCTGATTTCCAGTTAATTGGATTGTTATTGATTTGTTTATGCTCCTCAACGTAATCGCTATGGGTTTTATCCGACTCAGCAATCAATAAGTCCGTAAACGATTCGGCTTCGGGAAGCTGGATATGTCTCCATTCAATATCGAGTAACTTGTTGTATTCAAAATTTTCCGGAGTGTAGTCAATACCAATTTGATTTTCAATATAGATATCGATGATTCGCATCACCAACTCATCGTCAGCTGGATTTTTAAGGAAAGATTCTATCAATTCGTTGTTTCGCTCGTCTAATGGCGAAACGTACACATACTCACTTTCTTTGGTTTCAATTTCAAATACTTTGCACCAAATGACATCGTAATTGAAATACACCAGGGAATTCATCTCTTCACTCATAGACATTTTCTTATTCTGATATTACATTGAAAGTGATCTTAATCGTGTTGGTTTTCATCATCACTTTCCTCAATCATCTTTTTATACCATTTAAACTGATTCATGCGTAACAGAAAGTAAACGATGATTGTACCGAAACCAGCAATGATAAAAAAGTTCAAAGCCACAGCAGATCCAATTCCTGCAGTTGCCCAAAGTGCAGCCGAGGTTGTTAATCCATGTGTTTGATTTCCATCTTTGAAAATGAGTCCGGCACCAATAAATCCTATTCCAGTGGCAATAGACGCTAAAATACGGGCAATTGCAGAAGTGTCATCTGTAAGATGTTCTGCAATGGCAACAAAAATACATGAGGCAACAGCAATAGCTCCGAAAGTTCTCACGCCAGCAAACTTGTTATTCTTCTCCCGCTCAAAACCAACTAATCCACCCATCAACAAAGCGCAAACCAATTTTGCACCGATGATCAATTCAAATTTGATATCCATAAACTATTGATGTAATTCATTGTTCTCTTAAAGTTAACCAAATTAGCCCAAACGAATAAACAGTTCAACAAATTAACGAACATCCGTTTTCACCACGCCAGTTCTATACAAGTCTAACGCTTTTTGAAGAACATTCGAAATGATTTCCATAGGCAAATCCTGGTTTGGATTGACCCTGAAAATTTTCATTCGTGAACGGCTACCTTCTTCCAATTGAGAAAGATCGAGGTGCTTCCCTTCTACCATTAACAGATAAGGTTCTTTCGTCTTTTTATCTGTCCACAAATAACAAAATGCTTTCTTCTTATAACAAAAACAAGGCATTCCGTATTTCTCTGTTTCACTAATGTTTTCGTCCTGATTCAGAATGATACTTCTTAACGTAAGTAAGCAGCTCCTATTCGGTTCTTCCTTGTTTAAGTAAAAGTGATGACGTTCTTCAGACATTATCAACGAAGTTAATGAAGATCTTCGTAGATTTGTTACGTACCAATTTTAACTATCAAATCAACATGCAGAAAGGCTTATTTCTTATTCTTTGCTTATTCTCAGTGAGTGTCAACGCTCAAATTGTCAACATTCCGGATCCGAACTTTAAATTCTTGCTCTTATCTGGGGACGTAACTAGCGATATAGATGGTTTTCCAATTGTTTTAGACAGCAATAATGATGGTGAAATTCAAGTAACAGAAGCGCAAGCCGTTTACAGTATTCATCTTTGGCAAAACAACCAGTACATGGTTTCTGATTTAACAGGAATTGAGGGTTTTCCAAATTTGGGATTCCTGAATGTAGATCATCACAACATTTCTACCTTGGACCTGAGTGGAAATCCGAATATTTGGTTTGTTCAATCCATCAACAACCCTGTTACAACAATCAACGTGAGTGAAAACATACTCTTAGAAGATTTGCAATGTCCTAACAATTCATTGACATCCATTGATGTAAGTAACAACGTGAATTTGCGGAATTTGGAGTTGAATGACAACAACCTTTATGACATTGATGTTACTCACAACCCGCTTCTCGCTAGACTCTTTGTTAATGACAATCAGATTGCCAGTATTGATGTTAGTCAAAACCCGATCCTTGGTGCACTCACATTTCAAAACAACTTGCTCACGGAGATAGACGTAACCAATAATCCGCTATTGGCCGTGTTGTATTGCCAAAATAACATGTTGTCGATCATAGATCTGAGTAACAATCCCGAAATGGATTGCTTTGATTGCAGTTACAATACGGAGCTGGAATTCTTCAGTATCAAGAACACGACTTCAACACTTGCCATATTCGGATTTTACGGAACACCTAACCTTGAGTATGTTTGTGCTGATGATGTTGAAATAGACATGGTGCTGAACAAAATCAGCAATTATGGTTACACAGGGATAACCGTGAATACAGCCTGTAATACTTTGGGGTTGGAAAACGCGTCTCTCAGTGAGCCGATGATTTTTCCTAACCCTGCAAATGCAAACGTGACCATCAGCAATATTCCTGTTGGTTCAACCCTTTGTATTACCGATTTAACAGGTAGCGTATTGTATGAATCATTCAGTAGCGCTGCACAAACAGAAGTAAACACTTCTTCTTTTCCGGTTGGTATTTACATGATAAATATCAGTTACAAAAACGAAAAAAGCACGAAAAAGCTGGTGATTACAGGGAATTAGAATTAGGTTTTGGTGTTTACTCAGCGAATTCGTCCGAACAAAAAGCCCAAACTGAAAGCCATCAATACCGCTGTAACCGTCTCGTTTATTCTTCCAGAGTAAGACAGAATAAAAATTACTGTAATTGCGGAAATGATGAGAACAGCCTCAATAATCAGTTTCCACATTCGTGGCAAAAGATAGGATTTGATTAGGGTCTTTACTATCGTTAAAAACGTACCATCTCCTTTTTCCTCCGTGCTCACCTCTTTTAATAAAGCGATAATTTCCTCATCGTTCAGTTTTCCTGAAAGGATTTTCTTCTTAACCGTTTCCATTTCCATAGCTGCGTATTTTAATTGAAGATTTTAGTGATCGGTTGGAGCAAAAAAAGGTTGTCCGCCAGAGACAGACAACCTTTTATAAAAACTTCGAAAAAATTCTAGTTATTAATCACTGAAACATTAACAGCGTTCAAACCATTTTTTCCTCGTTCAGTATCGTAAGTTACGCTATCGTTTTCACGGATATCCTGATTTAAACCTGTAGCATGTACAAATATATCTTGTTGATCTTCTCCTTTAATAAATCCAAATCCTTTAGCTTCATTGAAGAATTTTACTGTTCCATTATTCATAATCTGTGTATTGTGGTCCGCTCAATAGAGGAACCATTATTAGTATTAATTCGAATCCGTGCAATTGTTGTACGGACCTTTTTTAAAAAAAGATGTTTAAATTAATTGGAATGTAAAATGACTTTACAGCCTGATTGAGATAACAATCTTTGAAAGAATTACCCACAAGGTACAACTAACTTTCCATATATCACTAATAAAGTTTCAGTAACGTGCACTTTGGATTTTTTTCAGCCTCTATAAGAACGCTTGTCAATACAGTAAATGCATTTTACTTTTATTCCTCCAGCCGGCATAATTTTCGTTATCAACGAAGTAAATCTTTAGATCTGCATAGTTCTCATTATCCACAAAGAAGATCTTTTTCTGAGCGTAATTTTCGTTTCCTACAAAGAACCATTTTCCTTCATTCTGCCCAATGTAGTTCTCATTCGAAATTTTATATACCAGCAGATCAGCGTAATTTTCATTCTTAACAACAAACACTTTTATTTCGGCGTAGTTCTCGTTATTTACTGAAAATATCTTCTGTGCGTTGGCTGTTAATCCAACCAGGAATAAAGCGGTTAAAAGAATAAACTTTTTCATAAGCATTTTTTTTTGAAACTCGCTTATACAAAGTTTATACCGTTTGATGAATCACTCTAAAACACTTACAGAATCGCTGCTTTCACCTCCGGATTAAACGTACAGTTTTCCAATTTCAGTGCATTCAAAAAAGCATTTATTCCCTTCTCCGTTTCTTCGTGAGTAGGTTTTACTTTATGCTTGGTCAACCATTTTAGCACTTTGTCCCAGTCTTTACCTGGCAGAACACTGCAAAAGGGTACTTTCTTATTATTGGTATAAACCCGTTTGTACGACCAAAAACTAATTCCACAAACACGTGGTTGCGCTTTCAACAAACCATTGGCTTCCTGCAAATTCAGTAACTGGTCTTCTCCCCATTCGCCACACCAAACTGGTCCATCACCCGGAATTCCTTTGATTATTTTATCAATGTTTTCTTTCTTCTTTCCTTCAGCAAACCAAGCATAATAGTGAAAACTGTACAGTTGATTTTCATCTGTCAGTACCGGAAAACCTTTGAAATCATGCGCCAGATTATTCCCTTCCATTATCAAAAGATGATTCGAATCTATCTTTCGAATTTCAGTAGTCAATTCTTTGCAGAGATTCAACAGATCTTGTGTGCTCTTTGTTTTCGGTTCGTTCAACAGATCGTAACCAGCAATTATGGATTCGTTCTTATAATGATCTGCTAACTGTTTCCACAATTGTATTGTTTCTGATTTGTTGGTCTCACTATCCCAAAGCTTCGTCTTTTGAGGATCAGCTATAAAATATGGACTTTGTCCACCAGGTGCGGAATGCATGTCGAGAATGACATAGATTTTATATTCCTTACACCAACTAACAAGAGAATCCACTAACGCAAAACCATCCACGTGCTCTTCTCTGAAAATGCGGTAATTGAAGGGAAGCCTTACACAGTTTACATTGTTCTTAGAAAGAAGTTCAATGTCTTTTTTAGTAACAAAGCTGGAGTAATATTGCTTCTGAAAATCGAAGTACTTTTCTTCGCCTAACAATTCTTTCAAGCGTGTTTCCATTACAGTTTCCGATCGAAATCCTCCGCCCCACATCCATTCTTCCCAAAGCAACCATCCTCCAAGATTTACGCCTTTAAGAAACAACGGCTTATCATTTCCATCCAGCAACTGATTGTTCTTCACTTTTACGAACGAAGTATTTTGAGCGAGAGCAATTGAGTGAAGAAAGAGTAATACAAGCGTTAAAACCAGTTTCATAAGTAGTGTTTCGAAAATGAAAGATAGTTATTAGATGTTTAGATCTTGAATTCAGCAATCAAGGATTCGGATTTTCACTAACTTCAGTCGGAATTAAAATCATTCACATGCAATTCAAGACTATTTTTAAACGAAGCATTAGCAAGATCGTTATACTTTCATTTCTACTGACTTCTTTTTATTTTATTCAGGGTTTTCAATTGAATGATGGTTTATTGAAGAAACGGCCACCAACCTGTTGTTCAAGTAAATATAGTAATGATACGTTTGAGAAAATCGACTCGAAGTTGTTAGGTAAAGAGTTTAAGCGATTGAAAAAATCCGATTGCGAGGACTGTAATAGGTTCGGAAGTGATTTCGCTGAAATCATGCGAGCATTAGAAACTCGTCTAACTGGTAAAAGCAAGAAATACATCAGACGAATAATGGGAAAACCCGATGAGAAGTATCCCGATGAATTGATCTATTATTGGCGAGGGAAACATGATTATCTCATTTTCAATTTCTCAGAAGGAAAAGATGCTACCGCAATATGGCATTATGATTATGAATAATACTCTAAGCTTCAATTACTCATCGTCCAGAAATTCCATCTTGTAATTGCCGATCTGTCTTTCACTTTCCTTGATTTTTTGTTTATGCATGTAGAAATTCACAACTCCGATTATCAACAAAGCGGCAGAAACAGAAATTAAGACAATTTCACTGAACCAGTCAGTCGGTAGACAAAATCTCTGCGTTCTCCTTCTCTCTGTGTTTTTTATTAATGCAGTTTTACCTGAAACTGAAATTGTAAAACCCATTTTGAAAGCACCATTTTCATTTTGAAAAGAAATGACGCACATTTCCAAATTTGGCATCAGCGCAACCCCGAGTAAACACTGAGTTTTGTATAGAAACTTGTTCGCGGCACAATGATTGAAAATAGGTAAGTATTAATCAGCGAAAGCGAAAAAAAACGAGTCATGTTAGTATTAGGTATAGTAGCATTGGTAGTTGGTCTGGTAATTCTTCTTTAAGAATTTTCTATAAGAGGGAGGTCAATACAATGCAAGTAGCATCTTTTAACATAAAAGATATTAATAACAACGAAAAGGGAACTCTAGAGCTCCCTTTTTCGCTTTTATATATCAATTTACAGTCTTATCGTTCCAATACAATCGGAACATTCTGCCAAGCATCTGCTGTAATTACCTTAACGGTATAAGCTCCATTTGCCATGTCTGAAATGTTTATCTTCATCGTTGTATTTTTCGAAACCTCGATTTCTTTTACTACTCTACCCTTGCTATCGTAAATGATAATGTTTTCGATTGCAAGTTTTCCAGCGTCAACGGTAAACAAGCCGTCGGAAGGATTCGGGTAGATGGAAACAAAATTCGCTTCATTCTCCTTGATTCCTGCACAATCATCTACTTGCACATCAATGCTCGCCGTTCCTGTACAACCGTTACCATCTGTGTATGAATACGTAAGTGTAAACATGCCTAAGCCAGCGCTCGTTGGATTGAATTGTCCCCCACTTACACCATTTCCACTGTATGTTCCTCCAGCAGGAGTTCCTTCATTCAAGGTTATAGCCGGATCGTCCAAACATACATCTTCGATAGGTGCAAAAGCAACCGTTGGATTGGCGTTAACCGTTACCGCTGTTTGGTTCGAAACACCCGACAAACATCCTGCGTTATCCACTGTAACCGTATAAATTGCCGGATCAGAAACGGTAATAAATTGCGTTGTTTCTCCTGTAGACCAAGTATTTCCGGTTGCTGACGATGATGTCAGTACCACGTCGTCCCCCGAACAGAACGTGATTGGTCCATCTGCTGATATCGTTGGTGTTGCTGGAGTTGCATTTACAACTACGTCATGAGAAATGGTGCCTCCACCATTCACAGTTAATGTAATTGTTTTTGTTCCAGAAGTGGAATAGGAAACCGTATGCGGTCCAACACCTGTTGCCGTTGCTGGCGTAGCTCCAGGCCCAAAATCCCAGTTCCATGAAGTAGCTCCAGTAGACGCGTCGGTTACCGTTACTGTTTGTCCTGTACACACGGTGGCAGGCGCTGCACCAAAATTAGGTCCGGCTGTTGCAATTACGCCCGTCAAGTTAATGTTATCAATGTAGATGTGTTGTCCGTAATTTCCTCTATTTTGGAAACTGAATAACACATTCGGATTACCGATATAAGGACTCAAATCAATGGTTTCAGTTCGCCATTGTGACGGTGTTGGAATAAAAGCAGATGGTGTAAAATCACCTGTAACTGTGGATAGCGTATTCCCCCATTTGAAGTAAACCGTAGTAAATGTCGCTCCACAATCTGTTGAAACCAAAACTGCCAATGAGTCGACATTTGCTCCAGAATACCTTCTATGCGCCACATCGAATGTCAAAGTTGCACTAGAAATACCGGTAAAATCGTATCCGCTACTTCTCATTTCATCTCGATCTCCGTTGTAAAAGTCATAGTTCCGGTACATCATCGATTGTGTTGACCCTTGTGATCCAACGGATGAATTGCGCTCCCAAAGCTCAGAAACATGTTCAATGTTTACTTGACTCCAACCCAATGGAGGAAAAGCGGTTGCTACAAATCCTTCAGTCAACGGCAATGCAAGTTGCGTGTTCACTTGAACATAAACAGAAATTGTTTTTGTGGAGGTATTGTTTAATGCATCGGTAGCAGTGAGTGTCACAGTGTAGGTTCCTGTGCTCGGATAAGTAACACTTTGACTTGCTGCGGTTGATGTTGAAGGTGTTCCTCCAGTAAAGGTCCAAGCATACGAAATGGGCGTATTAATGGCACCAACACAACCTTGGGTGTAAAGTACAGCTGAATTATCACAGTCCATTACACTATCACCAACAACGATATGTGCGCTAAACGGACGCAGGTTATCGAATCCGCTTTCCCATATTGCTCTACCAAAACTGGCGTATCGAATTCTCGACTGATTGGTTCCATCGTCATACATCGAAAACTCGGTTGGCGCCTTTCTTCCTGGAAGGTTGGTACTGTAATTTGTCCAAGTAGTAGCTCCAGCTTTTTTGTAATAAACGGCGTTGTTGGTAGCAATGAACACGAGCTCTTGCGTACCTCCGAACTGTTCAGCCAAAATTCTTCTATGGTTCACGTTCGGAAGGTTGTACGTTACGTTCGTCCAGTTTACACCTCCATCTGCAGATCGATAAACCGCATTGTTTTCTGCTACATGAACGATGTCCGCGTTATTCGGAATAGCTGCTACACTTCCAAGTGAACTGGCAGACCCCGGAAGAATGCGCTGCACGAACGTTGGTGTTGCCGACAAGGCATTTGTAGACACATACAAGTCGCCATTCGATACCAAGACGTACAAACGATTTGGATCGGCAATGCTGCTATGGATGTCCACAATTGTTTGATTGAAGCTCGAAATCTGTGTCCAAGTTGGTGTTCCAGCTGTCAAGTTCGTGGTACGATACACATCTGTTACTCCAACAAACGCCAAATCCACATTTGTTCGGTTGAATCCGAAGGCATTCCAGTTGGTTGTTGGAAGTCCGTATTCTACCATAGCACCTGTTTGATTCAGTTGGCGTTCTATTCCATCAAAATAAATGTTTCCATTGTAGTCACATTGACGCTTAGCATAATCATCTCCACCTCCTGTTGTAAACCAACCATTGGCATTTGAAATAACACGTCCGTTATCTTGTGTTCCGATAGAAATAAAGTTTTTATCAATTTGGCTACCAATACCGCACTTGTTCCCAATTTCATAGGCATAAAGTCCATCGCTTTTGGGTGTCCAGGTATTTCCACCGTCGGTACTCAACCAAACACCACCGTCATTCATACTGTACAATTTGTTGCGATTGAATGGAGCTTGCTGAATTTGATGCATATCGGTATGGCATTTTTCCCACCAGTGCGTAAGCAAAGTCCAAGTAACTCCGCTATTGGTTGAATACCAGGTACAGTGTGCCTGAAGCCAGAGCTTAGCTGGATCAACCGGGTCTACGGTAATGGCATGATTGTAATTTCCCTGACCTCCTTCGGTCACATCGTCGTCGTAAAAAGTAATGTAAGGACTTCCCTCCGCCTTTTGCGTACTGAAATTCAAGCCACCATCTGTAGATCTTAGAATAATTCCACCGCCACCAACAACCGATAAATAAACAATATTTGGATTGGCAGCTGTAACACCAATGCGGGAACCTGATTGAATATTTGCAGCTGAAGCGATCACTCCACTGGTAATTTGTGTCCAAGAAGTTCCGAAGTTGGTTGAACGGTAAAAGCGTGGTACATTTTCCTGAGTACAAGCATACACAATTTGAGAACCAGCAGCGGTGTTGACCTTCATATCTGAAAAAGGAATATTGGTTCCTGTTACTACTGTCCAATTGTCTCCACCGTTGGTAGATTTGTAAATCCCTTTGTTGGTAGCAGCAAGGTATTCCATAGAGTTGGTGGAATTCTGAAGAATCTCAATAACCAGGCAATTGGTTAAACTGGTACTGCTGAATGAGCCACCACCGTTGTTTGATTTCATCAATCCAGCTGAACTGTTCGAATAGTAATTGGCATCACCTGTCCCTAAAAGGAGGTGTTGGTCGTTTGTGTAATCAACACAGATGGATGCACAGTTATTCGTAAGAACATCCGTTCCAGGAGCCACAGTCCAATTGGCACCTTGATCTGTAGATAAGAACAATCCACCTTCACCTGTAACAGCGTAGTATTTATTGGTATCGGAAGCATGAAATTTCATCTGACTAATGCGACAAAAGCCGTGAATTTGTCCGGAGTTGTTTGTTGGAAAGTCGGTTCCACCTGGAACAGGTGTCCAGTTGGCAAGCTGCGCATAAGAGCAAAGGCTTAGCAGCGATAGTGTTATAAGGAGTATATTTTTCATCGGAGATTACTTTTTAGGCGTATTGAGTTCTTCCAGTTTTTTCAACTCTTCTTTCTGAGCGTCAATGATTCGTTGTTGTTCTTCTTCAGAAACAATACTACCATCTTCACGCACCCAAGGCTTTACGGCTTTTATCCAAGCTTTGAATGCACGCACTTCAGAAGCGTAAAGCATGGTTTCGTTTGGTTTTCCTTTTCGCTTTCTCTTTTTTTCTTTTCGTTCATGTTCGCGCTTGCGCTCTTCCTCCGATTCGTCTTCCTGCTCTAATCCCACTTCTCGTTCAAAGGTATCCAACTCGTGATTTTCAAATGGTTCTTCGGGTAAAATTCGGTCTTTCCAAAACAATCTGAATGCTTCAATGGTCTGGTAATAGTTCGCATTCGGATCATTCATCATTTCAATCCAAATCGGTTTTTTTCGAAATTCTCTGTGCTTGTATTTTTTTACCGATCCCTGTGCCAGCGTGGTAAAATTCATACAAATCAAAACAAGGAATGTAAGTACAATTCCTATGTGCCTTTTGCCGTTCATACTTTTTGGTTTTACTGTTTATGGTCCACTCTTCTAAAAATGTCAAAAAAACATTTTCAATTCTGAAAGTTAACAAACTTCTATTGTGGTTTTAAAAAATGAACATTCGTCTTCAAACTGTTCCAAATGTTGTATTTCCAACATTACCTTAAATTTTGTTTAAAACTGAAAACCACCGATTCTTTGGCCACTTTTCACGCAGAGCCTCTCCATTCAACAAAAAAGCCTGCATGCAAACACTTGTTTAATATCTTACCACTAGAGAAAGGAATGTAGCTCACACCTCTTCAACAATCCGGATTAGGACAATTCCATAGAATTATCGTGATATTGATTATAACTAAATCGATATAGGAATCATATAATTGGGTGAATTTTGGTTCATTCCATGGATTGAATTATTTTTCTCCACCATCTTCAAAAAGAGCTTTCTTGTTAGATCCAGGCACTACTGCGCTCCCGCCTCTTCGTTATTTTACTAGGCAATTCCCACTATTAACAACAGCGAAAACAGTAGAAGCATGATCGCAACGAAGTATTGAATGAATTTTACAGTGACTTTCTTTAAGAGTTTATTTCCTAAAAAAGCTCCCGTGAACGCTGATAAGACTGCAATGGTCAAGAGCAAATAATCCAGTTGATGGTGCTGCTTTGCAAGGTCCGAGGAGTAAACACCCAATCGCGAAATGTCGATTAACACGGCGATGACCACACCCGTTGCGATAAACTGCTCTTTTGATAAATTGGAACGAATAAGGAAGGCAGATCTTAATGCCCCCTGATTACCAGATAATCCGCCAAAAAAGCCACTCAAGACGCCGCCAAGCGGAATGTACTTTTCGTTAAACTGTAGTTTTGACAGCTTTGGCACCAAATCAAAAAGCGCGAAGAAACCAAGTAAAACGCCCACAATGAGTTTGGGAACAGTGACATTTGCGCTTATACCTAAAACGGAATAATCCAGCACTGGATTCAGATCCGACATAAGGTGCAACACGTAAGCACCAATAAAAGCGAATGCAATTGCAGGAAGCCCAAACTTGATAACAATGGTTCTATTGGCGTTTTTCCCAACCAGAAACAACTTGAATACATTGTTTAGAAAGTGTACGATAGCTGTCAATGAAATGGCCAATTCCAGTGGAAAAAAGAAGGCAAAAACGGGAACCAGAATGGTTCCCAATCCAAAGCCAGAAAAAAAGGTTAATCCAGAACCCAGTAATGAAAAAAAGCAAATGGTAATGTACTCTGCTAACATAACTGCTGATTATATGTTGTTCAAACTGTTTCTTCGAAAGCTGATCCAAATGTACTTATTCTTCAAAAAGAAGAGCATAAAAACGGGCAGATAAAGACAAGTCATGTGTTGCGCTTTGATTCCAGCGAGTGCTTCACTAAACCGTCTTGTTTTTGGTGGGAATTCATGAATGCCAACAAAGTTGCATTGGACATCTAACGCAATTCGTTAAAAAAATAGATTACTTCGTAGTTCCATTGTAAACTTCTTATTTCCATTTCTACACTTATGATGAAAACCATTATCCTCCTCGCTGCTATGGCTTGCTTATCAGCTTTAGCACATGCACAAAAACTCCAAATTGTTGATGATTATACCAATCAGCCCATTTCTAACATCAGTGTTGTGCATAACGAAAGGACCTATACCTCCAATGCTGCGGGGACAATTGATTTAAGCGGAATCGCAATTCCGGCTGATGTTTTGATTGAACACCCCAATTACTTGAGCTTGACTATTCAGATCACGAATCGTGAATTGACAGCTGTTCGTTTACTTGAAAAATCGATTGATTTGGATGAAGTTACGGTTTCATCGAGTCGGTTTTTAGAAAAGAAATCGGACGTACCCAAACGCATTGAAACCATTCGCAGCTCTGAGTTGCAGCGTATGAACCAAAGCAATAGCGCCGATGTGTTGGCTTCGAACGGTTCTGTTTTCGTACAAAAATCTCAATTGGGTGGCGGTTCTCCAGTAATCAGAGGTTTCGAGACCAATAAAGTATTGCTTGTGGTTGATGGGATTCCATTGAATAACGCCATTTACAGAGGTGGACATCTGCAAAACGTCTTAACAATCGATCCCGCTTCGTTAGAAAGTGTAGAAATCGTTTTTGGTCCAGGTTCGGTGGTTTACGGATCGGATGCACTTGGAGGTGTCATGCACTTCCATACCATCAAACCCCAGTTTTCGGAATCAGATACAATACTGGTGAAAACGAATTCTTACGCCAGATATTTTTCCGCGGCAAACGGTTACTCAGGACACACTTCTTTGAACCTTGGCTGGAAACGCTGGTCTTCGTTCACTAGTTTCACCTATTCCAATTTTGGCGACTTGACACAAGGAAGCGTAAGAAGCAGCAAGTATCCCGATTTTGGAGAAAGAACTTTTTATGTGGAGCGCATCAATGGCATGGATTCCATGGTCAATAATCCAGATAAGAATAAACAAATAGGATCAGCATACAGCCAGTACGACCTCCTCCAAAAAATAGCGTTCAAGCAAAACAACAACATTGTGCATACGCTGAATTTGCAGTTTTCCAATTCCAGTGACGTTCCCAGATACGACAGGCTGACACAAACCAAAAATGGACTTCCTCGTTTTTCAGAATGGTACTATGGGCCACAAACCAGAGCTTTAATCAGCTATGAACTCTCTGTGAACAAAAAAAGTAAGTTCTACGATCAATTGAAATTGAATGTTTCTCAGCAATGGATTGAAGAAAGTCGTCACGACAGAGCATTTAAATCCGCTTTTTTAAACCATAGAAATGAAAAAGTAATGGTGAGTACCTTCTTGTTTGATTTGGAGAAAAGGATAGGAAAACATGAGATTAGATACGGGGTATTTGCCAAATACGATGATGTGCAATCAACGGCAGTGAAAGAAAACATTGAAGCGGATACCACAAGCGGTTTGGATACACGCTATCCGGATGGAGGTTCTTCCATGTCAACCGCAGCAGTTTACTTAACCGATGCCATTGAGTTCTCCGAAAAATTCATTGTAACTGGTGGAATTCGCGCCAATTATGTTCAGCT
>CBFGNV010000066.1:0-23691 GCA_965650275.1 uncultured Fluviicola sp. | reverse complement strand
TGAGTCAAAGCTCATTGGATCAACCTGGACTGAACCTGCAAAATTGAATTCGAATGTGAGTAATGCAAGACTTAGCGAGCGCTACGCTGCATACAACGAAGATGGCTATAGAGTTTATTTCAATCGTCTGAACGAAAACAAATCAAGTGGATATGAAGTCTTCTTCTGTGCTGTTCAGAGTATTATGATGGGTGATTTCAAGCTAGGAACTCCGGTTTCAAGTCTGAATTCACGTTTCAATGAAGGACCAATCTATATTACAATAGACGGTGAAACCATGTATATTGCTTCAGAGGGTTTTGAATCTCTTGGTGGATATGACATCTTTATGTCGAAGAAAGATCAGGGGAATTGGTCAACACCTGTCAACCTGGGTTATCCGATCAACTCGCCTTATGACGATTTCTTCTACTCGCCAACTGCAAACAAGAAGTATGCTTATATTTCATCGAATCGAGCTGGAGGAAAAGGTGGTTTTGATGTTTACAAAGTAACCTATTGGGGACCTGAGAAGAAACCAGTTATGGAAACTGAAGATTACTTATTGGGAAGTATTGCTGAACCAATTAATGATCATTCGATTGAAAATACGGTTGACGTAAAGAAAAAATCATTGACAGTTTTCAAAGGAATTACAATTGATGCGATTACGAAGAAACCAGTGGAAGCGCAGATTGAAATTACTGACAACGCAACAGGTAAAGTAATTGAAACGTTTACAACAAACTCGGCAACAGGTAAATTCATCATAACACTGAATTCAGGAAAGAATTACGGTATTGCAGTAAAAGCAACCGGCTATTTGTTCCATTCAGAGAACTTTGATATTCCTGCTGGTTCAGATGACAATTTGGTGAACAAGACCATTGAACTGAAAAACATCGCTATCGGTTCTAAAATCGCGCTCCGAAATATTTTCTTCGACCTGGCAAAATCAACACTTCGTCCGGAATCAAATGCGGAATTAGATCGTTTGGTAAAACTGATGAAAGATGTTCCCGCATTGAAAATCGAGATTTCTGGTCACACAGATAACACTGGTTCTGCTACTGTAAACGAAACGCTTTCACAACAACGCGCAGATGCAGTAGTTGCGTATTTGACAGCTAAAGGAATTGCTGCAAACAGAATGACTTCAAAAGGTTATGGATCTGGTCGACCAATTGCTACAAACAGCACGGATGACGGTAGACAACAAAACCGTAGAACAGAATTTGAGATTACAGGAAATTAAAGATTTGTGCACGTGTCTTGGTGGTCATTCGACCACCAGGGCACGAAGGCACAAAAAAAATGTAATCGAACTTTAACCAAAGCGATGAAAACCATCATCACAGTTCTTCTTGCTCTCACAGTGTTCGGTTCTTTTGCTCAGAATGACACTGTTACTTTCCTTCATAAAGGCTATTCGTTTCAGAGCAGCACCAAAACCATGTTAAGTCACTTTAATCTGGATAAAGACTCTATCGGTTTCTACGAAAAAGGTCTTCAGGAAATACTGAACAATAAGAATACATTTTCTTCAGACTCAGTCCTTCAATTTGGTACACTTCGATTGGATTTTGATGCGATCATCAGACAATATGACTTTAACCAATCGGAAGTAAAGGTCAAACGTCTCTCTGATGGAAAATGGATTTCTCCAAAAGTGATTTACGACAAACAAATCTTTCGGAATCAAGGCCAAGGAGGAAGCAGCGTAACTTATATCATTCTTCGGGATAAGAAGAAAAAAGTGGAAATTGTTCGCACAGAAATCTGGAGATCCATATCTTGTTGATTGCTTTAGCTATAAAATCATTCTCTCATGACAGAATCAAACCGCGAAATTTACAACTCAAGAATTCTAAACTTTCCTTTGGATAAAGTATATGAAGCATTTTCAAATCCTGAAATCTTGAAGAATTGGTGGGGACCGGAAGGTTTTACAAATACCATTCATGAGTTTGATCTAAAACCCGGTGGAAAGTGGGTTCTAACAATGCATGGTCCTGAAAAAGGAAATTATCAGAACGAATCTGTTTTCAAGGTTGTTGAACCAAAACAAATGATCGCATGGACCCGAATTTCACAACCACATTTCGACATGGAAGTTGGATTCAATACGATCAGTGAATCTCAAACACAAATTTCTTTTAGAATGATCTTTGCAACAGAAGAAGAATGCAATAAAATCAAGAGTTTTGCTGGTCCAAAGAACGAAGAGAATTTCGATAGGTTGGAAAAAGAACTGGCAAATTGAGCGGACGATCAGACTTTCGCTTTTTCAACAGCACTAAAAATCGAAACCCTCGAACTCAATCACTGGAAATCAAATACCGAAGTCCGTTCGTTCTTCAACAAAAGCGGATTTGAGTACTAAAATGAGAAAATGCTGATTAAAATCGCGTGAATGTTTCCGGGTAAAAATATCTCCACCAATCCTGAACAAAATAAGTCACGCTTATTAGCAAAGTGAAGAACAAAACTACTTTACCTGGTATGGGTTTCACTTTTACCATCGCAATGATGAATAACGGCAATTTAGCTAACATGAACACTGTACTAAACAGCCTGTAGTAATCATAGATCCAAGGATTTCTATCCGAATACTTATTCATTGTAAAATAAAACGCACTTATTCCCAGATCAAGGCAAAGAATAATAAACAGCCATTTGTACGATTGCTTGTATTCTCGTAACTTCAATTGAATGGCGCCATCCAATTCATCGTCTAACATATCTCTCATAATCTATTGATTTGTAGTTTCCTCTTCCTTCTCTTTTATGACCTGCGGAACAATCGGTTCGTAGTCAAAACTCTTCTTCTTATATGGGAATACATCCGCGAGTTCACCGCTATAGAAAAACTCATATGCTACGGATCCAAACGTATATTCTGTATCATGAATTTTGTAAACTGAGCCTCCTACTGCAGGATGTGCTTTTGGCTTAGAACGTTGGAATCCAAGATTAAACAACGAAGCCAGAATTTCAGGTCGGTCAGCAATAGAATATCCGGCTTTTTCCCATTGCGCATTGACTTCTCGTAAGAACATAGCAGCATACAAGTAAGAGTAATAATGATTTTTGAACTGAACCAATCGCTGCAAACGAAGGTCCAGTGTATCATTTCCTTTGTCGCGGAAAGTTACCGTGCTGTCGAAATCAAGCAGATGCTCAAATGCTTTTCCAGGATAGAATGGACTTTTTGGGTCTTTCGCGTAATTCTCAATATTGATTGCGGTATTGTTCTTTATTCCTGTAACTCCGTATGAAAGTCGGTTTTCAAGGGCAAGTACTTTTAACGGTCCCATGTAGCGTTTGTACGATTCTCGAGAAGAATTGAACAATCGAATCTGCTCACCAACAAGACAGGCAACGATTAAACGTGGCTCAACACCAGTAATCATTGCAACTGAATCGATATAAGGTTTGTCCTTCGCAACCGCCAGTTTGAAATCTTTCCATTCAGCAATGTTCATCCATTCAAAAACGCTCACTCCTTTTTGTTTTCCTGAACTCTTAATTTTCGAATTCATTTCCGCAAGATCTCGCATGTACTTTCTGTTCTTCTTCAAACGAAGATCAACGGCATCCAGCATACGAAGGGCCAAACGTTCATCTTTGTTTTCATTGTAAACGTTAAGAATATAATTGGCGTTTTGCGGAAAATAGTTGTTCAGAAGCATGATGCGGTTCATCACTTCAAACTTGTGCTTCACCACAGAAGCACTGTCAACCTTAAAATCCTGGTTGTACTTGTTGTGCATTTCCTCGAAATAACGATTGTTGGCATCAACGGAACCAGATTCGTTTGTCCAGTTAAAATACACAGCAAAATAAGCTGCACAAAGGATGAATCCGTAGGCTGCAAAACCGTAAAGGACGATAGTGTATGGAATTTTAAACCAGCGTTTTTTGTAGAAAGTTATCTTCATTAAGATGATTAATTTGCAATTGACCTTTCAAGGTAAATCGGCGTCAAAACTACAAAAGAAAGTTGTGTATTTGGTTACAGATGAATATTTGGTAAAAAACGGTTTTCAGAATGTCAATTTTCAAAAACACAATTTCATAAAAACATAAAATTGTGTTCGAGTTTAAAGAAATCAGAAAACCACCAAAGCGCCTGATTACACAATCTTCACTGGTTTCTTCTGCTCATCGATCGCCACAAAAGTAAACTCACCACTTACGGCCTTTTCTCTTTCTTCAGAATACATCTGTTCTACATAAATATCAACCTTCACTTTCAAACTCGTCTTCCCCAAATACGCTACTTTACCAACGAGTTCTACAATTGTACCGGCAGGAATCGGTTTCTTGAAATCAATTCGATCACTGCTCACCGTTACCATGCGCTGGCGTGAAAAACGTGTCGCAGCAATGAATGCAACCTCATCCATCATCTCCATGGCAGCACCTCCAAAAAGCGTGTCGTAATGATTGGTTGTGTTTGGGAAAACGGCTTTAAAAATGCGCGTCTCAGCCTTTTCAATTCTCTCTTCTGTTGTCATAAAAATAAAGTTGTTTTGGCGAACGAAAGGAGAAGATCGAAAATAGAGTTCTCATCTAACTGCTTCAATTCGCGAAAGCATTAGTACATGGATTGCAGGTAATCTGACTCCCCAACACCTAGAGGTTGGGATCACAGTTGCGCGACAGTTGAAGACTTTCACTCCATTCCCCTGCTAAAACTGATACAAAGAAACAAATAAGCTTTCGGTTGGCAATTTTTAAAAGAAAAATCCGTTATCGCATGCATGAAACATCGCCTACTCTTTCTTTTCATAGTTGTATCCGTTTTTTCCTTTGGAAAGAATAGTGATTCAAAATTATTTGGGATTGGGATTCCCTTAAGAAGTGCAACTACCCATCGTATCAGCATGAATATTCCAGTGCTAAGCTACTGGCAATACTTGCAACTTCCAACATCTTATTCTTATGTACATCGCAAAGAATTAAAGTACTTACAAACCGACAATGTGTTCCCCTTGTTTCAATTGAATCATGATGCCAGTGTCAATATTTTCCTTGATGAAAGGGAAATTCTGGAGATCATGTCGGGAAGAAAAACAGTTTACGATTTTGAGGTTACCACAAATCCGCTCACTGAGGAATCCATTTATTCAGCCATAATTCGTCGACCAAGACCTTCAACTTACAATCCATTCTTCCCCTCCGCTATTCCGGTGATTTCTTCAGATGAAATTACATCAATAACGACAACTGGAATTGTCAGTGCTCAAGTAGTGAGCATACTTATCAACTCGGATTGTATGAAAAGAGCTGGTGTATTAGGAACAGAACACTGTTCAAAAACCGTAGTTTACGAATTGGTAAATTCAAAAGACATAGAGATTTTCGGGAAATATGTTCAAACTTTGGTAAGTGGTAATTCATCCGAATATGTTGGTCAACTTACCAGTTTGAAGCTCTCCAAATACACCGATGGCCATATTGATGTAAGTCCTTTTTTCAATAGCTCAATAAATAGGGGCATTCGAGATTTTTATCCTTCTAAATATTATCTGGGCAGGTAATTCAACTTCTTTTCGTAGTGAATTTAGAGAGTAAAATTCCGACAAGTACCACCGTATACAATTGCCCGACAATACCTAAAAATGCCGTTATCAATTTGGTGGAATGGGCTGTAGGAACAATATCTCCAAACCCAATACTCGTAAATGTGACAGAACAGAAATACACCAGATCCATATAAACGGAAGCATTACTTGAAGCATCTATTCCTTTGAAAACACTTGTATTGTGGTAAAACAAGACCTGCAATAAGAAAACGCTGATCTCGACCATCAACAGGTAACCACAAACCGCTGCAGAAATGATGTCGGCATTGATATACCCCGGACGAATCATAAACCGGATCAATTCATAAAAGATAAAGGCAAAAAACAGAACGTAAACAATACTGATCCATTCCATGAAGAACTTGGTTTGTCCAACCAAATGCAAAATAATGGGCAAAACAATCACTGGTAAAACAAGAATATTCCGAAAGTTCTTCTTCCATCTTTCTTTTCCGCTGAAAATACCAAAGAGCGAAATCCCAAGGATTACCATGTTGATTGGCCAAACGACAGCTTCATAAACTTGGTTACTGGTCAGAAATATTCCTATGAACAAATGCTGAAGTAAACCAAACAGCAACAGTTCGTATTTGAAACGATTGAAGAAAGAGGAAATTTTTGAATCCATCGAGTCGAAAATAGTGATAATTTATTCATTCACTATTCGCCACAACTTGCACAATACATTTTCTTGATTTCGGGATTCCGTAAATTTTGGGTGTAATCAGACATCCATTTGCACCAGCGAGTCTTGTTCATCTTGAGGGCTAATTGCAAGCTGTATAAATCTACTTTTTCCAATCCTGTAGGTTGAAGCAGCAGTTGATTCTCAGCATAAAGAAAAACACCTTCTTCATTCAATAAATCTACAACCAGATAGGTTTCCAATAAGTTCGTAGCTTGTTGAAATGCTCCCCAGGAATTGTAAAACGCAGCCAGTTGAACTGCACTTTCTACTTTGAGTAGAATTGAAGAAAAATGCTTAACGACATAATTGAAAGAAACTTGTACATTCTTCGTGTCGTTGATCTGACCATAATATTTAATGTAAGTCAAATTCAGGTTCAATAAAAGCTCTTTATTCGAAATCGTTTTCACCGATTTGGAGAACAATTCGGGTCGGATAACATGTGCCATTTTTGATGAAGCAACATCCCATTCTTTCAGTAAACTGCTGTTCAACAAGCAATATAAATTCACCAGATTTTCCTGAGCTTCTATTGAAAGACTGCTATATTTTGACGACCATTCTAATAGAAAACGCGTGATTTGCTGTTGATTTTTTGAAATATCCTTCGATAGCAATGCACAATATGCTGCAACAATATTTGCATTTTCAAAAGCGAAATTGAAAACAGCTTTGTCGTAAATAACCGGATCAATCTTTTTCAACTGGTAAATTCCAACTGCTGCTTTATTGAACAAAGAAGTATTCTTGGTCGCAACTGCGTGAATTAGATTTCCGCTTAAAATCTCAGATGAATCTGCAGTCTTCAGATAAAAACCTGAATAGTAAATGCGAGCTTCACACACACGTTGTTCTTTCAACAAAGAATCGATTGGAAGATCTTTCAATTTATCATCATTGACCAGTTTTCTTAGTTCATTCCTGTTTATGATCAATAAAGAATCTCTATCAAAATAACGAAACTGGTAATTTGCTAAGTTCCAGTTTTCACCATGTTGTTTTGAAACTATTGTTCGATCGGCTTTCAATCGTTTTTGAAGGTCCTGCGAAATGTATTCCGCGCGGGAGGAATCTAAAAAATGATTGTTCTGCTCTTCACCATCGATTGAACTAAACGCAGAAATTTCAATGGAATGGATCTGACCCTCTCCTTTTAGGAATGGATTCTTCAGCGGAATAATTTTGGATGTATTAAAGTTGTATTTCACCACTTCGGAGGTGTAAACTCCATTCTCTCTTAACTTTACCGTATCCGTATTCGAGAAACGAAAAGGCAATGGTTGAATGGGATAATCACGTGAAATGAAAAGCGCAGGTATGAGGTATTTACTTACTTTTCCATTATTGATGAAAAGGATGGAAAACACCAGTTCTTCACCCAGAAGTTCTTTTGGAATTGTACCAATGTTTCCTATAAAACGATAATTGCCTTTTGCAGTGTTACCCGCGAATAATTCGTCGCGATAAACTGGCTTCAGTAAAAAGCCATCATACAATTTAGATGCTGACAACGTATTTTCCGTCCCACAGGCAAATTGACTTTTCCTGATAATATCCACCGCTAATCCGTCGTTGGAATCCTTTAAAATGGTTTTCAGCAACTGAATGTCATGATACTTAAGAACAATCTTATCTCCCTCAATAACGTATGAATTTCCCAGTACCATTAAGTGGGTGGTGTATGATTCGAATTCTTTATCGGAACCAGGTTTTGCCAGGGTTAAACCGTAATCAGTTTGACCAAACAACGTAATGCTGTTACAGATAAGTAGTATAAACGAAATTTTGAAGGCCAATTTCATTTTCATGTAACTCAAAAAAGGTGTTTTGGTACAGAAAAGTAGGTGATTAATTGATCAAATATTTCGTTTGGTTCAATTTACCAGTGGATCGTATTAGCCCAGCTTCTAGCGCTTTCTTTAAATCGCGACTGGCTGTTGCCGATGAGATTGTCTTAAAGCGATTCATGTAATCTAAACGCGTGAATTCCTTAATTCCAGAATTGATAAATTCAGCAATTCTATCGTAATCTTTCACCACTTGTCGGTTTACCTGAACAAGTTCTGAAAGCGATGTATAAATAACACCAAGCATATATTCAATAAACGGAGTTGACTTTCCAATTTTGTCACTTTCAGATAAAGCTTGATAATATTCACTTTGACTTTGGTGAATCAATGTTTCAAAAGGGAGAAATTCAAATATAGGAAACTCGGTTTTCAGAATCAGCGTTTGCCACAATCTTCCCATTCTACCGTTTCCATCTAAAAACGGGTGAATAAACTCCATTTCATAGTGAAATACGCAACTTTTAATCAATGTCAACTCAGATTTATCTGAAACATATTTAAACAAATCGTTCATTAATCCAGGAACCAATTCATGAGACGGAGCAATATGTTGAACATTTTCGCCCTGTACAATCCCTACTCCTTTTGTTCTGTATTTTCCGGCTGGAGAAATTAACCCTTTCATAAGCCATCCATGTGCTTTCAAAAAATCGACTGAGCTTTCAGGATTCAATTGAGACAACTTTTCGTAAACGTCAATCGCGTTAATTACTTCTTTTATATCCTTTTCTGGTCCAAGAACTTTCTTGTTCTCTATCACGGCTGTTATCTGTTCCGTAGTCAATGTATTTCCTTCAATTGCCAGAGAAGACTGAATGGTTTTGATTCTATTTTGTTTTCGAAGCTGAGGACTTTGTTTATTTAACAGATTCGCATTGACCTCTCCAATCAATTGCGAAATAGAACTAATGAGCTGTAAAATTTCAGACGTAATCTCATACGGAGGCTTCATGATAATATCATTTGATAGTATCAAAGATAAAACAATATAACATCAAATGATACTATCAAACACAAAATATCTTGATAAATAAAACCGCAAAGAAAGAAGAGCGCAAAGATTAAAACTCACCAACTTTTCGGTCTTTTTCTCTTTGCGTTTTTTTTATGGAAAGTTATTCTTCTGTTGAGTCACCAAGATTCTTCTTCAGATCCTCAAACTTCTTCGTCATTGTGGGGTTTCCACGTGTCAATTTCTTAATAGTTAGATCATCGGCTTTATTATTTGCCAAACGAAGGTTATTCTCTGAAGATAACAAAGCTGCTTTTGTCTTTTCCAAATGCGAAATTGTTTTATCTATTTCTTCAATAGCCGTCATAAATTTTCTGCTAGCCAAATCGTAATTTTTAGCAAACCCTTCTTTGAAAGCGTTAATATTCTCTTCAAAATTGGTAATATCAATGTTCTGATTTCTCATTAAAGCCAATTCAGCTTTGTATTTCATTGAGTTCATGGAAGCGTTACGAAGAAGCGTAATAATTGGAATGAAGAATTGAGGTCGAACAACGTACATTTTCGGATATCTGTGCGAAACATCAACTATTCCGGTATTGTAAAACTCGTTTTCAGCTTCCAGCAGTGAAACCATTACAGCGTATTCGCATTTCTTTTCTGTTCGATCTTTATCCAACTCTTTGAAGAAATCTTCGTTGCGCTTTTTTGTAGCGGTTTCATCCCCTTCATTTTTCATTTCGAACATAATGGAGATGATCTCATTTCCTGTTTCGTCGGTTTCACGGTAAATATAATCACCTTTACTTCCTGATCTGGAATCGTTGTCTTTCTCAAAATAAGCCGTTTGAAAAGCCGTTGCTCTCAATTTATTGAACTCCGTTTCACAATGCTGCTCGAGCGTCTCTCCTACCATTTTAGTGGAGAGTTTCAGTTTCATATCTTTTCGAAGAGCAATTTCCTCGTCCTTTAATTTGATGATATCGTCTTTCGTTCTCAACTCAGCTGAAAACTTCTCACTCAACGATTTTTCCAATAATTGCTTTTCAGTTTCTTTCGTTCTCAGTTCGTTTACGGCCTCGTCGCGTTGCTTTTCGATCTTTTGAACGGCCTCTGTAACTGAAAGTTTTTTCTCGAGTTCGGCTGCATCAATCTTCGCTTTCATTTCAGCAATTTCAGCTGATTTCTTAGCTAAAAGATCAGACATTTCACGTTCACTTTTCGCTCGAATTTCGGAAGCTTCCCGTTCGCTTTTAGCACGTAATTCCAAAAGCTCCCTGTCCTTGTTTGCCAGCTCGTTGCTTAATGAATTCTTAAGATTTGCTTCAGCTAATTTTACGGCATTCTCTTTTTCCTTTTCTGCAAGATTCAGACGATTTTGCAGTTCCTCTTCAAACTGATGGTCTCTAACCTGCTTCAATAAATCAGCAAAACCAGCCTCATCTACTTTAAAGGCTTTTTTGCAATTGGGGCATATGATTTCGTTCATTTGAAAATGGTTTTGATGTATCGAACACTGCTGGCGTTCATTCATCAAATGTACCAAATGGTCTTTATTTTAGCGCTGTGATTGTTTATTTTCTCAACTTTAAGTTCAAAATAAAGCTTATTCGTCTTTGTAACCATTCTGGAATTCGGTATTATTGCTTCGTTCAGAATACCAACTCCTGTTTATGTGCCGATTGTTCCCCATCGCTTTATTCATCATCCTACCCTTTCTTGGTAATTCGCAACTCATTCCCTCGTATTTCAAAAATCCTGCATTCAAAGCATGGATCAGTGAAAACAACATTTCTTCGCTAACCTTTCATACTTTGCCTTCAGAGCATCTTATCTACTCAAGCGGTTATTATTTAGCCAAGAACAACGAGCTAACTTATGTCGATTATCCTGAGCCCAATCGAGTGCCAGAATTCGAGGTAAAAATGAATGTTTATGAATACTTGTTCGATGAATTAGGAAATCTGGACTCGCTCTGCATCAAAACCATGGAAATTGATTTCACAGCTCCAGACAAAGATTCATTCGATATCGATCTGGGTTTTCGTGAACAACTCAATGAACTAATTAAAGAGGATTATTCTGAGCAATTTAAGATTGATCTTTCACGGGATGCAAATCTTAGAGCTCATGCAGAACAAGTTAGTAAAGTATTGAAAGAATGTAAGTATAGTCTTATGAACTATTTTATTGATGCATCGGGAAAAACATGGATGGCGTTGCAGCAAAGCATCACAATTCCAGGGCTAAAAGGCACACAAGTATTGGATTTCCGCATTGAACAAACGGTTAAATTCAAAAATGAAGAACCCGTTTTCATACGAGAATATCCATTCACAGGTGATTTCTGGAATCCAAATTATAACTATTGGTCGGTAGTACAATTAAACGATTCTGTTCAAACTGTCTTTGTTCAGCGATCCGAATATGATTATGATGGTGACATTCCAAAAGGAAAGGCGCGAGACACTTCGTATTATGCCAATTCCTTCATGCTCGATAGAGATGGAGTAAGAACCTTCTACACAAAAAGTGATCGCTTTAAAAACAACTATGACGACTTCCCACAACTGCAGATAGCGAATCTACGTGGTCAATGCATTACCACTCATAGAAATTTCTATGAATCAAGCAATGTTGACAACTGGAAACTTCCGTGCAGTTTAATTAATTACAGCAACAGAGAACTGAACTATTATGAAACCATGAAATACTACATTTCTGGTTTTGGATCGTGTGAACAATACAGTTCTTCCATCATTGAGTTTCGCGAATCGTTTAAAAAGAGTGAATGGAATAAAACGCTGGTTTACTATTCCGATTCACCAAAGGAGAAATTAAAACTGGTGTACACGGATATTCCTTACAAACACGGAGTGAAACGGGAATATCAAGAGCAGTATCTTCTCTATGTAGACACGGTTTACCCTCATGAAGTAAAACAACAACTTACTGCCAAATACAGACCCTACAAACGCACGCAATATTTTGAACACAAAGGCAAAGATTTCCGAATCTACAGCTATTATACTGGACCAAAAGGTGTCACGAAAACAGAGATAGAAATCAGTACAAATAACGGTTATTTGGAAATTGGAAAACTCGAAACAGAATACGTTGACTACATCTTAAAAATGAGCATTGGTTATCGATAAAGCAGCCTTCAAATCTTTCGTCTTAAAAACTTACTTTTGGAAAAAATCTGAACGATGACAGAACTGAACAGCAATCATGTGGCATTTTTTGAGAATCTTTTGGGAACACAACGCGTTCAAAAAGGAGAAAACATTGATGCGCATTATGCTTCAGATCATACAGAAGATTTTGTATTCTATCCTTCCATTGTCGTAAAACCGGAAAGCACTGAAGAGGTTTCGGCAATTATGAAGTTCTGCTACGAGCATGAGTTGATCGTAACTCCTTCCGGAGCAAGAACAGGTTTAAGTGGTGGTGCATTAGCGAATCATGGTGGAGTTCTCTTGAGTTTGGAACGCATGAACCGCATTTTGGAAATTGACGAGAAAAATCATCAGGTAATCACAGAACCAGGAGTCATCACAGAAGTTCTGCAACAAGCTGTTCGCGAAAAAGGGTTATTCTATCCTCCAGATCCTGCTTCAAAAGGTTCTTGTTTCATTGGTGGAAATATTGCAGAAAATTCGGGTGGACCAAAAGCGGTGAAGTACGGCGTAACGAAAGATTGGGTTCTGAATCTGGAAATTGTGATGCCGAATGGAGATATCATGTGGACAGGCGCAAACGTGATCAAGAATGCAACTGGTTACAACTTAACACAACTCATCATTGGAAGCGAAGGTACGCTCGCTATTGTCACGAAAATTGTACTTCGATTGATTCCTCATCCAACACAAACGTTGTTAATGTTGATTCCATTCAGAAAAGGTACAGAAGCGTGCGAAGCAGTTGGAAAGATCTTTATGGAAGGCATTATTCCCAGTGGCTTGGAATTTATGGACAGAGATGCAATTCTCTTCACATTACCATACATCGATGATGCGCCGGATATTTTGAAGGATGATCATGATGCACATTTATTGATCGAACTGGATGGATTTGATTTAGATGCGATGATGCTGGACTGTGAGAAAATCATGGTTTTACTGGAACAATACGATATTGACGAAATTCTGTTTGCAGAAAATGAAGCCCAGAAAGAAAGCCTTTGGAAAGTGCGTCGAAAAATTGGTGAATGTGTTAAGAGTCATTCCATTTACAAGGAAGAAGATACCGTTGTTCCTCGTTTTGAACTTCCGAAACTCCTGAAAAAAGTAAAAGAGTTGAGCGCAGTATATGGTTTCAGACCAGTTTGCTATGGTCATGCCGGCGATGGAAACTTACACGTGAACATTGTAAAAGACACGCTTTCTGACGAAGATTGGAACGAAAAACTGCCGCATGCCATTAAAGAATTGTTTGAAGAAGTGGTACGTTTAGGTGGAACTATTTCTGGTGAACACGGCATTGGTTTGGTTCAAATTCCATACATGGAAATCGCGTTCAAAAACGGACAATTGGAATTAATGAAGGCAATAAAAAGTGTTTTCGATCCGAAGAATTTATTGAATCCGGGGAAAGTTCTTCCTTAACTATTCCTCTTCATCCGAAATAACCCAAAGAATCAACGAGCCTATTCCTCCGAGAATTCCCAAAACGACTTGTCCCCCTGTCATTCGTTCAACCGTACTCGTATTCACCACTCTTGAATTTTTCTCGCCATTTACTTCAACATAACTGACGTTGTATTCCATATCCGCTTTAGTAATAGGCGTTCTAAGGGCTTCAGCTCGCGCTGCGGTTTCAATCACTTTGAAGTTCGTTGACCGAACATGAATTCCAGCCGTACTCTTACGCAGATCAACTTCTTCAGTAATAGCAGAATAATCATAATAAAACGTATCTACGGTTGTCATTCTATATCCTTCTCTCATCACATTCTCATAGCGCAGAGTTAGTAATTCGCCTCGAAGCTGTGTATTGACAGAAGCATTCTTACCAAATATCTCAATCCAGGTTTGTCCAATTGTATCTGCTTTAATTACCACAGAAAGATTTCCGGTACTATTGGTTTGATCGCGCAATACATCAATCAAAACCGACGAAACAGAACTCTTGTAAGCATCATACATCGTTTTGTTCTCCTTTTTCAACTGGTAAACCGTACGCTTTCTATTCGCATAAAAGTTGCTTCTCTTTGCATATGCATCTGCGAGTAATACTTTGGTATCGAAAATGCTTTTTGAGATCATCCCGTTTTTATCACTTACAAGAATAGAATAAGATCGTGTTGTTTCCTGTTTTACTCTTGAAATGGTTTGAATCAACTGAACGGAATCGTTCATATGAACACATGAAGCTACAACTTTCTGATCAGCATTTTCAAGCAGATTGATCTCCGTATTCCAATACGTTTTAAATACGGCACCAATCATGTTTTCAGAACCGGTAAATGTTACTTTTTCAATGATAGAATCGAATGTAGCCAGGTGAAGTTTGTATTCTACATCAAGAAAATCGGACTTTGGATTAATCTCATCATCGTTTTTAATAATGTATCGCTCTTTGCACAATACAACACTATCATTGAGTTTATCCACGTGAGATCCGTTACGTTCGTAAGCCAATTTATCATGTAAAAATAGCTTCAGATGAATACGAGCGGGAGTAAATGAAACACATGTAAACTCAGTTCGTTCAGTCGATGTGTAATTGCGTGGAGTTTGGGGTTTCAGTACCGAAGCTTCCTGGTAAGAACTACGGATTTGGGCATTAAGATTTAGGACAATGCAAAGCATTGAAAAGGTAAATAGGTATTTCATAAGCAATTTAGTTGTTCCAGTATTGGCCTTCACCATTTTTCATTTGGTGGTATGCCCGCGATAAGTATGCCAAAATTATACGCATGGAATCAAAAGCCTCTTCGGTTTCTGAACTAATTTCTTTGTTTTGTAGTCGGAGCAGGAGTTTCATGTACAAACCATGAAAACAAATTTCTATTTGATTTTTTTCCTGAAGATTGGATTTTTCCTTTAAATCGTCGATAAAAGGAATTGCGGTCTCGTATAACTTCTGATATTTCTCATCATTTACAACAGAAAGCAATGAGTTATGCAGATAACTTAATTCAACCATGATCTCTTGCAATTCCATTCTATGACCAGCTTCCACGATACGTTCGCTCTTCATGTCCTGTATCAATCCCTGATACCAGGCTCTGTATGAAGGAAGATAAGATTCATCCGGCAATTGAGGCCGAACAAATTCTTCCATAATTCTATCCAAATCGAACTGAAAACCTCTAATGAGGTCTTCAATCTGATACATGTACAGAATGTATTCCGCAATATTTTCTTTGATCTTTTGCTGAGCTATACGCATATTATTTGCCCATATCAGACTCTAAATCTGCTTGTTCTTTATTCAAAAATTCAATAAATGATTTTGTAACATCCATTTTTGGACTGATGTAAGACAATTGTCCTCCGGCACCATGTGTCAACAAAATATCAATTCCGTATTTCTTTGCATACTTCTCAGAAGCCACTTCAATTTTCTTAGACAAAGCCGTTAAAGAAGTGTTTGCTTCTTCCTGGATACGCATTCCTTCTTCTTCCTGATATACACGAAGCTGCTGGTCTTTACGCTTCAATTCGGTCTCCAATCCTGTAAGTTCGTTTGGATCGGCTGCACCACTTTGCAAACGCTGTTGAAACTTATTATTTAAATCCATTAATGCTTTTTGGCGAGCGATCAACGTATTTTCATAAGCTTTCGACTTCTTTGTAATTCGTGCTTCTTCGTTCTTGTAATATGTGAACTGCGATTTAAGGCTATCCATATTGTAGTACGCGATTTTCAAACCTTTTGTATCCACCGCCTGAACAGTTGGAGGAGTTTCCGGTTTTACTTCAGGTTTTTCTTTTGAGTCACCACAACTAGCTGCCGTAAGTGTTAGAGCGATAATCGCAAATACATGTAATTTCTTCATTGTTCTTTTGATTTAAATGCCGTTTCCCAATCGCTTCTCATCTCTATAAAGCGATGAAGGCATTTGGTGAGAAACTCAGCAGTTATCATGCGTTCAATTTCTTCTGTCCCTATAACATCGGTCTCACTAATCTTGAACGATTGTTCAAATTGTCCGAGTTCAATTTTCAGAATATACTTTCCGTTATATCCAAAAATTTGAATTTTAAATCGAGGATGTGGAACTTCAGCTATTACGCGCATAGGTTTCAAAAATAGTAAGAATAGACAAAAGACGATAGACAAAAGAGAAAAGACTGAGAATAATTACGAATTACTAGTAACAAATTATTAGTAATTCGTAACTAGTAATTAGCAATTACAAAAAAAGACCTCCACCATAGCAGAAGTCTTTCCTAAATTTATCTTTCAGCGTGGATTAAACCAACACGTAATCGCTATCTGAGTATTCTTTAAAATCAAAAGGAACACGAACCATGAAGGCGTAGTCCTGACCTACTTCGTACATATCTTCATCAGAGCGACGATAGTACCATTCCACTTTCGCTTTCAAACCGGCGTCAACCAATTCGTTCAGCTTGTATAACAAAAACAAAATTCGTTTCGAGGAAGTAATATTGAAATACTCCAGGTCTATACGAACTAATGTTTCGCTATTCGGAGATCTCATGTAGGCATCAAACCATTCCAACACAACACCCCAAAATTCTTCAGGATTGTCGGGTATGGATCTGCCTTTAATTTCCATTACACCTGAATTGGGATCAAAGGAAACTAAAGGAGTTTGTGTGCTAGCTTCAATTCTTAAAACGTCCATTTTTAACATTAACCGTTGCAAGTTGTAAAATATATTTCATTCATCAAACCGTTTTTCTACCAAACCTCAAAAAAAATCGACCAATATTTCAGCCATGCTTTTCATTATCATAGCGTTAAGGATTTATTAACTACCTGCGTTTTTTATCTTCAAAGCTACCAAACTATCCAAAGGGTCAATAAAAACACGATTTAGTTCTACGTTCACCTCGTCAAATTGTTCCATTAAAATGGATGAAATGTGAAACCCATATGAGCCAATTACCGAAAGTCTTTTCACTCTTGATTTTTCGACCAAAATGTGACTATCGATGAAAGCTTTTATATTTTCACGGTGAACAGAAGAAACATCAAATGTGGATGTCAATTTCGACAAACTTGCAATTTTCGTTGGATTCGCATTTTCATACTCTTTAAAAAAACGATCTTTTGAGCCAAAAATCAAATTGATCTCTTTATCAAAACGTCCATGTTTTACTGCTTCAAGAAAAAGTTTCCCGAAATAGTATGCGGAACCCTGATCACCTTTATCGGGACCTAGGCCTCCCCTTCTGGAAATCATTTCTCCATTATTCATTTCTATTAAAATGGAACCCGTTCCGAGAATAGCGGTAAAACCATGATCATAACCACAACAAGCTAATCCGGCAGCCAAGGCATCTGTTTCAATAGTTACGTTTCTGAATCCAGCATTTTTAAGAAATTGAAAGATACGTTCCTTGTTTTCTGAAACAGACATTCCGGCACCGTAGAAATCCAACTCATCAAATGAAAATTGTTTATTGAGCTGCATCAGCGTGTTTAAGTCTGACTCGGGAAAAGAGTCTACATTTCTGACATGTAAACTTGCCGTTTGAAACCGACCAACTTCATAGGTTGAACCGTAAACCCATGTCGTACTCGTACCTCCACTATCAGCAATAATCCAGTGTTTCATCAGTTATAAAATTACCATTAAAACGGTATGAATAAAATACTTCATAACTTTTATCTTTGCGCTGAATTAATATCGACGTGTGATAAAATCAGTTATGTCAAAGAAATTTTACAAAACCCTCTTAGCTTCCCTATTCTGCATTCTTGGGTTGGTATTAATTACCAATTGTAAGGACAAAAATGGCCCGGAAGAAGTCGAATTCAAAAAAGGGGAATTACTTACAAATCTTGCTGACAATTATATTATTCCACATTATACAGAACTCCAATCGCGTGTTTTTAACCTTGATACCAAATGGGGCGATTATCTTCTAAATCCTTCAACAACAACATTCGACGCTGCTAAACTTGCTTTTTTAGACGCTGCCGAAGAATATCAACGCGTAAAGCTTTTCAATTTTGGTCCGGCAATGACGGAAAATTTACAGATGGCATGTGGAATTTTCCCAACCGACACTGCACAGATTAACTCACAAATCAACTCCGGCATTTACGATCTAAGCGCAGACGATACACGTGACACTCAAGGATTTGACGCATTGGATTACTTGCTCTACAGAAACAATGCACTTGCACTTATTCAGAGTTCAACAAATACACAAAACTATATCACTGCCTTAATTGTTCGAATGAAAGGTAAAGTTTCGACTGTACTTTCTCAATGGCAAACATCTTATCGTTCAACATTTATTTCTGGAACGGGAACTGAAACAACTTCCGCGTTTTCATATCTCGTAAATGCTTTTTGTAGAGATTTTGAAGGAACTAAGAACCTGAAATTAGGCTATCCCTTAGGAACTCAAAATTTGAATACTCCCAATCCTCTTGAATTTGAAGGAAAATGGTCACATCATAACAAGGAATTCCTTAAAATCTCAATCGAAACATCTTTCAACGTTTATAAAGGTATGGGAACAGTTGATGGACTTGGATTTGATGATTATTTGATTGCTGAGGAAAAAACAGCTCTAAATGACGATATCAAAACACGTTATCAGTTTCTTCTGAATGAAGTTGGGACATGGAACGATAACTTACAGGAACGGTTGAATTCAAATTCATCATCGCTGTATAACTATTTTAACTACATGCAGGGTACAGTAGTGTATTTAAAAACGGATATGACCTCTGCATTTAGTATTTCAATCACTTATCAGGATTCAGATGGCGATTAGTGAGAAAATCACTAATAATCTACTACGGAGCGTTTCAATAAATCCTTTAATTGCTTTTAGGATCGTATTTGGAGCTCTTGCAATCTACTCGGCACTTCGATTTGTTTGTTACGGCTGGGTAGAAACGCTTTACATACAACCAAAATTTCATTTTCATTACTTGCTCTTCGAATGGGTTGATGTACTTTCAGGAAACTGGATGTATTTGCCATTCGTTCTAATGATTATTGCCGGGGCAGGAATCCTATTCGGATTTCTATACCGTATTTCTGTGATCGTGTATTTTCTTGCGTTTACCTATGTTGAATTGCTTGATAAAACAACTTATTTAAATCATTACTACTTTGTTTCCATCATGGCATTTTTGCTCATTTGGCTGCCAGCCAATACTGATGTGAGTTTGGATGTACGATGGTTTGGTGTTAAACGCAAAAAGCAAGTTGCCAATTGGTGTATTTGGATACTCCGATTTCAGTTGACATTGGTTTATTTCTATGCTGGTTTAGCAAAAATAAATTCAGATTGGCTCTTAGAAGCAATGCCTTTAAAGATCTGGTTGCAAACCTATCGAGATTTGCCTGTAGTTGGGAATTTAATGGCAACAACCTGGATAGCGTTTGCATTTTCATGGTTTGGCTGCTTTTACGATTTAACCGTTCCATTCTTCCTAATGGTTCCAAAAACAAGAAAATGGGCCTATTTCTTCGTAATCGCATTCCACATTCTTACCTGGTTATTGTTTCCCATTGGTGTTTTTCCTTGGGTAATGATAGGAGCTACGCTTATCTTTTTCCCTGCGAGCTGGCATGAAAAATGGCTTCAAATCTTTCGAAGTAAATCCAATACCTCTTCTATCTCGTATAGAAAGCCAAAGAGAAGTAAATTGATCATTGGTTTTGTTTGTGTGTTTGCGTTCTTTCAAGTGTTGATCCCGTTTCGCTATATCCTTCATTCCGGTTCACTGTTTTGGTATGAAGACGGCTACCGTTTCTCCTGGAGAGTGATGCTTATGGAGAAAAAAGGCTATGCCACTTTTTATGTGGTAGACCATTCGAAAACGGGAAGTATCATGATTGAAAATTCGGATTTCCTTACGGACTTTCAAATTGACCAGATGTCGAGACAACCTGACATGATTTTGGAATTCGCACACTATTTAGGTGAGAAATACAAGGATACACTTCTGATTTCTGGTAAAGACACTGTACATTTGCACGCCGATAGAATTGAAGCTGATGCATTCGTAACCTTAAACGGTAAAATGCATGAAGCATATGTTACCAGAAAGCATAATTTATTGAAAATCTCCAAATTTCAAGCATACAACACATGGGTAGAAGCACCTTCTTATTAATTTTCTTTCTGGTAGGGAGTCTTGGTGCATATTCTCAAACATGTACTATTTATATTGTTAACGAACTGAAACAACCCGTTAAGCACGTTACGCTGTTCGACGGAAATTCGAGAAAAACTTCCAATCACAACGGACAATTTGAGATCAACTGTAAAGCAGATTCATTGGATTTCACTGCGGAAGGTTACGATCCATACGGTGTAAAAATTAAAAAAGGAAACTTACCTGATACCGTAGTTCTTTTTCATAGCTCAAAAACAATTGATGAAGTAAACATTACAAAAGAACGTTTGCTTTATTTTGATATCGGCTACTTACCGCCATTAAGGGGCGTTCAAATTGTTACCGGAACCAGTTCTATAATACAGTTGGAAAAACACGGTGGTGCAAAATCAAGTGCTAATCCAAGAGAGCTTTTCGCTAAAATCCCAGGCTTAAACATTTGGGAAAGTGATGGTGCGGGAATTCAGATGGGAGTTGGTGGTAGAGGCTTAAGTCCTAACAGAGCGGCAAATTTCAATATGCGGCAAAACGGCTACGACATTTCTGCGGACGCCCTCGGCTACCCGGAAAGCTACTACACTCCACCACTAGAAGCACTTCAAAGCGTAGAAATTATTCGCGGTTCAGCATCATTGCAATACGGAACTCAGTTTGGCGGTCTCATGAATTTCGTTTTCAAAGACCCGAATCCCAATTCAAAATTCGACCTTACACTTCGAAACACTGTTGGAAACATGGGTTATTTCGGGAATTTCACCCGAATTTCAGGAACGAATAAACGCTGGTCGTACCAAGCCTATTACCAGCTCAAACTAGGAAATGGCTGGAGACCAAACAGTGATTTCACCCAGCACCAGGGATTTGCCCAATTGACTTATCAGATCAATGAAAATCAGCGTATTCGTTTGGAATACACTAAAATGCAATACCTGGCTCAACAACCTGGCGGACTTACCGACAATCAATTTGAAGACGATCCAAGACAAAGCAACAGAACCAGAAATTGGTTTTCGGTAGATTGGAATATTCTTGCACTTCATTACGATTATCAAATCAACAAATCCTTACTCTTCAATTTCCGCAGTTTTGGAATGCTTTCTGAACGCAGCGCACTTGGCTTTCTTGGAAAGATCAATCAGGCGGACCCTATGGGAGAGCGTGATTTGATTCAGGGGACATTTAAAAATGCAGGGGCAGAAGCCCGATTAATGAAACAATATCAGCTTGCTGGTCGATCGAAAGGCGGTTTGCTTTTCGGAGCGCGTTTTTACAAAGGACAAACCACCGGAATTCAAGGCTTGGCTTCCGATGGTTCTGATGCAGATTTCACTTTTAACAATCCCGGAAGTCCGGAAAACTCTTCCTATACTTTCCCCTCAATGAACGCTGCGTTCTTTGGTGAGAACATTTTCTTTTTAGGTCCGAAGTGGACTGTGAACACCGGTTTTAGACTCGATTACATCAAAAGCGCTGCAAACGGTTCATACAAGCAGTACATCATTCATGAATTAACGCTTGACACGCTTGCCATCAAAACGTATGATGAGTCGAATTCCATTTCAAGGATAGTTCCGTTGGCAGGATTTGGTTCATCTTACAAAATCAGCAAAAGAACTTCTGTATATACTAACTTCTGTATGAATTACAGAGCCGTAAATTTCACTGATATTCGAGTGGTGAATCCAAATATTGTTGTTGATTCAAACATCAGAGACGAATACGGTTCAACAACAGAGTTGGGCTGGCGTGGTTTTCTTGCAAAATACGTTTATGTTGATGTTGCCGGATTCTACATTTTCTATGGAAACAAAATTGGGATAGCTCCCTATGAAACAAAGAAGATCAGAACCAATATCGGCGATGCAAGAAATATGGGTGTAGAGTTTTTCTCAGAACTGGACATTTTGAAAATGATCTCCGATTCTTCGAAATTCGGATTGAGTACGTTCATTAATTTCTCTTATATCAACTCAAAATATGTTCGGTCGAGAGAACCCAATTACATTGGAAACCAAGTGGAATATGTTAGTCCGATCATTCTTAGAGGCGGAATTAAGTTCAGAACCGAGAAATTCCAGATTCAGATTCAAGGTTCATACAATGCCGAACAATACTCAGATGCTTCAAACGCATACATTGCAAGTGGTGATGCGGTGATTGGACTTGTGCCGGAATATCTTGTTTTCGATTTGTCGACACGATACACCGTAAACAAAAACTTTCAAATTGAAGGTGGTGTAAATAATCTTACGAACGCGATCTACTTTTCAAGAAGAGCGACTGCATATCCGGGTCCTGGAATTCTGCCAAGTGATGGTCGCTATTTTTATATTACCTTGCAATTTCAATGCAAGACAAAATAGTGCTTCAACAGACTCCGCATACAAAACTTAACGATTATGAAATTCTTGAGCGCTTAGGAAATCAAAAGCGACGTAAGTTCTGTGATGTTTTCAAAGTTCGTCACAAAACAAGCTCGGAGATTTTCATACTTAAGGTTTCTATTAATCAATTGGGAAAAGAAGCACTGAGGTCTGAAGCTGAATTTTCTTTTGAGATGGACAGCTTACCGCAAGTTATTGGGTTCATAGAGGACGATGAAAGCGCTGCGTTAATTCTAAAATTCAAAGAAGGAATTACACTTGATCGCTATTTCAAAAAGTATAAATCCAAAGAACAATTTAAGACTGTAATTCAAATCTGTGAACGAATACTACCCGTTTTCATTGAATTGCAAAAGTCAACTATTGCTCATCTCGACATTAAACCGTCGAATATACTCGTAAATGAAACAACCGGAGAGCTTCATCTTATCGACTTTGGTCTGGCAATTAATTATTCAGAATCAATCCAACGAAAATTGATTTTCCCATTGGGCTATGCCTCGCCTGAAGTTATTTTAAACCGTTTGCATTTGGTGAATCACCAAAGCGACTATTTCTCCTTTGCAGTGGTTTTATATCAGCTTTTTCAGGGGAAATTACCATTACTGAACGCTAATCCGAGTATTACAACAAATCTTCAGATCACGCACCCCCTACCTGAAATAGACACTCTCGACAAAAAAGCAAGTACTGCTGTTCAGAAATTGGGATCAAAATTCAGCTTTAAGGTTTCACCGAACAAACTATCAAAGGAAGAATTGGATACATCGCTACAAATTGGGCGAAACAATCGATACAACGATTTCAATGAATTCATCGCCGATTTCAAAGCTGGAGGCTTAAACAAACGTTGGGGATTCTTTTGAAAAAGAGTTCATCAAACTCAAAGTAAAGCCATTAAACAAATTTTGACTTTTGACTTTTGCATTTTGACTTTTAGCTTCTAAACAATCGTCCC
>CBFGNV010000065.1:0-23746 GCA_965650275.1 uncultured Fluviicola sp. | reverse complement strand
CAATGTACGCTTGTTTGATGTTTACAATGAAGATTTTGAAGCTGGAAAAGAAAACAGAGATTCCATTTTTGCATATATCCATCGGGCGAATCCAGACATTGTTTGCTTTCAGGAATTCTATTATCAGGATAAACCTACGCGCTATATCACGAAGGATACGATCATGAAATTACTGAACGTGAATTATACGCACGAGCGTTATTCGCGCAACAGATACAAAAAGCAAAATTTCGGGATTTGCATGATGTCGAAATACCCTATGATTGCTCAGGGTGATGTAATGTTTGAAAACTATGCAAGTACTGATAATTATTGCATTTTCGCTGATATTGTAAAAGGAAAAGACACCATTCGCGTATACAACATTCATTTACAATCCATCAAACTTCAGCAAGAGGATTATGCCATGTTTGGAGAAAAGAATGCGCAATCTGGCGGACAGAAATCGACCGCACGTTTACTTTTCGAGAAGTTAACCATTGCATATCCAGCTCGCGCCGAACAGGCAAAACGAGTTGTAGAACACGTCGAAACATCACCTTATCCGGTAATCATTTGCGGCGATTTTAACGATACGCCAATGAGTTACGTTTACAATCAATTCAATAAGAATTTAGTAGATTCTTACCGCGAGTCCTGCTTTGGAATTGGTGTAACGTACGCTGGAAAAGTCCCGGCCGGAAGAATAGACTATATCTTCCATTCACCAAGTCTGCAAGCAAGTAAATTCAAAATTCAAAAAACGGCTTATTCTGATCACTTAGCGGTGATGTGCGAGATTTGGCGGAAGAAAGAGGAGTGATTAGGAATTCGTAATTGTTTCTGAACTTCTTTTCGACGATTTTACGTATCTTAAAGATATGACTCACTACAACTCTATTCTGAATAATCGACAATCCATACGTTTGAAAAGATTTGATTATTCCATTGAAGGCTCCTATTTCATAACACTTTGCGTACAAGACAAAATTCAACTATTCGGGGAAATCATTGATGAGGAAATGAATCTTAATGAATTCGGGAAAATTGCAGAACAGGAATGGCTGAATACGCTAAATATTAGAAACAACATTGAATTACACGAATTCATTGTGATGCCTGATCATTTTCACGCTATTATCGAAATTACTTTTCAAAAGGGAAATAACGCTACTCAAATCGGTGACTTCAAATCCCCTTCACAAACAATCGGATCAATTATTAGAGGATATAAGATCGCTACTACCAAGCAGATAAAAGATAGATTAAAAGAGATTTTGCCAGAATCCTATAGTACGGGCGATTTGCAATTCGCCCCAACGACGAAAATCTGGCAAAGAAATTACTACGAACACATCATTCGATCTGAAGCGGATTACAATAGAATTACAGAATATATCAGGGATAATCCTGCCAACTGGAAGAAAAAGATATCTTGCTCAAAGCTCTGAATAAAACCCAAGCAAAGCTTCTCCGACTGTTTTTATCTGAAATTTAGTTTCAAAAAGTACACGTGCGTTTCTACTTAGTTTCTCACGGAGTTCTTTAGATTCAAAACAGGCAATTATCGCGTTGCAAAATTCTTCTGGAGTATTGGCAATTAGAATATTTTCTCCAGATTTACAATCCAGTCCCTCTGCTCCTTTTGAGGTTGAAACAATTACTTTACCCAAAGCCAATCCTTCAATAATTTTCACTCTAATTCCACCGCCCGAAAGCAATGGAACAATCATTATTTCCTTATCAGATTGAAATTCTATTGCGCTCTCTACTTCACCTTCTATAATTAATTGATCATTGGAATACTGAATTAGATTATCAGGCATATTCTTTCCAGCAAAGTGAAACAGAATTTGTTTATTTCTTTTTCTGACTTCCGGTAGTACATGCTTCAAAAACCAATCAACTCCTTGTTTGTTCGGCAACCAATCCATTGAACCTAAATGGTAAACTACAGGTTCAGCATTTGTTATTTTCGTAGTACTTTGGACGTCTTCTATGGCAATTGGTATTACTGAACATGGAATGTTTTTCATATAATTTTCAAAGGACAACAGATCTTCATTCGACAAACAGATCAAGGCATCAATATTATTCAAAACTTCAATCTCTTCTTTCTTTAATCTATCGACCATTTTTTGCAGATAGATTCGCTTAATAAAGCTTAGGTTAGATGTCTGCAGATACGATTTCCAAAGCTGATGCTCTACATTCTGGGCTCGAAGCACAATTTTTCCTTTGGAATATCTCCGTATAACTTCAATGTAACTACCAAGATAAATATGCTCTATCTGAATAATATCGAAGCTTTCATTAGAAAGCACTTCTTCTAACTTCAACTCGAAGAGTTTTGAATCGAAACGCTCGGTAAAATAAGATCTTGAAGAAAATAAGTTGAAAAAAGCATCGATCAACTTGATTCTATTGTCAATTTTAACGGATTCAAACCTAGTCTGAGTTCTGAAACTTTCAGGAACTAAATCAGGATTATCTCCATTCTTTATTTGACACATTGCGAGTACCTTCAGATCTACTTCTTCGTTACTCATTAAACTCAAAGCGGCATTAGAGAGCGAATATGCTCCACCATCATTTCGGGGGAATGGAATTTTATAACAAAGCTGTAAAACTTTCATTTTTTTTACTTCAATTTATTCCACATAGTACTCCTGTCCCGCCCCATTAAAAATTGAAATATTGCAATTCCGAAACACCATTGAATGTATGTAAATTGAAACATCATTCTTCGAATTGTGGGTAGAATCAAAAATATCAGTAAAAGCCCTGCACATATAATCGGCAAGAGAAAATGACTTTTAAAAATGAGTATTATCAAAGCGGCTGCAAGAATCATAAGTGAAAATGGCAATACCAGTTTTAAATATTTGAACACTAAAAATTCTAATCTTTTTCCCAAGGGTATTGACCAAATAAGTTTGAAATGATTGGAGAAGAAAAGCAATAATCCCCTCGCCAACCTCATGATACGATCTTTCTGATAATAGTCGTTAAAATGAACGTCGTAGATAATTGCATTTGGATCCTGAACCAGGCGTTTTCCTTGCTTCAGTATTGATACTGTAACGAACAGATCATCGAAAAGAATATCATTAGGTATCGTTTTAAAACAATCTTTGCGCTGAGCATATAGTGCTCCAAAAACATTTAGTCCTGATGATTTTTCACTCAATTTAATTGCTAATTTATTCAGCAATGAACGTGTTAATGATGGTTGAGAAGAATTTTTGGTATCGACTAAGGTACTGGTTACCAATCCAATTTCATCATCAGAAAAATGATGAATCAATAACGGAACGGAACCTGGTTCAATCAATTGACGGCAATCTGAAAAAACCAATAATTTATGCCTAGATTGTTCTACGGCGTAGTTCACCCCTTCAATTTTAGAAATACGCTCTTCAAAAACAAACGATCGAATACGTTGATCTGAAGCATATTTGTTTATTATATCGTTTGTTCTATCAACAGAACCACCACTAACGATGATGATTTCCGAACCTTCAATCCAGTTATCGAATCGAAGTAAATCCTGAATTCTCTGTTCAATGAATTGTTCTTCATTAAAGCACGATATGATAATGCTAACCGGTTCGGTGTATCCTGTTTTTTCAACTTTCGATTTTACACTTTTTCCAAAATACAGTACAAATAGTACATAGAACAACAAGATCAAAATCGGCAAACACCCAGCAAGAAACAATATGTAGCACCAAATCATTGTCTTATCTTTTTAATCGTTTAAGCACCCCACTAATTCTATTTAGTTCAAGCGCAAAAAAGGACAAGACACTTCGTTTCAATAAATAGGTTTTCTTTCCTTTTAACAGCGATTCAAATTCACTTAAACTCATGGTTGACTTTACGTTCAATCGATGCTGAATGAATAAATTCGGATCATAATTTAACTTTGATCGTGTTGAAAACACTGTGTAGTATCCACTATTTCTTAGCGTTTTCAAACTTCTCCTTCCATAGACTCCAAAAGGCAAAGCAAAATAAGTGGTTTTAATATTCAGTTGTTCATCAATAATTTCCTTAGAGTCTCTGACTTCGTAATTCAGTTCATCCTGCAAAAGAGAATACAGGGGTTTATGCGTCATTCCATGCGACCCGATTTCAACATTCGCAGACATCATGGATTTTAGTTCATTCCACTTTAGTGAACCACTGGATTCTACTTTTTCAACGACAGGAAATACACTGAAAGGAAATCGTCGTTTTTTGAGTTCAGGAAGAGCATAATCTGTTACAGAAGAACATCCATCATCAAAAGTGAGCGCAATATAAAATCCGTTGGAAAGATTACCAGACAACCAATCTTTTAAAGCGATTACAGGGGTTTTAGATTTTTCAATAAGCTTGAGTTGATATCTAAACTGAGAAAAAGGAAGATCAAAAGCACTCCATTCATCTTTCGAAGTTTCGATTACGATTTTGTGGTAATTTAGAATTAGAAGGCTTTTCATTTCAATGCAAAGATGACCACATATCGTGAAAGTTGGAAATTATCTAAATCGATTTTCATTTTTAAGCACATAATGCTAATCTGCAAATCATCAAATCTACCCACGTGAAAACCAACTAACAATGAGGAATCCTTAAAAATTTCACGTTTTTTTGAAGAAAAAATATCCTTTGTTGGGTTTTTACGTTGTTGTAAATATTTACATTTAGGATATGAAACGCACTACTGGTATTCTTTTTTTAACCGCCGGGTTAATTGTATCTTCTTGTTCATCCAATTCTGTAGATAAGGAAAGTCTTGTTGGACGATGGAAATTGTCTAAAAAAGAAGGTAATGACAAAAAGTCTATTGATTTGACGAATAAATCTACTGTTCTTATTCTCCACCTTGAAGAAAACGGTTACTTCACGTATTACGATTCAGTTACCAATCAGGATTGGATAAAAACAGGCGTTCCCCGTATTCAGGTGCAATCAAAAGGACAATGGACTTTAGAAGATAAAACCCTGATACTAAATGACTCTGAGCAAGATAAAGTGGAGCGTTTAAACATCGAGGAAATTTCTGATCACGACATGATCACAAAAAATTCAGAGAAAAAATCGGAAGTATTTACCGTTTACGGAAAGAATTAAATCTAAAAACTTACAGGAAGAGTCAATATTGAGAAAAACGCAAAGAAAGAAGGACGCAAAGTTTCCGAATTTGATTCTTTGCGACCTTATTCTATCGGCGTTTGTTGATTATCTCTTTTGATCTTTAAGGCTTTTTAAAAACCCATGTAGCCTCCCAACTCGAGGCTGGGAATGTTCTGATCGTCTCAGAAAGCACGATTTAGTTCGCTGCGTTTCTTTGTAATCTGCCATTTCGATAAATCGAGACCAGTAAACTGGTTGCAGCACGCCATTGAAACTACAAGACTCCCCATTCGTTAAAAATGTTAGACGTCAATGTTCTAACTACATGGGCTTTGTCTCAGTCTAGCTGAAACTCCCGTTAACAGGCACAAATCAATTGGCTGAACGGACTATAAAGATAGCACTTAAACACATAGCAAGCATAGTTTCTTCACATAGACACATAGTTTTCTTAATGATTTTTAGAATTATTTGAATCATTAAGAAATTGCGGGAATCAATAACAATCAAGCCTACAAATCTATGTGACTATGTTTCAACTATTTGCTCTATGTGTTTTAAATCCTGAATAGTAACGCCGCAATCACCCTAAACTCCGATTTCACTAAGTCTGGTCGCCATGAAGGATCCAGTGGAACTGTAGAATAACCTGTTTGTGAAGTAACTCCGCCTGTCCCAGCAAAATATGGTACACTAGAATGACGGTAAACCGCTTCGATTCTGAATGTAACGCTCTGATTAGGCATGAAATCAATGTTTGTAGAACAATCCCAGGCTTTGAATAAATCACCTGGATTCGCACTGAAAGGAAATGCTCCTTCGGTTTGTGTTGGATTTGCCGGATTAGGCAATGGGCTTGCCTGTCCTGTTGGATAAAGTACCAGATATCTTCCTGGATTCGTCATTACTCCGCCTCCAAGTGTCCATGCAAACTTGTTTTTTCCAAACCAAATTCTGTTGTATAACATACCACTTGCAAAATATTGGGCTGGACCAACAACACTGTCTCCGCTTTTTAATCCATTTACTCCTCCTCCTTTTTCAAAGCCGAAATCTCCTGTTAAAGAGAAAGCCATTCTACTAATTTGCTTCGATTCTGGTTTATTGAAATAACACACTAGCAAACTGTTGTCTGAATGGAATCGCTTTCTGTCTTTCAATCCAGCAGCATCAGTTCCAAAATAATTGTTAGTCAACAATTTAAGATTACTGTTGTTTGACATCCAGGTGATGTTTCCTCCAGCTCCTGGCTGAGCATTGAATCTTCCATAACTCTGCCAACCGTTAATGATCCATGGTTCAATTTTCAAGTTTTTGGTTGGATGGATCTGAACACGAACTCCGTTGAAAAACCACGGCGTATTATCAGAAGTGAACGATGCCTGATATTCCCAATTCTCAGCTTGGTAAAAAGAATTCAAACCGATGTAAGACATAAATAAACCAGCATCAACATTAATTCCATACCACTTGTCGAAATGATAGCCTGCATACGCCTCGCTGATGTAACGATAAGCATTTGCCAATTGATACTGACCTTTATACGGGCTGTAATCGTTTCTTGGAACCACAATGGAACGCGTTCCAAACTGGGTCATGAATCGACCACGTGCGTTTTTATAAGTGAAATCTCCACCAAAATGAAGTGCAGAAAGTTGAATTTCGTTATTTCTGGCTAAAGCTGTAGAACCCACAACAGTATTATCATTCGGATTATTGAACGAATAGGTATAATTCACATCTATCATCAATGCCGGAATGAAATACTTGCTTTCCTTCCAAATATTTTCCGTTCGTCGATCACTCCCATTCTGCCAACTGACATCTACTCCATCAAACGGAATTTTTGCTGCTGTACTATCCAAATTTTGGGCGTTTGAAAACTGAGCTGCGATTAGAGCTCCTGTAATTATTATTCTTCTCATGATTATTTGTCTTTTAAGCACATAGAACAGGCACGTAGTAACATAGCTTTAAAAATTAGTGATGTTGTTATCAATCTCTGCGTAACTGCCCTTTTGCTATGATCCTATTTGTTTTAATTAATTATTTCGTGTTAACTGCTCTGTAAAAGTCTTGGGGTAAGTCATTGGAATTTCTTCACGAACTACATCACACTTGTCTAAACCAAAGGCACGAATATCGCTTTGACCAAAATGCTTCAGCATAAAGTAGCCTTTGAGCAATAGACCGTCGCGTAGGGAAAATTGATGTTCCATAGAAAGAAACTTAGCCAATACAACAAATTTGAAATCGGGTTCTTGGTTGTATTTTGTAGAACCATCCGGACGTAAATGCAAGTTCAACTCTTTATTCTCCACCAAATCATGTAATATCTGTTTGAAATACATTTCTGTTTTCGGTTGAATTCTAAAACCAATATTTATGTTCACTTTAATAACCTTGTCGTCGATTAATTCAGACACATCGTAACTCAACGTATACGGTTGATCTGTTCTATTGATATGAAGAAACCAGTAGACATCTGCCCTTTTGGGTTTTTTAGAAAAAATGGATCGAATAATTTTCTCTTCAACTTCGTGTCGATTATTTGCTTTTGTCAGGTAAATCAAATGGGTTGAAAAATGAGGGATGTCGCTGTCATTACTCAACTCTTTGATACGATGTGCATAACTACCAAGATCGAGGAATTTGGTGTTCTTATTATTTATTCTTCTAGCAAAGAACCAAACGTACATTACTCCAAAAATGAAGAGTTCGAAGAAAAGGAACATCCATCGTTCTTTGATTTTAGCAACGTTTGCGATGAAAAAGGAAGTTTCAACTATAGCAAAAACGGCTAAAATCCCAAAAACCATCAACTTATTCCACTTCAATTTATAGATCAAAAAGTAGCTTAACAAAATGGTCGTCATCATCATCGTTATTGTAATACTGAATCCGTATGCAGCTTCCATATGCTCAGAAGATTTGAAATAGATAATCATCAACACACAACCAAACCATAAAATGGCGTTCACACTAGGAATGTAAACCTGTCCTTTGGACTCTGTAGGTTGTCGAACTGAAACCCGTGGCCAAAAATTGAGATTCATCGCTTCACTAATCAAAGTATAGCTTCCTGAAATTAATGCCTGAGAAGCAATGATAGTGGCAAATGTTGCAATAAGTATTGAGGGAAATAAGAACCAGTTAGGCACAATTTCAAAAAACGGATTTCGGCCTTCCAAATAAGACCCCTGTTGTCCCATCAACCATGCCGCTTGACCTAAATAAGCAGTAACTAAACTTATTTTCACAAAAATCCAGCTCGTTCTAATATTCTTAATTCCACAATGACCCAAATCTGAATAAAGTGCTTCGGCTCCGGTTGTACAAAGAAAAACAGCTCCAAGCAGCCAAAATCCATGTGGATAATTAACGAGCATGTCAATCGCATAATAAGGATTCAATGCTTTAAGAATTTGAGGATGAAGAAAGATTTGGGAAATCCCCAAAATGAGCAACATAAGAAACCAAACAGACATAATTGGTCCGAACAGTTTACCAACAACCTGCGTACCGAAACGCTGAAAGAAAAATAAAAGAGAAAGGATGACAATTACGATCGTGATCACCATCGTACTTCCTGGTTTAAAAAGTTCACCCCAACCATCCATTACTCCTAGCCCCTCTACCGCCGAAGCCACTGAAATTGGTGGTGTAATGATCCCATCAGCTAGTAGTGTGGTTGCTCCGAGAATAGCGAAAATGGTTAAGTGCTTTCCATATCGCTTTACAACTGCATAAAGGGAGAAAATCCCACCTTCACCCTGGTTATCAGCTTTCAATGTCAACCAAATGTATTTGATAGATGTTTGAATCATCAAGGTCCAAAAGATTGCAGAAACACCGCCATAAACAAGTGATTCTTCAATTTTTCGGGTTCCAATAACCGCACGAAGTGCATAAAGCGGACTGGTTCCAATATCTCCATAAATGATTCCGAGAGCGATTAGAACTGATCCAAAAGTTAAACGATTCATCGTTTTGTTTGCTGTAATATTCATTGTTTAGAATTTCTACAACAAAGGTGTTCGGAAAGCTATAAGGGAAATGTAAAGAGAAGTGGTAGTGGTATAAAGAAAATATAAAGAGGTATAAATAATTACTAATGACAAGTGACTAATTACAAATGGAGCTGCAACTAAATCATAACGTTCCTAGCGTGATAACTATCGGGACTCAATTAGTAATTTGTAATTAGAAATTAGCAATTAAACGAATCGGTATCCCACGCCACTCTCAGTCAAAATATGTTCCGGATGATTCGGTTGGTCTTCGAGTTTCTTTCTCAGGTTCCCAACAAAAACTCTCAGATACTGGGTTTCGAGTTGCTGACCAACTCCCCAAACTTCTTTGAGAATGTAACGGTGCGTGAGTACTTTTCCTTGGTTGATGACGAATAAATGCAACAAATTGTATTCGGTAGCTGTTAGTTTCACTACAACTCCTTCTTTCTTGACCGTTCGATCCGTAAATGAAATCGTGATTTTACCAAAAGAATATTCCTTGGTGAGTTCTGTAATTTGATTTTTTCTCAGAACTGCGCGAATTCTAGCCAAAAGTTCAGAAGTCCTGAACGGCTTAGAAATGTAATCGTTTGCACCATGATCGAGCGCAGAAACAATATCGTTTTCATTCGTTAACGCCGAAAGAATGATAATTCCCCTATCGTACCATTCACGAATTCGTTTCAATACTTCGTGTCCAGACATATCCGGAAGTCCGATATCCAAAATCACTAAATCCGGAGTATACGATGCAGCCAGATTGATAGCTTCTTTTCCACTGTTGGCAATCAACACCTTGTAATCGTTACTTTCCAGTGTAATTGTCAGAATTTTCTGCAATTGTACTTCATCTTCAACAACTAGGATTACTGGCTTATTCATGATTCAACTGATTAAGATATGTAACTTCTAATGGCATTCGGATGATGAAATCGGCACCACCGTAAGAATTATTTTGGGCAAACACTTTACCTCCCAAAGCTTCTGTATATCCTCTGACTATAGATAAACCAAGTCCATTGCCTTGCTGAGAGGTATTAGATACACGATAAAATTTGTCGAAGATGCGCTCCAAATCATACTCAGGAATTCCGCTTCCTCTATCCGTTACTACAATTTCAAATTCCGGTGAAACAGTTACAACACGCAAATCTACTTTCTCACTTTCCGGTGAGTGCTGAATAGCATTAAGAATTAAGTTTTGTAGAATCACCTCTAACCAAAACTGATCAACATTCACCAAGGGCATTGGAACTTCAAAGGAAACGCGAACTCTTTCTTTCAAATTGTTCGAAGCAACAATCTGATGAATCATTTCTTCCATATCGCACCAATCCATTTGCGGACGAATCACTCCTGAATCCAAACGACTCATGTGAAGTAAGTTATTTATCTGACGATTCAAACGTTCACCAGCAATTCCAATTTCATGAATAATTTCCTTCTGTTGCTTTTCCGTAAGGGGAATTGAATCGCTTTCCAACATGTCGACACTTCCAATAACTGTAGAAATTGGGGTTTTCAGCTCATGAGAAAGTGAATTTAAAACGGTATTGTACAAACGAATAACCGTTGCCTCTTCTTCCTTCTTTTGGAGTTTCTTCCGCTCTTTTTTGATCTTAAAGGTCAGAATGGCATTGATAATTGCAATCAGGAAATACATTAGAAACATCAGCGAATCTTCTGTATTTCCAATTTGAAAGGTAAATGTTGGCGGAATAAAAAAGAAGTTCCACGTCAAAGCACTTAAAACTGAAGCGATCATTACAGCCCAGATCCCGAAGAACATGGCCAGCACCGAGAGTGTCATCAATAAAATCAAAGCGTCAGTGCGATAACTCAAGAATGAATTCCCTAAAAAACAAAGACTTGCAGCAAGCGCAACAACACCTGTACAAATAACAACTTCCAAAAGAACACTTCTACTCTTTTCCATGTATCAAATGTAGTAGCAAGGATATAAAGAAAAAATAAAATATGCTGACTTCTGGATTTTAGTGATTACAAGGACAACTTAAATCAATATTGAACAACATCAATATCTGCATCCAGACGCTTTTTCAACGAATAACTTGCATAAATTTCCTCTGGCTCAAAGTCGAAGAATTGAACAAAATCTTTTAAATGAAAACCTTTCAATTTCAATTTTTCAGTCTTCTTAAATTCCTCTAGTTCGTCTGCCCGACCAAGTAATAAAAGGGCTTCCACTTTCGATCTTCGCCAGTTATCTTTTAATATCTCATCGAGCTTAGTTCCCAGAGCTTTGTCGGCCATTTGAATTTCCAATTCATAATACGTTTGGGCTTTCAGTGAATCGCCCAGATCGTTGAAGAGTACTCCTGTAATCAAGAGTAATTTCGGTAATTCTGGTTCCGTCAGGCTTCTATTCGAAGTTAGATCGACCAATGTTCTTTTGATATCCGCATCAGTGAAATCTCGTCCATATTGAAACCGCTTTTTCTTTGCCATAAACACGAGCAAAGCATCACTTTTACCTTGTCTGTAGCCATTGATGGAATCGAGATTAATCTCTACCTCAGGTTCAATCTCAGCTGTTTCCGTTTTATGCTGTTCAGAACAACAAAGTAAAAACGCCACTAATCCAATAATCAGAAACGAAGAGAATAGTTTAGAAACCATCGAGAACATCTCCGTTCTTTACGATTTGAACGTCCTTCTCTTTACAAATACCGTAAGTGATCGCCCAAACGATCAATCCAACGGGAAGATAACTAAGCATCAACAAACCAATAAATTCAACATCACGACTATGCCGGCCGAAATCCGTGACTAAGAGATACATCACCCCAAAGGTTAAGATGGAAACACCAATATGAACAAGATTTTGAACAAGCATGTGCCTTTTCTTTGAAACTTCCTTTTTGTTCAAAAGCAGATGTGCGACAAACATTAGAATTAAAGCGGGAAGAGAACACAAAGCGCTTGCAACCATGCAAATGAGTGAAACGCCAAGTAACTCCTGGGCCGAGTTTCTACTACCACCAAATGCTGCTTCTCCTGTTAATGCTTGTCCGATATGCGGGCAAAGCAAACTTCCAATAACCACAATGATCAACCAGTTGGTGAATGTGATATAAATAGGGATTCTAAAAGTCTTCATTTCAATGCTATTGTGAGATTTCATCAATCACCGTCGAATCTGACAGTTTAAATTCTGTTCGTTTTTCTTTGAATGCCACGAAGCTAATTGTCCAGGCAATTGTTCCAGCTGTAAAATAAATAATTGCAATTGGCATCAAAAATCCATCTCTACCAAATTCTCTGATGCTTCCAATGACAGCAAATGTTACTATCGTAACTATCACATGCACCAAATTTTGGATGATCAGGTAATTGAATTTGTTGAAGTTTGATCTATTTAAGATAATATTAGAAATCAGCATGATGAGAATTGCAGGTAATGATAAACATGCGCTCACAGCAGCAAACATACCGGCAACGGAAAAGAACTCTTCGTTGAAACTAAAGTTTGGTCGTCCTTGAAATAAATCAGTCATTGGAATACACAAACTACCGAGAACAACAGCAATTGCCCAGTTTACAAAAGTTATGTAAGGTGGAATTCGATACGATTTCAATTTGAACAGGTTTACAGTTATTTAAATGTAATACTTTTTCAATCTCATGTTACACAGGGTGTTGAAAAAGGAGTTCAAATCACTACATTTGCGTTAAAATTCGTACAAATGAAAAAAATTGGAATCATTGGATGTGGAAACCTGGGATTGTCATTGCTAACTGGCTTGCGTAAAGAATTTCCAACTACTCCCATTTATGGTTCCAGAAGAAACATTTCGGGAATCAGCCAGTTGAACGATGACGTAACCATCATTACCGACGACAACGCATTGTTAATTGCTGAATGTGAGATTCTGATCATTGCCTTAAAACCGTTTATGGTTATCGATTTTTTGCAAAAACACCAAACGTTTTTCGACAGTAAAAAACATACAATTATTAGTGTTGCAACTGGAATTCGAGTGGAGGAAATGGAAGCAGCACTTGAAAGCAGCGATTTTTCGATTTATCGCGGAATGCCAAATACAGCAGCAGATGTACAGGAAAGTATGACTGCTTTATTCGGTAAAAAAGATCCGCTGAACAGAAAAGAAATGGTTGATACTATTTTCAAAGCTATTGGTGAAACCGTTTGGATTGAAGAACAATTAATGGAAAGTGCCACAATACTTGGTGCTTGTGGAATTGCATACGTTCTCCGTTTTATTCGAGCTATGATCCAAGGAGGAATTGAAGTTGGCTTTGATGCAAAAACTGCGAATAAGATTGTGAGTCAAACGGTAAAAGGCGCAGCACAATTGTTGATTCAAAATGGTTTGCATCCGGAAGAAGAAATTGACAAAGTAACCACTCCAAAAGGCTGTACAATTGTCGGTTTAAACGAAATGGAACACAGTGGCTTCAGTTCAGCTTTGATTAAAGGAATTGTGACGAGCTATCAGAAGATTGAACGTAAATAATCTAAAATGGCACTTCGACTCCGCTCAGTGACCATTTAATCTTTCACTTTTGATTTATTCAAATTGCGAAAGCAATTTGAGGCTATCTTTGCAACATGCAAAATTCTCATCTACAAGTTTCATTAAAGAATCTTGGCATTTCTGAACTGAATGAAATGCAAAACGCATGTATTTCAGCTTTTGGAAAAAATTCGGATACCGTACTATTGTCACCTACTGGTTCAGGAAAGACATTGGCTTTTCTTTTGTCACTGTTATCCGAATTGAAAGAAGATGAGGCCGGAATTCAGGCTTTGATCATTACTCCTACCCGAGAATTGGCGCAACAGATCGAAAATGTTTTCAAACAGTTAAAAACGGGATATAAGATCAATGCAACTTACGGAGGACATTCCATGCGCATTGAGTTGAATAATTTCAGTGAGCCACCAACAGTTTTGGTTGGAACGCCAGGTCGACTTTTGGATCACTTAAAACGTGAAACCATTTCTTTGGATAACACACGAACGTTGGTTCTGGACGAATTTGACAAATCATTAGAAATGGGCTTTATGGCAGATATGTCTGCGATTTTAGCTTATATGTCAAACCTTGAAAAACGATTGTTAGTTTCCGCAACCAATCTGACTGAAATTCCGGAATTCACAGGAATTCGTAATCCTGAGCATGTCAATTTCCTTCCGGAGACGATTGAAAAACAACAAAAAGTATTCGAAGTGCGTTCGCATCACGAAGATAAAATGGAAACGCTTTTTGAGTTGTTGTGCAATCTGCCGAGCGAGAAAACAATCATTTTCTGTAATCACAGAGAAGTTGTGCTAAAGATTCATGAATACCTGCAAGATGGTGGAATTCAATCGGTTTATTACCATGGCGGTTTGGAGCAAGACGACAGAGAACGTGCACTGATCAAATTCAGTAATGGAAGTTCACACTTTTTGGTTGCAACCGATTTAGCAGCTCGTGGTCTCGACATCACGAAAATTGAACACGTTATTCACTTTCAGCTTCCCAAGCAAGAGTCGGAATACATTCACCGAAACGGCAGAACATCTCGTCAGGATCATGAAGGAACAGTCTTTGTTCTTTTGGGGAAAGATGAATATTTGCCAGAATTCATTAAAGCGGATGAATCGTATGATGTTATTGACAAAGAACCACTTCCCGATGCTCCACTTTGGAAAACCATTTACATTGGAGGTGGTAAGAAAGACAAGATAAACAAAGTCGATGTTGTTGGATTCCTCCATAATATTGGTAGAATTGAAAACAACGATATCGGAATGATCACGGTTCAGGACAGAAGTATTCTTGTGGCAATTAACGCTTATGTAGTTGAAGATCTGGTTCGTGAGATTAGAGACGAAAAGATCAAAGGAAAACGTGTGAAGATTGGGTTTGCGAGATAGAGTTATGAGTGACGAGTTATGAGTTATGGGTATGGGTTATGAGTTAGTTGTAAGGATTTTATTCAACAGGAATCCATTCCGGAGTAATCCAATGATATAATTCTCCTTTGATAACCCGATAATGCAATTGTGACAAATCAAAGAAATCAGCATCATAAATCGTGTTGCAATCGTTAAACAAAGGTGGTAAATCCAGATTAACACAATAAACGACACCCGTCCCACTAAAATCGTTTATTCGAAACTTATGAAGCTCTCTGGTAATTCCGTACAAATCGTAGAATTGAATGAATGCACTGGTATCTGTAAAGAAACTCTGAGGAATTTCGCCGAGATCTGTACCCTTTTTTCTACCTGTTAGATCCCCCCAAACAATCCATGATGAAGTGGTAAGAACCTTCCCGTTATCCAAGAAAACCAATCTGGGATTATCCGGCAATGAATCATCGCTATTTTTCAAATCCATTCTGGTAAGACTGATCAATGGTTTGTACAAAGAATCTGGAATTTTCGTAAAACCCACATTTCCAAAGTCATTGATTGTATACTTCATTTTGGTACACATCTGACTATCACCGCATCGTGTAACATAATATGCAATTGAATCGGAAGTGAAATGCAAGGTGGATTTACATATTTCGCTGTCTGAAATAGTTACCATTTTCCCATTCAATTGAGCGAGGGAATTAAATGGATAGATCAACAGAAAAACGACACAAAAAAGAAATTCTTTCATGCAACTAACTTACGTCAGAATAACATGTTCGTCAATAAATCAAATGCGGTATTCTCAACCATCAATCACATGTCAAACCAGCAGCATAACATTCCATCCAAACCGTTCTGAATTTATTCATCCATTCCAGCGGATTACTGATAATCTTCGATTCCACAGAAGTAATACCTGAACTCTTGATCAAATAGAATTTATTACCATCAAATCCGAACAATCCCCATGTATCTTTCCCTTCATCATTTGTCAATGTAAACTTACATGCCCCAAATTTTCCATTACTCATGAAAATCTCCATTTTTTCCTGAGTACTTCCCTTTCTAACGATTCCCTGAATATGAAAAAGATCTCCAAGATTTTCGGAGTAACTCACACTTCCAAAATATTGAGATGGAACGGAAAGCGTTCTTGGAAACGATTTGTGATTTGCATTCCATTTGCCGCTGTTATAATATCCCTTTGCTTTTTCTTTATCCAATTCAGGAAACTGAAGATTTGGAAGGAGTTTTCCTGTTCCATTCATGAAATAAATAGAATCCTTCAATTCATAATTAGGAAGTAAAGCGTTTTTGTTTGTATCCGCAGTGCACTTGTAAATACAATCGTTCCAAAGCATCTTAGTGATGTGAGCTGAAGTTGTTTCCTGAGAGAAAGAAGTACTTACGGATAACAACATAAGAAAAAAACAAAGTGATTTCATTGTAACAGATTGATAAATCGAATATCGATAAATTCTGAGAGTTGACATGATATTTTAGATTAAATTCGAATCAGTGAAATCAAAATCATCCATGAGAAATCAATTTATAACTTCCATTTTCATACTCTGTTCAATTGTACTTTTTGCGAATGACGGTGCCTATCTGACAAAAGGTGGCGTATTTTATCCTACAACAGAAACTAAAATTTCTATGGATAAAGAACATTTAAGTTTTAAAGTTGTTGACGGCTGGTGTACGGCTAATATTGCTTTTGAATTTAACAATCCTGAAAATGAGGAACGAAAAGTAACTGTTGGTTTTCAGGCACCTACTGCGGTTGGCGATGTTGATGAAGAAACACTTGCATCCAATATGATTAAGGACTTTATGGTTCAGCAAAACGGATCGATTCTACCCTATCAACTACAAATTGCTGAATGCGAAGATTGTCCGCTGAAGAACATTGGAGAATGGACACCAAACCATCAAGCGGATATGGGAGTGTATGTTTATCTATTCGAAATTGTTTTCAAACCCGGAATTACGAAAATCAATCACAGTTATCGTTTTCCTGCAAGTACCATGGTTTTTAAGCATCAGATGTATGACTACATTTTAACTACAGGATCAAAATGGGCTGGCGGAACGATTAAGGATTTAACCGTTGAGATGGACCTTGGATCGAACACTTACTTCTTTGTCAAAGATGTTTTCGGAAAAAGTGCAGATTGGCAAATCATTGGTACAGGAAAAGTTACCAGTAAAAAAATTACTGATTATGACGAAACTGAACAGCGCATGATTCGCGTTTTGTCGGGAAAATTACAAATCCACGTCAACAATCTAAAACCAACAAATAACATTCAATTTGGCATTTATAACGCTTATTTTTTTCGAGATGAAAACAGTAAAGGATTTGAAAGCAAAAAAGACCAAGTAGACCTTTCTGGTATGTATATTCAAGAATATGAAATTGAACAGGTCAATGCATCCGCAGATTTGAGATTATTACGAAATGCCATTTATGCAAAATATGGTTTGACTTTCAATTCTAAAGATCTGCAAACCTACTTTTCTCAATTCGATTGGTATATACCAAATCCAAACCTGAAGCAAGCAGATATTGAACTAACTGCCGAAGAGACTGAACTACTCCACCTGATTCAAAATAGAGAAAAAGAAATTCCGAAGTAAATGAAAATCATCGCCCTTATTGCATTCAGCTTGGCATTGATCGTTTCTTGCGGCGAAAGCAAATCGAACGTCAAAAAATCAAAAATCAAGCAACAGAAAAATTACATTTTCTTTCTTCACAACCGTTTTGTAGAGGAATTTGGTTTGGAAGAATCTCATCCTCAGTTTGGAAAAGCGGAATATCGTGAAATTGTAGCGAATTTCCGTAAAGATGGATTTATCGTGATCAGTGAAACACGCAAAAAAGACACTGATCCAAAAGCATATGCATTAAAAGTCAAGACTCAAATCGATAGTTTACTAAAAATTGGAATTGAGCCAAATCATGTAACCGTTATAGGGACTTCGAAAGGCGGATATATTGCACAATATGTTTCCACCTACTTGAAAAATCCCGATGTGAATTATGTCTTTATTGGAAGTTATATGGATTCAGACATTGAAGAATATCCAGACATCAATTTCTGTGGAAATATATTAACCATTTATGAAAAGACCGATCCTTCAGGAGTTTCAGCATCAAGACGAAAGGAAACTTCGAAATTAAAAGTCACCCGATTCAAAGAAATTGAATTGAATACAGGATTGAGACACGGTTTTTTATTTCACCCAATGGTTGAGTGGATGATTCCTTGTAAATATTGGGCAAGAGGAGATTATGGAAAGGTGAAATCGAGTGAGACAAAGATTTAAATCTTAAACACAATTTTATGTTTTTATAATTTTGTAAAAACATAAAATTGTGCTCGAGTTTCATACTGAAAACGCCATCTCTTTAATAGACGCATCACGGTTTCACTCTATCTTCAAGTACTTTCAAAATATCATCAAAATGCACTTCCTTCGCTCTTAGCAAAACCAAATAGTGAAACAAAAGATCAGCAGCTTCTTCTTTGAAAAGTTCTGGTTCATCGCGCATCGCTTCAATCACAATCTCTACCCCTTCCTCGCCCACTTTTTGGGCAATCTTTGGTAATCCTTTCTCAATTAATGATTGAATGTACGATCCTTCTTTCGGCGCAGAAAAACGCGAATCAATTGTTGAAATCAGTTTTTTTAACGGATCAAAACTATCTGCTTTCGGTTCACCAAAACAAGTTGTAGATCCCGTATGACATGTTGGACCGTCAGGAATTGCTTGTATCAGAAGCGTGTCTTCATCACAATCCAACTTCCAATCGACCATTCTCAAAAAATTGCCCGATGTTTCTCCTTTCACCCAAATTTCATTTCTGGATCTTGAAAAAAATGTCACTTTTCGCGTTAGCAATGTCAGGTTAAAAGATTCTTGATTCATATAACCAAGCATCAAAACTGCATTCGAATTGGCGTCTTGTATTATTGCCGGGATTAATCCGTTTTCGTTGTATTTCATATTCTAATTCTTAATTTCTGACATAATTCATTTTTCAATTCAGGAACCGAAATCTCTCCAAAGTGGAAAATACTTGCTGCTAAACCTCCGGTAACCGATGTCTGACTAAATAATTCTTCGAAATGCGTGGTCGTTCCTGCACCACCTGAAGCAATGATCGGAACATCAACAAGTTCTTCAACTTTTTTGTAAAAATCAAGATCAAAGCCATTTTTAGTTCCATCGCCGTCCATAGAAGTAATCAGTAATTCTCCAGCTCCCAAACCAACCACTTTTTGACACCAGGTGAACGCGTCAATTCCTGTATCCCTTTTTCCACCGTGTGTATGAACTGTCCAGCTTGTTTCCGTTTTTCGAATATCTATGGCCACCACAACACATTGTCGACCAAACTCTTCAGCCAATTCTGTAATTAGTTCTGGTCGTTTAACAGCCGAAGAATTCACCGAGATCTTATCAGCACCGCTTCTTAAAAGTTGTCTAGCAGTTTCAACAGACGAAATTCCACCGCCAACCGTAAATGGAATATTTACTTGGCCAGCAACTGCTTCAACAATTGGAATAAAAGTTTCTCTCTCTTCGTTCGTTGCAGAAATGTCCAATAAAACCAACTCATCTGCTCCTTGCTCAGCATAGAATTTCGCTAATTCAACTGGATCTCCGGCATCTCGGATGGATTCAAAATTGATTCCTTTCACGGTTCTTCCGTTCTGAATATCGAGGCATGGAATAATTCGTTTATACACCTGCATTGTTGAATTCTTTAAGTTCGTCTAATGTTATTTTCCCATCCAAAAGTGCTTTTCCAACTACACAAGCATAACAGCCAACCGCACGCAACTCTTGCAAATCAGCTACAGATTCTACTCCACCACTCGCAATCCATCTTTGCTTCGGGAATTTTTGAATGAGCGTTTTATACAATTCAATACTTGGTCCAGTACCAGTTCCGTCTTTTCTGATGTCCGTTGTTAAAATCGAAAGCCCTTCAAAATCCTCGAAGAAATTCATTGTTTGTTCCAATGTAATCCCACTTCCATCCTGCCAACCGTTGATTTTTAGATGCATTCCGTCGGTGTCCAAAGCAAGAATAAACTTTTCTACACCAAATTCCTCAATCCAGGAAACAACGAGCTCTGGTTGTTTGACACACAAACTTCCAATTACCACCTGATTTGCGCCTTGATCCAATAAATTCGAAATATCTTCTTTCGTTTTTATTCCGCCACCAAAATCCACTTTCAAGTTTGTTTTCGCAGAGATGCCCATCAAAATTTGCTTGTGAACCAATTTTCCAAGTTTCGCTCCCGACAAATCCACTAAATGCAGGTATTCTAATCCACAAGCTTCAATCTGTTTTGCGTAGTCAAGCGGATTGAGTTCATAATTCGTTTGTTTAGAATAATCGCCCTGAAAAAGTCGAACGATACTGTTGTCAATTAAATCTATTGCAGGTATTGCTATCATAATACTAAAAATTGTTTGAGTAAATTCTCTCCGGTTTGTCCGCTTTTTTCCGGGTGAAACTGTACTCCCCAGAAATTGTTCTTCCTCAATGCTGCAGAAAACGGAAAGGGATATTGTGAAACTCCAATGGTGCTTTCGCAAATCTCAGCGGCGAAACCATGAACGAAGTAAAAGACTTCAGATTCGTACTTTAATTTGACATCGTTCCAGCCGATGTGAGGAAATTTATAGTCGCTAATACTATCCTCAATCCCAGTATTTACATGAGTTCTTCGATAATTATCGAATTCTCGACTTTTATACTTTTCCAATTCCATATTTCTCGAATTTTCCAATTCTTGAATTCGCTTTTTCATGTCAAAAATCTTCGTGTCAAAAATTCCCAAACCATCCAAATCTCCTTCCTCATTCCATCCACACATCAACTGCATTCCCAAACAAATGCCCAAAACAGGTTGCTTCAATGTTGGTATCACTTTATCCAATTTGGTTTGTATTAACTGCTCCATAGCGCTTTTAGCGTGACCAACTCCGGGGAAAACAACATGTGTAGCTGAACGAATTTCTTCTTCACTTTTAGTCAAAACCGTTTGAATTCCCAATCTTCTAAATGCCTGTTGAACAGAGAAGATATTACCTGCTCCGTAATCAATGATCACCACTTTCATTACAATTCATTTTTGGTTGTTGGTAGCAAATCGAAGTTTCCATTTCTCTTTTTTGCCATTAAAATTGCCTTAGCAAAGGCTTTGAAAATGGATTCCACTTTATGGTGTTCATTTTCACCAATTGCTTTAACGTAAATATTGCAACGCGCTGTAAAACAGAATGATTTAAAGAAGTGTTGTACCATTTCTGTAGGAAGTTTTCCAACAAACTCACGTTTCAGTTCTACATCCCAAATCAGTTCCGGTCGACCACCAAAATCAATTGCACAAGTCGCGAAACAATCGTCCATTGGCAAACAAAATCCGTAACGTTCAATCCCGCGTTTTGATCCCAAAGCTTTATCGATTGCCATTCCCAAAGTCAAAGCCGTATCTTCAATCGTGTGGTGTTCATCAATTTCAAGATCGCCGTTCATTTGAAGCTCCAAATCCAATTGTCCGTGACGAGCGATTTGATCCAACATGTGATCGAAAAAGGCAATTCCCGTGTTAATCTTTGAAACTCCTGTTCCATCCAGATCCAGAACAACTGAGCAATTGGTTTCAGCAGTTTTCCTATCAACTTCTACTCTTCTTACACCAAGACGCAAATCAGCAACGAGTTCTTCCCAGTTGTTGACTTTTCGTTGAATAGATTGCTCTAATTCTTTCTTTGAGAACTGTAATTCGGAACTTACTTCAATGTCTTCTGTTTGAAGAAAAAATGCTCTACATCCTAGATTTTTCGCCAATTCTACATCCGTCCAACGATCTCCGATGACCAACGAATTTTCCAAATCATATTCATGTGAAAAGTATTTCGTCAGCATTCCAGTTCGCGGTTTACGATTTGGAGAGTTTTCCTCAGGAACAGAACGATCTATACATTCTTCAGCGAACTCAATTCCTTCACTGGCAAGAATATCCAACATGAGTTGGTGCGGACCAATAAAATCTTCGTAAGGAAAAACGGGAGTTCCCAAAGCATCCTGGTTTGTGACTAAGACCAACTCGTATTCCTTCCAGGAAACAATGGTCTTTAGTGCCGAAATTGCGCCTTCCAGGAAGTTTAATTTTTGGAACGAATCAATCTGAAATCCCTCAGGTTCTTTGATGATTGTTCCATCTCTATCAATAAATAATACTTTCTTTTTCATAGGATTTGATTGTTTCAATAAATCGATTGTTTTCGTCTGAATTTCCAATGCTAACGCGCAATGTATTCTCACAATTGAACTGCGTACTTCTATTTCGAACCACAACACCGTTATTCAGTAATTTCTGATAAACTTTATCTGCATTTTCTATTCGAAATAGAATAAAATTCGCTTTAGATAAAAACACTTTATTAACTGATTTGCAACTATTTAAAAACTCAAAAAGTCGTTGTCTTTCGAAATTGATTGTTTGCTTTATCTCATTCCAATTATTCGAATTCAAGAGTTCAATTGCCTTGCTCTGCACCAGCGAACTCAGATTGTATGGCGGCTTAATGGAATTGAGTGCATTCACCCATCCCTGTGTGCAGATTGCCATTCCAATTCGTAATCCCGCCATTCCATAAGCCTTTGAGAGCGTTTGAACAACGATTAGATTGTTGTAATTCTCGATTTCAGAGGCCAGAGAGTATTCCAGACAGAAATCCACATACGCTTCGTCTATCACAACCAAACCTTGAAAACGTTGAATAATTTCGATAAGATCTTGTTTCGGAATCACATTTCCTGTTGGATTGTTCGGATTGCATAAAACGAGAATTCGGGCGCCTTCGGCCTCTTGAAGTAAAACTTCAACTGAAATCCCGAAGTCCTTGTTCAGGTTGATTTCTTTGGTTCGCAAACCATTGATTTTTGCCAAAACAGAATACATCCCATAAGAAGGATTTAAATAAGCAATGGAATCCAAACCAGGAGTGGCTACCAAACGGAAAATCAAATCCAGTACTTCATCAGAACCATTTCCGAGAAACAGATTCTCCACAGGAACATTCTTCACTTTTGAAATTGCCTTCTTCAACTCTTTTTGTAACGGATCAGGATAACGATTGTATTCCTTTAAAATTCCATTCTCATTCGCATCTAAAAATGAAAGGTCATCGAGCGCTAGTCGAGTTTGGTCATCGAGCGCTAGTCGAGATGCAAATTCGTCTCTGGCAGAACTGTATGGTTTTACGTTTCTTAAATCAGGACGAATGTATCTTTGAACGTCAGCTTTCGATACACTCTCCACTGCGTTCCGAGCACTCAATATGACGTTGCTTTCTCCAGTCAGACTGAGTGACTCGATAGAAGCGTTAGCTGAATATTGAGTTTTATCGAAGGCGACTGGAGTTGAATCGCGAGGATCGAGCGATTTGTATCGAAGCGTGACGGCATTCGCATGTCCTTGCAATTCCTCAGCTTTTGCCATTGTAACCACCGTTCCACCCAAATTTCTCAATCCCTCTTCAGAAACCTTTTGATACGTAATTTTCTTTACGAATGAATCTAAGGAAACACCGCTGTATGATCGTGCAAATCCGTTTGTTGGTAATGTGTGATTGGTTCCGGAAGCATAATCACCAAAGCTTTCGGCCGTATATTTTCCGATGAAAACACTTCCAGCA
>CBFGNV010000064.1:0-23771 GCA_965650275.1 uncultured Fluviicola sp. | reverse complement strand
TTCGTTGGCGATGGTACGAAGGATGTGAAATTCGCGAGAATGGAGGGTTACAGCGGTTGTGATGATTGCTGCGACGGTACTGAGCAAACCATCTACGATGTTCTTGATCAGGAGTTCTTATGCCTGAATAAAGGAAACATGAATTACAAGATCTATTATCAGATCGTTGGTAGTCCAACAATCTACTTCGCTGAAGTAGTAACCGTTCCTTTTGTTTATACTGAATTACTGATTGATCTTCAATAGACACGTTATGTTGGTAAAAAACACGTAAGGGCGAATTATTATTCACCCCGACAACGTATTTTTACGGCCACAATTATACGTTATGAAGTTTTTTATCGATACAGCGAATCTTAAAGATATTAAGGAAGCAAACGACCTTGGAATTCTGGACGGTGTTACTACCAATCCAAGTTTAATGGCGAAAGAAGGAATTACAGGTCAAAACAACATCCTGAAACATTATGTCGACATCTGTAATATTGTTGACGGTCCGGTAAGTGCAGAGGTAATTGCAACCGATTTTGAAGGAATGGTTCGTGAAGGATTGGCTTTGGCAGATCTTCATAAAAACATTGTTGTTAAGGTGCCAATGATTCCTGAAGGAATTAAAGCCATCAAATACTTTACATCAAGAGAAATTAAAACAAACTGTACGTTAATCTTTAGCGCCGGACAAGCATTATTGGCTGCAAAAGCTGGTGCAAGCTACGTTTCACCATTTGTTGGTCGTTTAGATGATGTTTCTACAAATGGGTTGGATTTGATCCAACAGATCAGAGTTATTTTTGATAACTACGGATTTGAAACTGAAATTCTTGCTGCTTCTATTCGTCACCCAATGCATATTATTCAATGTGCCGAAATTGGATCTGATGTAATGACGGGACCGCTTTCTGCAATCATGGCGTTGGCAAAACATCCACTTACAGACTCTGGTTTAGCGCAGTTCTTAGCTGATTACGCTAAGGGAAATCAATAATTTGTACCTCGACTCCGCTCGGTAACCAAATTACGAAATGGATAAAACCAACGGTCATCGAGCGGAGTCGAGATGCCGTTGAGACAAATTCAGGACTTTATAAACCCTGACAAGTTTCTTCCGTTGTAAAAAGTTATTTTTGCTCTAGAACTATTGTTATGAGAAAGTTTACTCTTTTCCTGGCTTTTACATGTTTGACAATTGCAGCTAATGCTCATGAATATTTCTTTGCTTTTGCTGAAGTCAATTACAATTCTTCGGAATCTGTTTTAGAAGCAACAGTAATTTCCAGTGCTCATGAAACGGAGGACGCCTTGAATTTAAGCGGTATCGAGATCAAGGAACTGGAGGACCACTACAAAGATGAAGCAATGAAAGCCAAACTGGAAAAATTTGTTCTTTCCGGGTTTTCAATGGCGCAAAACGACGTGAATATCACTTTTAAACTAATTGGTTTTGAGGTTGATGCACGTGGAATGGTGAATTTTTACTTTAAATCAGAAAAGGTCCTTGCTCCTACGGTTTATAACGTTAGATTCGATATGCTGATGGATCAATTCCCAAGTCAACAGAATAAAATTCTCTTTACAAACAACGAGAAAACAATAACAGCAACTTTCTTAGCTAATAAGCGAACTGATACTATTAAACCATGAAATTAACCCTTGCATTTCTTTTAGTTGGATCCAGCGTTTTTGCTCAAAGTAAATTCGCGCAATTGGACATCGAACTTCCAACGCCTAATGAATACAGAACGGCTGCCGGAGCTCCCGGTCATGCTTATTATCAGCAAAAGGCAGATTATAAGATTTCCATTACACTTGATGACGCCAAACAAACCATTACCGGTGAGGAGGTAATCACGTATACGAACAATTCACCTGATGTATTGGAATATTTGTGGTTGCAGTTGGATCAGAACATCTATAAACCGGATAGCGATACGAAATTGATTGAAGTGGAGAAAATGGAAGACTTTAAATCAATTAAGGATGTGGAGAAGAAATTGATGGTTTTTGAAGGTGGATACAACATCCTTTCAGTTTCTACTGTGAATGGTGAGAAGATGAAATATGCGATTAACAAAACAATGATGCGCATTGATCCATCTAAACCACTTCTTCCAAATCAAAGTATTTCATTCAAAGTGAAATGGTGGTACAATATCAATGATCGAATGAAAGTTGGAGGCCGATCTGGTTATGAGTATTTCCAGAAAGACGATAACTACTTGTATACAATTGCTCAATTCTTCCCACGTATGTGCGTTTACAATGATGTGGAAGGCTGGCAAAATAAGCAGTTCTTAGGAAAAGGTGAATTTACATTGCCGTTTGGTGATTATGAAGTTTCAATCACCGTTCCTTCCGATCATGTTGTTGCTGGAACTGGTGAATTGCAAAACGGTGCGGCCGTTATGACTGCTGCTCAGCGCGAAAGAATGGCAAAAGCGAAGACTTCTGACGCTCCGGTTTTGATCATTACTCAGGACGAAGCGATTGACAACGAGAACACAAAAGATTCCGGAACAAAAACATGGGTTTACAAAGCGAAAAACGTGCGCGACTTTGCATTTGCGTCTTCGCGTAAGTTTATGTGGGATGCCCAAAATCAAGCAGTAAACGGAAAGAATGTACTTTGTATGTCGTTCTACCCGAAAGAAGGAAACCCGCTTTGGGAAAAATATTCAACCAAATTGGTGGCACATACAGTAAAAACTTACTCTAAGTTCACAGTTGATTATCCTTATCCGGTAGCAATCTCTGTTCACGCCAATTCAATTGGAATGGAATATCCTATGATTTGTTTCAATGGTGGTAGACCAAACGAAGACGGAACGTATTCTGAAGGAACTAAATATGGAATGTGGGGAGTAATTATTCATGAAGTTGGACATAACTTCTTCCCTATGATCATTAATTCTGATGAACGTCAGTGGACATGGATGGATGAAGGCTTGAACACCTTTGTTCAGTACCTGACAGAACAGGAATGGGAAAGAAATTATCCTTCACGTCGCGGACCAGCGCATTTGATCTGTGATTATATGAAAGGCGACAAGCAGTTCATTTCTCCTATCATGACGAATTCAGAATCGATCTGGCAATTTGGAAATAACGCATACGGAAAACCAGCAACAGCTTTAAATATTTTACGTGAAACCGTAATGGGACGCGAGTTGTTTGACTATGCTTTCAAAGTGTATTGTGAACGCTGGAAATTCAAGCATCCAACTCCTGCTGATTTGTTCCGAACAATGGAAGACGCTTCAGGTGTTGACCTGGATTGGTTCTGGAGAGGTTGGTTCTATACAACAGATTACGTAGATGTTTCCATGGAAAATGTAAAGCATTTCCAGATGAACACAAACAATCCGGAAGTTGAAAAAGCGTTGAAGGAAGAGCAAGATAAAGCACGTCAGTTAGGGATTGGTGAGATCCGAAATAAGGAAGCAATCAAACAGACCGTGAACGAAAAAGATACTACCATTGATGATTTCTATAAAACACATAACTTCTACGAAGTAGATAAATTGGATGAAAAAGCGTACAATTCGTTTGTTGCCGACTTAACTCCGGAGCAAAAGAAACTATTGAATTCAAACAAGCATTTCTACGAAGTTTCGTTCACAAACGTTGGTGGATTAGTAACTCCATTAATTGTTCAGGCTACGTTTACAGATGGAACAACACAGGTGATTCGCATTCCGGCTGAGATCTGGAGAATGGATCAAACAACGGTTACGAAAGTCTTCATTTTCGACAAAGAAGTGAAAGAGTTACTTTTCGATCCTTTCCTGGAAACAGCAGATTGTAATCTGAACGACAACGCTTATCCTCCAAAATCAACGCCTACCCGATTCCAGTTGTTTGAACAAAAACAAACGAATGAGAATCCGATGCAGCGTCAGAAACGTTTGGAAAGCGGAAAATAATTGAACGATATAAACTATTGAATGTAAAAGAAACGGTTACTGCTTAATGGCAAGTAGCCGTTTCTTTTTAAAAAGACTTACTTATGAAAGCACTTCTACTTATTTCTATTGTTCTCTTCAGCGTTTCAGCATATGGGCAAAAGGCTTCTAAAAAGAAAAAATCGAAAGAAAAAACGGAGGTTAATACAGTTGACCAGAAATACACTGAGTTAATCAAAATTGCAGATGCTGCCTTTGCTCAAAAGGATTATTCAAAAGCTAGAGAACACTATGTTCAGGCTTTAGCATTAAAACCAACTGAAGCTTATGCAAAGAGCATGTTGGATAAAACACAAAACCTTATTGACCAAAAAGCTTACGTTGGTGATGAAGAAATGTATGCAAAGGTAATTGCAGCGGCCGATAAATGTTTTGCCGAAAAGAACTACCTGAAAGCCAAAGAATATTACAAAAGAGCCTCACTGCTGAAACCAAGTGATCCTTACCCAAAGGCAAAACTTGCAGAAGTTGAGGCTATTTTGAAAGAGCAACAAGCGCAATTAGATAAAAAATTAGCTATAAGCCAGCTGATCAAAGAAGGTGACGAATTGTTTGCTTTGAAACGATATCCAGAAGCAAATGTGAAATACAATCAGGCTCTTGCGCTTGATGCTACTGCAGTTTATCCAAAGCAAAAGATTGCTGAAATTCAATCTATTCTTGCTCCTTCAGATACAGAGACTCAATTTAAAAAAATCAAATGTGATTCTATTAGACAAATTGCAGATGTTCTTTTTACTAACCAAAAGTATAATGAAGCAAAAGCAAAGTACTACGAAGCGCTGGTATACCATTCTCTAAGCAAACATTGTTTAGAAAGAATTAATGAAATAAATCGAATTTGTGAAACAGACGGATGCGGCGGTGACCAAAAGAAAATGGAATATGAGAAAGCCATTACTGAAGCTGATACTTATTTCAAATTGAAAGATTATCAAAATGCCAAGAAACAATACATCAAAGCAGCTGAGATTAATGCCGGTACTGCTTATCCAAAGCAACAAATCTATGAGATTGAACAGATACAAGCTTCAATAAATGCTGAAAAGGCAAGAATGGAAGCTTACAATGAATTGATCGCAAAAGCAGATAAGCTGCTTCTTTCAAAACAATATGCTGAAGCTAAAAATGTTTATAGCGAAGCAGTCGTTCTAAAAGCAGACGCAAGTTACCCAAAACAGAAAATCACCGAAATAGAAAAGATCCTTTCTGAAACAGAAAAGTAAAAGCGGTTTGGATTTCAGAAACCTGTTTTCAATGCTTTCCATCATGATGCCAGAGATAACGCAATTTTGAAGGAGAATAAATAATTCTTTTTACACTTGATAATCAATACTTTTCATATTTTAGTGAGTAATAAAACGCCTCACTATGCATACTATTGAAGAACAGATTGATTTACTCTCTGAATTGGACAATATTTCCAAAATTCACATTATTGAACGTGATGGCATAGATGAGTTGATGTTTCAGTTTTCTACCCGAATTGTGAAGTCGCTGCGAATTGAGAGAATCAGCGCATGGATCTTAGATAAAAAGCAAGAAGCCCTTATTTCGATTGGAGAGTATGATCACCGCACAAAGAAAATGTCGAAAGAAACCATTCTTCGAAAAAACGACTTCCCTATTTATTTTGATGCTTTGATTGAAAACAAAATCATAATTGCTCCAAATATCTATACCCATGAGTTGACTCGAGAGTTCTCGAAAATCTATGCCAGTCCCAATAACATCATTTCTCTTCTGGATGTTCCGCTTAGAATTGATGGAAAGCTAATAGGAGTTTTGTGTTTTGAAAAAACAGGTGATAAAGAAAAAGACTTTTCTCCTGCTGAACAATCATTTGCATTCAGCTGTGGAACTGTACTTGCGTCTAATTTGGAGGCAAGAAAAAGAAGAGCTGTTCAATATCATTTAGATAAAGTTCTGGATGAAAAAGACATGCTCATGCGTGAAATGAATCACCGCATCAACAACAATTTCGGGATTCTAATAAGCCTTATTCGATTAAAGAAAAATGAAAACATTGGCCAGGAATTAAAAGACTTTTTAGCCGAATACGAACAACGCATTCAAAGTATCAAAAAGATTCATGATCTGTTGATTTCATGTAACAGCTACACAACAGTCAATATTGCGCAATATCTGGATGAATTGGTCTCTGAGTTCAAAATATCATATCCGGAAATTGACAGTCAATTAAATGTGAATATCCAATATGTACCGGTTGATGTTGCGTCCAAAATAGCCATGAACATTGGATTGATTATTTCTGAAATCCTGATCAATTCACTAAAATACAGTTTGCACGAATCGGCCGATCATCAAGTGGATTTTGATTTTAATTCAACAGCTGATTCTATTACATTAAGAATTACGGATAGCGGTGCTATGTTTGACTTTAATGCTCCGGAAAAGAACAAAAAACTAGGTTTATCCATCATTCGTGAGCTTGCTGAATCGCTTGGAATGGAGTCAATTTTCCCAACTAAAACCTCCGGGACTTATCAGTTCAAATTGAAACTCTAAGATTTAGAACGAAAGGTGAAATGTGTGATTTCGGGGTAAATACCCACTCTACCCGGGAAACCAAGGTATCCAAATCCACGGTTTACATATAAAAACTGTTTTCCAACCTGGTATAACCCTGCCCATTTCTTATATCGGAAAGAAACAGGACTCCATTTGACACCGAAACGCTCAATACCGAATTGCATTCCGTGTGTATGTCCTGAAAGTGTCAAATCAATTTCTTTTCCAACCACCTGCTCGTCAAAATGACTTGGATCATGAGAAAGTAAAAGTTTAAATGCCTCATTCGGAACATTTTCCAGCGTTTCATCTAACTTTCCGCTTTTACGAAATCCGCCTGTCCCCCAGTTCTCAACTCCTAATAAGTAAAAGTTCTCCGCCAACTCAATCGATTGATTCAATAGTGGACTGAAGCCAATGTCTCTATGTTTTTGCACCAATGCCTTCAAATTACTCACTTTCTCGTCTTCCGTGTTCCATGGAATGTAATCCCCATAATCGTGATTCCCAAGAATACTGAATTTGCCTTTTTTCGCTTTCAATTCTTTGAAATAGCTTTCCCAGCCGTTCATTTCTTCTGCTACATTGTTGACCAAATCACCAGTAAAAACGATGTAATCAGCATGTAGATCAGAAATCTTGTCCAAAGCAGGTTTTACTTTGTGGTACAAATTAAAGAAGCTTCCAACGTGAATATCGCTGATCTGAACAACCGTAGTTCCATCCATTTCCTCCGGAAGATTTTCAAATTCCAGTACATGCTTGTGTATTTTCCAATTCCATCTCCCTTGAAAGATCCCATACAATATTGCTAAGAAACTGAGTGAGTAAAAAGCGATAGCAACATAGAAAACTGCTGCAAGTCCAGTAAACAGATAAACCATTCCCGGAACAAAAAAGAACAACATTGGCACAAACAGCGCAATCACCGCTCCAAATGCATAGAATCCTCGCTTATAATTAGCACTTGAGTGTCGATGTCTGAATTGCTTAAAAAGTGTTGTCATTGCACTGGCAAGAATCACAAAATATCCAATTGCTACGGCTAGTCCGGTAATATCGAACATCAGGTACAGCGCAAACGAAAATATTGATAGACAGAAAAGTATGAGTCCGATAATAAATATAAAAGGCATGATTCAACTATTTTGTACAAAGTTACCCATCAAAACATTCTGCTCATTTTTTCTCTGCTAATGTTCGTTAAAACTTCAATAATATTCATGAACAATAAACTGTTCAAAAAACAACGGATAGTTGACGTGTTTTTTTTCTATTTTGGTAAAAAGTTTCACAATGAGCAGGAATTTATACATTGTCCCACACGACCTTACAGATGTTGGAAATACAGCTTTAGATTATGCACTTTTCTTAGGTTCTCACGTTAGAACTGAGATTATGATTCTTCATTTAGTGGATAATAAAGCTAAGATTCCGGGAGTTGAACAGAAGTTAAGTGATATTATTTCTAAGAAACACGTTCCTGAAAATGTAGAGTTGACAAAGATGGTGGCTCAAGGTGATATTTTTTCTGACATTTCCAAAATTGCGAACCGTGAACATGCCCAGTTGATTTTAATGGGTACTCATGGAATGAAAGGTCTACAGCGATTGACCGGTAGTTTTGCAATGAAAGTAATTACCTCGTGTGACATTCCTTTTATCATCGTACAGAAAGAAACCAAACACCTCGAAATAAAAGACATTGTTGTTCCTATTGATTTAACGAAAGAGAGCTTGCAAATCGTTAGTCCGGCTGGTGATTTAGCGAATATCTTTGGAGCAACTGTTCACGTTATTGGTGAAAAACATAACGATGAAGGCCTTTCACAACAAACTAAAAATCGTGTATTGCTGATTCGTAATAAATACGATGAAAAAGGTGCGAAATGTGAAGTGAATCTTCTTCCTTCCGGTGGGTCTTACGCTAAGAAGATTCGTCAGTATGTAACGGAGAAGAATATCAATATGATAGCTCTTGCGTACCATTCTGAAAGTTTATTACCGCAATTCGACTCATTTGCACAGTCGTTGATCACCAACGATGAAAAACTACCTGTAATGATCATTGCTGCAAAACCTGCAGGGAACCTTTATTTCTAATTCTAAATTTCAAAATGCTAAATTCTAAGGTGGTAAGGCGAATGATGTCTCTTTAGCATTTAGAATTTTGACATTTAACATTTTGTCTACCTTTGTCTCATGATACTTGGAGCTTGGAATGAATTACGTCTCGATAGATTTACGAGCGTTGGCGCATATTTAGAAGATGAAGAAGGATACGACGTATTACTTCCTAATAAATATGTTGACCCAAGACTCCAGGAAGATGACATGGTGAATGTTTTCATCTACAAAGATTCTGAAGATCGCGTTATTGCTACTACGCTAACACCAATGTTATGTGTTAATGAGTTCGCTGTTTTGAAATGCATGGAGCTCAATCAATACGGTGCTTTCCTTGAATGGGGAGTTGAAAAACACTTGTTCGTTCCTTACAGAGAACAACCTAAAGAGCTCGAAGAAGGAAAATACTACCTAATATTTCTTTACGAAGATCAGGCAACAAATCGTTTGGTTGGAACAACACGTATTGGCCGACACCTGGAATCTGCTTATGGTGAATTGACTAAAGGCGAAAAGGTGGATATTCTGGTTTGTGACAGAACTGATATTGGTGTAAAAGTGATTGTCAATAACAAATACCAAGGCTTGATCTTTAATTCAGATATTCGTCAAACCATTAAAATGGGCTACAAACTGACTGGTTTTGCGAAGAATATTCGTGAAGATGGTAAAGTTGATGTTATACTTCAGGAAGAAGGTTACGATAAGATTGATGGTTTAGCTGAGCAATTCATGAAACTGATCAAAGACAATGAAGGTTATTTGCATTTAACAGACAAAAGCTCTCCCGAAGACATTCAGCAAATGACAGGTTGGAGTAAAAAAGTGTTCAAGCAAGTGGTTGGAAATCTTTACAGACAGCGACTCATTCTGATTCACGACAACGGAATCACATTAGTGGATTAGATTTTATCATTTAGAATTTTAAAATTTAGACTTAAAATTTGGCATGATATTCTCCGAATAGTTGGCGTGAAAAAAGTAATCTTTCTTCTTTTTCTGTTCATGAGCACATTTATTAAGGCTCAGAAATCTCCAATTGAATTCGGAGGTAAACTTCAGCTCTTGGTTACCATCGGTAGTCACCAAAGTAATGTTGGACTGGGATTCAATGTTTATACAGGCTTCAAATATGCACAAATCAATTTAGGAACGAAAGTTCGTTTTTTTGGAAACAACTACGGAAATCGAAACCTTATGCGCGAATGGCGACATGAATTAGGCGCTGTTGCTATGTGGGGAAAACAAACCAATCCGCTTCAATTCGAATATTCCGGAGCATTACATCAACAGAGAACAGCCTACTCCTTGGGTTATTCTTATATCTGGTACTTCGACAATACTGAAACCTCTCAGCGTTCAGGAGTTTGGAATCTTGGTCTTCGACAATTTGATCTGCTTTTTGAAAATGATGTTTTCGGAGGACAAGCCAAGGATCGCTTTAGAACCGGAGCAGTTTCTTTAAGCTATAGAGATAGCATCAATAAATATTCTGTTGGCATCATTCTTTGGACTGGTGAAACACGAAATTCTGTCTGGAATAAAACGCCTATGGAGAAATGCCCAAGTGGTTATCGCGACCTTACTCCACTCGCTTACGGAAAGTTGAATCATGGAATTATTTTCGGGGAATACAAGCGAATGATAGACCATAATCAGTTCTTCGGATTTAGAATTGGACGAGATAGCGAGCAATCGCGTCACTTGGTTCAAAACCGTTTCGCTCATGACTTGCTCATTTTACCGAAATCGGTGAAACGTAACACTCCACACTATCCAAGACTGGATTCCAACGGAAATAATGTGTTTGAAAAAAGTTTGGTTCGACCAGCGACTTTATATTTCTCTACGTTTCTGAATGATGGGGAGCTTTATTGAAAAGGGACTTCGACTCCGCTCAGTCTCCTTTTCTCTCGCCTTACAGTTACGTAAAATCGAAGTAACTGGTGACTGAGCGGAGCCGAAGGCACAATTTTCTCAAAATTCGGCGAACAGTCCTTTCCCATCCGTAAGTTTATTGTATCTTTGCCCCCCGTAGTTACAATTTTAAATAATGTCGAATTCTACTAAATACGTTTTTGTAACCGGGGGAGTAACATCATCCTTGGGAAAAGGGATAATTTCAGCATCTTTAGCGAAATTATTGCAAGCGAGAGGATACTCCACAACAATCCAAAAACTAGATCCTTACATCAATATTGATCCGGGAACTTTGAATCCTTATGAGCACGGAGAATGTTTCGTGACTGATGATGGAGCTGAGACAGATTTGGACCTGGGTCACTATGAACGTTTCCTGAATGTATCCACTTCTCAGGCTAATAATGTTACAACAGGTAGGATTTACCAAAGTGTTATCGAGAAAGAACGTCAAGGCGCCTTTTTAGGAAAAACAGTTCAGATCATTCCTCACATTACTGATGAAATTAAGGAGCGAATCCAAATTTTGGGTAAAACCGGAAAATACGATATCGTAATTACTGAAATTGGTGGAACTGTTGGTGATATTGAATCACTTCCATTTGTTGAAGCAGTTCGTCAAATGATGTGGGAGTTCGACAATGATTGTATTGTTGTTCACTTAACGTTAATCCCCTACTTATCTGCAGCTGGTGAGTTGAAAACAAAACCTACACAGCACTCAGTTAAACAATTACTTGAGCTTGGAATTCAACCGGATATTTTGTGTTGTAGAACAGAGCACGAGTTGGATCTTACGTTGAGAAAGAAGATTGCGAAATTCTGTAACGTTAGCATCAATGCTGTTATTGAGTCTCGTGATGCGGATACCATTTACGATGTTCCATTGTTAATGCAGGCTGAAGAGCTTGACAAAGTGGTGCTTGACAAATTGGGATTGGTTTCCAGAAAAACACCTGAATTGTTGAAATGGAAAGAATTCCTTACAAAGTTGAAGAATCCAACCAAAGAGGTAAACATCGGTTTAATTGGTAAGTATGTTGAATTAAAGGATTCATACAAATCAATTTCTGAGTCGTTTATTCATGCTGGAGCTACCAATGAATGTAGAGTTAACCTGAAATGGATTCATTCAGAATCATTGACAAAAAACAACATCAATGAGCAGCTAGCGGATTTAGATGGAATTTTGGTTGCGCCAGGATTTGGTTCGAGAGGAATTTCCGGAAAAATTGAAGCTGTACGTTTTGCACGTGAAAACCACATGCCTTTCTTCGGAATTTGTTTAGGAATGCAGTGTGCAGTTATTGAATATGCACGCCACGTCCTTGGTTACGAAGATGCGCATACCACGGAAATTGCTGAGGATTCTAAATATCCTGTGATTTCAATGATGGAGGAACAGAAAAACATCTCAAACATGGGTGGAACCATGCGTTTGGGAACATATAAATGTCAACTTAAACCGAATTCAAAGGTTTCTGAAGCTTACGGAACAGAATCCATTGAAGAACGTCACCGTCACAGATATGAATTCAATAATGCTTATTTAGAGGCATTTGAGAAATCCGGAATGATTGCAACTGGTAAAAATCCTGAAACAGGTTTGGTAGAAGTTGTTGAAATTCCGAGTCACCCTTGGTTTGTTGGTGCTCAGTTCCACCCGGAATACAAAAGTACTGTTGACAACCCGCACCCGCTTTTCGTTGCTTTCGTAAAAGCAGTAATTGATAATAAGAAAAATCACTGATTTCGATTGGTCTATTGTTGAATACGGTAATAATGAAAAAATTAAAGAATATAAAAACAATAACTAGAAATGGATAGAAATTCGATCATTGGTCTTTCATTGATTGCAGCTGTACTTATTGGCTTTACTTATTTCAATCAGCCGTCTGCTGAAGAAATTAAGAAAGAGCAAGAGAAACAAAGGTTGGCTGATAAGAAAAACAAGGAAAAAGAAGCAAAAACAACAAAAGCGAAGTTTGACAAAAAAGCTTCTGATTCTAAAGATTCAACAGCAACAAACGGAAAAGAAGATTCTACTGTTACTCAAGCTCCTGTTAGTAATTTCAAAAAAGAGATCGTTCAACTTTCAGCAAGTCGTTTGTTAGTAGATATTTCAACTAAAGGAGGAAGTATTTCAAGTGTATCTATCAAAGGTTACGAGAGTTACGATAACTACGTTAAAAACGATGGGAAGATCACTCCATTGGTTCTTTTCTCTGATAACGACAACGTTAATCAGTTAGAGTTCACGTACAAAGGAAAACCTTACGCAACAGGTGATAAAGAATTCCAAGTTGTTTCAAAATCGAAAGATAAAATTGTTCTTGAGCACAAATTGGAAGAAGGAAGCATTAAGTATACTTACAAAGTAAACAAAGGATTTAATGTTGATTACACGGTTTCTGTTACTGGTTTAGCAAAACAAGTTCCTGCGAGCAGTGTAAAAATGAATTGGAGAACGACAATGCAACGAACTGAGCGTTTGTTGTCAGAACAACGTCGTGTTTCTACAGTTTGTTACCAAAATGCTGATGAGCGTTTGGATTGGAACAGCGAAGTCGCAAGTGAAAAACAAGCGGCTGAGCAAGATATTAATTGGGTAGCTTTCAAACAAAGTTACTTCTCTGCGATTCTAACTCCTGAAAGTTCTTTCAAGAAAAAAGGAACACAATTCAAAATCAGTGGATTTAAAGAAACTGCAGATAAGTACAATACGCACATTAAAACGTATACTGCAGACATGAACCTAGGTTTGAGTTCTACAGAAAATGCAACTGAAAAATTCCATTTCTACTTTGGGCCAAACGACTACAAAACATTGAAGTCTTACCATAAAGGTTATGATGATATTTTGAACTGGGGATGGGGAATTTTCCGCTGGATCAACCTTTACGCTGTTGAGCCTTTATTTGGCTTCTTCCTTAGTTTAGGGATGTCAGCAGGAATCGCTATTCTATTATTGACATTGATCCTGAAATTGGTGTTGATGCCGGTTCAATGGAAAATGTTCGTTTCATCTGCTAAAATGCGCATTTTGAAACCAGAGATCGATGCTTTGAACGCAAAGTACCCGAATCCTGATGATAAGATGAAGAAACAAATGGATATGATGGCTTTACAGCGGGAATCAGGAGCCTCTCCTCTATCTGGTTGTTTACCAATGCTAATCCAAATGCCTATTTTACTTGCGGTATTCCGTTTCTTCCCAGCTTCATTCGGACTTCGTCAGCACGGATTCCTTTGGGCAGAAGATCTTTCATCTTACGATTCGATCTGGGATTTTGGGATGAACATTCCAATCTACGGAGATCACATGTCATTATTTACATTACTAATGGCTGGAACAACGTTGGCTTACACATATTTGAATTCACAAAACACGGTTCAGCCAACACAACCGGGAATGCCAAACATGAAATTCATCATGTATTTCTTCCCGTTCATGATGATCTTCTTCTTTAACAATTACTCTTCAGGTTTGAGTTACTATTACTTTATCTCAACGCTGATGACAATCATCTTTATGTTCGCAATTAAGAAATTCTTTGTGGATGAAGAGAAATTGAAAGAAAAAATGGCTGCCAATCGCCAAAAATCTACAGCTAAAGGTCCTAAGAAAAAATCAGGATTCATGGCTCGTTTGGAAGAGGCACAACGCTTACAAGCGGAACAAGCGAAGAATAAGAAGAAGAAATAACAAAGTTATTGAAGACTGAGCATAGCTTTCTCAAAGCTTAATGCGAGGGACAACATATACTATCATACGGAAACGCTTTCTCAGAAATGGGGAGGCGTTTTTTTTTGTTTACAGTTGGGAGTACTGCCTGAATTGAAACACATAGATACATAGTTTTACACATAGAACACTTAGCTAATTTTGATTGTGTGCTAATTGATATCAGTACTGAAGATTTACAAGAAGAACTATGTTTCTCTATGTTTTTTCTATGTGACTATGTGTTTAAAAACACCGTTTGCTTTTTTTAACACCTCTCTCAGTAACCTATTCATCAGTTGCTGGTCTAACAGAAAACCAATTAACAATAACAAAATGAAATTAGCAGTATTATTAGTAGGAATGTTAGTCGTAACATCAACAACATTTGCGGGAAACGGAGAAACAGTATTAGATCGTCTCGTAAAACGTAAAGTTTCTTACCCGGAAGCCCTAAGAGCAAAAGGAGTTGAAGCAACAGTTCATGTAAAACTTAAAGTGATAGCTGGTGGTGCAATCGAGATTTTAGCAATTGATTCGGAATCAGAAGAAATGAAAGCTGCTGTTGAAAAACAATTGAAGCAATTGAAGTTCAAGAATTCAGCTCAAGTATTAGGTAAGGAGTTCAATTACACATTTAGATTTCAGGTAGAAAAGTAATTTCAAAAGTTTCGGGAAATGATAAAGGAAACGAGCATCACCCAAAGAGAGGAAGGTCATTGAGCGTAGTCGAAATGCTTTCCTCTCTTTTTTTGGTTATCGAGGTAGCCGAGATATCATCTTTTTTTATACTATTTCTTCTCAATTGGTTTTGCGCGCAACTCAATGAATTCCTTGATCTTATCATTTTCAATCAGAACCGTCAGATTGTAATAAGCCAATTTCCATTTGCCTTTTTCCTTTACACAAATTCCGGAACCTCTGCACTCATCCATCCAGGTATCTAGTCGTTCGTCGAACCATGCAATTTTCTTGTCTTTGGAAAACACCCAATGTCTTTCGGTCGATTTAAAGTCCCAACCTTTTCCCTGATCAAAATATGGTTTGCAGAATGCTTTAAAGGTTTCTTTGTCCCAACGTTCTTCCGGATCCGTTCCTAAAAAGATAAAATCATCAGTTGTTGGAGCAAAATAGTCATCCAACTTTGCATTTGCAGCAGCTTCATGCCACTTGTTTACCAGAATATCAAGGTCTTTTGTGTTGCTTGGATTATTTGTTGAACTTAAAAGAGTTAATCCTAAGAAAATCAATAAAATATATTTCATAATTCTAAATTTTAAAGTGCTAAATTCTAAAGTAGAAATGCTAAATTATCTTGTTCTTTAACATTTACAATTTTGGCCCCGAAAGCTTTCGGGATAAGAATTAAGTTTCTACGAAGTCAAGATCTTTACCGTGTGTTTCAGGAACGCTTAGTGTACAGTAAATTCCAATTGCAAAAGCTATCGCTCCAACTATTGCTGCCGAAGTAACTAAACTTAATCCGGAATCCACTAGTCCAAATGTGCCTAATGTCATCGGAATCAATAAGCCCCTCACAAAATTCGGAATTGTTGTAGCTGCAGTTGAGCGAATATTCGTCCCAAACTGCTCTGCTCCCATTGTTACAAACATGGCCCAGTAACCTGTTCCAAATCCGAACCAGCAGCACAAGAAGTAATACATTCCTGGAGTTTTTATTCCGCCAAATAACAACCAAACAACGCTGATAGTTGTAAAGACCATCATCCAGAAAATGGCCATTTTACGCGACTTCAACCAATGGCTCAGGAATCCGCTAAACAAATCACCTGCGGAAATCCCGATGTAACCCCACATAATCGAATCGCCATTTACAACCTTACCTTCTATTCCCAAAACTTCTCCGAATTCACTCCCGTAAAAAGAAAGAATTCCGATGCAAAACCATGTTGGCAAACCAATTCCAATGCAGCGCAAATAGCGCAACAAACGGTCTTTTGATTTAAACAACATAAAGAAATCTCCTCGTTTCAATTCGCTTTCTTTTATGTTCTTGTACATTCCTGATTCTAAAACACCAACGCGTAGAAGTAACAAGCAAAGCCCCATTCCACCACCGATTAAATAAGTCAAAGACCAATCTCCACCTGTTGCTTTAAAAGAAAGATTTGCTACAATTGCTCCCGACAAACCAAATCCGGCAACAATGGAAGTCCCGAGTGCACGTAAGTTTTTCGGTAAAACCTCTGAAACCAAAGTAATTCCTGCACCAAGCTCTCCTGCTAAACCAATTCCAGCTATAAATCGAAGTGAGGTGTATGAAACAGTTACAAAGTCTTTGTCGTGAGACATGTATGGAAGTAGCCCACAAGCAATATTTGCCAATGAATACAGGATAATTGAACCAAAAAGAACAGAAAGTCGACCTTTCTTATCTCCTAGCATCCCCCATAAAATTCCACCCAAAAGCAATCCTCCCATTTGGAAATTTTGAATCATTGCTCCGGTTGAAAGCGTTTCTTCTGCAGTAAATTTGAAATACGCTAAACTGGGATCTTTTACAATCCCGAAAAGCAATAAATCGTATATATCGACAAAATAACCAAGTGCCGCGATGATAATGGGTAATGAGAATAAGGGTTTATAGGAAATCTTGTTTTCCATGTAGTAATTTTGAGGTAAATATAGATAAAAGAAGGTTTTTGAGCGTGTTAGCTTCGGAATATATCATTACGAGTTATTAACGATTAGAAAACAGCCATAACCCTTGATATTAAAGCGATGGCAGGAATTTCCCTAATTCCCCAATTTCCCGAAATCCCGATTTTCGGAAATTCTCTAAAATCCCAAGAAAATTTGCCGTATTTTTAAGTATCAAGTCAATTATCATGAAAACAGACGAACAATACATGCAACGCGCACTTCAACTCGCTAAACTTGGCGGAAGTAATGCTGCTCCAAATCCAATGGTTGGCGCCGTCATCGTTCACAATGGAAATATCATAGGTGAAGGATTTCATGAGAAGTTTGGCGGACCACATGCCGAAGTCAATGCTGTAAATTCAGTTACAGATCATTCGCTTTTCAAAGAAAGCACCATTTATGTTACGCTAGAACCTTGCGCGCATACAGGAAAAACCCCACCTTGTGCCGATTTACTTTCGTACCATCAGTTTAAACGTGTGGTGGTTGCAACTCGTGATCCGTACGAAGAAGTTGCAGGACTAGGAATAAGCAAATTACGTGACAAAGGAATAGATGTAACTGTTGGAGTCCTTCAAGATGAAGCAATTGCATTAAATAAGCGTTTTTTTATGCTGCATCAGGAAAAACGACCATACATTACTTTGAAATGGGCAGAAAGTGCTGACGGATTCATGGATGTTTTAAGAACTGAAAATGCGACCCCGCAGATAAATTGGATTTCTGGTGAACTTTCCAAAGTACACACGCATTCCGGTAGAGCCAAAGAACAGGCTATTCTGGTTGGACGTGGAACGGTGCAAAATGATAACCCATCGCTTACAACGAGAGCTTTTTACGGGAACTCTCCTACCCGAATAATTCTTGACCCTTCTTTAAAGTCGCCACAGGAATCAACGATTTTTCACGATGGAAATAAAACCGTTGTTTTGAATCATACAACTAACGATACTTCTCACAATATCGATTTTATTAAAGTCGATTTTAACTCGGCTAAAGTGGTTTCTGAAGAGTTATACAAATTGAATCTTTCTTCTGTTATTATTGAAGGCGGCAGAACAACACTTCAATGTTTTATTGATGAAAATCTTTGGGATGAAGCAATTGTAATCAAAGGTGCTGGTTTGTTTGAAGATGGTGTAAAGGCTCCTGCTTTTAATTTCACTCCTAAAAATGCAATGAAGGTTGAAAATGACATGCATTATTGCTACGTAAATCAAACTCTTCATTAATTTTAAAACATGAAAATTTATACTGTAGAAACAGGAACTTTTAAGCTTGATGGTGGTGCAATGTTCGGAGTTGTTCCGAAAACATTATGGGAAAGAACAAATCCTGCTGACCAAAACAATCTATGTACTTGGGCTATGCGCTGCATGTTGATTGAGGATGATGGAAAGCTAATACTTATTGACACCGGAATTGGTGATAAGCAATCGGAGAAATTCTTTTCACATTATCATTTAGCCGATACTAAAACACTGGAGCAAAGTCTGAATAAACTAGGATTTGGTTTAGATCAAATCACGGATGTATTTATGAGTCATTTGCATTTTGATCATTGCGGTGGTGGTGTGAAATACAATTCAGACAGAACCAAGTTGGAAACGGTCTTCAAAAATGCCAATTACTGGAGTACAGAAAACCATTGGGAATGGGCAACAAAACCTAATCAGCGTGAGAAAGCTTCGTTCTTAGCAGAGAACATTTTACCTATTCAGGAAAGTGGTCAATTGAATTTCATCAAACGAGAAGGCAATTTCACCAAAGACGTCTTTAATAATTTCGATGTGCTATTTGTAGACGGACATACAGAAAGTATGATGATCCCTCACATCAATTACAAAGGAAAGAAATTGATTTTCATGGCCGATCTATTGCCAAGTACAGGACATATTCCATTGCCTTATGTAATGGGTTACGATACTCGTCCACTCATAACATTAGATGAAAAACATAACTTTTTGACGCAAGCTTCGTTAGAGGACTATGTCCTGTTCCTTGAGCATGACAGTGTGAACGAATGTTGTACAGTTGAACAAACTGAAAAAGGAGTTAAACTAAAGGAATCCGGAAGTTTTTCAGACTTTTTCGGGAACTAGAACCCAAAGCGAACTATGAACAATTATCTACTTCAGATTCTAAAGGAAACTAAAACCATCATTATTCCCGGCATTGGAGCATTAACCGTAACAAATGAAACTACGGGTGAAATCATGTTTATGTCGTTTTTAAAACACGATGATGGCAACCTGGCGAAATACATTGCCGAGAAAGAAGGAATGGATTTGAACGATGCAAAGAATTTAGTTGCAAAGTACGTTCGTGAAATTCAGGCAGAAGTAGATAAAGGTGATAAATATTCCATGTATCAGTTTGGTGCATTCAGTAAAGTTGATGGTGAAATCGTTTTTGATCAGTGGGAAGCAAATGCTCCTGCCGATGCAACTCCTGAACCTGAAACAATTGAAGAGAATGTTGTTCCTGTAGTTGAAATTCCTGAAGTTAAAACTGAGCCTGAGCCAGAAGTAATTGAAGAAGCATCTCCAGTCATAGCGGAAAAAGCTCCTGAACCAATAATAGAAGAATCAATTATTGATGAGATTGTTCCTGTAGTGGAAATTCCGGCTGAAGAAACGATTATTCCGGAAACAACACCAGTAGTTGAAGAAGCACCTACTCCAAAAGCGGAACAAGTCATTCCTGAGAAGAAAGACGAACCTGTAAAAGAGGAAATAAAACCGCAGGAGCCAATAATTGCGGAAGAAAAGCCAAAAATAGAGGTTCCTCCTATCGTTGTTGTTGAGACACCTTTGGAACCAGTTATTCCGGCTAAAAAAGCAGAAGCAGTAACAACTCCAAAAACAAAATCGCCAAAAGAGCAATTGAAAGCCGCTGACCAAAAGAAAGCGACAGATAAGAAGAAGAAAAAAACAGGAGTTTTCGCCTATATTCTTTGGGGGATTGTGATTTTGATATTGGGCGGTGGAACTTATGTTGCCATTCAGTACGATACATTGAAGAAGGACTTCCCTATTCTAGCAGAATTGACAGGTGAAGACTTGAATGAAGATAAAAAAGACTCGTTGGTTTCTCTTGGAGAATCTGATCCTGTGGCAAATCCAGACAGTATGCCAGAAGTGGAAACTGTGCCAGGAAGCGAACTTGAAACTACTGAACCAGAATCTATGGTTGATGATTCAAAAACAACACCTAAAGTTGAAACTGAAAAACCTAAGAAAGTTGAACCGGTTAAGAAGCCTGAGGTTAAACCAACTCCTGAACCAGTTGTGAAGCCGAAGCCAGTGGTAAAACCTGCACCAAAACCGGTTGCTAAACCAAAGCCAACTCCGAAACCTGTTGTCACAACACCAACAGTTACTACAACGTACAAACCGCGTCCAAAACCGGCAACGTTCCCTACTCCAAACTTGAGTAATCCGTACCACATTATTGCGGGATCATTCAGTTCTAAAACAAATGCACAACATTTCGCTACCAAATTGAAAGGAATGGGAATGAGTAACCTAAGTATTGGTGAAGCTGGTGGATTGTACAAAGTAAGTATCAATGGCTATGCAACCGAAGAAGCCGCGAAATCAGCTGCAGCTGGCGTACAAAATGTTGCTCCGGGAGCTTGGGTGTTTGAATGGAAATAAATGTTTAATTCAAAATAAGATTAAGCCTTCTCAATTTGAGAGGGCTTTTTTATTTATTCATTTGAAGTTTCGAAGTATTTAAACGTTAAACAGCCACAACAAAGAATTTTATCTTTAAACAACCAAGAGAATGAAATTCATCCTAAGTTTTGCAGTTTCGTTTTTGATTCATGAATCTTCGATAGCGCAGGATCGTGCTTCCGATGTCGTGTGGTGTGCCGCTCCTTATTATTCTGAAGATCCTTGGTTTCCTGGCGGACAAGACTCGCTTTCAAAATACCTTAATCGATCAATAAATTCAAAAAGCGAATGGTTTCTCAATGATTCAGTTATTCGCGTAAGGGCTCAATTCAGAATTGGCACTTCAGGTGCTATTTCAAATTTACGCTTTAGAAATCCTGAATTAATAACCGATGAATGCAGGAAAGAAATTGAAAATGCTTTTCTAAACATGCCGAAATGGATTGTTCCTAAAGACTATATAGATGATAAATATCAGTGGTTTTCAATTCCATTAACGCTATATAAACCTAAAGAATCTAAATAGTTGAGGTACTGAATGTTTATTTACAAATAAGCCTCGCAAGTCTTGCGCTTCTTCATTTTCATCGGATCGTATCCCCCATTTCCACTTCTAATCTTGTCCTTACACTTCGGATGATAGAAAAACGGAATTTTCAAATGGAAATAAATGTCCCCACCATAAATGTCTCCACGCTTATTAAAAATGGAAAGCAGCTTATCGGTTCCAATTGTCAGATATGCTAAGCGAACACTCAACCCCAATTGCGGATAACGGTATTCATACAAGCTCAGTGGTAGCGAAACATCAAACCATTTGCTTTCATAACGCACACCCACCATTAAGGAATTTGCTCTGCGCATACCAAACTTTTCTTTTGAAACCGGAATTCCCTGCGTAAGCATTCCGCTGAAATACACTTTGCTTGCCCAGTAATTGTAATCTCCCTGAAGAATAACGGCAGTTGGCAAATGAATCCTGTCTGTTTTCTTTACTCGTCCTTCATCAATTGATCCTTCCTGGTTTTGGAAGATGGTTGTAGGATTGTCTTCATCCACTTCTGTTTGAGAATAACCATACCAATCATAAGAAGTGAAGTCATATCCCGCAAACTGTGTTTTTTCTTCATCGAACTTCACGGATCCAATATCAATAATTGAAGCAGCGAGCATGTATTTGTACGGCAGTGACTGACAACCCATTCTTTTTGAGTTCGGGTAGTAACTGCTGCAATCGCGTAACATCTTTTGGTAAGTGAACCCGATATCTAAACCAAGTCCGCCTTTCGTGTACAATTCAGGATCACCTGTATACATTGCATCGGCACTTAATCTTGCAATCTGCATAAGCGTATCGTCCTGAACGTTGAAATCAAATTCATATCCATTCAAACCTGCTCCAGCAATTGAAAGGAACTTTTTTACAGATATTCCAGCCATTAACATGTCACGGTGCTTCTTGTAGAAAGTGTAAGCGTAACTCCCTTTTATCTCACCATAATTCACAGATGCAGCATTCACGTTTTTCATTGAATAATCGATCTGATGCTGGACATCATAATTCGGAATTCCGAATTCAATAAATTTTGCTGCATAATCAGGAATTCCTCTAACGGCTGTGTACGAATAAACGTTGAAAGACAATCCTGCGGCATGATCTCCTTGCGACCAAACTGCAGACAAAACAGAAGCGAAACCTCTGGCATATGCACCGTACTTCTTTCGTTTCTGATTGAATTGCATGTCGTCATCCGTAACTCCTCTCCCGTCTGTTCGATACAAATTCCAGTAACTGTTATTGTTCAGGTAAGCCAGGTTGTTGTTCCCATAAAACCCTGCACTCACCACATTAATATCCAGCCAAACTTTAGCATCTAACATTGAGCTTGGATTGTAATGTACAGAAGTTGTTGGAGTATAGTTTGAAAATACAGCGCCAAACTGTTCCTGAGAAAACGAAGTAATCCCAAACGTAAGAAAACATATCAGCGCAACAAATTTCATTTCTTCGAAAGATAAAGAATTAAGTCAATTAATCTGTTGGAGTATCCTGCTTCATTGTCATACCAGGCAACAACCTTGACCATGGATCCTATTACAGAGGTCAATTCACTGTCGAAAACACAGGAATAAGACTCGCCAAGCACGTCAACAGAAACAATTGGGTCATTGGTGTACTTTATCAAACCTTTGAATTCGTTGTTTGCGGCTTTAAGAAAGCGTTCGTTTATTTCCTCGATTGAAGGTGGATTCTTCACTACCATAGTAATATCGGTCAATGAACCATCAGGAACAGGAACACGGATTCCACAACCACCTAATTTATCCTCCAATTCAGGAAAAATTCTGGTTAGAGCTTTCGCGGCACCAGTTGTAGTTGGTACTATTGATTGTCCTGCTGCACGTGCACGACGCAAATCTTTGTGCTCGCTGTCATGCAAACGCTGATCAGTCGTGTAACTATGTACAGTTGTGATATACGCGCTTTCGATTGAACACAAATCCTGAATAACAGCAATTAAAGGAGCAGCGGAGTTTGTTGTACATGACGCGTTACTTAGTATTGTATCGTCTTTAGTAATGGAATTCTCATTGATTCCCATAACGATCATTGGAATGGAATTATCTGGTGACGGAGCCGAAAGAATCACTTTCTTAACACCAGTTTTCATATGTGCCTGTGCTTTCTCACGCGTTAAAAAGCGACCAGTTGCTTCAACAACGATATCAATTCCCAATGCATCCCAGGGAATGTCTGCAGGATTCGAATGTTGAAGATAAGTAATCTGTTGATCGCCAATGCTGATGGAATTCAAATCGAAGCTAACACTATCGATATCTTCTATCTTTCCATGAACACTGTCGTACTTCAATAGGTGTGTCGCAGTTTTCACATCCATCAGATCGTTAATTGCAACGATTTCTATCTCAGGATGCGCTAATGCAAGCCTTGTGAAATACCTTCCGATTCTACCAAAACCATTTAACCCAATTCTCATGGCACTCATTCTGCTTTTATTTGCTGTGAAATTAAGTAAAGCATTAAGGGGCGACAATTAAATAGTGCAAAAAAATAAAACTAGTTACAAACAAAATCGCCCGATTCACAGGAATCGGGCGATTATAATTGAACAGTCTAACTTTAATGATAAACCTGAATAAAGC
>CBFGNV010000063.1:0-23907 GCA_965650275.1 uncultured Fluviicola sp. | reverse complement strand
GTATAAAGTGATCAAGGAAAAAGCGCAAAAGTTTGGTTTCAAAGCTGCAAATGAAGGCGTTGCAATGGAATTGGCCGCTGAAGCGAAGATCTTGAAAGAAATGGAAAAAGATAAAAGCGATCTGGAAAAAGCTATTGAGAGTTCTAAAAAAGACATCGAAGATTACAAACAGAAAATTGCTGATGCAGAACAAAAGATCAAGGATAATGAAGCTGCATTGGGAACAAAAACGTCAGACATTGGCAAGCAAACAACCAAAGTTGGTGATGTAGAGAAAAAGAAGAAAGCCATTAAATGAACAAGGAAAAAAAGAAGTATGTAGAGACGCAATGCATCTCGACTCCGCTCGATGACCAATCGCGTCTGTGCACATAATTGTTCACCCAAATGTCATATTAACGAATAATAAAGCGAAAGGAGCACATAATCATGTGCTCCTTTTTTGTTAAAACGCAGGAAGTAATTTTCAGTTATGAAAATTATTCTGCAAGCCTTTCTTTTATCTAGTCTGCTGATCAGCTGCAATCAGCCGGATCCACCGTTGAAAAAGCAAAACCATCTGGATTTTACCGTGAGCAGTATCCCAAGAGAGCCTGCAAAAAGGGAAGAAGTTAAAAACCACGAAATGGTCAAAAACGAAACGAGGTTTTACACGAACTTATCTTCTCAATTTAATTTTCGACTTACAGTATTTAACAATGAATCCAATTATGATCCCGCCGGATCGGTTCTCAAGGTGTACTCGAAAACAGGAGATTTCATTCAAAAAATAGAGTTGAGTAACCAATTGATGGGTCCGATGGATTTACGTGAAGTTTCTTCGTTTGAAACGAAGGTAAAACACCCTTCTATTCAAGGCGGCGACAACATGTATGGAACACTGATCATTGAAGATTTCAATTTTGATGGTTTATACGATATTGCCTTAATGGAAGGTTGTTACAACAATGGAAATTCGAGGTACTGCTATTACCTGCAGTCGGAAGATTCGCTTTTTGTTAAGAATAACTTTCTTAGTAACAAGTTGGAAACCTATCCGGCGAAACGCGATGCGCTGAAAAATCAATTGACGAGCTCATTGATAAGTTACAATTCATGCAGGAAAACAACCGTACAATACAACGATAGTTTGAAAACATGGAAGAAAATCAAAGAAGTAATTTATGAGTAGCAGAATAACTTTTTTGATGGTTTTGCTGTTCTGTAGCTGCAATGAACCTGCAAAACCAGTTCCGGGAAAAAAGATAAAACAGAACAAAGTTTTCAGTGTTCTAGTGGAAATGCCGGTTGAAGAGTCAAACCACTTTGTTCAGAATCAACTGAGAATATTAAAAACATGGTATTATACCGACTCCTTTGGAAAAAGAGCTTCACCAGCCAGGGTTTCAGCAATGCAAGTCTACAGATCGGACAATACCTATGAAAACCTTTCGCACAATTTTAATTTTCGCGTTTTGCTTGATGAAAACAGCAATGAAACAATGTTCTTCGACTGCAGAATCACACTTGAGATCTTTTCAAAGAAGGATAGTTTGATTCAAACCATTCGAACTACAGCTGTCTCCGGATCATATCCTTTTACTGATAAAGAAATTTCTCACGTTCGCTCCTATGAAACCCATTATAACGAGAAACGGAAACTTGCAGACGGATATTATCACGGACAGCTGGTTGTTGGTGATTTTAATTTTGATTCACTTGTTGATATTGCCGTTGTTAAGGGTTTTCCTATGGGTAGTGGCAATCCAACATATGAATTCTATTTCCAGACTCAAAATTTGCAATTCGTTCGAAACACGTATTTTTCTGATGTTGTACTTAAAATCCCTGAACAACTGAATCCAAAAAAGAAAACTTTTCTGGCTTGGGATCCACACGGTTGTTGTTGGGCGACATTTCGTTATTTCAAATTTGATGAAACCGGGAAATGTAAATTGATGTATATGAAGGAAACCGGACCTGAGCAGGAATGAAAAACAACAGTCTTTTGTCTTTCGTCTAAAGTCTTTTGTCTTTCTTACATTTGCCACATGAAAATTCTCATTGTTCGTTTCAGTTCCATTGGTGATGTTGTTTTGACAACTCCCGTTGTGCGCTGTGTGAAACAACAATTGAATGCTGAGGTTCATTTCATTACGAAAAAGTCGTTTCTTCCAGTTTTGGAGAACAATCCTTACGTCGACAAGATCTTCACCATAGAGAAATCCATTGATGAGGTAATCTCGGAATTGAAAAAGGAAGGGTATGATTATGTGATCGATCTTCACCATAACCTCCGAACAGCAAGTTTAAAGCGAAAATTGAGTGGTAAATCGTTCTCCTTTCCAAAGAAGAACATTGCCAAGTTTTTGTTGACTACTTTCAAGATCAATAGAATGCCTAAAGTGCACGTGGTCGATCGTTATTTTGAAGCTGTAAAATCGCTTGGTGTAAAGAATGATTTGTTACCATGCGACATGTTCCTTCTGGAAGAAGATGAGGTTAATTTGCAGGATTACGGTTTGGAGAATAAGCAATATCTAGCTGTTGCCATGGGCGCTCAGTTTGCTACAAAACAAATGCCTATCGATCTGATGAAAAATGTACTTCAGAAAGTAGAAATTCCAATTGTTTTGGTTGGTGGTCCAACAGATATTGAACGAAGTACAGCACTTAAAAACAGTTTGGAGTCGCACAATGTGATTGATTTTTGCGGAAAACTGACTTTGAGACAATCTGCTTTCATGACCAAACACGCACGCGTTTTACTCACGGGCGATACCGGCTTAATGCACATTGCGAGTTGTTTCGAAACACCAACGGTAAGCGTTTGGGGAAATACCGTTCCTGATTTTGGAATGTATACTTACGCTCCAACAAAACCTGAAAATTCCAGTATTCATGAAGTGAATGGTTTGAGTTGTCGACCTTGTTCAAAGATCGGTTATCAGGAATGTCCGAAGAAGCATTTTAAATGTATGTTGGATCAGGACCCAGAGAAAATTTTCAAAGATATCATGAGGTAAAGACGCGATGCATCGCGTCTTTACTCCATTTATATTTATCCAAACAATTTCTTCAATTCCGTTGCATCTTGCGGATTCATTTTTCCGGCCAGGATTAACGCCAATTGTTTTCTTCTCAAAGCACCTTCAAAACGTTGAATTTCTTCGTCGCTTTCCGGAATCAATTCAGGAACCTGAATGGGTCCACCGTTTTGGTCCACGGCAACAAAAGTGTAAATTGCCTCATTCGATTTTTTGCGCAAACCTGTAACGTGGTCCTCCACAAAAACATCAACAAAAACTTCCATCGAAGAAGAAAATGCGCGTGAAACTTTTGCTTCTAATGTTACAATGGAAGCGTGATTTATAGGAGAATTGAAACTTACGTTGTTTACACTTGCGGTTACAACTACTCGTTTACTGTGACGATGAGCAGAAACCGATGCAATTTCATCCATCCAGGCCAATAGCTGACCTCCGAATAAATTGCCTAATGTATTGGTGTCGTTGGGTAACACGACTTTTGTGGTAATAGCAAGAGTCTCTGACGGCGTTTTGGACTTCATGTATTTTTCTTTCAAAATTACAATATTCCGCATCACTGCATTCATGTTTCAAGGAATGGTTTCTGCGAATCTCAGGCGTAAGTTGGAAACCTGTCAGATTGTCGGGAGCAGTGTAAAAACCTCATTTCTACAAATAATGTGGCACTTTCAACGTTTTTGATATGGCAAACTACTTTGTAATTAGCTATATTTACGCCAGATTTTGAGACATATGAAAGACCTTATTGCGGCTTTTCCGGATAATATTATTGAAGCTTTAAAAATTGCTGAAAGTGCATCTATTCAACCAATGGCAGACAATGTGACTTCCGTTGTAATTTGTGGAATGGGTGGATCTGGTATTGGTGGAAAGATCGTTTCTCAATGGATATCTGATTACGCTCAAATTCCGGTTTTATTTGCTCAGGATTACACTTTACCAGCATTTGTTGGAAAAAACACGCTTGTAATTGGTTCTTCTTATTCAGGAAATACGGAAGAAACATTGATCTCTCTTCTGGAAGCGAAAGAACGCGGTTCACGTATCATTGGAATTTGCTCAGGTGGTGAATTACTCTCGTTCTGCGAAAAAAATGCATTCGATTGCGTTGTTGTTCCGGGCGGAAATCCACCACGAACGGCATTGGCTTTTTCAATGGTTCAGCTGACTTCAATTTTTGTTAAACTTGGAATGGCACCTGAAAGTCTGCTTTCGGAAATCAAGCTTGGACATCAACTGATTGTTGATTCTTCTGCGGAAATTAAAGCTGAAGCAAAACAAATTGCGGAGAAGTTGTTTGGTAAAGTGGTTGGTGTTTATGCTGGTGCTGATTATGAAGGATTGGCGGTAAGAGCTAAACAGCAGTTTAACGAGAACTCAAAAGAATTGTGTTGGCAGCACGTTATTCCTGAAATGAATCACAACGAATTGGTTGGTTGGGGAGATGGAAATGAAAAATTTGCTGCACTCTTCATTCATACAAACGATTTGAACAAACGCAACGAACGCAGATTTAATATTTCTGTTGACATCGTTCGTTCTAAAACACCTCATGTGGTTTTGGTTGAGGCGAAAGGAGAAACTCAAGTTCAGAAAACAATCTATTTAATTCACTTAATTGATTGGGCTTCGTTGTACTGGAGTGATCTAAAAGAAGGTGATCCAATTGAAATTCGTGTAATTGATTACCTGAAAGACGAATTGTCGAAGTTGTAATCTTTAATATTCCGCGACCTTAAGTTTTTTCGGGGTAAAATCATGAATTCATGATTTTACGAATATGCGCATTTTTCAACGCCAATTCCACAAAAAACGGACATCTTGAGCAGATATCCGTTTCCCGTCTTATTTTTCGTATACTTTCTATTCAGCGAAATCTCCGCCAGAGTAACTCATGTATTCAAAATTCTGATCGCTTTTGAATTCAAAGTTCACTTTTAAACGTTCGCCCATATAACTTTCAGGACTGCTGCTCAATTGTAAGATCAAAGGATCTTTGTAATCACAACGTAGAGCTGCTGTAAACGGCATAGGATTCTTCTTGTTATTCTCTCCAACAATTAGGAAAGTAACACCACCTTCAGATACCAATCCCTGGAACGTACAAGCAAATTCTTTCTTCGAATTCAATGCACGCATTGCACGATCAATTGTGATTCCCTTCAACGCAACTGGTTTGTGTTTCATATTATCCGTGTCTTCGGCATATGGCGCACTTTTTTCTTTTGTTTTCAGTACCTCGCCCTTTGCATTGTAGTATGAAATTCGGTCTACAAATTTGAACGTTCCATCAGATTGAGCTTCATCAATTTGCTCTTGGGTAGCAAACGGAACTCCGCCGTTCAGATAATAGTAACGGACACCTTGATTTTTTCCTTCACCATCAGAGAATTGTTCCTCCAACTTCAGAATTTGGTTATCTCTATTCATGTGTCCCAAAACCTGAATAAAAGTTCCGTCTTCTTTTTGGTATTTCATTGAACTGACCAATTGTGTTGAAGTACTGATCAATGCATCGATCTCAACCATACGATTATCCATATCAGCTTCGTTCGCAAATTTCTTCACAACAGTTGCTGGATCTTCTTTCTTTTCTGGTTTATTCGTCGTCTCTTCAGATGAGCATGCCGCTAAAATGAAGAGTAAGGGGAAAATATATTTTATCATGACTTTGGTTTTCTTCTAAATGACTTTCGATGTAAAAGTAACGAGAGTAAGAGAGATTTTGCAAAAATAGCGGAAAGTTGTTGAGATAAGCATTCTTATTCTTGATGAATGGTCGTTAAACCTGTTATGCCCAACTCGTTTAATTTTTGTTCAACGCCAATAAGCAATTCTCCTTCGAGTGTTTTTGATCTCGAAACGACGTCATAACCTTCAGGTGTAAAAAGTGTTTTCTGAAAATGAATCACCATCCATTGTTTTTCGGGATTGATATACAGAATGTTCCACTTGCTTTTTACGAAAGCCAAAAGACCTTTTCCTCGCCATACAAATGAGTTATTGTTTTCATTGAGAGGTTTGTCGTTGCCAATAATGCTTTTTGTTTTCGATTTTTTACTGTACTGAACTTCATCCAGCAGATTTGGTTTTCCGTTTTTCTCTATTAATGTGTAATTGAATGTCGGATTGATTTTATTTCCTTTCAGCCACATTGGAAAGTTGGATTGATTGATGAACCATTTTCCTTCAAGATCGTTTAATCTCAGTTCTTGAGCTGTAGTCAATTGACTTGTAATTGCAGCTATGATTATCATTAGAAATGGCTTCATCTATCTCTAATCTACGGCTTTTTTTACTCCAAAATGTTGCGAACAAAAAAAACCTTTCGAAACTTGCGAAAGGTTTTTTAACTATTAATCGAAAAAACAAGAGCACCCCTACTCCTGTTACTCTAACGAGTACAATTTAAATGTGAAAGTTTCACCTTACGAATTTGATTAAATCTAGTGCGAGTGCAAAATCAATCTTTCGTAACTTTACGATATCCAAATAACGAAAATAAAACTCAACTAGTTAATAATGAGTTAATTGAGTCTAAAAAATTGAATTAATTTTACAATGTCCACGGGTTCAACAGATGCATTATTTCGTTTAATTCTGTCTTTAACAAAGGCAGAGAAGAGAAGTTTTAAACTTTTCGTCAATCGTAATTCCGCAAGTATCGAAGAATTGAAGTTCTTGAAGTTGTTCGATTTTATGGATAAGACAGATGTCTATTCTGATGAAGAAGCATTAAAAAAATTGCCTGAAATAAAAAGAAGTCAGCTTTCTAATATAAAAGCACACCTCTATAAGCAAGTTTTAGGAAGTTTACGTTTGCAGCATTCTAGTCATTTACCTGCTTTAGAAATACGTGAGGCAATAGACTATGCACAGCTGCTTCATCACAAAGGATTTTATATGCAGGCGCTTCGTCAGTTAGATAAAGCCCGGCAATTGGCGCATAAATACGAGAGCATTGTTCTTCAATTAGAAATCGCTGAATTCGAAAAGAGTATAGAATCACAATACATTACCCGAAGTTTACCTACGCGAGCCGAACAGTTGACTTCAGAAACTTTGGGATTGGAGAACCGACTGGGGCTTTCTGTGAAATTCAGTAATCTGTCATTGCAACTTTATGCCTTATATGTAAAGGTTGGTTTTGTACGAAATGAGAAGGATTATTTGTTTGTAACAGATTTCTTTAAAACCCGACTTCCATCATACAATTATACTAAACTTGGTTTCGAAGAAAAATTGCACCTATATAATGCGCAAGTTTGGCATCATTACATTACGCAGGATTTCTTGCGTTGTTATCGTTACGCTACAAAATGGGTAGATTGTTTCTTAGAAGCCCCAACAGCGAAAGAACAGTATTATGAAATGTATTTAAAAGGCCTGCACTATTTACAGAATAGTGTGTTCAACCTTAGAAATGCGAATCGTTTGGAAAATGTGGTTGCTTTGTTGGAAGAGGAAACACGAACGAGTTACATGATGGATCAGGAGAACACAAAGTTGCTTCGTGATTTGTATTGGATAACCGGAAAGATTAATATTTACTATTTAACCGGAACATTTGAGGAAGGTGTGACTTTCGTTGATGAAGTAGAGGACTTTATTACCAAGTATGAGGGCCAGTTGGATCAACACCGAATAATGGTTCTTTACTATAAGATTGCTTGCATTTATTTTGGAAGCGGTGACAATAAAATGACCATTCGATACCTGAACCAGGTGATCCAGATGAAAGAAGTTTCTCTTCGGGAAGACATTCAGTGCTTCGCCAGAATTCTGAATCTGATTGCTCATTTCGAATTGGGGAACGACGATTTAATTCAGTACCAGATCAAGTCATTTATTCGCTTCCTTATTAATATGGGTGATATGCATGGGGTGCAGCGCGAGATACTTTCATTCCTGCGCCAACCCGCGTTCGTGAATGAACAAGCCTTGCTTCGCGGATTCAAGATCTTGCATGGTAAACTGGTGAAGCTCTCACAATTACCGTACGAAAAACGTCCATTCCTTTATTTGGATATTATTTCCTGGCTCGAGGCAAAGGTTCAGGGAAGACCGGTTCAGAGCATAATTCGCGAGAAGTTTCTCAAGGAAAAAGCGACTGGCGAGTACCATTATTTCCCTAATGATTAAATACTCGGCATAAAAAAGATAAAAAATTCATCAAAATAACATCTCGATTAAAAACTTTGACTATATTTGATTAAAATATCGTCAAGCGAGGTGATAATTCAATTGAAATATGACAGGATTAACTGTTGGGAAGAAGGTTCCAAAGTTTGAAACTCTTACAGATGAAGGCGTTGTAGTGTCGTCTGAGTTGATGAAGGGAAAACATTGGGTCATTTATTTTTATCCGAAAGATTTGACACCTGGCTGTATCAATCAAGCATGTAGTATGCGAGATGGGATGCAGGAGTTTGTGCGCAGAGGTGTTCAGGTTTTTGGAGTAAGTATGGATACAGAAAAACTTCACCAACGTTTTCGAGAAAAGTATGAATTGAATTTCCCGTTGTTAATGGACGAGAAAAGAAAATTAATAAAGGCTTTCAAAGTGTGGGGACCGAAAAAGTTCATGGGAAGGGAATACGATGGAATCCATCGAACAACTTTCGTCATCAATGAAAAAGGGACAATTACGCATATTATTGAAAAGCCAAAAACCAAGATACATGCTGCAGAAGTGCTATCTTGTTTAAATGAAAATGGTGCTTCGTAGAAGTACGTAAATAGTTTACGAAGTACCGCGTTTAAATTTGTGGAAACGATTAAATAAAACGATATGTCAGCTAAAGAAATTAATCCAGACAAATTAAAGGCGTTGCAACTTACGATGGAAAAGTTGGATAAAACTTTCGGTAAGGGAAGCGTAATGAAATTAGGAGATAATGCAGTAGAGCAAGTGGAGGTAATTCCTTCAGGTTCTGTTACGTTAGACTTAGCCTTGGGAGTGAATGGTTTTCCTAAAGGAAGAATAGTAGAAATTTTTGGTCCTGAATCATCAGGTAAAACAACCTTGGCCATTCATGCAATTGCAGAATGCCAGAAAAATGGTGGAATAGCTGCTTTTATTGACGCTGAGCATGCATTCGATCAGTTTTATGCGCAAAAATTAGGAGTAGATATCGAGAACTTATTGATCTCACAGCCAGACAATGGTGAACAAGCATTAGAAATTGCGGATAATTTGATTCGCTCAGGTGCAATTGATTTGTTGGTGATCGATTCAGTTGCGGCACTTACACCTAAAGCGGAGATCGAAGGCGAAATGGGCGATTCTCAAATGGGACTTCAAGCGCGTTTAATGTCGAAAGCACTTCGTAAGCTTACCGGTTCTATCAATAAAGCAAAATGTTGTTGCATTTTCATCAATCAGTTGCGTGAGAAAATTGGGGTGATGTTCGGTAATCCGGAAACAACAACAGGAGGTAACGCACTTAAATTCTACGCTTCAATGCGAATTGATATCCGCAGAGCAAGCCAGATCAAAGACGGTGAAGATGTGATTGGTAACCGTGTTAAAGTGAAAGTGGTAAAAAACAAAGTAGCTCCACCGTTTAGAAAAGCAGAGTTCGACATTATGTACGGCGAAGGGATTTCTAAAGTTGGTGAAATCATCGACTTAGGTGTAGACTTAAATATTATGAAAAAGAGCGGTTCTTGGTTCTCTTACGGAGAAACCCGATTAGGACAAGGAAGAGATTCAGTAAAACAAATGTTACTTGATAATCCTGAACTAATGGAAGAGCTTGAATCGCGAATTAAAGAAGCTCTTAATCCAACAGTGGCTGCAGCCCTGGTGGAGTAAGACAAACTGCATATCGTTTCCGTGAGCTGTCCGCCTCTGGCGGATGGCTCTTAGGAAAACCTGCAGCAATTTCAATCATTTCTTTTGAATGCTCTCTGAAGAGCTCTTTGCAAAGACCAACCACTCACCGCGTTTAGCTCATATTTTTCAGTACTTTTGTCCAAAGACGAAGTATGGTACTCTCAATGACAGGTTACGGTAAAGCTACCGCAACCTTTGAAAACAAACGACTTATAGTTGAAATTCGTTCCCTGAACTCTAAAAGTTTGGATCTTTATGTACGCGCATCTGTGGTGTACAGAGAATTGGAACTGGAAATGCGCTCTATTGTAGCGAAAAATCTGGACAGAGGTAAAGTCGAATGTTCTATTTCATTAGAGAGTAATCAAGACGCAAGAAGCGCGACAATCAATGCCGATATGGTGAAATCATATTACGCAGATTTGAGTAAAATTGCGATCGATTTAAATGATAAATCCACAAATCTTCTTGAATTAGTAATGCGTATGCCTGAGGTTCTTTCAACGGAGAAAGAAAATTTGGGTGATGACGAAAAAGCATTTGTTCTGAAATTAGTTGAAGAAGCCTGTACTGAGTTGAACAAATTCAGAAAACAGGAAGGCGATCAACTACGCAAAGATTTTGAAAACAATATTGGCGCTATTCGCTCGCGTTTATTAGAAGTACCCAAATTCGAACAGGAAAGAATTGACTCCGTAAAGGATAGAATGAAGGCTGGTCTGGAAAAGTTAACCAGTAAAGCAATCGATGAAAATCGTCTGGAACAGGAAATCATTTTTTACATAGAGAAATTAGACGTTTCTGAAGAGAAACAACGATTGTCTCACCACCTTGATTATTTCCTAGAGACAATGGATGTTGAATTATGTGGTAAAAAACTCGGATTCATCACACAAGAAATTGGTAGAGAGATCAATACATTAGGTTCCAAATCTTATCATTCGGAAATGCAGCGTTTAGTTGTTGAAATGAAAGATTATCTTGAAAAAATCAAAGAACAAGTTCTGAATACACTGTAAGCTTGAGTCATGGAAGGTAAAAGTATTATCATTTCAGCTCCATCCGGAGCAGGCAAAACAACAATAGTGCATGAATTATTGAAACGAATTCCAAATCTCCGTTTCTCTATTTCGGCGTGCAGCAGAGATGCGAGAACAAATGAAGTGGATGGAAAAGACTATTACTTTTTGGGCGTTGAAGGCTTCAAGCAAAAAGTAGAGAACAAGGATTTTCTGGAATGGGAGGAAGTTTACAAAGATAATTTCTATGGTACACTTCGCTCCGAGGTAGAGCGAATTTGGAGCAATAATGAGATAGTCATTTTCGACGTTGATGTAATTGGTGGATTGAATCTCAAAAAACAATTGGGTGACAATGCTCTCGCACTTTTCATTAAAGCACCAACGTTCGAAGATCTGGAAAAACGTTTGAGATACAGAAGTACAGAGACGGAAGAAAAAATTCAGATGCGTTTGAGCAAGGCGAAGATTGAATCGAGTAGAGCACCAGAGTTTGATTTGGTGATTGTAAACGACGAATTGGAGCGTGCCTGCAAAGAGGCTGAGGATAAAGTATTGAGTTTCATAAATTCGTGATATGAAAGTTGGTCTCTATTTCGGAACATTCAATCCCATTCATGTTGGTCATTTGGTCATTGCGAACTACATGGCGGAACGTGAGGAGTTGGATCAGGTTTGGCTGGTGGTTACACCACAGAATCCACTGAAAAAAAAGAGTTCATTACTGGCTGATTACCATCGCCTGGCTTTGGTAAATGAAGCGGTAAGTGACAACCCTAAATTACGCGTTTCTGATATTGAATTTGGTTTGAAACAACCAAATTATACAGCTAGTACCCTGGCATATTTGGAAGAAAAACATCCGAATGATGAGTTTTGTTTGATCATGGGCGAAGATAATTTGAGAACACTTCACAAATGGCACAATTACGAAGTTTTGCTTTCGAAGTATAAATTTTTCGTTTATCCAAGAGTACTTACCGAACAGGAAATGAATGAGGAGGCAACACTTGACCCTGAACATCAACATGATTTCTATGAACATGAGAACGTGATTTTTTGTGAAGAAGTTCCGGTGATGAAATTGTCTTCAAGTTATATTCGTCACGCAATAAAAGAAGGAAAATCAGTGAAATACCTGTTGTCTGAACCGGTGTTTAAGTATATCGACGAAATGAATTTTTACCGTTAATTACGGCTTGGCAACAATTTCTTGATAAAACGTCCAATTTGTTTGCGGAACAGGAACATCAAAATGCAATAAGGAATTGCCATTAGGAATAGAATCCCTGTATTGATATTTCGACCAAAATCGTTCGCAGAAACTTCATTGCTTTGCTCAGCCAATAGTTTACACTGAGCACATCCCTGACTGATTCCGTAAAAACCAATCAAACAAAAAACCGAAAGAATAATTACTCGTTTCATGTGTTGCAAAGGTACGCAAGAAACGAATGCTAACGCGAAAAGGAATATTTTTTTTCACCCATCCGTATACGAACTTCCAGCTCAAATTCTTTCACTAACTTCACTTTAATGAATTCTTTTGTCGATAGAATAGCCGCAGATCTTTTACGCAGCAATGTAAATCTTGAACAAATGGTGATTATCGTTCCGTCTGAAAGAATGATCAATTATCTTCAGCGCGCTTTCTTTGTGGTTGATGGAAAGCCGAAAATTGCACCAAAGATCATTACAATCGACAGATGGGTGCAGCAATTGTCTAAAAGAAACACAATAAACAAAACCGTTGCGCTGTTCGAGCTCTACGAACTGTTTCTGGCAAATCCAATTGAGCATGAAGTGAAATCGTTTGATGGATTTTTGAACTGGGGACAATTACTGCTTTCGGATTTTGATGAGATTGATCGCTATCTGGTTGATCCTAAAACCTTGTTCCGAAACCTGAAGGATGTGAAGGAACTGGAGTCATGGTCGTTTTCAGGTGAAGAATTGAGCGAAGGACAGAAGAAATTCATGGCGTTTTGGGATAAACTCGGTCCGTACTATTTCGCATACGAAGAACGACTGAACAAACTCAACTGTTGGAGCAAAGGAAAAGCTTACAGAGAAGTCGCAAATAATTTATTGCAATTGATCGATCATTCTCAGGAATATGTTTTGGCCGGATTCAATGCACTTTCGATTGCCGAACTCAGTATTTTTAAGCAACTGAAAAGTCTTGGCAGGACAAGGTTTTATTTTGACAATGACGCCTATTATCTCAACGATACTCTTCACGAAGCAGGTTATTTTCAACGCAAGATCTTTGAATATCTTGATTTGAAATTTGAGGAAGAAACACCGCGGAATCTGGCAACCAAGGAATTTTCTATTGACGTTGTTGAATGTGCACAAAGTACGGATCAGGCTGCTGTAATTGGTTCTGAGCTGAGGAAATTGAATCCGGAAGAGTTAAACTCAACCTTGCTGTTGCTCGCCGATGAAACGCAACTGAAAACAATGCTGCATAACCTGCCGTTGAGTATTTCCAAGGCGAATATCACGTTGGGATTACCATTGAAGAATACTGCGCTGAGAACTTGGGTTGATCTGATCTTCCAGTTGCAGGACGGTATGGATCGCTATGGAAAAAACACGATTTACTATAAGATTCTTTCCAATTTCATTCACCATCCTTTTTTGGAGGCAACTTTACCCAAAAGTGAACAATTGGCATTGAATAGAATAGAAGCTGAGGCCGTTCAGAAAAACTGGCATTTCATTAAAAAATCTTCAATTGCGCAAACACCCATTGCTCAGCAGCTGCTCGAATTTCTCACCATTCCGTGGCAAAAAGACTGGAAAAAAGGATTGGAAAGTATTCAAGAATTAAACTACTTTTTGGACCTTCATTTTAAAGAAAAGAATGAATACGAACAAACACTGATTCGCTCTTTTACAGGAGCTGTTCAAAGTTTGATCAACCTGTTTAGTTTGGTGAATATGCCAGAAATGTCGTCGGTAACGTTTAAGCGATTGTTTGAAATGCACTGGAGCACAGAGAATGTAGCTTATTACGGAAATCCGCTAAACGGAATTCAAATCATGGGTCTTCTGGAAACCCGAGGATTGGATTTCAAAAATGTGTTTGTTTTGGGACTGAATGAAGGTGCAATGCCGCCTACTAATCCAATTCAGACCTTGATTCCGATGGATTTACGCAGGTATTTTGGAATGCCTACTCCACGTGATAAACAAGGACTTTTTGCCCATCATTTCTATCGATTGTTGCATACAACTGAAAGAATGGTTGCCACTTATACCACTTCTTCGGAAGATTTGGGAAGTGCGGAACCAAGTCGTTTTTTGAAGCAGATTGAAATGGAACTGCAAACCGTAAATCCAAATTTGAGACTGAACAAATATCAAATTACAACTTCGAACAAGGAGGAAATAGGCGATATGGTTATTGAGAAAAGTCCGGAAATAATCCAACGTCTGGAAGACCTAGTTGCCAAAGGACTTTCATTTAGTAAGCTCACCAAGTTCTTAACCTGCCCGCTTGATTTTTATTACCAGACTGTTCTGAAATTGGGAGAAGAAGACAAGATCGAAGAAGACCTCGAATCAAGTACTCAAGGAAGTATTTTGCATTATGTGATGGAGAAACTGCTTGAAGACTTTGTGGAGCGATTTGATGAGAACGGTAAATTGCTTCCACACCGAAATGTATCTATTGACGATTTCAAAGCGATGAAAAATCGTGTTCCGCTGCTAGTCGAAGAAGGTTTTAAGGAATGTTTTAATGACGATCCTGAAACTTGGCAGCAGGGAACAAATTACATTCAGTATGAGATGATCAAGGAAAGTATTCAGGCTGCGCTGAACAGAGAGATCGATATCTTGGAATCGAACCTTGAAGAATCACTTTTTATTCTCGATCTTGAGAAGGAATTGGAAGCTGAGATTCCGCTAATGGTCAATGATAAAGAGGTGAATGTGAAGTTTAAGGGAATCATTGACCGAATTGATAGACTTGGAGGCAAGATTCGAATTATTGATTACAAATCCGGCAAGATAGAACAAAGTAACCTCAGTGTTCGAAATACAAGAACCAAACTGGAACCGGCTGATTTCATCATTGACAAATTCAAGAAAAGCTCGAAGACTCACGCGTTGCAGTTGATGCTCTATGCTTTTTTATTGCAGTCTAATTCCACCCGAAAAGTAGATAAAGCGGGAATAGTTTCTTTTATTACGCATAAAAATAGTCCATACGAATTGGAAGAAAGCCTTGATTTGGAAAGTGTGACAACTTTGTTGAAAGAAGTATTCAATAAAATCTTTGAAGAAATGTTTGATACAAGTCAACCTTTCAAACACAATGAAAAGGCGGGTTATTGCGCTTATTGCAATAATGTTAAAAAGCCTTATTAGTTTTTAGTGTTTCATCTATTCCTTCCAAATCGGAATAGAATTCTTCCCCAAACGCTCTGATGATTGGTTCTTTTAAGAATTTGTAAACTGGAACATTCAACTTTGCGCCACATTCACAGGCGGGTTTACAAATGTGCCATTCGTCATAATTAAGGGCTATATCTTCTCCGATTTTCTTCACACGAATCGGATATAAATGACATGAAACAGGCTTTTTCCAGGAAACTTTTCCTTCGATATATGCTTTTTCAATAGCGCATTTTGCAGTAGAAGTTTCGTCGAAATAGACAAAAGCACATTCTTTATCATTCACCAATGTAGAAGCGGGTTCGTTCCATGGATCAATATAAAAAACACCTTCCTTTTCAACGGCAGCGATACCTTCAGGACGCATATATGGTTTTACGTCATCCAGAATTTCTTCCATGATACTTGCTTCTTCCATCGTTAAAGGAGCTCCTTGATCACCTTCTACACAGCAAGCTCCCTTACATGCGTTTAAATCACACACAAATTTTTGCTCGAAGATTTCGGTAGAAATCAGTTTATCATCAATTGCTACTATCATTTGTTTTCTTCGAAAAAGTGAATCATTTCATGCATATCATTGAACTGAATATCAGCAAGCATCAGTTTTGGTTCTGGTGAATGTGTTTTTTCAGGAATACAAATTACGGACATTTTAGCGGCTTTTCCTGAAATAATTCCATTTAGTGAATCCTCAATAACCAAACATTTTTTTGGGTCAATTCCAAGTTTCTCAGCTGCTGTTAAATAAACTGCAGGATGTGGTTTTCCGTATAGCTCATTTTCCGCCGACCAAACAACATCGAAATAATGGCTCACGTTCATAGTTTCAAGTATTGCGTTGATCAGAACAGTATACGATGAAGTAGCCAATCCAATTTTCTTTCCCTTCAGTTTGAAATATTCTAGTGCTTCAACAACTCCGGGAAGAGGTGTTGCCAGTTTGCGAAGAAGCTCATCCATTCGTTTTACGATCATCCGTTCAACATCCACAACTGAGTATTTTTCCCAGGGAGCAACATCGTACCAGTAACTCACCACTTCATCCAAACGAAGACCAACGGTTTTCTGAAAGTCTTTTCGAGTTAAAGAACAGCCTACTGAACTAAACACTTCTTCCATGGCAATTTTCCAAATGGGTTCTGAATCGGTTAGAACGCCGTCCATGTCAAATATTACGGCATCAAAATGTGTTAATTTCATTATTCCCATTTTAAGGTATGTAGGTTTCCGCCGCCAAGTAATTTGTGTTTTTCGTCGGCAATATAGATGAGTCCTTTTTTGCTAACCGCGAGCGCTTCTTTTTGCGAAATACCTAGTCCGTACTGCTTTTGAAATACGGCTTTTCGTTTTTCAACTTTGTACTTTATGATTCGATTGTAAGTGATCAAATACAATAGTTCACCATGAAATTCACCACCAGTTATGGCATCTCTGTACCAATCTCGTTTTCCAATCTTAAGCGTATAGCTCAATTTTGCCTTGTAGTTTCCAGCCTTCGTTGGAAGCGAATACACTTTACAGATTCCGTCGAAAGGTTCGGTTCGGCATTTCGTAAAGATGTAAAGAGAATCCTTGTAATAGGCAATGCATTCGGAATCGTAATACAATTGATTTTTAGCTGGTGGAAACGCTTTTTGTTCCGGGTAAGTGAATGTGATCTTAGAACAAGAAACACTTGATTTGGTGAGTAATCCGGCAGAAGGAATCTTGTAGATCGTCAGGTTTTTGCGGTTATTATTGTTGTTTCCAATATCGGCTAGGAACAAGTTTCCTTTTCCGTCAGTTGTAATGTCTTCGTAATCAACATTCTTGGCACCGGTAAGTTTAATCGTTTTGAGTAACCTCGCTTTGGTCGACATCAAATAGATCTGCGCAGAATCACCACTATCGTTATGTGCAACGAGCGTTGAATCATCAATAAAAGCCAGTCCTGAAATTTCTTGTAATTGTTTTGGCAGGTTTGCCACCTTCTTATAAGTTGCACCAATAAAAAGCAAAAGCAGAAAACAAGAAAGCAGAATCCTTTTCATTGACTAGTTAAAGCAAGCAAAGGTAGACAAAGGAAAGGTAAATACTATGCAAATACGGATTCAACCCAAGCCTTACCCCAAACTTCTTTTTCTTCGTTTGTCCAAAGTTTTGGATAGAAAATACGTTTTTGAAAGCGTGGAGGAAGATATTTCTGCCAGTTTGTACCTCCAGTTGCAGCAACATCAACATCGTCTTTTTGAAGATAACGTACAGCGCTTTTGTAGTGAACCAAAGGCCAGTTGATATTCACGTTCACGTCGTTTTGCTTCATTGCCTGAATAACATCCGGACGTTTCTGATCTTCCTCGGAAAGGCGTAAATACGTTTGCCAAAGATTTGTTTTACGCTGTTCTTCACCAAATTGAATGAAGTCTCGCTTATATTTCTTTTCGAACTCAACTAACGTAAGCGTTTTTTTACCCGTAACGTTATCTGTTGCACCTTCTTTCCAGTAAATGTGCTCAAACAAACGTTCAATAGCCTCGTTTCCGTTAAATGTATCGCGAACGTCTTTATGAACCAACTGAATAAAATCAGTAGAAGACATTTCTATTTTTCGGTATTGTGCAGATTGAAATCCAGATGCTGGGTGGAGCGCCATTCGGAATTTAAGAAACTGGTCTTTTTCCATTCCATCAACCATAATCTCGAAGCTCTTTGTAAGTGCCTCAAAATACCTGTTGATACGGGTAACGCGTTTCACGAAAAATTCTCCTGTTGGTTTTTCTGTTTCACCAAGTTGTTCAAACTCGTTCAAAGCCAACTTAAAATACAGTTCAGTAATCTGATGGTACATTAAGAAAATGGCTTCGTCAGGGAAATCAGTATACGTTTTTTGTAGAGTAAGTAGGGTATCAACTTGAACGTAATCCCAGTAATTGATTGTCTTAGAATAAAGCAACCCGTCAAGGTAAGCACCAATCTCTTGATTTTGAGATTTATACTTTTCTTCTAGCGAATTAATCCGTTTTTCTATATCCGGGTTTAGACTCATCGTTTCATTTATAGTTCAAACAAATATACGGTAAGCAACGAAAAGTGTTCGGAGAAATATGTTATAATCTGAACAAATTTTGTTAAATTAAAATGGCGCCGTTGTTAGAAGCGCCATTTTACCGTGTAAAGGGATGATTATTTAACCTTCACCAATTCTTTCTTAAGTCCCGACCATTCAACAAGTTGAAGCTTAACAGTTCCAACCGGAATCTTAGCTTTGATAAGAATTGGGATTCTATTTTCGTCGTCGGTTACATAGAACACAACGTCTTCTTCATGTTTAAAATAACGACCAGTTTGAACTACAGGCACAAATTTCATACACTTGAACTTTCCTTTTCGGATATTGATTGTTTCGTCTCCTTTGTACTTCACTTTCAGCGTCCACTCTTCATCGTCCATAAAACATTTGAAGCTGAAAACCTGATCTTTCTTCGCGTTTTTGAAGTCTAACGTTCTTGCGTAATAGAAAGAGGACAACATATCCTGAATTCCTGAAGGAACAGTAAAATCTTTCTTTCCATTATGAACTTTCAATTTGTCTTGCTTGAAGTTATAATCCTGATTGATTTTGTAACCTCCTTCATCCACTCGACGAACAAATTTCCACGGGAAAATCCCTTTTTTGTCAATGTAACTTTCGTAAATGTCATTCACTTTGTACACAGCATTAAAGCCGCCAAGTGTTTTTCCTGTTCCTTTCACGTGAAGTAATTCACGTGCGCCAGCACCTTTGGTTGTGGTGGATTTCACTTCCAACACGGCTTCACCGGCATCAACAAATCCATATGTAATTCGGTAACGCAGCTTTTCGCCAGTTTGAAATGCTGTGTTATTCACTGTAGGATAAACTGCCGTTATCTCACTACTTTTTAATCCTATTGTAACTGTTGCTAACAAAGCAACTATAAACCCGTTTTTCATGATATTTCATTAAGGTTCTGTGCCAATTGCAAATCGAATGCCAAATATTTCATTTCAGGTAAATTGACATTTTTTTTTACATTCGTATACCTTACAAGTTAAGGAATTTATTGAAAACACACTACTTATGATTGAAGAAAGAATCAGAAGATTCGAGAATTGGCACATCTTATTGTGGCTCCTCAAGGATTTATGCTGGGTTTTAGGTTTTGAAAGATTTGGAACTTTCATGATTATTCCAACGGTTATCCTTGCTTTGGTCATCACTTTTAAAACCAGAAAGGTCTTTTCAGAACTCATGCACAACATTGCTGTTGTATGTTGGATATGTGCTAACTCCATTTGGATGCTCGGAGAATTCTACTGCAAGGATTGTACACGGCCAGAAGCACGTATTTTCTTTTTTGTTGGAATTGGCGTTCTTGTAATCTATTACGCATACTACTTTCTCAAGAAAATAAAGAAATGAGAATTCAACTACTATTCATATTTACACTCTTTTGTTTTTCCATATTCGGACAACAAACTCCCGAACAGCTTCATGAGAAGGTTACTGAATTCATTTTCAGTGATCCGGAAAAAGCAGCAGCATATGCTTATAAAGAATTAAAAATTGCCGAGGCAGGTTCGAATGAAAGAATCATCGCTGAAATTGATGTGGCGAAATGCGAGTACTATACCGACAACTATGATGTTGGGGAAAAGCATTTGTATTCAGCACTGAATAAAGCGAAAAGTCAGAATTTTAAAGAGGGAATTGCCTGGGCGTCCTTTCACCTCGGTGATTTGAGAATCTTAGAGGGTAAGTACGGGACAGCGATTCAATACCTGAATAGTTCATATGATCTGTTTGTCGAGTTAAACTGCAAAGAGGGTGAAGGGTTATCTCTGAACGCGATGGGCTTAATCTATTTGGATCAGGAAGATTTTCAAAAGGCTCAAACGTTCTTTAAACGCGCGTTACAGACTGGAGATGATATAACACATGGTGATTCGTACACCAACCTGGGAGAGCTTTATCTTGAAATGGAAGCGTATTCCAAGGCGCAGCATTACGCCAATTTAGCATTGAAGCAAGCAATAAAGAATGAAGACGAGTATGTAAAATCTACTGCCTTGGACGTGCTTGGAGCTGTAGCAATAGTGCGAAATGACTTATTTCAGGCTGAAATTTACTTTCGGGAATCTATTGAGATGAAGGAACATCTGCAAGATCAAAAAGGTGCTTCAGCATCGTATCTGCAGTTGTCAGCCATCAAGCAAAAAATGGGTCAAAAAGAAATGTCTTTTGAATACATGATGAAGGCATACCGAATGGCAGATGAAGTTGGAGCGAATCAGGAAATTAAGGATGCTGCTTTTGTGATTTCAAAATATTATGCCCGAAACGGTTCTTACGATAGTGCTTTCTATTTTCAAAACCGATTTGTTGAGTTGAATGAGAACTTAATGAATGAACAGGTTCAAAAGAAAATCGCGCAAATGGAGGGCGAGAAGATCAAAAAAGAGAACGAACTTAAATTTGCAAAATTTGAGAATCAAAAAAGACTGGAAAGAGAAACAACATCGTTCTATCTTTTACTCGCAATTGGTGGATTGATCATACTACTTGGAGCACTTTACTTATTCTATTACAGATATAAAGTGAAGAAGAAATCCTTTGAAAGTTTAGAACAGAAGAACCAGGTAATTCAGGAGCAGAATCAACATATTTTAGAAAGTATTCGTTATGCTCAACGCCTTCAGGAAGCTATTTTACCAAGTCAGGAAGTTCTACTGAATGCTTTCAAATCCATTTTTACGCTTTATCTGCCTAAGGATATTGTTGCTGGTGATTTTTATTGGTTTGATGAGAACGACAATTTCAGGATCCTGGCTTGCTGTGATTCAACTGGTCATGGTGTTCCCGGCGCAATGGTGAGTGTTGTTTGTTCAAACGCATTAAACACGGCGGTTGTTGAGCTTGGTTTGAATGATCCGGGGTTAATTCTCGATGCAACGAGAAACAAAGTGATTGAGAGCTTTAATAAAACAAGTACCCATTTGAACAACGTAAAAGACGGAATGGATGTAAGTTTGATCTGTCAAAATAAAAAAACGGGTGAAGTGCATTTTGCGGGCGCTCATCACACGCTTTGGGTTTACCGAAAAGCGATTCAGGATTTTGAATATTATAAGGGCGACAAGCAGCCTATCGGAATTTTTGAAATGAACAACAACTACCGCTCACAGTTGGTCAATGTTGAAACTGGTGATCGTATCTTCATGTTTACAGATGGATACGCAGATCAATTTGGTGGAAAGGATTTAAAAAAACTGAAAAATGCGAATGTGAAGAAATTCCTACTGGAAATTCAAGATAGTCCGTTAGAAAAACAACGAGAAGCACTTGAGAATTATTTCCATAATTGGAAAGGTTCTGAAGAACAAGTGGATGATGTAACCATCATCGGATTGGAACTCCAATAAATACCCATTTTGTGGTAGTAGCGCACTGCAATTTGTATGGTAAATTTGCGTCAAAATTGACACTATGAAATTGAGATATTTTTCAATTTGCGTGGCATCAGCATTAGTGATGATGTCGTGTAAAAAAGAAGTTACAACTACACCCGGCTCAGAATTCTTAGGCGCAGAAAAGGAGCAAGTGAAAGAAACATATGCAAATATCGCTTTCGCAGTTTATTCCGATTCTTATACATCAGCTGTTTTACTTCAAACTGCAATTAACAGTTTTGTTGCTGCTCCTTCACAAGGAACTCTTGATGCGGCGAAACAAGCTTGGTTAGACGCACGTGAAGTTTACGGATTGTCTGAAGTTTTCCGTTTTGTGGATGGTCCTATTGACAATCCGGATAATGGTCCTGAAGGATTAATTAATGCATGGCCAATGGATGAAGCGTATGTTGATTACACTCAGGATGACGCTTCTTCTGGAATCATCAATGATCCTGTGAACTACCCTGTGATCGATGCAACAACGATCATCAACGCAAATGAATTTGGAAGTGAAACGAACATTTCGTGTGGCTACCATGCAATTGAGTTTTTACTTTGGGGACAGGATTTAAGCGCAGCTAGTGCGGGAACACGACCTTATACAGATTACGTTGTTGGCGGAACTGCTTCAAACCAATTGAGAAGAGGGCAATATTTATCAGCTTGTGCACAAATTTTGGTTGATGCACTTGATCAGGTGAAAGATGCTTGGGATCCAGCTGTTCCCTCAAGTTTCTACTATACGTTTATTGATCAGTCAAATTCGGTTGCTCTTCGTCAAATGTTCACTTCAATGAAATCTCTTTCAGGATTTGAGTTGGCAGGAGAACGTATGTATGTGGCATATTCACACGAAGATCAGGAAGATGAACACTCATGTTTTTCTGACAATACACACCGAGATATTTTCTTGAATGCTCAGGGAATCTTTAACCTTTATGTTGGTTACTATGATTCACCTTTTGCTAACGATGTTGACGGTTTCAGTTTATCTGATCTTGTGAACATTAAAAATGCCACTAAGAATTCTGAAATGACTGGTCGTTTAACAACTTCTCGTGACTTGATTGAACAAATGTATACTCCGTTTGACCAAGCAATTATTTTGCCTGCTGAACGTCCAAAAGTTCTTTTGGCAATTCAGTCGCTGCAAGCTGAAGCAGATTTGTTTGTTGAAGTGGCTAGCACATTGAGTATAACAATTTAATATTTGAATGAATAAGGTACTTTTTTGTGTACTTGTAGTATCTGGTGCCATCATTGTTGCTTGTAAAAAAGAGAACAATGGTGGCACTGTCAATACTATGACTGATGATTCGCTCCTGATAAAATTAGGCGGAGAATGCAGTGTTGATAATTCAACCACATATGCCTTTTCATTACAAATTGACGGATTAAGCGAAGAAGATCAGCTTAATTTTTTTAACGGAAATTCTTTCTTCAATCAGAACTGGGTAAGTGCACCAAGTTCAACTGAAGCTCGCGATGGACTTGGTCCGTTATTCAATGCTACTTCATGTGCAGGATGCCACAATCGCGATGGGAGAGGAGCTCCCTTCACCAGCCAGGGAATGTTGTTCCGATTAGGAAGCCATACGGATAATTCACCTGATCCAATTTACGGTGGACAATTGCAGGATTACGCCATACTTGGTGCATCCAAAGAAGGCACCATGGACATTTCATACGTTGAAGTACCTGGAACTTATGATGATGGGACGCCTTATTCTCTGAGAATGCCAACCTATTCTGTGACGAATTTAGTCTATGGTGCTTTAGATGCAAATACAGGAATTTCGCCACGTGTTGGACAACAAATGATTGGTCTCGGTTTGCTGGAACTTATTCCAAATGGTCAAATTTTAGCGAATGCAGATCCAAACGATGCTAACGGAGATGGAATTTCGGGAAAGCCAAATTATGCCGTAGATATTGAAAGTGGTCAGGTAAAACTCGGCCGTTTTGGATGGAAAGCAAATGTTCCAACTATCGGACATCAGGTTGCTGGCGCATTTCAAGGCGATTTGAGCATTAAGTCAACTTATTTTAACACAGAAAATTACACTTCGAATCAACCTTCTTGTGATGGTTTGCCAAATGGGGGCAGTCCCGAGGTTATTTTAGAAGATTTAAAAGCCGTGATGCTTTACGCAAGAACACT
>CBFGNV010000062.1:0-24095 GCA_965650275.1 uncultured Fluviicola sp. | reverse complement strand
TCAAATTGAGTTTCTTTACGAACGATCCATTGCATGTGCATCTCCAACCGCTCCTAATGCTTCAAACACTTCATTCTGATCCTCTGTTTTCGACCAGCCGTATTTAGAAAGTTCTGATCTTATTTGTTCTTCACTTTTATCTTTTATCGATAAATAAACAGCAAAATCAAGCACTTCTTTGGGAATTCGATTCAATTGGTGCTTAACAACACCAGCAACTAAGCTTGTCATGCCAATGTAATATCCAAAAAATAGCAGAAGTAACCAACTAATTACCAAACCAATCCATCCGGCATTGAAACTTTTAATCGTTATTCCAGCCTCGAATCTCATTTTCATAAATGAAATAAAATCAACGTTTAAGGACGGATGCTCGCTTATATAGAAGTAATAAATGAAGAACTGACAGGATAGAAACGCGATCAAAACAGATGCGATCAGAATCATTTTGAGCTTATTAAAAACGGTGTAGTTTCCAACTTTCACCAATTGAGCCATTGTCAATCCCAATAGAAAACCTACTCCAACATCGCATATTCCTATGATATAGAATCCGTTTGAAATACAAAATGCAAGAATATAGCCCAATAATCCAGCAACTCCAATTGTTCCGGCTAAAGGAATAATAATGGTTGGTTTCTGAAATGAAACAGGTTCTGGAAGCGACTCAGGAATTTTATAATCTTCCCATTCATCTGTCTTCTTTTGGTCTGCGACAAATCCTCTGATCTCTTCAGAACTCAATTGCGATTCCATATCGGCAAGAACAAGCTGGAACAATTTTACACGCTTTGAGTTATTTCCATTGTCCCACATTTCATTTCCAAGAGATTCACTTTGAATGTCTACATCTCCCATGTGATAACTCATTGTAATACCTTCCGTCCAGTTATTCCACTTGTTTTTTCGTTTCGCCTCAATGGTAGACTCATCGTAAAACACCAAATCCCATCCTAATTTCTCAACCACTTTTAAGCCAATTGCTATGAATGCCGGGTTGGATAACTTCGTATGAAAAGTTTCTTTGAATTTTGGTGTAAAGGCAATTTTATGGACCTTTTTGATGGAATCTTCCAGCTTTTGTAATTCAGGAGTCATTGTATTGTTGATGTATTCGTTATTCTTACTTGGTTTGCTTCACAACCCACTTCGTAATTTGTTCAAGCGCAGCAGGTGAAAAAGTTTGTTCAATTCCTGCATATTCTGATGGTGAACCAGTAGTACATTCCTGAAACAAGTGATTGAGGTTCGGAAATTCAATTGTCGTAACTTTCTTGTTTTTACCTTTTTCCAATGCATTTTTAATTGCAGCAAGATCTTCCTTGGGTGGAACTTGCAAATCTTTTTCGCCATTAACTGCCAGCACCGGACATTTTACTTTCTCAAGAGCCGGCTGTGGATCATACTTGATAAAATACTGCATCCACGGACTTGTAATTTGATTCACCTGCATGGCAACAAACTGGTCTTTTGTCATACCTTCCGGAATCTCCGTACTGCCATCTTTTTCCAAAAGCTCGTTCAGGTAATTTGTCAATTCTGTTTTTAATTGTTTTGTATCGCCAGACTTAACCACCATACTGAAAATCTGTGTACTTATCTCTTTGGTTTCCTTTATATCCTCTTCTGATGTACCTGATGCTCTCGCAATCAATTCCTGTTGAAGTAACAAGATCTGATCGCCCGAAATTCCAGGTCCGGCAAGTAATACAATAAAACTAACCTCTTTTGATCTTGAAGCAACAAGTGGTGCAATTAGCCCACCTTCGCTGTGTCCCATCAAACCCATTTTCTTTTTATTGATCTCTTTTCGTGTTTTCAGATAAGCTAAAGCACTCTCTACATCGGTAGCAAAATCACCAGAAGTTGCACTCTGAAAATCACCAGTTGATTCTCCCACTCCTCTATCGTCATAACGCAGAACGGCAATTCCATTTCTAGTCAGGTAATCGGAAAGAACCAAAAAGGGTTTGTGCCCCAACAATTCTTCGTCTCTGTTTTGAGGTCCACTTCCGGAGATTAAAACAACAACAGGAAAAGTTCCTTCTTTTTTCGGAAGGGTCAATGTTCCCGACAATGTGATACCCGCAGTTGCGTTTTTAAACGTCACTTCTTCTGAATAATACGGAAGCGGCAATATTGGTTCTTGTGGACGTTTTGCAGACTCACCAAAAGCATTCTTTGACAAGTTCATTGGAAATTCTTGTCCACGTTGTTTGAATGTACCTTTAATCTCACTGTCTGTTAGTTCGCCAACATATTCAATTTTAGCACTGGCAACTTCAAAGGTCACTTTCTGATTTTCAAAAGTTGTTTTTGTTACCGGAATCCCTTTTGCTCCCTGATCAGGACTATCCATTGTTGAAGAATAACCATTATCTGTTTTCGTAACGTTAAAAACCAATCGAAGTTTAGTTCCCTGAACCTCCAAAACGCCATTCCATTGTCCGGAAATGTCTTGAGCAGCAACACCCAGGGAAAATAAAAGGGTTAGCAATAAAAATGAGAGTGTCTTCATGATGATTATTTAAACAACGATGCTTTTTCTTTATCTGATTTTACAAATTCGAAGTTAATGTAAATCTTCCGAATTGCAGTAAAAACAGCAGTTCTGCTAGTTATCTTCTTCAAAAAAACTAAGTGGAATTCCTATGATAGCGGAAAAGGTAAAACCATTCACTCCCACTACATCGTTTTTTTCCAAACCAAAGCGATAACCTCCCGTAATTCGTAACATATCAAACACACTTAATCCAACTTCGGGTGCAATTCCAAAAGACTCGAGTCCATTCCATGTCGCATATTCAACTCTTATTCCGTAACCTAGAAAAAATACCTGCCCTTGATAACCAACATAAGGAACAACGATTGGATTCGTCTGTCTGTTTCCAAACTTACATCCAACTGCAAAGCCGGCAAAGGCTAAACTGGCTTGTCCATCATTTCTTAAACGGTAATAACGCAATCCAGCATCAACAAAACTAGTACCGCTGTAGTTGTATCCTCCGCTTAGAAAGAATTCATTGGTGTAATCTGATTTTCGACTTACTGGTTTTGTATACGAGGAATCACTGATGGTTTGTGTCCAGCTCTGAACTCCAAAAATCAAACAAACCAATACGAAACAGAACCTACTTGATGATGTTCTATTGATTTTTAGTGAAGTTGTCAGCTTATCCATTGGTTGAAACGATTGGTTAAGCCGAAGTTACCACTTTTATAGCATTCATTTAACCGATTTCGAATCCGGATAATCTAAGCTCGCTCAACGTTTTCTATTCTGATAAAGTGTTAACGCCGAAGCACCAGCAAATATGAACCCAATTACCGCCGGAATAAATCCTTTGAGCATGTGTTTGTGTCCGGCAAAATTAAGAATTACCAAACCAGCGGTGAGAATCAAAAGTCCAACTACCAGATTTCGTTTTATAGGATTCATTCCTGATCTTTTACTTCGTTTTAAACCCAAATTGAATGGCTTCTAAGAGCACATCCATATTAATGTCTTTCAGTGCTTTGAACTTGATACAATATCCGGTTACAGATGCTTTACCAAGTCGTTCGCCATAGGTGTTTATCAAAAACTTCTTGTCATCAATTCCCATAATGTAAACCGAAATTCCAGTTGTATTGCCACTTAATCCAACTTGATAAAATTCTCTTGTTGAACCATCAGTATATTTCATCTGTTGAGTTCCATAACCGATGTTTGGGTTAGAAACCACCTTTCCTTCAGTGTTCTTACCATCTAAAAACCATAATTTCAATTCTGGGTTCAATTCCTGAATCAAACGATGGAGTTCCAACAGATCAGCACGTTTAGCATCTGCTTGAGTGGAAATGTATTCTTGAATTTGCTGTTCTGTGCTCATGATAACGGTTCCGTTTCTATTTCATCGAACTTATATCTTCCCTTGATGCCTTGGATCAAAATCAATCATCCATTCAATGCCGTATTTATCGCGGAACATTCCAAAATAAGAACCCCAGGGACTATCCTGAATTGGCATTTCTACAGTTCCACCAGCTGAAAGTCCATGAAATAGTTTGTCAGCTTCTTCTTTACTTTCTGCGCCTATCGAGATTTTAGATCTGTTTTCCATTTCATTTACAGGTCCCATAGATTCAGGAACATCATTTCCCATTAACACGTTCGGTCCAATACGCAAAGCAATGTGCATTATTTTATCTGCATCTTTTTCATCCATAGGAAATGCTTCACCTGCACCCGGTAGATCTTTGAAACGCATAATCATGGCAAATTCGCCACCAAATACAGATTTGTAAAAATTAAATGCTTCCTCTGCATTTCCGTTGAAGTTAACGTGTGGATTAATAAGTGCCATATATTCTGCTTTTGATTACAACCGTTGAATTTAATGGATTCTATTGAATCAACGCTAATTACAAAAGTCTATTTTTAACGAGTTAAATCGGCCAGGTTGTTTACAATCACTTTTGTTTCAAATAAATGTGACGAATATTGTTTACACCGGTATCTCGTTCATCAATTTCAAATTGGTTGGTATTTCTGATTAGAGGTAGCAGTTTCAAAAAGCCATAATTTCTTGGATCAAAATCGGGCTTCTTCTTCAAGATATAGTTCCCAAGACTTCCTAAGAAGGTCCAACCAGCTTCGTCGGCCAAATCATTAACACTTTCAGTAATAAGTTGAATGGTTTCAGCATCTACTTTACTAAGTGGTTCTCCTTTTTTTGCTTGCCCTGTTTTTTTGGAAACATTTTTCGGTTCAGCGACATTTGCTTTCAGAATTTCGAGGTAAATGAATTTATCACAAGCAGAGATAAAAGGTTGAGGTGTTTTCTTTTCGCCAAATCCCATTACCATCATTCCTGCCTCTCGCAATCTTGTTGCTAATCTGGTGAAATCACTATCACTTGAAACAATACAAAAGCCATTCACTTTTCCTGAATACAGAATATCCATGGCATCAATGATCATTGCACTGTCACTGGAATTTTTCCCAGTGGTATATCCGTATTGTTGTATTGGAGTAATTGCGTTTTCCAAAAGCACATTTTTCCAGCCCGAAGCATTCGGTCTGGTCCAATCGGCATAAATGCGTTTAATGGTTGGTGTACCGTTTTTGGAAATTTCCTCCAGCATCTTTTTCACGTTTGCATAAGGAACATTATCGGCATCAATGAGTACCGCAAGTTTATTTTCTGTCATAAGATTGATTTGACCAAATCGTCGTAGTATTCTGTTAAGATACCGTATTTAATTGATTTATTCACCGACACATCAGATGGCTTTCATTTTATTCCCCCTAGCTTCATGCGTTACTTCTGCCAATCCAAGTTTCTCCATTAATGGTGGAATGTACATTCCAAATCGACCACGAAGCCCCTTTTTTAGTCCGTACCAGCCCTGAACAGGATTATTTTCAGATCTTCCCCAAGCCTCAACTGTTCCATCCTTGGCAGGTTTCTGCTCGTCAGCACTTCCCAAATCCATCCAATCACCATGCTCTTTGAGCATTGAATGCAAATCATTCAAGCAACGGATGTCGTAAAACAATATCGTCTTGCCTACTGTACAAACCAGCACTTCCTTGCCATCTTTCTCATCAACATGCATTGTATAATCGGATGACATTGGAGGTGTTTTTAAAGCCATCGGCTTTTCCTTGGTTCCTATTTTATCTTTCATTTCAAAATTCTTTTAAACGTTTTTAGACGAGTTCCCTACACCCTGCGATAATCAGGTTTCCAATTCACAACGGCTTGTTTAATCTGCTTCGGAGTAAGGTTTTCTTTTAATGCGTTTTCCACCAAACCTTCCAATTCTGCATCACTTGCAAATCGTAAAGCGATGATCTGGGAAGTAGAAACTTCTTGCGGTAGTCGTTTGCCTGTTATCGCGAAATAACGAAAGTTCTCTTCAGCTCGTATTGCCCTGTCTTGTGCTTTTAAGGCAAATGTTCTGCTGTGCAATAGAACACTCAATAAAGTTATGATCGAAAGCAAGAATAAACTTGCAAGAAGTTTATCGTCCTTTTCACATGTGATTAAATGATAAGTGCTTCCAGCAAGTAATACGACCACGGCACCTAATGTGACATAATGATAAGAAGGAACTAAACGAATGTGGTTATCATAATTTTGAACGTGATCTTTTTTCATCTTATAAATTTATAAGTGAATCTAGTGACAATATCTATACTTCATTCATTTATGTTCAGTAGAAATTAACTAGAGATAGTTTCGTATCTTAATATGTAATACTAATCACCTCTCCCTGCTTATTCAATAACTTAAGGGTTGGCACAGTTTCATCACTGGTTATGTGATCATTTGGTCCAATATGATAGATTGCTAGCATTTTAGTCAGTTCAAGTAGTTTGATTCCTTTTCCTCTTGCATCCATTGCTAACCAAGCTGGAACAAACGCCCAGTCCAAATCATTCTGTTTGGCTATGGTGTCTGCGTTTTCGGTATCTCCTGAAAGATAAATTTTCTTACCATGCCAGGTAATCAGATAAGAGTAATGTTTGAACGAAATTCCAAAAACCTTATGCTGTGTTTCAAAAGCCTTGATATCGAAATCAGGAATAGAATCCCCCAATTTCTCTAACTCAGGGATATTCCATGGATCGAATTTCAGCCCGCTTAGTTTTCTCAAGTGCTTTTTCGAGTAGTGATCGGAATGACGGTGTGTGAAAATAAAAATGGAATTGTCTTTTACACTGTCCAATTCTGCTTTATCATATTCCATGTAGTTATGTGCGCCTGATTTATAAGGGAAATCAATGTAGAAGTTGGTTTTCCCATCGGTCATATACAATCCGCAATTTCCAATAAAACGAATGGATATTTCGTTGGTTTGACTATGAACTGAATTAGATAGTAAAATCAGGAAGAAAGGAAGAATTACAGATTTCATTTTGTTGATACGCATAAATAGACGAGTTTATATGAGTTGTCAAAGTAAACGTGAAATCCATTGCTGTTCCTGGAAAAGTGATGAAATAACCAGTTTTTTTGACGAGTCGATAAAGCGGAATTACTCTTTAACTAAATCTGGTTTCTTTTTACCTGCTTATAGTAAGTTTTCGAAAGCGGAATTTCTTCATTACCGTGAACAAAAGAAATTTTTGCACTTTGAGAATTACCTTTTACTTCTCTAATAGTAGTTGTATTCACCAAATAAGATCTGTGACATTTTTCCAGAAAGGGAGCCTGCTGACTAACGTTAGAAAGTGTTTGTCGGAAAGTAAGTGAAACAACATTTTTACTTCCATTAAGAAAAGTGATTTCCACATAATTTTCTACGGCTTTAACGAAAAGCAGCTCGTCTTTTTTAAGTTCTAGAACCTCATTCTTGTTTTCTCCTATCAGCACGATTGAATTTATTGGAGGTGGAAGAATGCGTTCACCAAACTTTTGTCTAAGGAAAAGTATCAAAGGAGCTAGAATGGGAATCATCGCTATAACGGTTGTTCTCAAATAAAGCAGGTGATTAGGCAGTGTATAGCTGATGTTGTTTACTACTATAGAGTTATATAGAAAGATAATACTTCCTGAAAACAGGAAAAACACAATGGTAGAAACTATTTCATGATAAACTCTCCAGACCTTTTTAAGCTTGAAATAAAGCAGATTCTCAAAGCAATTTTGAACAATAAAAACGCTTGACATGAGAATTCCAAAACCAGAAAGAAGTAATAATCGATTGTTTGATCTGAATTGATGGGTATTAAAAGGTTCTAGAATAATGATGATAAACGACAGAAAAAGACCCAGAATCAATCCAGCCAGCACTTTTCGCTTTATCGATGCTGTAAAATGTATTTGTTTGTTTAGAAATGTCAATTGGAGCTAATGTTTCGAATAATAAAATCCTGTTTATTCGGCAATCAGTTGTTGCCATTTCTCACAAATTTTCTCAAAACCAATTGCCGCATTTGCGGGACTTGAACTCGGTAAAGCAACGTATCTTATTCCACTTTTCCGCTCAAAATATTTATCGAAGATTGCTTGTGCTTTGGCTCCGTTGAAAGCAATGACTTTCAACTTCGGATGACTTTCGATGAAACTATCTAAATCGTTCGGTTGTTCATTTCGAATATCACTATCAAGGCTACCCGGTCGTACTGCATTATGGGCTACATCCCAAACACCGATGTTCGATTGAAGCAAGAGTTCTTTTTTGTCGTCATAGGCCAACGGCATTTCATTTTCAGTGATGGTCGAAATGATCTTCCAGAAACGGTTTCTCGGATGACCGTAATATTCACCCAGTTCCAAGGATTTATCACCCGGGATGGTTCCTAATATCAGAATTTCAGTTTCTGAATTTGAAATGGGTTCGAAGGAGGCTTTGATGCTCATTGCAGTTTAATCAGGATTACCCTTCCAAGGGCTCCAACTGCTTCAAATGTTGTTCCACCTGGAATTTATTGAAGTTGTTCCAGCTTGGCGCTGCAGTTGGTTTTTCGCCGTACATAGAATCGACACAAACGTTGTTGTCTTTGTATTTGTAGTGTAAAACAGACAATATCCCGAAGAAAAATTCGTCTAACTTTTCAATTCCGCTGAAATCAGTCTGGTGTGCAGATAAATGCAATACAGCAAGAACTTCCGACTTTTCTTCTTCTGTAATTTCCGTCATATAACCGTACTTCAATGCTTTGAACACAAGGTTATTCCAAACAACCGTATCGTGTCCCCAGGTTACATTCGGAAGGTTCAATGAATGCTCACAAATCAAAATGATGGCATGAAGAACGCTTGGCAAATAGCTCGCGGGAAATTCATCAAAACTTCTGAATTCGAAACCGCTTTGGTACATTTTTTCCTGATTGAAATCAAGACCAACATCGGAAAGTAATTCGTAATCGAAATCTGCAGCCACCTGATCGCGCCACCAAATGTTTTCTTCTTTCGTAAACTTCAATAATTTTCTGAAATCTTCCACTGGATAAGTCAACACCTTCCCTTTCGGCATGGATTTGTTGAAGGTTCCAACACCTGTATATCTCGACATGGCATTTCGCATTGAACCACCAGCAAATTTCGTCTTTAGATTATGCTTTGTGCTAATGACCTGCATAATGTCCGGACTTCCCAATGTTGCAATAAATAAAGGTTCGAACCATTGCAACAGGTAAATCGCATTTTGGTGTTTCGCATCGAAATCAGCATAATCAACAATTCGGCTATTTTCAGTAAGCGTTGGCAATGTTAGGTGAAAATGGTACGTTCCATTGTTGAACAAAACAATCTTTTCCTGATTCGACATGAACATATTGAATCCGATGTTGTAATCCGGAAAACTCAATTTTTCCTTCAGAACATTCGATTCGTTCAGTTTTTCGATAAACAGTTTTTTTGTTGCAGCCAATTCATCACAAGAATCGCCGACAGTTCTATTTTCGAAGTATTTGGTTACAAATTCAATGGAATCACCATCGAAATTCACAGAACCCATTGGATTGGTTTTCTGTGTAAACATGCTCCAGATATTGTAGGGTTGATCCTGAAGGAAATTCTGCAAAATGGATTTCCCATCGAATTCCGGATTGTCTTCCACTGGATCTGTTCCCGCAATTGTTCGGTGTTTCCAGCTCAAATCTATTTTATCGAGTGAATGACTGTTCATCATTCTACTCACTTTGTACGTTCTATTTTTATCAAAAGCAGTTTCTACAGGAAGTGTGAAACTCACGTCCTTGTAGCATTTTCTATAGTCGATACTATAGCGTTCACAACCAATATTTTCTTGAATAAATGCGCCAGAAGCAATTAAGGATTCTTCGAATTGCATATAGGTTTCGTTTTCTAATCCAATTCCCCAGTAAATTTTTTGTTTCTGATTTTCTTTCATTTATGTAATTGACGTTATGCTTTTAAAGTTCTTTACGGGTTTGTAGTCGCAGCGTTACATTAATCGTGATAAAAGAATACATGAGACGAATAACGCTCATGATTCCACCAATCTTTCCGTGCTTTTGCGAAGTAGTTGTAGTTCAATTTTCCGGCTTGCGACTGCAAAGGATACTTCACTACTCCATTTTCGCGGTAGGCTTTTTTGAAGGGTGTTTCGGGTACAATGGGTACAATATGTCCAGAAAGTCCTACAATTTTTCGTTTGGCACAAATAATCCCAACTCCGCCATTCTCATTCACCAACTTCTGAATTTCATCCAAATCCGTCATTTTTTTCCAACCAAAGCTTGGACCCCACTTCCCTAACCAATCGTGAATTGCGCTTGAATAAATTGGTCCAACAGTTTCACCAAAGATCGGTTCAACATCTTCTCCTGCTAAAATCCGTTCTAAAGCTTCATCTGTCCACCAAACCGTTGGAAGATAAACCTGCGCGAAGTAGCAATAATCGTAAGAGTACACGTTGCAGTAAGTATCTTCTACTGTTCTTTGATAACGCAAACTATGTTTTACATCCAATTTGTCAATCAGTCGCTGAAGACTTTCACGTTTCGTTTCAGGACTTTCCATATTGCGATACGGCACATCTTTATCGGTAATTGGATGGAATTTCTCCACCTGAGAATCCAAACGCGAATTTGGACTTGGCAATAAACTAGCACTTTTTATACGGCTATCGGGGGCTGAATCACCAAGAAATGTCATTGAGGTATTTACCGCAGTATCTTTTTTCATGTTACCAAAAAATAGTACGCTGTAAACTTAGATATTTCTGATTTTTGAATGAAAAGTTTTGTTGGAATCTTTTAAACAACATGACCTTAATTGGTCAATTGCCGGATTCAATTCAGATTCCCTTTATTCTATTCGAAACACTTTTTCTGTAGAGCCATCGCTGTACAGATTTATCAAAATCATGTTTGGTTGACTAATGGTCTCCCTTCCAAGTAGATCAAACGTTTTTACGACTGTTTTTGCTGGATTTTCGAGTTCCGATAACCCGATTTCAAAGTACCATGAACAATCCTGCTCATAATGTTCAAAGTCATGAAAATTGCCTTGACTGGTGTAAATTAGATTTGCCGAACAAAATATATAACCGATTTCGAAATGTGACATTACCGGCCATAATGGATGAATCAGGGAACCAACACCTTGTAACCATTTGTCCTGATTCGACAGAATCATTTTTTTCCGAAGTTCTCCTTCTATCGTTTCATAAGTAACCTGAGTGACCGTTACCGGAATATCTTGTCCGCCGGTTCCACTGTTATCCTCGTAATATGCGGTGTCGCCAACATTCAGACTAAAATCGTAAAGCACAACAGCGCTGTCTTGATAAATGTGCAATGCGGAAGAAAGATTGGTTCCCAAAACAAACGCTTTATAACCATCGAAATAGATTTTGGCGATTGGAATCGATCCAACTTCAATGGTATCATCTTCATTATTATCGAAAAATTCAATTGTCACATCATCATATTGCCACTCGAGATTTGGCGCAATTGTTACTTCTATCAGGCTGTAATTCCCATAATAATTGGGCAGAATACTGTCGTTTTGACTAAAGCCAATGGTGACTGAAGTAATTACTGCGAATATGACGATAAGTGTTTTCATTTGGGATGTGGAATATGCACTAATTTACTAAAGATTAAACAAATGAAAAAACAACACTGAGAATAGGAGAATCTCAATTACGATTTAATGTTTTTTCTTCGCTACCCACAATCCCAGAGCCAAGGTGATACGATGATCTGAAAATTCGGTAGACTTGTAACGATTGATTAAATAAGAATAGATGATTTCTATACCGCCAATATCTAAACCAAGTGATGGATAAACAGAAAAATAGTTGGTACTCAGAAAGTTGGTGGTGTAGTCTATTCCAGCTCCAATTCGTATGATTCCAGCGGTCATGGGATACGACTGAAAGTGCGTTCCCAAATTTAAATTGAGTAGCTCCTGATTGTTCAATTTCGTATAATTAACGGAGAAAGATTGCCCGGTAACAAAGGTGAAAATTCCAGCCTCATTGTCGTGTTTCTCTCTTTTGAGCTGAATACCAAACAAGGGATTTGAAGGCGACCATGAAACTCTTCCCTGAATAAAAAGGCAAGTAGCCGACATGTCTGCACAATACAAACGCTCATAGAATTTTGTTTTTTCCTGAGCGAAGGAAGATGAAGCTAATAGGAGAAAAAACAAGTATTTGATCATGTGATTGTATCTGATTTAAGGTTCATCGGTGTATTCAAAGATAGTTTTCTTTTTGGAAAACAAACAGCCACAACTTCACTGTCAAACTCAAACTACCCAATCGCATCCAATTCCTTCTTCAACTCCTCAAACACAGTTAAGCACTTTTGATTTACTTGCTGAACAAGGAGCTTGATCTCATCTGGACTCAAATCTACTTTTTTCTCCATTTCCCTTAGTGTAACACAAAGATCGTTGGCTCCAAAAAAGGCAGAAGGGCTTAACATTTTATGAGCAATACGCTTTACCATTTCCGTGTCCGATTTTGACAATGCGTCTTCCATTTCAGCTAAATAAACCGGCATTTCCTTACGGAAAAGTTCAATCATTTCCTTTACGTATTCCATATTTCCGGCAGCACGATCATAGATCATGTGGGCACGAGCCAGAGTCTCTCGCCAGCTTTGGGGCCTGTTAGAACTCATTTTTATTTACATCTCGCAGTCTTGTTTAGTTTCACTTCTCAAATAGTGAAGTTTAAAACTGTCTGGTATGTTTTTGTTCAGTTCATTAATTAGTCTTTCAATTTGTTCGTTGTAATAGTGATGAAGAATAATTTTCTTATTAACTGTGTCAATAGTCGTTGAGATAAAATATTCATTTCCACTTGTCATCATTACGCAGTTGTTACAATAAAAGTCCTTTAAACTGTCGATGCCTACACTTTTAATTTGCTCAATGGAATTATCGTCTATTTTTTTTGAAAACAATATTGTGACTTTGTCTGATAGCCTAAATGTCTTTCGAATAGTCAATGTGTCATTCTTTAGGCTATAAGTTGTTACACCCTTAGAAAATTGCTCTGCGTGATTAAATGTAGTTATTGAAAGTGAATAGTTTGATTTAGTTATTATCGAATCTTGAGATGCAGTGCTTTGTCCACAAGCAACAAGTCCGAAAACAAAAACGAAAATGGTCAATATGTAAGTGTTTTTTGTCGTCATAAAATGAGTTCTAACTTATTTATACTCCCTAAAACCTGCCTTTTGACAACCAAAAAAAATATTTAGGCGCAGGTTTGTCGCGTATAGCTAATGTAGACAAAAAAACTTCAAATCGTCAAGCGGTAAGTGGATTTACTTAATGTACCTGTCGTTCACATTTATACATTTAGAAGCACAAAAAAAGCGAAGACTAATCTTCGCTTTTAGTTATTAATTTTTGTTTTATCGTTTCTCTACTTTAATATTAGCTATTTGATTACCAGAAGAATACAACCTAATAAAATATATACCTGGTTCTTCTTCTATGTTTACTTGAAATTTATCAGTAGATGTGTATTCATATTGATTAATCAGCACTCCGGTTATGTTCTCTACTCTAGCAGTAACATCTGAATAAGTTTTACCTAATTTCACTATAAACGTTTTGGGGCTTGGGTTTGGGTATACAACCGTGTAAATCTCCACTCCGTTTTCTGCTATTCCCACACCTGATACTGTATAACAAATTGAGGTATCAGTACAACCGTTTTGGATAATTTCTAAAGCATAATTTCCATTAGCCATTGCAGTAAATGATTGTCCTGTTTCGCCAATAATTTCACTAAAATTATTATCACAGTTTAACCATTGATAAGCGGCACCCGTTGCCGTAGCGGTTAAGGTTGGACCATTGCTAGATACAGAAATGTCCACCGTGTTTATTGTCAAATTCAGTGTAACCACACTGTCGCAGCCTGTGGCATTGGTTAGGATGTGAGTGGCTATATTGTTTGATTCCGTATAGGTATTTCCGTCGATCCATGTATAACTATCGCAAGCGATTTGATTGTCAACTCCAGTGGTCGAACAATCTAGCCCAAAAATATAAGCTGAACCGGCTGCGCTTTGGCTATTCCCTCCAAATGCATCTTCATCCTCATTAATTGCTCCTCCCAATGCATAATTTCCTGAGATGGCTACTGAATAGCCGAATTGATCATTAACATCCCTGTCGGATGTTACAATTTTTTGAGATTGTATCCATGTTGCTCCATTGAGTTTAAAAATATAGGCCGAACCCGCTTCGCTTAAGGTGTTATTACCAGAAACATCATGGGATTCTCCTACAGCTCCTACTATAGCATATTCTCCTGATATAGATACAGATGCAGCGAATCTATCATCAATAGATCTATCGGAAGCCACAATTTTTTGCATTTGTGTCCATGTTCCCAAATTGTTTTTGAAAATATAGGCTGATCCGGCAGAAGTTTGGGTATTCCCACCAGCTTCATTTTCATCTTCCCATATAGCACCAACAATGGCATAATCTCCCGAAATGGCTACCGAAAATCCAAACATATCACCAGCAGCCCTGTCGGAGGCTACGATTTTTTGTACCTGCGTCCATATTCCAGCATTGTTTTTGAAGATATAAGCTGATCCTGCCTCCGATTGTGTACTTCCGCCAGATACGTTTTCATCCTCATATTGAACGCCAACTATGATATAATCTCCAGAGATGGCAATAGATTGGCCAAAGTAATCTTGAACGGCTCTATCCGAAGACACAATTTTTTGAACTTCGGTCCACGTTCCTGCATTATTTTTAAATATGTAAGCTGAACCGGCAAATCCCAGAGGATTCATACCCGAGACATCTTCATCTTCCCAAACGGCTCCTACAGCGATATAATCTCCCGAGATGGCTACTGAATAGCCAAAATGATCGTTAAAATTTCTGTCAGAATTTACAATTTTTTGAACCTGTGTCCATGTTCCGCCGTTGTTTTTAAAAATATAAGCCGAACCAGCATTAGATTTAGTGTTTCCGCCAGATGCATCTTCATCCTCATTAAAAGCCCCCACAACAGCATAATCTCCAGAAATGGATACCGAAGAGCCAAAGAAATCACCAGCACTCCTGTCAGAAGCCGCGATTTTTTGAATCAGACTCCATGTTCCTCCATTTTTTTTGAAGATATAAGCCGAACCAGATTCGCTTTGCGTATTCCCTCCTGACACATCTTCATCTTCCCGATAAGCCCCCACAATAGCATAATCACCCGAGATGGCTACTGACCAGCCAAACCAATCATTTGCTCCCCTATCATTAGCTGTGGCTTTAATAATTTCATTCCAGTTTTGTGCAGTTGTTGTTTGACAGCAGGCTATAGCAAACAGCGCAAAAAAAAGTAGTTTTTTACACATTGTTTTTTATTTATGAATACTAAAATATATTTTTTTTAATGGCATTTTATGGTAATCTATTTTGTAAAATAATTTGGACAACAAAGCTATAGTATCATTTTACCGATTAATACATAAGACTATTAACTATAGATGAGATTTCATTCATAATTATCGCTAACTTCTTTATACAAGCTACAAACCTTGTCAAAAATGTCTCACGGCAGTGTATAGGCGAAGGTTTTATTACTTTAACCGAATATACTAAATAATCTTGCAAATCGTAAAATAGCGCGCATTTCTTGAATAGATCGAGTCCTTACATGTTTATATTTTATCAGCACAAAAAAAACGAAGACTAATCCCAGCTTCTATTTTAATTATCTCTTCGTTACCGAGCTCGTGAGTTGTTAAGAAATGGTACGAGTCAGTGACTCGCGCCAGCTTTGGAGCTTTTCTGTATAAATGTCCTCATACTTTCTGTGGCACGTAAAATTCTATTTTTCTACATTTTGGACAAACGTATAAATCGAATTTTTCTCGGTTAACAAAAGCCTCAAATAAATCACCAAAAAAACCGATCCTTGCGCCTTCATGAAATTTGTAATCCCCTGCAAATATTAAAGGGATATTACATCTTAAACATTCTATTTCTCTGCTTTCTTTTGTCGTTTCTTTGTTTTCAACAACTTCGTTTTCAATGACTTTGTTTTCACTCATACTATAATTACAATTCCAGCATAAATCCCAATCATCTTCAATTTCTGATTTGCAGTTCGGACAAGTTTTCATGTTTTTTTAAATTATTCTGTATATTCTTTTGGTGCTATTTCTTTACAATTGGTTATAACGTTTTCCAAATAGACAAAGATGACTTATAAATCTAGACTTTTTGTGCTTGATTTATTTGGTGTTATGTACATCTTTTTTAATGCCATGATATTGAATCTAGCACCTCTGAAATAATAACAGTGCATTTATTTTCTTCGGATACCTTCTTTGCATATTCCAAGCATTCTTGAAAGTTATCCCATATGCTCGAATTTAAGCTTGCATCATTCGACTCTGGTTTGTAAATAACATTTGTCTCTATGTTAGCCTGCCAATCCTTCCTGAAAAATTGAATTGTCTTGTCAGTGGTTAAGAAATAACGACTGCTTTTTACCCTATTTATCGACTCTTCCCAACGAGATTTCTCAAAACCATTTGATAGTATACTTAATCTATTAAGAATAATAATCGTTTTGTATCCCATTGGAATTTGCTTCTCGAGAATATCTATTGAAAAATCAGATAGTTTATCCGACAAATTCGTGAATGCATTTGCAAAAGCAAAATAGTTACCATCAAAATCAGTGTCAAAAGGGTCACTGTTTTTTTCTGGAAAGTTATATTTCAGGTGTTTTTCTATCATGGTTGTAATTGTACATATCGGTTCCCAAACAAGTAAATTCCCTTACCAAGTATAATCATTTTTGGCGCTTGATTTATTTAGTGTTAGCAGTTTTCATTTTTCGTTCTGTTTGTCCCAAATTCGTTTCACTTTTTCTATTTGATTATGCGCCATTTGTGTAGTCCTGATTAAAGTTCGTACGCCATGTATCATAACCATTGATGCTTCACCTGTTTCAATAAAGTATTTTATTTCATTTCCGTTTTGCACTTGAACTTGTCCGAACGTAAAATCCTTGTCTTGATAACCTTTAAAGTCACCATACAATTTGTCAGTCGCACCTTGAATATACTCCGAGTATAATTGACCGTCTTGTTGAGTTAATAGTCGTCTTGTAGTCACAATACTGAAGTTGTTCTGATCAATAAAAGTGGAACAAATAAATAGTTCATCCTCCATCAAGTCAATTTCAAGTCCAGCATATGGAAACTCCGTGTTATCTTCATAAAACTTCGTCCATTTAAAGTCATACGGCTTTATTGTACTTCTCTTTATTGAAGCAATACAAATGTTATGTATGGATTTGTCAGTTTTCGTCATTTTAAATTACTGCTAACGGTTTCCAAATAGACAAAGGTGCCTAACAAGTATACTAATTTTCACTCGTTTTCTCGTCAGTTGCTTACTGCTGAAATGACTGAAAAGATGGTTAATAGAACGGTGATGGGCGTAAAGATGATTTGTTCTAATTTGTTTTTTGACAATGCATTTCCGAAAGTATTGAACAGAAACAAGGCTGCCAAAACCCATAATAAAATCGTCAGTACTGTGTTGGGAAGGTCGATTATTAAAAAAGGTGATTGCGCCAAAGCAATGAGCAGAAAAACGAGATTAATCAAAATGGATACGGTTTCAAACCGATACATCTCTGTGTCTGTTTTTAATCGTCCGCCCCAAACAATGCTGTAGGGAATCACTTTAAGGAGAATGCACAGATGAAACACTAAAAAAAGCGACAGCAATATTACAAGTCCGTAATGAGCTATGAGTATCATTTGTTAAAAGCCTATCTACGAATTAATTCCCAACTCGCTAAATCGTCTTCAGGATACTCACCTTTCTTGTTCCAAATCTCGATGCGATCGATGATTCCATTTACAAAGTGAACAGATACATCGGCCTGAATCTTTTGGTCTTCTTTAATTAATTCCACTTTAGACAATTCATGATCTTTGTCTCCAAATGTTTCAACCAATTGCTCATTTGTCAAAACGTAGGGTTTAATCTTCGGCTCAGGATCAAGAAACAAAATCAATCCGGTGTCCATGTGCTCGTACTCTACTTCCTCCAAATGCTTTATTTGCTTAGCCATTTGGTCTTCGTGCTTTTCACCTGCAATCGTTGTTGCTATTATATCCAATATGAATTTTGATTCTATCATTTGTCTTTTACTTTTTGAGTACTCAAATATGTTGAATGGTTTATTCTCTTTTCTCTTTCAATGCTTTAAACTGAGATGGAGAATGGTCGTTTTAATATCGCAATGATAACTCTGTATCCCACTTCCAAGTTGAAGTTCGTGTGAAATTAGGAAAAAGTTTCCTCACCAAAACAATGTGTTTCTTTATTGCCTGATTTAAAGGGTGTTTTTTTCAATCATCTGTTGTCCGAATTCTGTTTAATCTACTTCTACGAAGAGGCAAATGCTCTAACGGCTATTTAAAATAGAAACTCATTACTCCCTAATATTGAATATTTAAAACCCAAAAATTATATAATTTATAATGGTTATAAGCTAACTGCTTTATCAATTAAAGACACCATCTTTACCGCGACAGTATGTGTTCATTCAATGAGAACATAAAAGAGTAAAATCTAAACAAATAGCATTGAAAATATACATTAAATACATGGTAAGCAACCGCTGTAAATTAGCAGTGAAAGAAGAACTAAAAAAATTAAATCTACACTTTATGCCCGTTGAATTGGGAGAAGTAGAGATAATGGAAAACATTTCTTTGGAGCAGCGAGAACAGCTCAGAAAAGGTCTTCTTACTTCAGGTCTTGAACTAATCGACGACAAAAGGTCAGTATTGATTGAAAGAATCAAAAACGTAATCGTTCAAATGGTTCATCATACAGATGAAGGACTGAAAGTGAACTTTTCCAGTTTTCTAAGTGATCAGCTACAGCATGATTACACTTATATGTCGAACTTGTTTTCAGAAGTGCAGGGAACAACCATTGAGCAATTCATCATTTCCCATAAAGTTGAACGAATAAAAGAGTTAATCATTTACGGAGAACTCAACATTACGGAAATTGCCTGGAAGATGAATTACAGTAGTGTGGCCCATTTGTCAACTCAGTTTAAAAAAGTGACGGGATTGACTCCATCTCATTTTAAACAAATGAAAACTATTCGCAGAAAACCTATAGAAGATATTGGTAATGGAAATCTAACAGAGGAATAAATGGATCCTTTGAGAAAAAAAAGTATCGAATTAGAGGGTCTAAAAAGTCTAGATGAAGGATCTGTGAGTAATTTCTATGAAATCGATACGATTCCCGAAATGGAACCTAAAGCTGTTGATGCTGGTTTGAATACCAATTTTCAAATTCTGGTGGTGGAAGACTCCCCGCTCAACCAACTACTAATGAAAGTTCTACTTCGTGACTTTGGGTTTAACTGCACCATTGCTCAAAACGGAAAGATGGCGATCAATGAACTGGAAAATGATGGTTATGATCTTATTTTGATGGATTTGCAGATGCCTGAAATGGATGGCTTTGAAGTAACCAAATACATTCGCGAAAAAATGAAGTTGAACGTTCCTATTATCGCATTGACCGCAGACGTAACCAGTGTTGATTTGTTGCAATGTAAAGCTTTAGGCATGAATGATTACCTTCCAAAACCATTGGATGATCAATTATTGCGACGTAAAATCATTGAATTGGTAAAAAAACATTCAACGAGCAACAAAAACGAAACGAACGAAACACCTATTTTAATCCACTCAACATATTGTAATCTGGAGTCTTTAACGAAGCGGACCAAGTATAAACCAAAACTAATGACCGAAATGATTCTACTTTATTTGGAACAAACCCCAATTTTAGTAAAATCAATAAATGAGAGTTTGATAGCTCAAAACTGGAAATCATTGAATGCTGCTGTACATAAACTCATTCCATCATTTGCGATAATGGGCATTCATCAAGATTATGAAAATCTAGCGAGAAAAATTGAAGAATATACCAAGGAGAATAAACATTTAGATGAATTACCAGAGCTTATTGTCCAACTGGAAAGTATCTGTTCAAAAGCCTGCGAAGAATTGAAAGAAGTAGTAAAAAAACGTCTATGAAAAATGAAAAAAAAGGGATCGCAAGTGAATCCGATCGAATAAAAATTTTCCTGATTGATGATGATGTGGTGTTTTTAAAATCATTGGAAATCGAATTTCTCCAAAACGCCGATTTTGAAATCGAAACTTTCACAACGGGAGAACTTTGTTTGGCTAATCTATCGTCTAATCCGGATATCGTAATTTTAGACTACCACCTGAACGGGATTCATTTGGATGCCATGAATGGAATTGAGGTTTTGGATAAAATAAGGGCTTTTGATCCTAACATTTTTGTCATCATACTCTCTTCTCAGGATGATATAGAAGTTGCCGTAAACTGCATGCATCATCATGCTTTTGATTATGTTGTGAAGAGCGAAACTGCATTTGTTCGTTTACAAAGTATTTTCACCAAGATCTTCAAGTTCCAAAAATTAGAAAAGCAGTTGAGTTGGTACAAGGAGTCAATATAAAAACACAAGTACCTGATTTATTCTTCATTTTGGAGCCGGGTTCACGTTTTTCCGGTAATGTCAAATCAATAGATATGTTGGTTACAAGAAGAATTGAATGTAAACTTTTCTAAAAAGAATGTTTGATTCAGTGCAATACAGAGTACAAAATGAAAAGGTCAACAATCCATTCCTAAGTTAACTGAACAATGATAAAAACCTAAAGTATCGCCTTTTATTAAACCAATTCAGAGCAGCAAACCCAACGATCCTTTGCCTGAGGCAAGAATATCTTCTTACAGAACATCACGACTGTTAACAGCTCGAAAAGCAGAGCAATTGTCCATTTTCAAGCAGAAGGTAGTAATTGTGTAACGATCCAACGCAATCATATAACCCATTACACTTTTATTAACAGCACCTTTGTACTGTAGATAAATCTGTTGTCTAATCAGTGCGATTCAGATTATTAAAACCTACATTAAAACTACTCTTAGAACTACTGGTGACTTGCGAATAAACGCAATCCCCACACACCTTCCCATCGACCCCCCATTAAACTCTTTTTAAATTACTTTATGATTAAATTATTAACTACGCTTACCTCCACTATATCTATTCTACTACTTTTCAATACAAGCCACGCTCAAGTCATTGATTTAGGAACATCCGCAGATTTTGTTCTTTTCACCACAAATGGTGCTGTAACAAATGTTGGAACTACACATCTTACAGGTCATGTTGGATCAAATGTTGGTGGAAGCACTGGCTTTGGAAATGTGGATGGTGTAATGCACGATCAGAATCCTGCAAGTGCTCAAGCTACTTTGGATTTGAATGTGGCCTATCTACAACTTGATGCCGCAGTAACTACAAATTCACCCGGTGTACTACTGGGCAGCGGAATGACCTTGGTTCCTGGTGTTCATAGCATCCCTGGTGCAGCAACACTGAACGGTCAGTTAAATCTGGACGCACAAAATGATCCGAATGCGGTCTTTATTATACAAGTTGAAGGCTCTTTTGGAATTGGCGCTAACGCCAAAGTGAATCTGATCAACGATGCTCAAGCCTGTAATGTTTATTGGAAAATAGACGGAGCTGTGAATATAGCCGCCAATGTAATCATGAAAGGAACTATTGTTGCATATAATGATTTCATTCTGATGAGTCCTGGAGATTCTTTGGAAGGAAGAGCACTATCTATTAACGGTGCAATTGGCGTTACCGGAATTGTTGCACGAACTCCTCTAGGATGTTCTGCACCCATTTTAACTGGTCCCGCAAATCCGGATTTATTATCAACAGAATGTTTTGTTTTGTTCTCAGCAATCGGACCTGTAACAAACGTTGGTATAACCAGCGTAACAGGAGATGTTGGAACCAACAGCGGTTCAACTTTAGGTTATGATCCTTTATTGGTTACCGGAACAATTCATCCCGTTCCTGATGCAGTAACTGCTCAAACCGCAACCGATCTAACAACTGTTTATAATAACTTAAACGGTTTACCCTACGATATTGAGTTATTGTATCCCTCACAATTCGGAAATAATCTGGTACTTACACCCCATGTTTACCTGATGAACAGTGCGGTAACTTTTACAGACTCACTTTATTTGAATGCGCAAGGAAATGCGGATGCGGTTTTTGTTATTCAGGTAAACGGGGCATTTGGAACGAGTACCTTTTCAAACGTCATTTTAATGAACGGCGCACAAGCTAAAAATGTTTATTGGGTGATCAATGGTGCACTTTCAATCAGTGATTACTCAATTTTTAATGGTTCAATTATTTCTCAGGGAGCAATTGATTTGTTAACGGGTGTTACTTTAAACGGTAGAGCACTAACTGGTGTTGGTGCAGTGAATACTTATGCAATGAATGCCATTATGCCAACAAGTTGTTCTCCATTCACAATAACAGAACCAGTAGACACGATGGTATGTGATGGTGAATCCGCGAGTTTCACGGTTATAGCCGATGGCGTTGGATTAATGTACCAATGGAGAAAAGGAAATGTAAATCTTGTTGATGGCGGAAATATCTCTGGCGCAACAACTGCTACATTGTTGATCAATCCTGCAACAATCTTAGATCAAGCAAACAACTACAATGTGATTGTAACTGGTACTTTCTCCCCTGCTGATACTTCCAATTTTGTTTCTTTAACCATTGATTCTGCACCTGTAATTACAAGTCAACCCAACGACATCACCGTATGTATTGGCGACTCTGTAAGTTTCACTGTAGTTGCTAGTGGATTAGGAAATACTTACCAGTGGAGAAAAGGATTGGTTAATTTGATTAATGGTCCTGCTTTTTCAGGCGTAAACACTGCAACTTTAAGCATTGATCCGGTAACATTCGCGGATGCTGCAAACAACTACAACGTTGATATAACGGGAACTTGTTCACCAAATGCTACATCGATTGACGTTGAGTTAATTGTTGATTCGTGTGCAATTGATGTTCAAGTGGTGAAAACAGCATCTAGTATGACTCCTGTAATTGGTGAGAATGTAGTATTTACAATTGTTGCAAGTAACATTGGGGCATACGATGCAACTGGTGTTCTAGTGCAAGATATTCTTCAAAACGGATATACCTACGTTTCATCAACAACTACAACCGGAATCTTTAATCCTTTAACGGGAATCTGGAACATTGGAAACGTAAATAGTGGTGATTCAGCTATACTTACTATAACAGCTACGGTGAATTCAACAGGGAATTATCAGAATACTGCAACAATTACTGCCAACGAAATAGAGCTGGACTCAACAAACAATATTTCGAGTATTGTACCAGTACCTTCTGATTTTTTCATTCCTGAAGGGTTCTCACCAAATGAGGATTTAGTGAATGATCTATTCATTATACGTGGAATATTGAACTTCCCTTCGAATGAGTTTACGGTATTCAACCGTTGGGGAAACAAAGTCTTTTCAGCGCAACCCTATGAAAATACCTGGGATGGTGAATCTACTTCTGACTTCAATATCGGAAAAGAACCGCTACCAGTGGGAACTTACTTCTACGTTCTTGATCTTGGCAATGGTTCAGAGGTCTACAAAGGAACCATTTACTTAAATAAGTAAAAAGTCCAAACGCATTTAAACAAGAAATTATGAAAACATACAAAATAGCATCGCTTTTGTTGCTCAGCTCACTGTGCTTTACTGCAATGGCACAACAAGATCCAATGTACACGCATTACATGTACAATACACTCTCTATAAATCCTGCTTATGCAGGAAGCAGAGATGCGCTTTCAATCACTGGACTTCATCGCTCACAATGGATCGGTTTTAAAGGAGCACCAATGACCCAAACACTGACATTGCATACACCCATTGCAAACAAGCATATTGGTTTAGGATTAGCCGCTTCTAATGATAAAATTGGACCTGTAAACAATACAGCTGTTTCAGGAAGTTTTGCCTACAGAATGCAACTAACTGCAAAATCTAAACTCGCACTGGGTTTAAGCGGAGGAGTGAATATTCTTCAAGCCAACTTAAGTACGTTAGCCTTGGATAATCAAAGTGATCCATCGTTTCAAAATGATCTAAGAAATAAGGTTACCCCAAGCGTTGGTTTCGGTGCTTATT
>CBFGNV010000061.1:0-24131 GCA_965650275.1 uncultured Fluviicola sp. | reverse complement strand
GGTGTTGTGTTGAAAAAGAATATCCATAACACTGTTCAGGTTGATTGTCCTCAAGGTGATATTCGTGTTTATTTCTCTAATGCAACTATCAATTATAACATTGATACCAGAATCATGAAAACCAAAGACCCCAAAACCCTGAATACGCAGGAAATGGGAGAAAAAGACCGATATATTGTTGGAACGTATGATTTGGAAATTCTAACGTTGCCACGCATTTATAAAACAGTGAATGTTACACAGGACGGAATTGCCCAAATTGACATTATGGCTCCCGGAAAGTTCACATTCTCAGGCTCGAAGCAAATAGCCGCTCAAGTATTTATTATAAAGGAAAATGGTGAATACGAATGGGTCAGTAACCTCGATTCGAATAGTAACTCAGGAAGTTTATTACTTCAACCGGGCGATTATGCTTTGGTTTACCGACAAAAACACTTGAAGTCAACTTCATATACAACTACTAGATTATTTAAGATTTATTCAAATAAAACAACCCCAATCAATATTTAAGCGATGGAATTTGAAATTTTAGGAAAGAAAGACACAAGATCAGGATTTGGTGAAGGACTATTGGAAATTGGTCAGGAAAATGAAAACGTTGTTGGTTTATGTGCTGATTTAACAGGATCATTAAAAATGGACGCGTTTCAAAAAGCTTTTCCGGAACGTTTCTTCCAGGTTGGAATTGCTGAAGCTAATATGATTGGTATGGCTGCTGGTATGACAATTGGAGGGAAAATTCCTTACACAGGAACTTTCGCTAATTTCTCAACTGGACGTGTTTATGATCAAATTCGTCAATCTGTTGCCTACTCTCATAAAAATGTGAAGATTTGTGCTTCTCACGCCGGAATTACATTGGGTGAAGACGGTGCAACTCACCAAATTTTGGAGGATATTGGAATGATGCGTATGTTACCACATATGACCGTTATTGTTCCTGCTGATTTCAATCAGACAAAACAGGCTACAAAAGCAATTTCAAAGCATTTCGGTCCGGTTTACTTGCGTTTTGGACGACCGGTTGTTCCTATCTTCGTAAAACCAGACGCTGACTTCCAAATTGGTAAAGCAGATCTTTTAATTGAAGGAACAGATGTCACTATCATCGCTTGCGGACATTTGGTATGGCAAAGTATTCTTGCTGCTCAGGAATTGGAGAAATTGGGAATCAAGGCAGAAGTAATAAATATGCACACCATTAAACCTTTGGATGAAGAAGCAATCTTAAAGTCTGTGCGCAAAACAGGATGTGTGGTTACCGCTGAGGAACACATGTTAAACGGAGGTTTGGGTGACGCTGTTGCTCAGGTTCTTTCAAGAAACTTACCATTGCCTCAAGAATATGTTGGTGTAAATGACAAATTCGGTGAGTCAGGAACGCCAGATGAGTTGATGGTGAAATACGGATTGGATGCTCCAAACATTGTAAAAGCTGTACAAAAAGTCTTACAAAGAAAATAATGAATGCAACGGAGCGTACCTGATGAAGCAACGATTGTAGCGTATCTTCAACAGGATGGCGCTCAGGCTGAAAAGGCTATGTCGTGGGTGATTGATACCTACGGACGCTCATTGTATTCTTCTATAAAGCGCTGGACAAATTCCGGCGAAATCACAAACGATATTTTACAAGATGTCTTCGTACTCGTATGGAGACATCGTTTGTCGTTTAAAGGAAATAGCAGTTTCTTCTCCTGGTTGTATCGAATTGCATACAATGAAACACTTCAAACTTTAAAACGCGAAAAAAAGCATCTCGCCAAATCGTTGGATGAAAGCATTGTTTCCATTTCTGAAGGTGCCAAACATCAAATCGACCTTTCTGCTGAAGAAATTACCAACCTATTATTGGAGGCCGTCTCTACCCTTCCGGAAAAACAACGTTTGGTTTTTGAAATGAAGTATTTCGAAGAAATGAAATATGAAGAAATTGCTGCTGTGACTGGCGGAAGCGTTGGTGGACTGAAAGCTAATTATTTTCACGCTACACAAAAAATCGAACAATATCTTATCTCCAAATTAAACCATTAATGAGAACCAACATCTTAGGATCATGAACAACGAAAACAAGAATATTCTTTCTAAACTGAACAAGGTACCGGTTCAAGTTCCGAACGATGACTTTTTTGAAGCGTTAAAAGTTCATGTTGTCGACAAAATAAATACCGAAACCAGAATAGTTCCGTTTTACAAGAGAATGAGTTTTAGAGCAGCTGCAACTATTGCCATTCTTATTGCAATTGGATCTGTTTATTTCTTACAGAAAAATCCAAAGCCCGAAATTCAGCCAAGTCAGAGCGCAAAAGTTGATTTCAACTCGCTGAGCAAGCAAGATATTCTTGCGTACATTGAAGAAAACAGCGAGGATTTTGAAACAGAAGATTTGGCAAGTGTTCTGGGTGAAATTCCATCTATTGAAAACACATCGAAAGAAAACAATTCTGAAAACGCTAAACCAAATTCGAACAAGGTGAAATCGAATTCTACACAAAAGCTATTGCAAGAGTTAGATGATGAAGATATTTTGAAATACCTGGAAGAGCAAGGTGAAGATTTGGATGAAGAATTAATACTAGGAACTTAATTTTCAAATTATGAAAAAGATAGCATTTGGATTATTGCTTTTGGGTTCGTCACTATTATCAGTGACATACGCTCAAGAGAAATCAGAGTCCGACAAAACAAAAAAGGAAGAAAAAGACGATAAGGTCGATAAACTAAAGATCGCTTATTTCAATGCGGAACTAAAATTAACGGAGGACGAACAAGCTAAGTTTTGGCCGCTTTACAACGAATGCGAAGCCAAGATGAAAGAATTGCGTAAAGCTTCCCGCGACATCAAAAAATATGTTGATGAAAATTTTGAAACCATGTCTAACGAAGACGCGAAGAACAAGCTAAACGAGATTTTTGCCAACGAGACCAAAGAAATTGCACTCAAAAAGGAATATGCGACTAAATTTTCAGCAGTCATTGGAGACAAACGTGCACTAAAACTCTTAAGTTTGGAACACGAATTTAAAAAGGATTTGTTGGAAGCTCTGAAGGACGAACATCATGGTCCAGGCGGTGGGCGACCTCCACATCCTCCTCATCAAAAGCCAAATGACTGAAGATAGAATTGCATATTTCAAAAAACATTTAGGACAAACAAATCCCTTTCCTTATCTCATTGACGTTGAGAAAGCGGAAGGGATTTTCATTTATGATAAAAACGGAAAACGTTATACCGACATGATTTCAGGTGTTGGGGTAACGAATGTTGGACACCGTCATCCACAAGTTTTAAAACGCATCAACGAGCAATTGGAGAAGTATATGCACGTGATGGTTTACGGTGAATTCATTCAGGATGCCACTTTGGAATTTTCTAAAGCACTTCTCTCCTTTCTTCCTGAACAATTAAATGCTGTTTATCCTGTAAATTCAGGAACTGAAGCCAATGAAGCGGCGTTAAAACTAGCAAAACGCGTTACTGGTAGAGCAGAATTAATTTCCTTTAAAGGTTCTTATCATGGAAACACACAAGGTTCTTTAAGTGTTTCAGCAAATGAGCTAAAGAAAAGTGCTTTCCGCCCCTTACTTCCAAACATCAATTTCATCACTCTAAATAACTTTGATGATCTAGAACGAATCACAGAAAAAACAGCCGGAGTTATTCTAGAAACTATTCAAGGTGACGCCGGAGTTCGTCAGGCCACAACTGAATATTTACTAGCACTAAGAAATCGTTGTACAGAAGTTGGTTGCCTGTTGATCTTCGATGAAGTACAATGCGGAATGGGAAGATCTGGAAAAATGTTCGCTTTCGAGCACAGCGGAGTTATCCCTGACGTTCTAACACTTGGTAAAGCTTTGGGTGGTGGATTACCAATTGGTGCATTCGTTACGAAGCATGAATACATGCTTGAATTGAGCCATTCACCAATGCTTGGGCACATCACTACTTTTGGTGGAAATCCGGTAATCAATGCTGCTGCCTGGGGAACCTTAGAGGTTTTTCAAAATGAAATAGATTTCAATGAAGTAGAACGCTTAGGCGCAATGTTGGAGTCTTATCTGCGTGAAATCGATGAAATCCTGGAAATTCGAAGAGTTGGAATGATGTACGCTTGCGATATGGTGAACGATGAACGTGTGGCAAAAGTGGTAGACAAACTACTGGAATACGGAGTTATCTCTTTCTGGTTTTTGTCGCACCCTTATAGTTTCAGACTTTCACCACCATTGAACATTTCCGAAGATGAAATTCATGAGGTTGGAAAACTTATTCAGAGAGCCGTTTTTGAAACCAAGGATTAATATTCCCACAGATACACAGATGTTTTAGCTCGCCTACCGGACGAGCTTTTGTGTTATTGGGCGACTGGTAAGCGCCCATTTAATCTGTGCATCCGTGGTAAGTCATTCGAGTGATTTTTCGGCTCGACAATATTAAAATCCTATTAAAATTTGGTAATTCTCTCCTTCTCCTTTCGGCTAATCAATCGTGAATGCCTATCTTAGTTCGAGAACAAATATGTGCAGAGGATGAAACCATTTTTGAAGCGAATTCTTACCGAAACCATTCTAAAGAACAGAAAGTCAAAAAAAGGAATCAAACCTTTTTCAGATTATCAGTTTGCCAAGGCATATCGTGAGTTTAGAATCATCGCCAAACGAAATGTCAAGGATTTTTTCCTAATCGGTGCTGGGATTTTCCTGGCTGGATTCGGTTTCAAAGGATTTCTATTGACCAATCACTTCATTGATGGTGGAGCAACCGGAATATCGCTTTTGATTCATGCACTAACCAAAATTCCACTGTATTGGCTAATCATCGGAATTAACATCCCTTTCGTATTCCTTGGTTATTTGACACTTGGAAAAGAGTTTGCTATTAAAACAGCTCTGGCAATCACTGGATTATCAATTGTTCTGGCGACCGTTCATTTTCCGAACGTGACCAACGATAATTTACTTGTTGCGGTATTTGGTGGATTCTTCCTTGGAGCTGGAATTGGATTTGCTGTTCGAGGTGGAGCTGTGATCGATGGAACCGAAGTTTTAGCCATATACTTAAGTAAGAAAACTGGTGCGACTCTAGGTGATTTAATTATCATTATGAACGTGGTCATTTTCTCTTTTGGAGCATATTTCCTTGGAATTGAGATTGCCATGTATTCAATGATCACCTACTTAGCAGCTTCGAAAACATTGGATTTTATCGTTGAAGGTATTGAGGAATACATGGGAGTTACTATCGTTTCTACTCGTCCGGACCAAATTCGTGAAATGATCATTTCCAAAATGGGACGTGGTGTTACGGTTTACAGCGGCAAGAAAGGATTTGGGAAACGTGGAGCTACGGAAGACGTCGAAATTATTTATACTGTCGTTACACGGTTGGAGCTGAATAAGCTAAACCTTGAAATTGAGAAGATTGAGCCCCATGCTTTTGTGGTAATGAATAGTGTGAAGGACACCAGAGGCGGAATGATCAAGAAACGACCTCTAAAGCATTAATTCTTCAATATGTGGAAATACGTTTTACCGTTCTTATTACTTCTCTCCTCTTGTCACGTTGACACCAAAGAATTCAGTGGAATTTATGAAAACAGCACAGGGAATCAGGTGGAAATTTCCTGCGATAGTAAATTCAATTCATCAGAGGCTTTATATCAAGCGCTTGTTCCGAAAAACGGGGAAAAGGTGACAATTGTTCCAAACGAAGAAACATACGATATCTGCCACACATACAATGGTATCATGACTTCCTTTGGGAAATGGGATCCTGACAAAAGAGAGCTGTTCATCCGTGGAATCAGATACAAATGGGTGAAGAAGTCGGATTGTAAGTAATAATTGGGAGTACTCTTCGTTTTGATTCCATGTCGAAATACATTTCACTACTATTTTTGATTTTTACCACCTATTCTTTCTCACAGGAATGGATTCCAATTGCGCCTCTTCCCTCTGCCGGGAGAGACGATGGCATTGCTTTTTCACTCAACAATCTTGGCTTTTTCGTGACTGGAACAGCTGATGGATCTGATTATTCTGAAAGCAACAAATTGTTTTGCTACAATCCTGAAAACAATACTTGGACAGAAAAAGCAGAGTTTCCAGGAACAAAACGACAATATTCCAGTGTTTTTACCATCGAAAATAAGGCTTACCTGATTGGTGGTTATTCAGAATTCGGAACTCCTTTAAATGATGTTTGGGAGTATAATGAAAGCATTGACATCTGGACACAATTGAACAATTTTACCGGATTTTCTCGCTGGGATGCTACAGCAACTTCTCTAAACGGTTCAGGCTATTTTGGTTTGGGTACCAACCTCGATTCTACTCTGTCTGATTTATGGAAATACAATCAAAAAACAGACGAATGGTCGTTGATTGCACATTATCAGTCTAGCGGAAATCGAAGCGTTCTGGCCTTTCCTATCCTGAATAAAATCATATTCGGTGAAGGATTTTCAGTTAGCCCTATCACCTATTCATCTTCCTGGTTCGAGTTCAATCCGAGTCAAAATTCCTGGAGAGAGCTTACTTTTCCTGGAGGTTTACGATCATACGGAACTGCTCTTTCAAACGGTGTTACAGCAATGGTTTGTGGCGGAATGAATGAAAGCTCAGTATTTCAAAACGACAGTTATCAATATGATTATTCTGGAGAATGGAGACAGATGAATCCCATTGGAACGGAAGGATTAAGAGGTTCGTCAGGTTTTGTGATTGGCAATGATTTCTATTTGGGAACGGGCTTGAAAGAAGACGGCACAAAAACGAATGAATTCTACAAACTATCTTCCGCATCTATTCCTTTTAGTGAGACAATTGTTTTTCCAAATCCAAGTAATTCTGGATTCAATGTTGTTTCTCAACCAGAATGTGAAGTGAGTATTTATTCATTAGACGGGAAAATGATCTTAGAAACAAATACGGACTTTTCAGGATTCACGCGCATTAACGAGTTGGTTTCAGGATTTTACATCATGAGAATTAATCACAACGGAAAACATGTTAATTTAAGGCTTGAGAAAATCTAACAAATGAAAACAATCAAACTATCTATACTGCTATTTGGACTTACGCTATTCAGCTGTAATCAGAATACACCAAACTCAAATCCCGATGACAAACAACACCCACAAGTTGATTTTCAGAAGGAGACAAAGAGCCTTGAAAAACTAGTTAGTGAGCTTTATGAATGGTATGAAACCGAAGGAATGAAGGCTTATGATTTTGATGTTCTTCCCAATCAGTCGGAAGACAAATACGTGAAATTGAACATTCAAGAGCACAAGCGTCGATTGGAACAACTTAAGAAAACCAACTTCTTCTCTACTGAATTCATAGATAATTACAATGAAATTGCATTGGAAATCGACAAAGACCTCAGAAATGGAACGATCGAATACTTTGTTGGTGAAATGCCTCCCTACGGAAATGATTCGAGTCCCTGGTGCAATTGTCAGGACACACCTTCAGAAGACTATTGGAAAACACTTCACATTGAGAAGTTAATGATTGACGACAATGAAGCGTTTTTCATCTGGACTCACGGCAACAACTTCAAGAACGAAATGAAAGCTGTTTTGGAGGACGGTAGTTGGAAAATCGCTTACATGGAAGGTTTTGATTTCAAGAAGTTTCTGAATAAGTAAATGAAAAGCAAATTCCACCTGATTCTTATGGTTATTGTTCTTTTGGCAATAGCAGTTCGAATAATTGGGTTATACGATATCTTCTACGGAATTGAACTTTTGCAAAAATGGATGCTTGAAGATTTCGGGAAAACAGGCATTGCTCGCTTGGATTTGATTTATTACGGTCCAAGTCTACTGATGGTTTTATGCACTTTAACTTACCTTCTTACATTCCGAAAGGAGACCAGGCTCTACAATTCTACCTTTTATACATTTTTAATGGCTATAACAGTTTCGGATTTGTTTATCAGTTTATTTCTTTATTCGATGAGTGGACCTGCTCTGTTTGGATAAGGGAATTCAATTGTTTACTTCTACTCAATCAAAACATTTAAAGTAAATACAACCATGAAATTACTCCTTCCTTTTCTGTTCCTTCTAAGTTTTAATTCCTTCACCCAAACAAAGAACTTCAGGCTTTCAGACACAACGTTTTATGCTGGGCAGGAAATTGATCTTCCAATTCGATTCTTCCCAGATCAACGAATGCTAATTGATTCTACTACAGTAGATTTAATGGATAGTATAAAAGCATTTGTTTTGAATCACCCGAGTTTTGTTTTTGAAATCCAATGCAATACTGATTATCGCGGAGATTCTTTGTATAATTTGAGATTCACTGAACAGCGAGCCTTAGGCATAAAAGCTTGGCTGCAAAACATTGGTGCAAATCCAGAAAACATAAAAACAAACTCCCAAGGTGAACGGAAACCGTTTCTTTTAACTAATGAGAATCCTGTTTATTTACTGCTGCCAAGAGAGTTACAAACCAAAGAATCTTACCTGCTAACCGAAAAATTTGTTGTTCAATTTAAAGCTGATAGAAAGTTATTCGAACAACTGAATCAACTGAATAGAAGAACTGTTTTTAGAATTATCTCAACGTAAAAAGCTCAAATTTTAAGGACTTTTCACGTTTCCATAAGACAGAAACCCACATTGCATTTGTACCTTTGTCGCAAGGGACAATTCTATGAGATTTCAACCGATAAAACAGTTAAACACCATCGTTCAACAGGAATATTTGGAGCCGACGTTGAGTTGGTCAATTCGTGTTGTTTTAGCCCTTAATGTTCCTTTAATCGTTCTCCCACTCTATGTGGGAATGAAATACGAAATCATTTGGTCGGCATTTGCAGCATATCTGGTTACAATGGTCGACTACCGCGGACCACATTTCCGTAAAATGATCATTCAAATCATCGAAGGTGTTCTTATTTACATTGCCGGAATTGTCGGTTTGCTTTTCGGTGATTCCATAACCCTTGCTGTTATTGGAATGGCAATCATAGGGATGCTTGCTGCTCTAATCCGCAATTGGAGTAATTACGGTTCTTCGATTGGTGTTGGAGTTGGTTTCTTCTATCTTTTTGGACTTACACAGCCTTCTGGTTTAGAAGAAGCATTAATTATTGGTAATTACATTTGGATTGGTGTTCTATGGGCGGTTGCCATCATTTTTATTTCCTTTCCTTTTTCTGCCGGTAACCCTTTAAAACGTTCGGTTTCATTGATCTGGAGTACGAGTACCGATTATTTGGATGGATTGGTGAATTACTTCGGAACGGAAACAGAAACAACGCCGGAAGTAGAAATAACCAAGAAAGAACTCGCTATTCGTGAAGCAATTGATAAGTCGATTGAGTTTTTTGCCCGTCAGAACAATACGAAAATAAAGACTGAGCATTACGACCAAATGATGGAAATCCGCAGACACAGCGCGTTGTTTGCCGGGACATTGAAAGCACTTCATCACGAAGTTCACGCGTTGAATCTCATCAGTAACTCTACCAAGCGTTATTCCATTGTTTACAAAACACTTTCTGCGCTTTCACAGGTTTCTGCCCGAATTGCCATTCTGAATTTCACACTTCGCGCAGATGATTTGATGATCGCTAAAACACGTCAACAGCGTTTTGCAGTTGCCATTTCCATCTTCGAAAAAACAACAGATGAAAACAATTTCTCAGATGAAGAATTGGTTGTTATGCGACATATCAAACACATTCTTGACGAAGCAAATAGTTTGATCGTTGAAGTAATTGACATGATCGAAGGAAATCACAATAACAAACAACAGCTTTACTTTGAGAATTACAAATTGTCCTTAAATCAATTCATTCTTGGGCTTAAACCCAGAAAAATGGGTGTTTTGTTGAAGGATATGTTCAACATCAATTCACAACAATTCAATTATGCTGTTCGTGTTGCTCTTGGAATGGCTTTCTCTGTTTTCATCTTTAAGTTTTTCAAGATTGATCACGGACATTGGATTGCATTAACCATGTTGATTGTAATTCAACCGTATTACGGTGCCACCAAGAAAAAAGGTGTTGAACGCATACTTGGAACATTTATCGGGATTTTGATTGGAGGCTTCATCATGCTTCTTCCAATTCCTCATTATTACTTCACATACATCCTGATCTTCATTTCGTTTTTTGTCGCGTACTTCCTTCGAAACAACTACAAAATCGGGGTTTTGTTTGTCACTATAATGATGGTAATTCTGATGCAGATGACACAGCAAACATCCTGGCAGTTGATTGGCTGGCGTTTGATTTCCACTTCTCTTGGAGCAGGATTGGCATTATTGATCAGTTCAATGTTCTGGCCCGTTTGGGAGAATCAACGTTTCCCAAATCTCATAAAGAAAGCCCTGTTAAGCAACGGTACTTACTTTAAACAAGTGATTTCACAACACATTAAAAAGACGCATCCTGTTACATGGATCAGAAATCGTCGGATAACTGAAGCTGCAAATAATGACGTTTTCGCTTGTATACAGCGCATGTACGAAGAGCCGGAATTTGCACGAACAAAAGTCGATTCCAGTTTTGCGCAAGTGGGTGCGTGTATTCGTCTCACACGTGAAATAAATTCTTTAACATTTATACTTCAACATACTGATACAGAATCAATTTCAAAAGAACTCGATACGCTTTCACATTTAATTGAATTGATGAGTGCGCAGTTAGCATTTATGGAAATTGCTGAGGCAAAAGAAACCTTGTCGCACATAAAAAACCTATTGAAGGAACCTGGATTCAAAGCAACCGAGGAATTGAAGCAGATGAAAGTGGAATTGGAGAAGATTACGTTTGAGTTTGAGACGATTCATGCTTTAAAAGGAGCTTAAGCTAACATCATCAATCTTGAACACAATTTTATGTTTTTGTATAAATGTGTTGGATTTAGCTAATGATTAAAATCCGACACAAATTTCGAAATTTACTAATTAGCAATATTGTTAAGTTGGTGACTACCTTACAGACTCTTCAAAAACCCTAAAATCACCGAATACACCTTCTCCAATTGTTCGTCAGTAATGCAATACGGCGGATTCACGTAAATCACATTTCCAAGTGGTCGAATGAGACATCCGTGTTCTAAAAAGTAATCATACGCTTTATCACGAATAGAGGAAAAATAAGTATTCCCCTCACCTGTTTCGATTTCAAAACGAACAATTGTTCCTAAAACTCCAATATGCTTTACATTGTTGAGCTTCGACAATTCCAACCGGAACGTATGATGGAGTTGCTCTATACGCTCAATATTCTCCCACGTTTCCTGCTCCTCGAATAAATCCAAACTTGCATTTGCAGCAGCACAGGCCATTGCAGATCCTGTAAATGAATGTCCGTGAAGTAAGGCTTTACTGGTTTCCGGATGCAGAAACGCTTCGTAAATCTCTTCAGTTGCAATCGTTAATCCAAGAGGCAAAACTCCACCTGTCAATCCTTTTGAAACGCAAATGATATCCGGGACAACCGAACAATGATTATAAGCAAACAACTTCCCTGTTCGCCCCCAACCGGTCATCACTTCATCAAAAATCACCAACGCATCGTACTTTCGACAAAGTTCAACCAACTGATTCAAAATACCTGGATCGTAAATACGCATTCCAGCCGATCCCTGAATCAATGGCTCAATGATCAAACAAGCTATATCTCCCGTTTTCAAAAGTTTTTCAGCATCCTTCAGCAAGTCCTTGTCGTTCTTGTCGGTTGGGAAATGCAGGAAATCTACATCGAAAAAGAAATGTTCGAACGGACGGTTAAAAACGCCTCGCTGACCAATCGACATTGCTCCAAAAGTATCACCATGATAAGCGCCATCCATTGCAATCACTCTTTTCTTTACCTGATTCTTGTTGAACCAATATTGAAACGCCATTTTCAAAGCAACTTCCACGGCAGTTGAGCCATCGTCAGAGAAAAAGACTTTTGTTAAATCGGTTGGAAGAATATTTGTGATGCGTTCAGCTAATCTTATCGCCTGAGGATGTGTTGCACCCGCAAATATTACGTGATCAAGCTGTGTAAACTGATCTGAAATTGCTTTTCCTATGTGTTCGTTTCCGTGACCATGAACATTTACCCACCAGGAAGAGTTTGCGTCGATATACGATTTTCCGTCACTATCAAAAAGAACAGCATCTTTTGCTTTAACAATATGAAGAGGTTCTTTGGCCGTTAGCATTTGCGTAAACGGATGCCAAACGTGTTTCTTGTCTTTTTCTAATTCGTTTGATCGAGCCATGACTGAGCAGCTTTTGCAATTGTTTCCTGACTAAAATCCTCAAATTCCGGAATGTAAGTAATCTTCATTTCAGGAAAGTAAGACGAGTAAATTTCTTCTGAACTCTTATTTGGTTTACCATTAATAATCAATCCGGCAACTTCAATTTCTCTTTGAAAAAGGGTGCTCAACGTCAACAAGGTATGATTTATACTTCCTAAATAATGTTGAGTTACAACGAAAACCGGCAAATGCCATAATTGGAAAAGATCAACAAAACACAGTCCTTCTTTATTGATTGGAACCATTAAACCTCCCGCTCCTTCTATCAAAGTAGTCTTCTTAAAAACAGGTAATTCGAAATCGTTTTCATCCAAATGAATTCCGTCAATTTCAGCAGCAGCGTGAGGTGATAAAGGTTGTGTCAATAAATGTTTTGCGGGAATAACGTTTGTCTGAGAAGTCATTGAACGCACAAATTCGCTATCAAGTGAATCCAATTCACCACTTTGGATTGGTTTCCAATAATCAGCTTTCAGCGCCTCGCAAAGCACAGCACTACAAACTGTTTTCCCTATATTGGTTCCTATTCCGGTAACGACAAACGATTTCATTTTTGCTTAAACGTTCATGATTAGTATCAAACAACAGCTTCTGGAACAGCTATTTTAGCTTTCAATAACGACATAAAGCTATCGAAATTCTCTTCCCCCAAAATAGCCGTGGAAATAATGTCCTGCAATTTATTTTCAGAAGTATAGATATACACTTCGTCATTGTTAACCACAAAATGTCCGATCATGCTCCAGGTAAAATCAAGATTGGCATTTTCCGATTTATAAGAAATGCCTCGTTCATCAAACCCAAAAGTAAAATCAGCATTCGCACCTGCAGAATTACTCTCTATTTTTTTGATATAATTTTGGTATGCCGAATCAAATTGCGACTTGTAATACCTTACAATGAGGAACATCAGTGCCAAAATGATGATTCCAAAATAGAATAAAAAGCTCTGATAAAATATTAGACCACATGCAACTAACACCAATCCTAAACCAGAAATTGGCCAAATCGGAATCTTCTTCATGAGCTTTCTTTCCTCGTATTTAAAGTAATTCTTATAGATACTCTTGGTACGTTCCAAATCAAACTTAACCTCAACCGATTCCATATAACTGTTCTAAGGTAATTTAAGATCGAAGCTCAGCGTTAAGCTGCTTTTCCAGCTCAACCTTGATAGCATTCATGACACCGTCAACCTGCGTATCTTTCAACGTTTGTTCAGCATCCTGAAAAATGAACGAAACTGCATAAGATTTCTTCCCTTCAGGCAAGTTCTTTCCTTCGTAAACGTCGAACAACGAGATATTCTGAAGAATCTTTTTGTCCACCTTACGAGCTATTCCTTCTATTTCAGCGAACTTCACTTTCGTATCCAGTAGCAATGAGAAGTCACGTCGAACTTCAAATGTTTTTGGTAATTCCTTGTATTGCGTTTTTGAAAGTTTCAATGAATCCAAAATCGCATCCCAATCCAAGTCAGCAATAAAAACATCCTGTTTTACACCGAAATGTTTTTTGGAAGCACCATTCACCCATCCAATTGTTCCAACCTTGTTCTTCAAAACAAAAAGCGCTTCACCATCTACAAACAAACCTTTTTCTTCAAGAGGAGTCTCTTTGTACAGTGATAGTAATCCAAGACGCTCAAAAATATTTCGAACAACAGCCTTGATTGCGTAATAACTGCTTCCCTCTTGTTTTTGAGACCAGCTTTCTTCTGTTTTCGCTCCTGTAATTGCCAAAACCAATCGTTTGTTTTCTAAATATTGGTCGCCAACTTTCTTGTAAACTTTACCTGTTTCAAATAAACGAAGGTTTGGTCGCTGACGATTCTGATTATGCGCAACAGTCTCCAACACTTGAAAAATCAAGGTTTGACGCATTACACTTAAATCATTACTTAAAGGATTAAGCAGTTCAACGTTCTCTGCAGAAAGCAAAGCTGAACCACCTAATTTCTCAACATAAGAAGATGAAGTCAATGAATTGTTCATGATCTCGTCGAAACCAAGTCCAACCAATACTTCCGACAAACGAACCCCCAAAGCTTCCAAATCTGGTTTTTGCGCAACCACCAAGGAAGTGTTCATTTTAGCCGGGAACGGAATACTGTTGAACCCAACAATGCGAAGAATCTCTTCAATCACATCGATCTCACGATCAACATCAACTCTATAGTTCGGAACTAATAATTCCAATGCTTCGTTCGCTTCATTCGTGATTTCAAAATCCAATGATTTTAAAACACTTTTGATCTGCTCATTTGGCAATTGATGACCAAGAACACTAGCGCAACGAGCGTAACGAAGCGTTACTTTTCTCTTTTCAATTTTCGTTGGATAAATATCCTGAATATCAGAAGCGATAGAACCACCAGCAACTTCCAAAATCAATTGAGCTGCACGTTGAATGGCATAAGGAACCAAATCCACATCAACACCACGTTCAAAGCGAAAACTAGCATCAGTAGACAATCCGAAACGTTTCGCTGTTTTACGAACCGAAACGGGATTAAAATATGCGGCCTCAAGGAAAACCGTGGTTGTATTGTCGTTAATTCCTGAATCAACTCCTCCAAACACACCAGCAATGCACATGGCTTCTGTAGCATTCGCAATCACTAAATCTTCAGAAGTTAACTCCCTCTTCTCACCATCAAGTGTAGTAATAACTTCCTTTTCGTTTGCTTTGCGAACAATTACTTTTCCATTCACTTTCGCAGCATCAAAAGCATGTAATGGAGTTCCAAGTTCACGCATAACGTAATTGGTAACATCCACAATATTGTTGATTGGTGAAAGTCCGACAGCTCGCAATTTATTTTGCAACCACGCTGGAGAAGGTTTTACTTCAACTCCTGAGAATGTAATCCCCATATAACGTGGACATTTCTCTGTATCTTTTACTTCAACTTCTACTTTAAGGTCAGAACCTTTCGCCGGAAGATTTACTTCCTTCAATTTCAGCGCTGCAGTGGAATTGTTATGACAAATATCGTAAGCCAATACATCACGAGCAACACCAATGTGTCCGAGCGCATCTGCTCTATTCGGTGTTAAACCAATTTCAATCTGCGTATCACTCTCCAATTGAAGAATTTCAGCAGCTGGCGTTCCTGGAATTGCACTCGGATCCAACACCAGAATTCCATCATGACTTTTCCCAAGTCCTAATTCATCCTCTGCACATAACATTCCGTGTGATTCCACATCACGAATTTTAGAAACCTTAATTTTCAACGATTCTTCCGGTGAAGGATAAATGGTACAGCCAACAGTTGCCAAAAGTACTTTTTGACCTTTGGCTACATTCGGAGCTCCACAAACAACTTGAAGAATTTCTTTACCCGTATTGACTTTTGTCACTTTCAAACGATCGGCATTCGGATGTTGTTCGCATTCAATAACTTCAGCAACGATAACGCCTTCCAATCCACCTTTTACAGTTTCAATAACCTCAAATCCTTCAACTTCCAGTCCGGTATCGGTAAGTAAACCTTCTAATTCTTCTGCAGTTCTAGGTGAGGGCAGATATTCGTTGAGCCAATTGAGTGATATTTTCATTTTTCAAATTATGGTTCACAAAAATACTCAAAACGGCGAATTTTAAAGGGCAAGAACCGATGAAAAACAATGTGCCTTATAACTATTCTGTCTTATAACCTATTTTACTGCGATTCGGATCATTTTTAACCAAAACATCCATTAGATATTCGTTTATCATTTCCAAATGACTATCGTGGCTATTTAGTTTTTCTTTGATTGCTTGAATTTCATTTATCAACTTCTGATTTGACAGCACTTCATCACGAAGAGATATAAACAAGCGTATAATCTGCTGACTCACTGAAACGGCTACCGAACTATTTAAAACGCTAGACAGCATAAGTATTCCATGCTCTGTGAATGCCATTGGAAGCTTACGTCGTCCACCCCAGTTCGTTTCTTTTTGTTGTAGATCTTCGAATTCGGTTTTTGATAATTGAAACATAAAGTCTGACGGAAATCTATGTTCATGACGCTTTACAGCCTGATTCAAAACTCTTGTTTCCACATTGTAAAACTCTGCTAAATCACTGTCTAGCATGATTTTGCATTCTCGAATCACGTAGATACGGCTCTCAATAAGTTTGTTTGGAATTAACACTTCAGTACTCATAGTAGTTGTTAAAAATCTTGATATCACAAATTGTGATATCAAGATGGTAAGTAATTTTAATTCTATTTAAGTTAACAATAATTCTTGATTTTCAGTTGACAAGCTCTCTTTAACAGTGAACTTTTCCTTAATTTCGCTCCATGTCAAAACTCCTCTTCTACGCTTTACTTTTGACTTTCTGCTTTGGGAATTCCATTGGTTTTTCGCAATCTAATGCTACTATTAGTGGAACAGTAACAACAGAAGAAAGCGGTGAAACACAAATCGGGAGTGGCATCTACATTCAAGAATTAAAAAAGGGAACGTTTACAAATGAGAACGGCTTCTTTTCCATCACCATTCCATTGGGTCAATACCACATCGTTTTTCGTTCTTCCGAATTTCCTGCTGATACGATTTTTGTCAACTTAACAACCGATACTTTACTCAATCACAGTTTTGTAGATAAAAAACATAGTTTGGGAGAAGTGGAAATAAAGGGCGACCCCAACGCCAATGTGAATTCCACTAAAATTGGTCAAATTGAACTGGATATTGAATTAGTGAAGAAGCTTCCGGCCTTCTTAGGTGAGGTGGATGTGATCAAAACACTGCAATTACTTCCTGGTGTTTCATCGGTAAGTGAAGGTGGACAAGGTTTTTACGTTCGAGGTGGTTCGCCCGATCAGAACTTGGTGCTACTCGATAATGCAACAGTTTATAATGCTTCTCACCTTTTTGGATTCTTTTCTGTCTTTAATTCGGATGCAATAAAGAATGTAAATCTTATCAAAGGCGGAATGCCTGCGAACTTCGGTGGACGCTTATCTTCTGTTCTTGAGGTCAACATGAATGATGGAAACAAGAATAAATTCAAAGCCACCGGAGGTTTAGGTTTAATTTCTTCCCGATTAACTCTGGAAGGTCCAATGTTCAAAAAACGAGGTTCGTTCATTGTTTCGGCAAGAAGAACTTATATTGATCTTTTCATGAAGTTGTTAATTAAAGATTCATCTCCGTTCAAAGGAACGTCTTATTATTTCTACGATTTCAATGCAAAGTTTCAATACAAACTTGGTCCGAAAGACAATATCTATTTGAGTGGATACTACGGAAAAGATCTTTTCAATTTTGGAAACAAGAACGATGATTTCAACGTGAAAATGCCTTGGGGCAATGGAATTGCCTCTTTTCGCTGGTCGCATCAATTCTCCAATAAACTGATGATGAATACCACTACATCATTCACGGATTACCAATTCAGTTTTGGCTCAGAGCAAGATGAATTCAAATTCGCTATTACTTCTGGAATTCGAGACATCAATGCGAAAGTTGGCTTTTCGTATTATCCTGAAGGCAGACACAGCTTGAAATGGGGATTAGATTACTGTTTCCATACCTTCACGCCAACAAGTGTAAGCGCTTCACAGGAGGACGTGGTTTTTGACACTGGATTATCACAAAAGTTATACAGTCACGAATCGGCAGTTTATATCGCAGACGAATTCGACGCCAATGAATTCATTAAAATCAATGCAGGATTGCGTTATACCACCTATCAATTTGTTGGACCTTTTACGCGTTATGTCAAGAATGTAATCGGAAACCCGGACAGCACCATTGAATATGGTAAAAATGATTTGATTGCTTTTTATCAAGGGTTGGAACCGCGTATTTCCACCCGAATTATGACTGGAGAGTACAGCAGTATTAAAGCGGGATACATGTACAATTATCAATTTGTTCAACTAACAAGTTTTAGCGCAGTTTCCCTACCAACCGACATTTGGTATCCAACCACCGACAAAGCGAAACCACAGCAAGGATACCAAGCTTCTATTGGATATTTCCAAAATACGAAAAATGGAAAATGGGAAGGTTCTGTTGAATTGTATTACAAACACATGAAAAACCTTGTCGAATTCAGTCAAGGTGCACTTCCATCTGATAACGTGAACGATAACACCGATAATCTCATGGTTTTTGGAACCGGCTGGAGTTACGGCGCTGAATTCTTCATCAAACGAAAAGTAGGAAAACTCAATGGCTGGATTGGCTATACGTGGGCAAAAACAATGCGTTTGTTTCCCGATATTCAGGCAGAAGCTTATCCGGCAAAGTACGACAGAAGACACGATTTAACGGTAGTTGGAATTTATGAGTTGAGTGATCGATGGACTTTTGGAATGTCATTCATCTTTGCAACCGGAAACACACTTACGCTTCCAAACAGCTGGTACGTTCAAGACCAAAATCTTCTTTTTGAATATGGTAGCAGAAACGGTACGCGAATGGTTCCTTACCACCGTTTGGACTTATCTGCAACTTACTATGTAAAACCAACCAAGATCAAAACGGATAACGAAGGAAACGAAATTGAGGTAAAACGAAAGATTCAGCAAAACTGGAATTTCTCTATCTATAATATTTACAATAGGGCAAATCCTTATTTCTTATACGTCGACAGTGATGGAGCTTTACTTCAGAACACATTCAAAATAAGCGTAAAACAAGTGTCATTATTCCCTATCTTACCAAGTGTAACATGGAACTTCGAATTTTAATAGCAGCAATTATTCTTCCAATTGCAATTGGATTGGGGCTTTCTTCGTGTACAAAAGAAGTCAAGATTGATATTCCCGATTACGAGCAAAAATTGGTGATTGATGGTAGAATTGAAACTGGTCAACCTCCGCTTGTTTTAATAAGTAAAACACAGAATATCTATGCAGAGACAAGTTTAGAGAATTTCTTGAATAGTTTTCAATCAGGAGCTATTGTCACCGTTTCTGATGGAACAAATACCGTTGTCTTAGACGAAATTTGCTCAGACAATCTACCAGCTGGAACAGAAGCCATTGCGGCTGAATTATTCGGTATACCGGAAGAAGAATTGGCGAATTATCATTTATGCGCTTACACCACTTTCAATACGGCCATTTGGGGTGAAGTTGGAAAAACATACGCTTTGAAAGTAGAATTTGAAGGAAAAGTATACACTTCTTCAACAAAAATTGAGCAGCCAACAGCATTGGATTCTGTTTATTGGAAACCAGATCCTGATCCTGACCCGGGGTACGGCTTTTCATGGGCACGACTTTCGGATCCGGGAAATCAATACGATGCGTACATGTGGGAAGTGAAGCGAATTAATATGGTTAACGGTTCTCCAAAGGATGCTAATTTCACCAAAACTTACAGTCCGGTTTTTGACGATGAGTTTATCAACGGTCAAACCTTTGATTTTGGCTACGAAAATCCAATGTCATGGGACGAAGATGAAGATGTAGAAGATCAGAACCGCGGTTATTATAAAATGGGAGATTCTGTCGTCATTAAGCTTTCAAAGCTATCTCCGAACGTTTATGATTATTTCGAAAAGAAATACTTACAGCTGCAAACCAATGGAAATCCTTTTGCCAGTCCTACGTTCATTCCAACCAATATAACAGGCGGAGCAATTGGTGTTTGGGCAGGCTTCTCCCCTAGTTTTGACACGCTCTACTGCGTTGAGTAATTACTAATGACTAGTTACTAGTTACAAATGGTTCATAATTCGTAATTCGCAATTTGTAATTCGTCATTGGTAATTAGTAATTTTGACCCGTGGAAGAAAAGGATTTCATTAACGTTAGGAAGATTATTTCAAGCCGTAGTCCGCGATTATACAAGTGGATTCCAGGTTTCATTATTCGATATATCGAACGAATAGTTCATCAGGACGAAATAAATAACTTCATTAAAACACATCACAATTCAAAGAACCAACAATTCTGCGCTGATGTGGTGAAATACCTGAATATCACTTATGAGATAAAAGGTCTTGAGCGTATTCCAAAAGAAGGGAAATGTGTTTTAGCAATGAATCACCCACTTGGCGGAATGGACGCTATTATTCTCATAGATGCCTTACGGAATCACAGGACAGATATTAAGTTTATCGTAAACGACCTTTTACTGAATCTTGAACCCTTAAAAGGGATTTTTGTTGGTGTAAACAAAAGTGGAAAAACGAAAGGTTCCAGTTTGAAAATGGTTAATGAATTGTTTGCTTCAGATAATTTAATTGGTATTTTTCCAGCTGGCTTAGTTAGCCGAAGAACAAAAGGTGTAATTCGTGATCTGGAGTGGAAGAAAACATTTATCAAACAATCAAAAGCGAATAACCAGACCATTCTTCCAGTGCATATTGAAGGAAGGCTTTCGAATTTCTTTTATCGCCTTTCGAATTTCAGAAAATTTCTTGGCTTGAAAGCAAACATAGAAATGTTGTATCTTTCAGATGAGCTGTTCAAACAACGGAATCAACATATCGTATTTACCGTTGGTGAACCAATTAGTACAGAAGAATTAAACAAATTCAAGAACGATAAAGAAGCTGCTCGCTGGATGCAAGAACATGTGATTAACCTGCCTAAAAACAGCACGATTATTGATGAAGGTGGGTCGCAAAACAAAAATGAAACCGAACAATGATGGAACCTATCATAGATCCAATTGACAGAGATATACTTGAACGCGAAATGAAAAATGCGGGTTTGGTACGTATTACGCGCAAAGGTGAAAATGAAATCTACATTTTAAATCAACACAACGCTCCTAACGTTGTTAAAGAAATTGGTCGTTTGAGAGAAGTTACTTTCCGTGCTGCTGGTGGTGGAACGGGATTAGCGCTTGATCTGGATGAATTTGATGCGGAAGACTTGTGCTACGAGCAATTGATTGTCTGGTCGCCGGAAGACAGAGAGATTATTGGCGGATACCGTTTCATTTGCTGTGAGAAGGCCATTCTATCTCCAACAAACATTCAACTTTCAACAGCTCATTATTTCGAATTCACAGAAAAGTTTGTGAATGAATATTTGCCAAAAACAATAGAATTGGGACGAAGCTGGGTTCAGCCAAACTTTCAGCCAACAGTAAATCCAAGAAAAGGACTTTATGCATTAGACAACATTTGGGACGGATTAGGCGCTTTAGCCAGAACCTATTCTGATATCAAATACTTCTTTGGAAAAGTGACGATGTATCCGAGTTACGATCGAGAATCACGTGATTTCCTTTTGCATTTCATGCACCATTATTTTCCAGATAACGAGAATCTGATGAAGCCTTATACTCCACTTCAACAGAACTACGACAAGAACTACGTTGAAGAACAGTTAAAAGGTTTGGAGTTTAAAGACGGATTCAAGGTGCTGAACACCTATGTTCGTGCGCGTGGTGAGAATATTCCACCGTTGGTAAACATCTACATGAATCTATCACCAACCATGAAAACGTTTGGAACTGCTGTAAATCATGAATTTGGTGACGTGGAAGAAACAGGAATTTTGGTGACTTTGGATGATATCTACGACGATAAGAAGGAAAGACATGTGAATTACTAATTACGAATTACAAATTGAAAAAGGCGGAAATCTATGATTTCCGCCTTTTTCTTATCATTTACTGTTGACCAATTATTTGTAATTAGTCACTAGTAATTTGTAATTACTTCTGAGTGCTAGGGCAAACAAAGTCCGTTCTAGGAACATTCGTTTCAGAAATGGCTTTGTAACCTCCTTCTACTTCTTTAAAGTTATCCCATCCACGCGCTTTCAAAATGGATGCAGCAATAATGCTTCGGTAACCGCTTTGACAATGCAAAATGAACGGTTGATCTTTCGGTAATTCGTGTAACTGATTGTTTAAGAAATCTAACGGAAGACTTTGAGCATCAGCAACATGATCAGCGCTGTATTCTCCAGGTTTACGAACATCTATAACGATTGGTTTACTCTCGTATTCTTTGGCAAATTCATCAGCCGAAATACGTTCAATAGAATCCCATTCGCTTGAATAGTTTTTCCAGGCATCCACTCCGCCATTCAAATATCCAATAACGTGATCGTAACCCACACGAGCCAAACGTTTAACCGTTTCTTCTTCCATTCCTGGTTCAGTAATCAGGAGAATCTCTTGTTTTACATCTGGCAATAAAGCACCAACCCAAGGAGCAAATGTTCCTTCCAAGCCAATACTGATTGAATTTGGAATAAATCCTTTAGCGAAATCAGCAGCTTTGCGCGTGTCCAACATTACAGCACCAGTTTCATTAGCTGCAGCTTCAAAAGATGCTGGATCCAACGCATTCATTCCACGTTTCATGACTTCTGTGATTGAATCGGAGCCATTTTTATTCATTGCTACGTTCATTCCGAAATATCCCGGAGGGGGTAATAAACCATCTGTAACTTCTGCAACAAATTCCGCTTCCGTCATGTCGGCACGCAAAGCATAATTCATTGCTTTTTGTTCACCTATTGTACTCACGGTTTCTTTACTCATGTTTTTACCACATGCGCTTCCTGCACCGTGAGCCGGATAAACAGTAACGTCATCAGCCAATGTCATGATCTTTGTGCGAAGTGAATTGAACAGCGTTGCTGCCAATTGTTCTTGCGTCATTGTCGCTGATTTTTGAGCTAGGTCTGGCCTACCTACATCACCGATAAACAATGTGTCACCGGAGAAAACGGCAGTATCTTTTCCATTTTCATCTTGCAACAAGTAACATGTACTTTCCATTGTATGTCCTGGAGTATGCAAAACTTTGAAAGTTGCATTGCCTAATTTGAGTAATTCACCGTCTGTAGCGATATGTGCTTCGAAAGCTGTTGTAGCATTTGGACCGTAAACGATTGTTGCACCTGTTGCTTTTGCAAGGTCAACGTGACCAGAAACAAAATCAGCGTGGAAATGTGTTTCAAAAATGTATTTGATCTTCACACCATCGCGCTCTGCACGTTCAATGTATGGACCAATTTCTCTTAATGGATCGATGATAGCAGCTTCATTACCAGAAGTAATATAGTAAGCTCCCTGTGCCAAACATCCTGTATAAATTTGTTCTATTTTCATATCTCAATAAATATTCAATTGCTGAATAATGATGTAAAGTTAAGCTTTATTTCAGGCTCAAATTCAACCAAAAATCAATTAATTATTGCTCCCCTAATTGTTAACAAATAGAATAACGACAATGGAAATTACACTTATAAATATCCACAGTCCAACTCCTTGAAGCAAAGGTCTGAATCCAACAGCTTTGATGTTTTTCATTGATAATCCTGCGCCTATAAGGAATAAGGTGATGGTCAATCCTTTTTTTGCGATCATCACCAAAACATCATAACCATCTTTAAATTGCGGAAAATTGGTGCTAATTATCATTGCCACTATGAAAAAGCCAATGAAATATGGAATTTTCAACTTCTTTCCTTCATTCTTTGAAAAAATCATGGTCAAGATAGAAAGTGGAATTATCCAAAGTGCACGCTCTAATTTAATTGTTGTAGCAATTTGAAGCGCTTGTTCTCCATATTTTGAAGCTGCCCCAACTACAGAGCTTGTATCGTGAATTGCAATGGCACACCACAAACCGAAATCTGCCTGTGATAAATGAAGCCATTTACCAATTAAAGGAAATATCAAAAGTGCAACTGAATTCAAAATAAAGATTGTTCCAAGTGCCACGCTCATTTGCTTCTCATCAGCTTTAATGAGAGGGGAAACAGCAGCAATTGCACTTCCACCACAAATAGAAGTTCCACTTGAAATCAGGTACGAAATCTTTTTGTCAATCTTCAACCATTTACCCAGCAACCATCCAACTAAAAGTGTCAGAACTATCGTACAAACCGTAAAAACAACACCTTC
>CBFGNV010000060.1:0-24705 GCA_965650275.1 uncultured Fluviicola sp. | reverse complement strand
CCAAAATGGAAGGCGATTGCTCCATTTATGAAATTATCACGATTTCTGAAGTGTCGGCAGTGAGATAATAAACTTGTAAAGACGCAATTGGTCACTGAGCGTAGCCGAAGTGCGCGTCTTTACATATGAGACATTAGGTATGTATACAAACTTACCATCGCTTCAATATCATTTTTATAAACCTTTTCATCCGGTGTGTGCACATTGTCTTCCGGAGCGCCTATGAAACACCAATCGATTGGTAAACTTGCTTTTTGAAGGACAGATCCATCGCTTCCACCAGCGGATTCCACTTCTAGTTGATACTGAACACCACTTTCTTTTGCTAAGGAAATGATTTTGTCGAGGTAACTTTTGCGAGGTAACATGCTGTCCCGCATTGAAATAGCTACACCGCCGCCATGAGTGACATGCGAAGTGACCCACGTAATGTCGCTGATCAAAGCCTGTTGAACTCCATGGTTTTCAAACAGGTATTTCGCAATAAATCCAACGGAATTTCCGCCATGTTCTTCATATGTTGAGAAAACAATTGCTCCATTTTCAAGCGTTTCGGCAACTTTAAGCGCGTTGAAAACACCAAGTCTGTTGTCTAAATACTTCGATTGAACATATTCATTTGTTTCTCTGAAGTTTGGGGCAAATGACATTAATGTGCCTGGTGTAATAGGAGTTGTTGAAACATAATGTGGCAGAATATCCCCGTGTTCTGTTTCTATCATCATTACTTCTGCTTCGATTTCTTTGTCACCATCCATTCCAACCAACTGTGTTCCGTCAATGTTTCTTGGACCGCCAACTCGAATCAAATCGTTCGTATAGCCAATAGAATAGCCAATAGTATCTGTATGAGCATAGATTGCCGTAGTTGGTTTTCCAAAGATCAGTACAACATTATCTTGCAGCCATGGATGATCAAGAACCGTTGGCTGGGTTTTCCATGAAGATGAATTCTCTGCAACATAATCAAGAATAAAAGCTTTGATTCTGCTTTCGTCGCTTGCTACACCTTGAATTTCGGTTAATTGTTCTAGTAATTGATAATTCATTTTCTGGAATATTGTTGTTCTAATTGAGTTCTTATTTCGTGATTCGATTCAGGAATTGAAACGGTCATTGTTGTAATATTGTCTACGGTTTGCTCTATAATGTTGCAATTTCCTGCTTTCAACAGCTTCATCACATTGCTATACGCGGCATAGTCGAATTGAATTTCGAGTAAAATACGGTCTTCGTCTTCTATTATTGTTGCGTTATCTAGTGCTTCTTTAGCTGAGGTTCTATAAGCGTTTATCAATCCGCCAACACCTAGATTTGTTCCACCATAATAACGAACAATTGCGATAAGAATGTTGGTTAAATCGAATGATTGTATCTGTCCTAAGATTGGTGGACCTGCAGAATTGGAAGGTTCACCGTCATCGCTGGATCGGTAAAGTTTCTTTTCACTTCCCAGTCGAAAGGCTGTACAAACGTGAACAGCTTGTGGGTTTTCTCTGCGTAATCGGGAAATGTGTTGTTTTACTTCGTCTTCAGTAGAGCAGGGGATGGCATATGCAATGAACTTCGATCCCTTTTCTTTATAGAATCCTTCGCTTATTGTTGAAATTGTGAGGTATTTACTGCTCGAACTACTCATTGAACCCCAAAGTTACAAATACTGAATTGATGCGCGATTTTGAGAGCGAGTTAATTCTTTGATTGTTGTTTTGTCGCCATAAACAAAATGTTCGTCGGGATATATTTGCGGTTAATCGAAAAATAATTGCATTTTTTTTTGGTTTTCTTATTCTGTCTCAGTAACTTACATCGACACGTTAATACCTACACTATGAAAACACACATACACTTTACGCAACGTGCCATCCATTATTTTTCAGGTCTTACATTATTTCTTACAGTCTCAATCTTAACCAACTCTTGTAAAAAATTCGATTTCGAAGACAGAACTACCGATTCGAATGTTGAAAATGAAAAATGTGGCAACAATAATTCTGGAAGCATAACCACTTTACCGATGATCATTCCATGTGGAACTGTGTCTACCGGGAATCTGATAGCGGGACAAAAAATTGATATTGGTTCCGTTTCTATTTACAACACTGCAGATAGTTTATTTATCGATTTGTCGACAACAGGAAACTGGTGGATTCAATCTGCAAATGTTTATGTTGGCTTGTTGGCAAATATGCCTCAAACACCAAATGGTAACCCCAAAGTAGGTCAGTTTCCTTATCAAAAGTCATTGGATCCGAAAAAGAAAGTACTTCGTTTTGGAATTCCTTTAGCCGGTTTACCTTCCTGTTTCATTGTGGCGGTTCATGTAGAGGCAAGAAAAGTCATAAATGGCCAACTGGTGCAAAGTGAAACAGCATGGGGGCAAGGTTTGTCTTTGCCAGGTCCGAATTGGGCGATGGGTGCCAACTATTGTTTGCAAACCTGTGTGAGTTGTGAGTACAGTACAATTGCAACAACTTTAGTTGCAGAGGAAAAGCAGATTTGCGGTCAAATATTAATGACAAATGATTCGGATAGCCTGTTTGTTACATACAACATGTTTGCTGGTTGGAGTTTACGTAAAATACAGTTATATGCAGGAGCCTACAATTCCATGCCGATAGATGGTTCCGGAAATCCGAATGTGAATGCCTTTCCGAAAGTGAGGATTTATAATAATCCGATATCAGGATCGGTGACCTTTGGTTATTCTTTGAATAATCTCCCATCAAATTATGTTGTTGCGGTTCATGCAGAAACGGAACGAACAATTGGCAGCGGAACGTTGATAGAATCTGCCTGGGGATTTGGTGACGAGTTTATAGGAACATCTTCCTGGGGATGGACAGTTCCGTATACAACTCAGATTTGTAATTGAAACATTTAAATCCATATAGTAGTAGCAGCAGCGCAAAAAGAGTGCAGTAAATTAAAGAAGCTATAGTAGCATCAGTAGTAATGGTTAGGTAAGAAAAATGCCCCTGAAATGTAAATCTCAGGGGCATTTTTGAATGGTATTTATTAAAGTTCTTATTGGATAGTCAATTTCTTTTCCAAATCCTCCAAATAAGCTCTAAACTGCTTGTCAGTTTCAGAAAGATTCATAACCGTTCTACATGCGTGTAGTACCGTTGCGTGATCTTTCCCTCCGCAATGAGCTCCAATGCTTGCCAAAGATGATTTTGTCATTTTCTTTGAAAAATACATTGAAATTTGGCGAGCCTGAACTACTTCGCGTTTACGTGTTTTTGATTTCAACATTTCAATCGGAAGATCGAAATAATCACAAACTACCTTTTGGATATAGTCAATAGAAACTTCACGTGCAGTGTTTTTCACAAACTTGTCAATCATCTGTTTTGCAAGGTCAAGCGTAATCGCTTTCTTGTTTAATGATGCCTGAGCAAGTAGGGAAGTCATTGCGCCTTCCATTTCACGGATATTTGTGTTAATGCTGTAAGCAAGGTATTCTACAACTTCACTTGGAAGTTCGATTCCGCTGCCGTACATTTTCTTCTCCATGATAGCGATACGTGTCTCTAGGTCTGGTGTCGACAAATCTGCAGACAATCCCCACTTGAAGCGAGACAATAAACGTTGCTCCATTCCTTGCATTTCTACTGGCGGTTTATCCGATGTTAGGATAATTTGCTTGCCATTTTGGTGCAAGTGATTGAAAATATGGAAGAAGACATCTTGTGTTTTCTCTTTTCCTGAGAAGAATTGAACATCATCAATGATCAACACGTCAATCATTTGATAGAAGTGAATGAAATCATTTGTTGTACTGTTACGAACAGCATCAATAAACTGATGAGCAAATTTCTCTGAACTAACGTAAAGAACCGTTTTGTTCGGGAATTGATTTTTAACGCCAATTCCAATTGCGTGTGCAAGGTGAGTTTTCCCTAATCCAACACCACCGTATATTAACAAAGGATTAAATGCAGTTCCTCCTGGCTTGTTAGCCACAGCATAACCTGCAGATCTTGCCAAACGGTTGCAGTCTCCCTCAACAAAATTCTCGAAAGAATAAGAAGGATTCAGATTAGAATCAACATTAACCTTACGCAATCCAGGAATAATGAATGGGTTCTTAATTGGATTCTCAGAGATGTCAATTGGCATGTTCACCGGAGCATTCTTCACAGCTTTCTTGTTAGAAGCCGGAAGCTTTACAGTGTAAGGATTTGAGTTGTTCGGAGAATTTTCCATAACAATGCTGTATTCCAACTGTCCTTCGGTTCCTAATTCTTTCTTAATTACTTTCTTCAATAAAGTGATATAGTGTTCTTCTAACCACTCGTAAAAGAAGTGAGAAGGGACTTGTATCGTAAGAACACTTTCTTCAAGTTTTGTTGGAATGATTGGTTCGAACCAAGTCTTATAAGCTTGAAGAGGTAAATTGTCCTTAATTACTTTAAGACAAGAATTCCATATTGCGTCATGGTTGGCACTCATCGGGGTAGACAGTTTTTTAAAAGTTTTTATTGTAAAAGTTGCTTTATTCTAGCGGGAAACCAGTAGTAATTGAGGCTCCCATTTGATAAGGACAAATATTTACATAAAAAAGTGAAAAAAAAAGTTGGATAAGGGTTGATTATTAAAAAAGTTTTACTGGGGTTGAAGTAATTCTTTAACTCTATGGAACTTTAATACCAAAATTTAATTAATCGTCGATGAATTGATTATTAATTTAGATAAATGTTAAGAATTTAAAGTTTAAGTAATCACCGTGGTAAGCATAAAAATAAGTTGTTTTTTTGTAAAACATTTACACTTTTCAACAAAAAATAACACGAATTTTAAGCTTCAAATTTATTAATGGAAAATAAAACATTTCAACATACTGTTTCACTGCGTGTTCGATACGGAGAAACCGATCAAATGGGTTACTGTTATTATGGAAATTATGCATCGTATTTCGAGGTTGGTCGCGTGGAAACATTAAGAGAGCTGGGACATTCATATAAGGAATTGGAAGATTCAGGTGTAATGTTGCCGGTAAGTCACTTTGAAATTGATTATTTGAAGCCCGCATATTATGATGATGAGCTTTTTGTTACTACCTTAATAAAGGAACTGAAAGGAACGCGTCTTTTCTTCGAGTATGAAATTCATAACGCAAAGAAGGATTTGATCTGTAAAGGGAAGACGACCCTGGTTTTTGTCAATAAGGAAAATATGAGACCAATTGCTCCGCCCGCAAGTTTTGTGGAGTTGTTTGGTTAATGGGTACTAAGGATTAATCTTAAGAATATGGAATCAAATCATTTTATACATACGCTCTTTACGAAGCACGAGTTAGATGCGTTGGTGGATAAGAGAGCTGGTGAAACGAAGTTGGGAGAAAAAGTGACGCTTTATTCTTCAAACGATGAGAGTTGGAAGAGTTGTAAATTCCATGTTCTTGGTGTTATGGAGAGCATTGGTCCGCGTCTGAATAAAGGTCTGGGTGGTGCCGAAAAAGGTTTTCCACCGTTCATTAGTCGTTTTGTGAATGTGCAAAGTAACGAGTTCTTGACTGGTGATTCTATTTGTTTGCATGGAACCATTCATCTGGAGGCTCCAATTGAGTTTATTTCATCTGTACATATTGAAGAATTGGATGAATTGATTTCCAATTGGACAGAAAGCATTGTTGCTGCTGGTGGTATTCCTGTTTTAATTGGTGGCGGACATAATAATGCGCTTGGATTGATCAATGGTGTTTCTAAAGCGCTTAACAAGCCTATTTCAGTAGTGAATCTCGATCCACACGCCGATATCCGTACAACAGAAGAGCGTCACTCCGGAAATTCATTTTCGACTGCCTATGAATCCGGGACAATGGATCAATATTATGTGCTTGGTTTGCACCAGTCATATAACAATCAGTTTATTATTGACCAGCTGAAGGCCATGAATGCTCAGGTTTCCTGGTTTGAGAATTGGATCGATGATGCTGCTTTGTTTGCTTCTGATGTTAAAACCACTTTTGAAAGTGTAAAATCAGCTTCGTTCGGTTTGGAGTTAGACATGGATTCAATTGCTTCTATGCCTTCAAGTGCATTCACGCCATCCGGTGTTACAATTGAACAGGCGCGATTTTATATTCGACAGTTTGCACAATCAGAGAACGCGTGTTATTTGCATTTACCTGAAGCAGCTCCCTCAAGCAGGTATGAAGATAAATTGGTGGGAAAGACACTTGCCTATCTCGTAACGGATTTTATTAAGCGCCGTTCCAACGTGTAAGATAAAATCGTATCTTAAGAAAAAGAAGTTTTTATGATGAAGGAGAAGTGGGAATATATTCGGAGATTTTTTCCACTTGTATTATTAATGCAGCACCTGAAGCATAATCGCTTAGGTCTGCTTTATTGGATTTTACTTCTCGGAATTGTTGTCGACTTCATTGGTAAAGGTTTCGGTCTTTCCTATTTGTTTTTATCACCAGAATATCACGAACGCGTTTCATTTTACTCTTTTTTTCTACTTGGATTTGCTTTAGGAGGATTTACGATGGCTTTTCACAGCTATTCCTATACAAAACTGGCAAGTAGTTTCCCGTTTTTGGCAATGGTGAATAAACCGTTTCTGAAATTCTGTATAAACAATAGTTTGTTGCCCTTAATGTTTACAACGATCCTGATCATTAAGATCTTTCGTTTTCAATATCTGGAGGAGTTTGCTTCAACAACAGACATCTTTATCTATTTACTAGGATTGTTGATTGGCATGGCACTTTTTATCGTTGGTTCCGTGCTTTTCTTCTTCAGGAAAAACAAGAATGTCTATGAATTGAAACACATGTCGGCAACGGTTTCCAGTAGACGATTGCGCTGGCTCAAGATTCAAAACGGACGAAACTATAAGTCAAAAACCCAAAACGAAGATCTTTATTTTTATTTCGGTCGAGGGTTACGTGTGATGCAGTGTCGTTCTACAAAACATTATCAGCCAGCTTTGCTTCAGCGTGTTTTTACTCAAAATCGAATTTCAACTTCAGTGTTCGAGATTACAACTGTTTTAACCTTTCTGATGCTTGGTTTTTTAGGTGGTTCAAGATGGCTTGATATTCCAGCTGCCAGTAGTTTGGTGCTTTTGTTGACCATTATCTTAATGCTGTTTAATGCTTTGTTCAGCTGGTTAAAATGGTATACAGTTCCAATCGTTATCGTATTGCTTTTGACTGTCAATTGGCTATCGGTTAATACAAAGTGGTTTCATTTTCAGACAGAAGCCATTGGAATGGATTATTCTAGCAATAACGGTTATTCTTTTGATGGAATTGAAAAAGAAATGTCGGATACTGCCAGAATAAATCGCGATTTGCAAGATTATATTCAGGTATTGGAGCAATGGAAAAAGAATACAAGTCAGGAGAAACCTTTGCTTGTCATTGTCAATACTTCTGGTGGTGGTTCGAGAAGCGCAGCCTGGGTGTATTATGTGCTTTCTCAAATGGATGCTGAAACGAACTATGCGTTCACGAAAAACACTGCTTTGGTAACTGGTGCTTCCGGAGGAATGATTGGTGCGTCTTATTATCGTGCGCTTTACATGAAGCATCTGGACGGGCTTATTAAAAGTACTTGCGATGAAAAGTATTATCAGGAAATAAGCGCCGATCTTTTGAATCGAATGATGTTTACGGCTACTACCAATGATATTTTTGTTCGATATAAAACCAGTTATAAAAACGAGGAAGAATATCATTATACAAGGGCAATTGCATTTGAAGAAGATTTGAACGAGAACACAGGTTTTGTTTTTGATAAGCCGTTTGGTGAATTAGGAAAGGCTGAAAAAGAAGGGAAAGTACCAGTGATGTTGTTTACTCCTTCGGTTGTCAATGACGGTCGAAGAATTGTTTTTTCCACAATGGGAACACGCTTTCTAAATAACCATAATGAAGTTGATGGTTTGACTTCGATGTACGAAAATATAGATGCACGTGTTCTTTTAGGAGATAAACAAGTGGATAAAGTGAAGTTTTCGTCTGTGCTCCGAATGAATGCTACTTTTCCGCTGGTACTGCCAATGACAACCTTGCCAACTGATCCCAAAATCAAAATAATGGATGCGGGTACCCGTGATAATTTCGGGACAAAAACCACTGTTGATTGGCTTATTGCTCTGGAAGATTGGATTGCCAAAGAAACTTCAGGAGTGGTTGTGGTTAAGATTCGCGACACGAAAAAGGTCTTCAATAACGATAAAACGAGGGATTTTTCCTTCTTCAATAAATTCTATGAACCTTTTGGTAATATGTTCTCCAATTTTCCGAGAACTCAGGATTTCGATCAGGATCAATTGCTTCGAACTTATGGACGAAAGGCTCCCTTTCCTTTTAAGGTGGTTGCATTTAATCTACGTGAAGAGCGAAATGAACGTATTTCTTTGTCGTGGCATTTAACAAAAAGGGAACGTAATTGGGTTCGTTCAGCATGGAAGAAACCAGCAAATGCCTTGAGTATGCAGAAATTGATTGAGGCTTTAAAGTGATTTGCCGGGTAGAATTACTGCCTGTCTGTCTATAAATGCAGATTCGACCTTACAATTTATTGCTATCGGGTTTTTCGTCAATTTTCTTAAATTCGAAATATGAATGAAGTAGCGCAATTATATTCTTACAATGGTGACGTGGTAAATCTTGAAAAAGGTGATGCTGCGCATTTCGTTGACCGTTTCAAGCCTTTGCAAGATTTGAATTACACCATGTGGTTGAATATTCATTCCCTTGAAGACAAAGATTCGATTCATAAGATTTGTAATGATTTAGGAATTGATACGTTGATTCAGGAGGCGATTTTCTGCGGAACAAAACGCCCGAGATTGGAGGAGTATCCTGATTTTGTTTTCTTTTCCATTGAATCTGCCTTGCCAACAACTGCTGAAAAGTTCGAATTGGTAAAAGAGCGTTTGAGCTTCATTGTGGGAGATAATTACCTGGTTTCGTTTCAAAATGGACATTCTGGTCACTTCCCGAATGTGCGTGATAGAATTGAAAACAAGCGTGGTAAAATACGTTTTAAAGGCCCTGATTTCTTACTGTACCGTTTGATGGAAGCAATCAATGATAACTACATCGAAGTTGTTGAGGAAATTTCTGAAGCGACGGTCAGACTTGATAAATTGGTATTTAAACATGCGACTTCCGAAATGCTGAGAAAGGTAGAGTGGGAGAAACGTAAATTGATTGATTTGCGGAAAACGGTCCAACCTATGCGAGATGTTTTACTTCAGATCGAGCGGGTTGAGAACAAGTTGATCATTGAAGAAAATTGCCAGTACTTCATGGAGTTGAAAGATACTTGTTCTACACTTTTGGAGGAAATTGATGCCCAAAAACAGATGTTGGATGGTATTGCCAACTTATATTATGCTGTTCAGGGGCAAAAAATGAACGAGATCATGAAGGTATTGACGGTGATCAGTGCCATCTTTATTCCGCTAACATTCATTGTTGGAGTTTATGGAATGAACTTCGAAAATATGCCTGAGTTGAAGTGGGAGTATGGTTATTTCTATGCAATTGGGGCGATGACTTTGTTAACGATTATTCTTGTTTTCGTTTTCTGGAAACGTGGTTGGCTAAGGAGAAATGATAAATGACATGAAGATTCTACTGTTCTCTTTATTTGTATTTGGAGTCTCGTTTTCAAAAGCGCAATCGTTATCTGGAACTTATCAAGGAAGTTGGGCAATGACATGGTTTTACTATGATTTTATGCCTGATAAAACAGTTGTTTGTACGGTTACAGGGCATTACAAAACGGGTGTAGATGAAGGTAGTTATCGTGTTTCTGGTGATACTATTTATGTTCATTTTGTAAAAAGTGATGGCAAACCATATAACGAGGACAAAGTTTTTTTGATTGATGGTGATTCCTGTGTTATTGATCTTCAAACGCGTTATGATTATTGCAAAACCGGACCATTATTTTCTTCCCGTGAACGATTGATCAAGTATCCACAAGTTCAAGGAGTGAATGATTCAATCAAGGAGTACGATTTGAAATGTGTAATGGAAATATTACTTAAAATGGAAGAACTGACGAAGTACTATCATTTTGATAAGGTGCCTGATCGTCAGTTTTTTGTTGAATCCTATTATGCTGTCAATACCTCCTTTCCCTTAGATGTTGAAGTTCAGGGTAAAACTGCTCGAATTACAAACGATACAAAAGGAGGTTTTTTGATTCAGTTCACAGATATAAATCAAAATCCGGAGAACATTAAAATCGATTTTCGATTGAATGAAGAGGGGGTGTATGGCTGGGTGATCTTTAAGAAAATTGATGGTGTTTGGATTAAAAAATACACTTCCATAAAAGAGGAATAGCAATTGTGAATTTTGACCCAAATAATAAAATAGTTCAACTCTGTGCGAAAGGAATGGAGTTGGTTGATGACGAAGCAAAAGCTGTTTTTACTCAGGCTTGGAATGAGTCAAGTAATGATTTTGAAAAGTTTGTTGCAGCACATTATTTAGCGCGACATCAAAATAGCGTAGAAGATAAATTGAAGTGGGATGAAATTGCGTTGAATCATGCGCTCAAAAGTAATGATGAGGTTTCTGGTGCGCTGCCGTCACTTTATTTGAATATTGCGAAATGTTATGAGGATTTGAAGAATTCTTCACTTGCCTTAGAGAACTATCAAACTGGTTTATCGTTTACTGATGAATTGTCGGATGATGGTTATGGAAACCTGATTAGAAATGGACTTCTGAATGGTCTGAAAAGAATAACCCAAAATATGGAATCATGATAAAGTCTATTGTTGCGTTTTTGATGTTGTTTTCCGTGTGTCTTGTTTTTGGACAAACTACACCTTTAAAATATAAAGGAGGAACCTATTCTTTTGGTGAAGCGTATGTAGATGATGTTTTTGGAAGCATCAGAATTCGTCCGATCAATGCTGAAAAAGCGCTTTTCTCTATAACTGTAGAACAGGGAGCTCCTTCTTACAATAGGGGAAGCATAAACGGTGTGATGAAGATAAATGGAATGGTTGGCGTGTACGAAAAGAAAGACAACGATATCACTGATTTTAAACTTCAGTTTGTTTTTAAAACAGACCAATTGACAGTTTCCACGCTGGATGGACGAAATGGATATGGCTACAGTTTTGGTTTCGATGGAATGCATCCGAATAATGTTTATAAGCTTACAAATACATATATTCCTCAACAGTATGTTACTAACGAAGGAGAAGTACTTCCGTTCATTGAAGCTTACGTTTCTATGATTGATCCTGACTATTATTACACGCCTAAAGGCAATGCGCTGTGGAATTCGGGGCGGGTTAAAAGTGGGGAGATTGTTGCAGAAAATCAGATCTGGTATAAGAATGATTCGTTGAATCAAGTGACTGTGGCAACTAGGGATGACGGTATCGAGAGATGGATGCATTTTTACAAAGATCAAATTCCGGATAGCCTGATAAATAATATGATACTGCTTCTTGAAAACGGAGATACAGCAACATTGGCTCAGAAAAGGAAGGATGTTGCTGGATTTGTGAATCAGGCTGTGGATGTAGAAAATTCATCTGCTGAGTTTTTTGAAAGTGTTCAGGGTGTAAAACTTGGAGATCCGAAGTCTAAAGCTATAACAATGTATGGGATACCAGATGAGGTGGTCAATGCAGAGGGATATGAGCGTTTGGATTGGTACTTCGTTGGTGTGGAGTTTTTTTATCCGCAACTTGATGCCTCAGACACAAAATTAGTAAGTGATTGTACTGATTTTAGTGTGATACAGTATTACAAAGGGGGAAAGCTGGTTGCACAAATGACTGAGGAAACAAACCTTTAAGCATTTGATTTCAAGTGTTTTGACTCGAGGTTGAACAGGTGAATTTGGCCAGTTAGGGCAATGAGGCTTATTCCTCATGTATCGCTTATTACGGAATTCGGAAAATCCCGAACGGATTTCGAGGTGTAATTAACAATCATTCGGTTCATAACTCGCTCAAACTCTTGGTAAATTCTCTCTTTTCAGTAGTTAAATTTGTAAGTCAAGCAAACAATAACTATGAGCGAACATCAATATACCGAAGACAACATACGTTCCCTCGACTGGAAAGAGCATATCCGCTTGCGTCCGGGGATGTATATTGGGAAATTGGGCGACGGCTCTGCTGCCGATGATGGTATTTATATTCTTGTGAAAGAAATTGTCGATAATTCCATCGATGAATTCGTAATGGGGAATGGGAAGAAAATCGATGTGAAAGTAAAAGATGGAAAAGTGACGGTACGAGATTACGGTCGCGGAATTCCTCTTGGAAAAGTAATCGATTGTGTTTCTCAAATCAATACCGGTGGTAAATACGATTCTAAAGCATTTAAGAAATCTGTAGGATTGAATGGGGTAGGAACCAAGGCGGTAAATGCCTTGAGCGATCACTTCATGGTTTATTCTGTTCGTGATGGACAAAAGAAACAAGCTTCGTTTTGTCGTGGTGAATTGGTGGAAGATTCTCCAATTGAAAAGACAACTGAAGTGAACGGAACTTATTTCGAGTTTACACCTGACGATACGATCTTTAAGAAGTACGGTTTCCGTACACCTTACCTGGTGAAAATGTTCTGGAACTATTGTTACCTGAATCGTGGCTTGGCGATTTACTTCAATGGTGAGAAATACCAGTCGAAAGACGGTTTGAAGGATTTGTTGGAAGACAATATGGATGGTGATCCGTTGTACCCGATTATTCACCTGGAAGACGAAGATATCGAAGTAGCTTTCACGCATGGGAAAACGTATGGTGAAGATTACTATTCTTTCGTGAACGGACAACATACCACACAAGGTGGTACGCATCAAAGTGCATTTAGAGAATCCATCGCGAAAGTCATTCGTGATTTCTACAAAAAAGATTACGATGCTTCAGATATTCGTCAGTCGATTGTGGCTGCTGTTGCTGTTAAGGTAATTGAGCCGGTTTTCGAATCACAGACAAAAACAAAATTAGGGTCGTTAGAAATTGAGCCCGAAGGAAAGTCCATGCGTTCGTTTGTAAACGACTTTTTGAAAGATAAACTCGATAACTATTTGCACCGCCATCCTGAAGTTGCAGATACGTTAGAGAAGAAGATTAAGCAAAGTGAGCGCGAACGTAAAGAGCTTTCCGGAATTCGTAAACTGGCGCGTGATAGAGCTAAGAAATCAAGTTTACACAATAAAAAACTTCGCGATTGTAGAGTTCACCTGACAGATTTAAAGGACGAGAAACGTGAGTTGACTACGTTGTTCATTACTGAGGGAGATTCAGCGAGTGGATCGATCACGAAATCAAGGGACGTAAACACGCAAGCTGTTTTCTCGTTGCGTGGTAAGCCGTTAAACTGTTATGGTTTAACCAAGAAGATTGTTTACGAAAACGAAGAATTCAACCTTGTTCAGGCTGCTTTAGATATTGAGGAAGATATGGACAATCTGCGATACAACAATATTGTGATCGCAACCGATGCCGATGTCGATGGAATGCACATTCGTTTGTTGTTATTGACGTTCTTCCTGCAATTCTTCCCTGATCTGGTGAAGCGAAACCACGTTTACGTATTGCAAACCCCGCTTTTCCGTGTTCGAAATAAGAAGAAAACTATTTATTGTTATTCCGAAGAGGAGCGTAGAAATGCAATTGCCGAACTAGGAAAGAATCCGGAGATTACGCGATTTAAAGGTTTGGGTGAGATATCGCCTGATGAGTTTAAGCATTTTATTGGTGACGATATTCGTTTGGAACCGGTAATTCTTAGTAAAGAGGCTTCTATTGATTCCATTCTTTCTTACTTCATGGGGAAAAACACCCCGGAACGTCAAGATTTCATTATTGATAATCTTAGAGTGGAAAAAGATGCAGAGCAGGATGATAGTTCTTCGGAAGAAGACGATGTAGAACCAATTGAAAAGGCTTCTTAGTATGAGTGAAGACGAAATTGGACCAATAGATCCAGAAAATGATGATTTAGGAAATGAAAATGAAGGTGGTGCCGAAGGTTCTGCTTTTCTTCCTGATGATCACAAACATACAGATGAAAATATAATTGCGCTAGATGGATTGTATGAGAACTGGTTTCTCGACTACGCATCGTATGTGATTTTGGAACGTGCTGTTCCTTCGTTGTATGATGGTTTCAAACCTGTACAGCGACGAATTTTGCATTCCATGAAGGAATTGGATGATGGTCGTTACAACAAAGTGGCGAACGTTATCGGAAACACCATGAAATATCACCCGCACGGTGATCAGTCAATTGGTGATGCACTAGTTCAACTTGGACAAAAAGACTTATTGATCGATTGTCAGGGAAACTGGGGAAATACGCTTACTGGTGACGGTGCAGCAGCTCCTCGTTATATCGAAGCACGTCTATCCAAGTTTGCCAGTCATGTGGTTTTCAACCCAAAAACAACGAAATGGTTGCTGAGCTACGATGGTAGAAATAAAGAACCAGACAATCTTCCGGTAAAATTCCCAATCCTATTGGCGCAAGGTGCTGAAGGAATTGCAGTGGGAATGGCGTGTAAGATTCTTCCTCACAACTTCATTGAATTGATTGATGCATCGATCAGTTTGCTGAAAGGTAAAAGAGTGGAGATCTTTCCGGATTTCCTGAATGGGGGAATGGCTGACTTTACGAACTACAACGACGGTTTGCGTGGTGGAAAGGTTCGTGTTCGTGCGAAGATCAAAAAGGTAGACAATAAAACGTTGATGATCAACGAAATTCCCTTTGGTTGTACAACTTCGTCACTCATTGAAAGTATTATTAAGGCCAACGATAAAGGAAAGATCAAGGTCAAGAAAATAGAAGACAATACAGCTGCTGAAGCGGAAATTGTGATTCATTTAGCTCCTGGAGTTTCTCCTGATAAAACCATTGATGCCCTTTATGCATTCACAGATTGTGAAGTTTCCATTTCACCGAATGCGTCCATAATTGATGGTGATACGCCACGATTTATTGGTGTATCTGAGATTCTGAGAGTGAATACCAACAACACAGTTGATCTACTAAAATTGGAGTTGGAAATTCGTTTGGCTGAATTACAGGCACAATGGCATTTTTCCACTTTGGAGAAGATCTTCATTCGTGAAGAAATGTACATCGACTTTAAGCTTTACTCTGATAAAGAAGGACTTTTTAAATACATGTACGATCGGTTTAAACCGTTCAAGAAAAGCTTCATTCGCGAAATTGTAGATGAAGATTTACAGCGTTTGACACAAATTCCAATGATTCGTATTACACGTTTCGATTCTGATAAAGCTGACGATTTAATCGCGAAGCTGGAGGCGGAAATGGAAGAAGTGAAAGGTCATTTGGCAAATCTTATCGAATACGCAATTGAGTATTACAAAGACCTGAAGAAACGTTTTGGAGCAGGAAAAGAGCGTAAGACGGAAATGAAGGTGTTCGACAACATTACGGCATCGAAAGTAATTATTGCGAACAAAAAATTATACGTTGATATAGAAGAAGGATTCATTGGTTGGGGATTGAAGAAAACCGAAGCCGTGAACGATTGTTCTGAGATTGATGACATTATTGTGTTCTTCGACACTGGAAAATTCATTGTTACCAAGGTTACGGAGAAGAAATTCGTTGGTAAAGGAATTGTACATGCCGACGTTTGGAAAAAAGGCGATAAGCGTACGATTTACCACGTGATGTATCAGGATGGAACCGGTGGTTCTACCATGATGAAACGTTTCTTTGTGAATTCGGTAACACGCGATACGGAATACGATTTAACACGCGGAATTAAAGGTTCTAAGTTGTTGTATTTCTCTGTTCACCCGAATGGCGAGCGAGAAGTGGTTACAGTGATGTTACGTCCGCGTCCGCACTTGAAACGTTTGCGTTTCGATATCGATTTGGGAGATTTGTTGATCAAAGGTCGTCAATCAGGTGGAAACCGTGTGACAAAGGAAATTGTACAAAAAATTACCCAGAAAGAAGTTGGCGGTTCCACGTTGGCGTCGCGTAAAATCTGGTACGATGTTGTTGTTGGTCGCCTAAACGATGAAGGTAGAGGTAAATTCCTTGGCGCTTTCAAAGGCGAAGACAGAATCATGACCTTGTACAAAAACGGAGACTATCGTTTAACGACATTCGATTTAGCGAATCACTTTGATGAAGATATGATTCACATTGAAAAATGGGTTCCGGAACGACCAATTTCTGCGGTTTACTATGACGGTGCAAAGGAAATGCACTATGTGAAACGATTTACATGTGAAATCACAACAGATAAGCGTGTTTCCTTCATTTCTGAATCCGAAGGTTCGTATTTGGATTGTGTTTCAACTGCTAAAGAACCAATAGTTCGTATTGTTTACAACAAGTTGTTGCGCGAAACCAAGAACCTGCCAGATAACGAAGTGGCACTTGCTCCGTTTATTGATGTGAAAGGAATGAAGTCGCAAGGGAATCAGTTGACGAAGTTGAAAGTGAAAGAAATCGTTCTTACACATCCAATTGAAGGAAACGAGCCTTGGCCGGAAGAAATTCCGTTGGAAATCACGAATTCTGATGAGGAAACAGAAGATTCCGAAGACGCAGGACCAACTATAGAGTGGGACATGACCAAATCGGATGATGACGAAGAGCAACCGACGTTGTTTTAGGAGATTCTAATTTTACCTCTTCCGAGGGGATTGAGGGGGAGGACTTGTTTTCCCCCTTTTTTGTATAGGTGGAGAAGCGCTTTTTTTCTCCCCATTTTTGGCCTGCTTGTTTGCAGTCAGACATGGGGGATAACGGGGAGGACTATTTGAATGCCTGATAACAAATTAGTTTAGTTGCCAACCAATTCTCCTAACCAAACGTTCTAACAAGTATGAAAGCCTTGTTTATTTTTTTAGCCATCGTCTTGTCGTTTTCAAAATTCACGTACTCACAAATTGTCTATACAGTTGATGGAAACCATGATGAATTACTGCGGGTAGATCTTGGAACATGTGAAACAGAAAAAGTTCTTTCAGATTTTGCAGCCAATGATATTGCATTTGAAGGAGGTGTGTTATATGGAATTCACAGATTCGGTAGTCTCTTCTTCTCCGATATTAAAACCGGTGTGATGATCAATATACCAAATACAGAGGTATTTAACGGATCAGTAGCTCTAGTTGGAGATGGGAAAGGCAATTTGTATGGTGCAGGATACAAGCTGTACAAATACAATATCAGTACAGGTGAAACGGAAGAGATTGCAGATTTATTCTCCCTTGGTTATGTAGCTTCCGGTGACCTTGAATTTTTAAATGGCGAATTGTATATTACCTTGAATGATATTGATAAGGGATGGGCCACACTTAAGAAAGTGAATCTTTCCCCATTTTCCTTAGAGCACATTTCGGGTTTGCCTCATGCATGTTATGGTCTTATGGCTGATGATGCAACTGGTGAACTTTACCTGGGAATGAACACTAGTTTTTATACTTGTAATATGGAAGTTGGGTACTTGGAATTGGTTTGTGAGAACACCTTTTATGGAGATATCTATGGAATGTCCGCCCCGCCTTCAGAAGATGAGTCCGTAGATAGTGAAGTGGAAGTCACACAGAATATTGATATGGAAGTTGTAATGATAAATTCACCTTCAGCACAATCAGGTAATTACATTGTCTTAGACCTTTTGGGTCGGCTAGTTGAAAAAGGTAATATCTCTCAAGGAATTAACGTTCTTGATATTTCATCATATTCTTCAGGAAATTATGTACTGAAAACAATGTTCGGAAGTAAGGAACAGAGCAATTTTATACTTTGTCCGTAACAATTGTATTGAGAAATTTTAATAACGACTTCTAAATCATCCGTTCCTACACTTCACTCAAACATCCATTTTCACAAACAACCGAGGATAGAATATTTCGTTTCTTTAACGTTAGCAAAGCAATGAAACTACTTATCCTTTCATATTGTCTTTTATCGAGCATTTGTTTGTTCGCCCAGCCTCAACACCAAAATTGGAATTTCGGTTCTCATGTTGGAGTTAGCTTTGCTACTGGAAATCCAGTTCTTACTTCTGGAAGTCAAATTGAAACTATGGAATCGTGTTACACGCAAAGTGACGCTTCCGGAACCCGACTTTTTTACACGGATGGCTTAAATGTTTGGGATGCAGCAAATAACCTGATGCCAAACGGAACAGGCTTACTTGGAAACACCAGTTCTCAATGTTTAGTTATTCCAAAACCTGGAAATCCGGACAACTTTTATGTTCTTGCAACCGATGCTTCATTTGATCCCGATTATCATGGATTAACCTATTCTGAAATCGATATGACATTGAATGGTGGAATGGGAGATGTTGTAGCCTCTGTGAAAAATATTCAGTTGAATCTTGAGAACGGAGAATGGATTTCAGCTATTCCGCATGCGAATTGTGTAGACACCTGGATTATTACTCATGGTCATTCTGGCAACAGTAACTTTCTGGCTTATTTGGTAACCAGTTCCGGAATTTCATCAACACCTGTAGTCACTGATCTTGGAATTGATGTTGACGCCAATCAGATTGTTGGAATTATGAAACCAAATCCAGCTGGAGATAAAATCGTAATGACACGTCCACAACCGAATGCAGAAACTTTTCTTTTCGATTTCGATAAATCTACCGGAATGGTAACGAACAACCTTATTTTATTTGCAGGAACGTTCTCAGATGCTAGTTATGGAATTGAATTTTCAAGATCGGGAGACAAGTTGTACGTAGCGCAGTTTTCGCCACCTAAGATCTTTCAGTATAACATGTCGTCGGCGAATATTCCAACATCCAGAACACTAGCTGCTACTGCAACATTCAGTGGTGAAATTGGTCAGTTACAGATTGCACCAAATGATAAGATATACGTTAGCTACAATGTTTTTGCAGCAGCTGCAAATTTTATTGGAGTTATTAATAGTCCGGAAAGCACAGGAACGGGTTGCGGGTTTGTGCAAAACGGATTTAATCTTGGTGCCGGAAGTTCAATTTATGGTTTACCATGGTATTACAATCCACAACTCCCAGATGTTCCAGCACCTAATCCCAATTTGGGAAGCGATAAAGTATTGTGCGAGAATGGTTCGGTTCTGCTTGATCCGATAGCATCCGGTGCAGATTATAGCTATTTGTGGTCGGATGGAAGCACAGATTCAATATTGACAACAACTCTTCCCGGAACCTATTGGGTTCAAGTAAGTGTTGGGGGTTGTACCGAATCTACGGACTCAATTGTTGTAACGCTCGATACGGCTGAAATAAGTTTCGAACTTTCAGATTCCGTTGGTTGTTCGCCACTTTCCATAGATTTTACTTCAAGTGGAAGTGCCGGCGTTTTTCAATGGATCTGGAGTTTAGGCGATGGAACTTTCATTGGTACCGAAAATACTTCACATACTTATAGCGATGCTGGAATCTATGACATCACTCTGAGTGCAATTAGCGCAGCAGGGTGCGACCTGGATACAACACTCACAAATGCGATCACGGTTTACGGAAGTCCGATTGCTGATTTTGACTTCACTCCGGATATTCCTGAATTGGATCAGGAAATTCAATTTCAGGATCAATCTGTTGGTGAAATTGACCAATGGACATGGAGTATTGGAGCTAATGAATTTAGTAATCTTCAAAATCCAACATATACGACTTCGCAAGCGGCAAGTTTTGTTGTAACGTTGAATGTTGTAGATACCAATAGTTGCGAGGACAGTTATTCTCAAACCATTTCATTTCAAACCCAGGATTTACTTTACGTTCCCAACTCCTTCACTCCGAATGGAGATGGAATCAACGACGGATTTGCACCTTCAGACGTTTTCGGAATTATTCACACCTTCGATATTTACAATCGTTGGGGACAATTGATTTGGTCGGCTGAAAACGGAAATTCAACTTGGGATGGAATGTATAACGGACAAATCGTTCCAGACGGCGTTTATACCTGGCAAATCTCTGTAAAGATCGGTGAGATCGTAACAAAGCAGCTGGAAGGACACGTCACCTTGATTAGGTGACCATAATAAAATTTGTGCGTAAGATAGATTTAGTCTTTTGAGATTCGATAGAATATATCTAGATTAGAAACCTAATTCAACCAATGAAGTTTTTAGTAATCAGCTCATTCATTTTCTTTTCAGCCTTCAGCGCGTTTGCTCAAACCGAAGTTCGTGGTCTCCCACAATCCGAATTGTTTTTTCGGGCCAAAGCATTGGGGATGGTGATCATCGAGGATTACTGGCTTCGAGGACTTTCTATCGGTGGAGAATATAGAATCGATCATCAATTTGCGTTTTCAGCGGATTATGTCAATTACAGAACAAGAGTAGAAGAAGAGGTTCATGATATTCCTGAATATCCGGAGGACTACAATGAATATTCTCAGTACGATGCCCGCAACTATTGGGCGTTTCAGTTAAAGTGGTATCCGCAATTTTGTTTTGACTTTTATGGAGTTCAGCCCTATGTTTCGTTGATGTACAAAACGGGTGGAAGAAAGCTTTACAACCAGGATAAATTTCCCATTAAAGAGAATGATCTGATTGGAATTAGCGGAGATTTTTATGATGCCGGATTTGTCTTTGGATTTCTCACCTCTGGTCCGATTGGAGGAGATATTGGTCTTGGATTCAGACAAAGAACTGAAACACGCTGGGAAGCAAGGTATCATGAAAACGCGAGTTCAACATATGAGCAAATCAACGAAGTGAAATACAATCTGGTATTACGTACGAATTTCTACGTGAAGATCTTTGGTTGGAAAAACAAGAAAGACGATTATCGTTATGGATACGGTGATTAAGTTATACAGACGATTTTCAAGTTTGGTAAACTGCTAACAAAAAAAGACCCGCTCTAAATAGAACAGGTCTTTCACATATTTTCTTGATGTTGATTAATCCACCAATTCCAATTCTTCTTCTCGAACCTCTACGGCAATTTTTTCCTCTTTTACAATGAATTGTGGTTGAAGAACATCTTTGTTCCCCAAACGTTTCATGTGACGGAAGTGAGAGGCCAACGCTTTGCGTGTTGTAGGATAAGAACGGTATTCCACATCAAATTGCTCACAAACACCTTCCACAATTTTCTGGATTGCCGGGTAGTGAATATGAGAAATACGAGGAAATAAGTGATGCTCAACCTGGAAGTTCAAACCTCCCAAACACCAGGTAACCAATTTGTTGTTTACCGCGAAATCACTTGTTGTATTCAATTGGTGAACTGCCCATTCCGTATTGATTTCCGTGTGTTCGCCATGGCTGTGTTCAAATTCAACATTCTCAACTACATGAGCCAATTGGAAAACGAAACTCATAAACAAACCAAGTACAAAGTGCATAGTCACAAATCCAAGAAGTGCCCACCCGAATCCAAAAATCATGGATGGAATTCCAATGTATAAACCGAAGTAGATAATTTTCGTAGTCCAAAAAATGACATGATCCATGGATTTCATTTTTTCTACTTTCACATTGAATTCTTTGCGATTGAAATAACTTTCCCAATCTTTCAAAGTAATCCAGTAAAACGTTGAAATTCCGTATAAAAACGTTAAGTAAACGTGTTGATATTTGTGTGCTTTGAATCGTTTTTGCGTTTCACTCATTCTTAGGAAAGGTGTCTTTGCAATATCGTCATCAATTCCGTCTACGTTCGTATAAGTGTGATGCACAATGTTGTGTTTCTGACGCCACATGTGGGCATCAGTTCCTAGTGCATTCATCGACAGTCCAAAGAAATAATTTACATTTTTCTTAGTGGAGAATGAATCGTGACATGCGTCATGCATAATGTTGAATCCAACCAATCCTTGAACAAATCCAAGAACAGCCGTTAAACCTAAAAATCCCCACAAAGGAATTGGAGTTGCCACCATCGCCGTATATGTTGCAATGTAAGCTGTAATAATGATTCCTGCTTTCCAATATAACTTAGCGTTACCTGTTGGATTGATGTTGTTCTCTGTAAAGTATCCGTTTACTGAACTGCGAAGAGTCTTGAAGAAATCACCCTTCGGCTGTGCAAATTGTACTGTAGCCAAGCGCAAAAAATTTTAAGCAAAGATAGGATATTCTCATAAAATTTGGAAGCAATTTTCATCTAGTACTTGAAATCACGCGCTGCATTCTTGGAATTTTAGGCGCTCCCGCTTATCTTTGTCTAATCTTTTTTAGGATGATTTCTCTCCTGCCTGTCTGCAAATGAGGAAAGGATGAATGCTCTCCGTGATGAGCAGGACAAATTGTAACTTGAAATTTTATGGAAACAATGGAAAAATTATCCTCTCAGGAAATTATGCAGTTGGAAGACAAGTATGGAGCGCACAATTATCATCCGCTACCTGTAGTACTTTCAAAAGGTGAAGGTGTTTATGTTTGGGATGTAGAAGGAAAAAAATATTACGATTTCTTGTCTGCTTATTCGGCGGTTAATCAAGGACATTGTCATCCCAAAATTGTAAAAGCGTTGGTTGATCAAGCTCAGGTGTTGACCTTGACATCTCGTGCTTTTTACAACGACGTTCTAGGTGAATACGAGAAATTCATCACTTCATACTTTGGTTTCGACAAGGTACTACCAATGAACACTGGCGCCGAAGCTGTTGAAACGGCGATTAAGTTGGCAAGAAAGTGGGGGTACGAGAAAAAAGGAGTTGCAGAAAATCAGGCACAAATTATAGTTTGTGAACAAAACTTCCACGGAAGAACAACAACAATTGTTTCGTTCTCAAGTGATCCTGATGCAAATACGAATTTTGGTCCGTTTACTCCCGGATTTATTCGTGTTCCTTACAACGATACAAATGCATTGGCAGAAGCCTTGAAACAACCAAATGTAATAGGGTTTTTAGTGGAACCTATTCAAGGTGAAGCTGGAGTTTATGTTCCGGATGCAGGATATTTAGCAAAAGCAAAAGAACTGTGTTCAGAAGTAAATGTTTTGTTTATTGCTGATGAGGTTCAAACCGGAATTGCACGTACAGGTAAGTTGTTGGCCGTTGATCATGAAAATGTAAAACCAGATATCTTGATTCTTGGAAAAGCTGTTTCTGGTGGTGTTTACCCAGTTTCTGCAGTTTTGGCGAATGATGATGTAATGATGGTAATCAAACCAGGTCAGCACGGTTCTACTTTTGGTGGAAACCCAATTGCTGCTCGAGTTGCTATTGCTGCCTTAGAAGTTGTTCGTGATGAGAAATTAGCTGAAAATGCTGAACACTTAGGAGAATTGTTCCGTTCAAAAATGAATGAATTGATCGCTAAAACAGATCTTATTCTTAAAGTTAGAGGAAAAGGATTGCTGAATGCGATTTTAATCAATGATACGGAAGACAGTAAAACAGCATGGAACCTTTGTGTTGCCATGAAGGATAACGGATTGTTAGCGAAGCCAACACACGGAAATATCATTCGTTTTGCACCACCGTTGGTAATGACAGAAGCCCAACTATTGGAATGTGTTGCCATTATCGAAAAAACGTTTTTGGAATACCAGAAGTAGAGTTTTGAAACTAGATATGAAATCCTGGTCTCGTACATACGGAACCAGGATTTTTTGTTCATGATTATGTTACATGCATCTGTGGGACATGGAAATCGTTGGTCATCGAGCGGAGTCGAGATGAAATTTTCAACAATTCTACCAAAATCAAAATCCAATTCTTAAGTTCGGACAAAATTAACGCATGGAATTACTATTGCCTATCGGAATTGCTGTTGGAGTATTGTTACTCATCATCCTAATCACTGCAATAACGCTGAAAAATGGACTCATCGGAAAGTCGAACCAGGTGGACACTTCTTTTTCTACAATTGATGTGATGCTAAAAAAACGTTTCGATCTGATTCCTCAATTGATGGGCTGTGTGGATGGTTACATGAAACACGAAAGCGAATTGCTTCAGAAATTGACTGAATTACGCTCTACTCCTCGTGAAGCTGAAGCTTTGGCAAAGGTAAATCGACAAATGGGGGAGAGCATTTCAAGCTTCTTTATTAAGTCTGAAGCTTACCCGGATTTAAAGGCAAGTGATCAGTTTCTGATGTTGCAAAGAAGTATCAATGAAATGGAAGAACAATTGGCGGCTGCCCGTCGTTCTTACAACGTGGCTATTCAGGATTACAACGATGCTGTTCTGAAATTTCCTTCGTCCATCATTGCCAATAGAAATGGCTGGACGAAAAAGACCTACTTCGAGTTTAACGATTAATCTAGCTTACAATGTCAGTAAACGATTTATACGAAAAACTAAGTACAGGTGTTCTTGGTGAATTAGAGCAAAGAAGAATTGCCTATACAAAAGTGTTCTGGAAACGCTTTCTGATTCTTGCAGTAATAACACTTCCATTAGCCCTTTTGGCTTTACTTTTAATCCCTGACTCTATAGGTCCGGCAATTGCAATTACGGGTGTAGGATTAATTGGCGGGGCAATTTGGCTTGGGATAGCACATTCCCGTTTCAAAAAACAGTTTGTGTTTGATTTCAAATCAAAAGTGATTCCTGCAGTTGTAAATGCCGTTGACGATCGTCTTTCTTATGATGCTAATCGTGGATTGATGCCGGAATATCATGCAAGTGCATTGTTTCCCAGAAGTATTGATCGATTGCGTGCTGAAGATACAATTACAGGAACTTTTGGCGATACACGTTTTTCTTTTGGTGAAATTCATACTGAATACAAAACTGTTTCTACCGATAGCAAAGGGAACAGAC
>CBFGNV010000059.1:0-25085 GCA_965650275.1 uncultured Fluviicola sp. | reverse complement strand
CTTTGTCAGCTTCCCATGCAGCGTACTTAGCTTCAACTTGCTCAGCAGTCAACGCTCCTTTAGCGATTCCTTTGATCAAGTGATTTTTGTACAATACTCCTTTGTAAGAAAGAATTGCGCGAGCAGTATCAGACATTTCAGCACCAGTTCCAACCCAGTTTACAGCAGAATCAAAATTGATATTGATTGTTGCAGGGTTAGTGTTTGGATTGTAAGTTCCCAATTTCTCAATGAACTTTCCATCTCTCTTAGCGCGAGAATCAGCTACTACTACGTGGAAAATTGCTTTTCCTTTTTTTCCGTGACGTTGTAAACGAATACGTGTTGCCATCTTGTTAATGTTTAGGTACGAAACCTGATTAAATAAATAAATTAACGTCTGCTTAGCGAATAAACAGGGTGCAAAGATAGTACGTTTTATTGAATAGACAATAGTTATCAACGGTTTAAACGAAAAATGGTACCCACCTCAGGCGGGCACCATTTAACTTACCTAATAAATCATACAATTATGAGCTTTACATCTTTATAAAACTCTCGGAGTATTTCTCTCCGGCCAGCGTCTCAATAACAAGGAAATACCTTCCCTTGTTTAGTTGAGAGATAACAACTTTTGACAATCCTTTGTCGAATGAGCTAACTACTTCGCCTGATTGGCTGTAAATCTTAACAGACTTAACATTAAGCAGTTCAATGTTTTCTATGTTTAATTCATCTGTTGCCGGAACTGGATGAACAAGGATCTTTTTCTCATCGAAAGAAAGTAGGCTTAAAGGACTTGATCCTTCAACAACCGTAATTGGTTCATTGATGTTTGGATTGATGATATTATCAATTTGACCCGATGGCCATTTAATGAAAATAGAATCGATTTCTGTAGCCTGACCGATTCCAAAGTGAACATTTAATGAGTTCATATATTTAAATCCGTCTCCACTTCTCACATCTCTGATTTGTTTTCCCCAATCACCATATATTTCTATGCGAGCTCCAATTCCGTTGTAGTTACTTTCAATTCCTTGCAAGTTGATCTTGATCCAATTGTTCCCGTTGTCATTTCCGAAGTACACAGTACCGCCGTTTCTGATATCCAGAAAACCATCGTTGTTCAAATCGCCAATTGCTCCATTGGTGAAGTTATATGGTGCTGATGAGAACGTCATGTCTCCATTGTTGAACATGATCTTATTTCCTCCTCCAAATACATCGGTATAACCGTCATTGTCAAAGTCATATGAAACGTGTTCGATATTCAAGCTGCTATTCAGATCCCATCCTGTTCCTGCGGTTACATCAGTGAAGGTTCCGTTTCCATTGTTGTGCATTAACTTGTGCATTCCGTCGTCAGGAGAACTTGCACCAACCAGAGCATCCATCCAACCATCATTGTCATAATCGTTCCAGGCTGATGACCATGTTTGAATTGGATCTGCCATGTTAGATGCTGTTGAAACGTCCGTGAATACTCCGTTTCCATCATTTCGGTGCAATTCGTTTATTTTAGCAGTAGAAGCACCTCCTCTGCATTTTGCAATGAACAAATCCTGATCACCATCGTTGTCGTAATCTGTCCAGATGGATCCGTAATTTCCTCCTTCAGGATGATCTCCTAGTCCACCTTGATGAAAGGTGTAGTTACCTAATCCATCGTTTGTATAATATACATTGGGATCAACGTCATGACATGAAAATGCATCCAGGTGACCGTCATTGTTCATATCCACAAAATTGGTTCGTTGACAGAAAACATATTGGTTCCCAGATATTTCTGTATAAGCTGTTCCCGTTGGATTTGCTTTCATGAATGTTACACCACTTCCGCTTCCGTACATCATATCGTTGAATCCATTTTTATCGATATCTCCAATTGCCATGCTCCATGAAGGCTGGTAAGTTGTAGTTGATGTTGGAATGTCTGTAACAGTGAAACCACCACTTGCCAACTGATACGCAATTTGAACACTGGAAGCCGACACGGTCACCATATCATCTAAAAAATCGCCATTCATATCCGTAACAGCTAAACCATAAGTTCCTGTTACACCAGAAATTACTTCGGGAGTGTAAGTTACAGGTGGTGTAATAACTGGTACAACCGGACCTTCTGTTAACTGAAAGTCGAAGGCAGCCGAACTCCAACGGTTATCGAAAGCGATAATATATGTTGTTCCGTTGGTTACATTTAGTGTCAGCAGCGAAGTCAATCCGCTACCGCCATCATCGTCACCACCAGCGCATATCAATGCTCCACATGTTCCTGTGTATATATGAAGCCGTGTGTCATTTCCGGCAGTTCCCGGAAGGTCTGTGGTGATAGTAAGCGAATAATCACTTGTTGGCGTGTAGGAATACCATTCTCCTGCGGTTGCCCCGGTTCCTCCCGTAGCACAAATTGTAGCTGGAACATCAGTTCCGTTAACTGCTGCTACGGAATAGGTACCCACAACAACGTTTTGAGCTGTTGCACAAGTGTTCTGCGCAAAATTCACCAGAGGGAAACCCAAAAGTAAAAATGAAGTAATTGTTAGTCTCATAGTGTAGTAGAATTAAAAGTTATTCGCAAATCGTTTTCCAATTGATCCATTCTTCCAATAAATCAACACCTTCCTGATGAACCACAGTTCTACCCAATAAAGGCATCCGCTCACTAGGAATTGTTGAATTCAAACGGTAATACATCATTGATCTGTTTTTATCACTTGGTTTAATAATATAAACCAATGACGCATCAATATATTCCTCAGGTTCAACACAGAGTCCCATGTTGATTGCTAGGGAAGTTTCACTGAATCCTAAGCGCATTGGTCGGTAATCGCAATGTTTTCCTTCACTATGACAATGAGCACAGTTGATATCAACATAAGAGCGGTACCTGAGATCAATACTTTTGGTAACATCATTATAGTCAACTGTTGAAACTATATTGTCAGGAACATTATCGTTCAGTTTATTCAAAGCAATAAGTTTGTCTAACTGATTCATAGTACCCGAAGAATAGGGATAATCCCAGTTCATATTTTGAGGCTTAATTCCAATTGGAATAGCAACATTATCTATTTTATGACAAGTCAAACATTCCTGTTCTGAAGGAATTCTGTAATTAGTTGACATGCTTTGTCCGTTCTGATCCCAGCTGATGGCAACATTGGTTCCAGTCAAACTCAAGTACGCCTCCGTTTGTTCATCGTTCCAAATGTAGTTTGCAAAAATCCATCCTGTGGCTTTGCGGATCATTACTCGGGTTTCTATGATTTTTGTTACATCACCGGGCTGCATATGATCGTAATAAAAGGTTTTGATCAAAGCTGAACCAACGGGCATGTTTAGAACCTCGTTGTCTGCAACATAACTGGCTTTTTGTCCGCCAGGAATCCATAAAAACCGTTTCTTTTTAGCGTAATCTGTAAAAAGTGATGATGCGGGAGCATAGGGAATGACATTTGTATTGGGAGTCTGATCCTTCATGTCGCCAGTAAAAAAGCGATAATCTGAAAGTTTTGGAAAAGGAACACTTTGCAGATCAACTGAAACACTGGTATTGTCTACAGGTTCGATAGGCTCAACCGTTGGTTTCTTTTTACAGGAATAAACCACGCATTGCATTGCAATAACAAGCAGAAAGAGAAAAAACAAATTTCGGTTCTTCGTAAATCGGGCAAGCAGTAGCGTCATGTAGCGTGTATTCTCTAATTAGTGCAATCTTTCTAATTAGTGCAATCTTTGAAGCAATCAAATTAGCGATTATTTCTTGGATTACCAATTGTATATAGTGACGTTCAAACTTTTCAATAGGTTGCCTGAAATAACAATTATTCTAAAGGATATTTTATTTCGACTTATAAAACGATGAAAATTAATCGACTAAATTTTTACTAAACCGTTTTATATCTACTTTTTTTTTGGCAATTTTGGAATATGGTTGAACACGTTGCCCTTGGGATTGACATTGGCGGAACCAATACTGCATTTGGTCTGGTTAATCGTCAAGGAGATATTTTGTTTGAGTCATCTATCCAAACAAAAGCATTTACTGCTCCTACTGATCTTGTTGACGAAATCTATCGTCAGGTAAAGAACACTCCTTATTTTCATTTGATCTTTGGAATTGGAATAGGCGCACCTAATGGAAATTTATTTACTGGGAATATCGAGTTTGCTCCAAATCTTTCATGGAAAGGAGTGATTCCTATTTGTGAACTGTTCGAAGAACGCTTTCACTCTCCGGCAATGCTTTCCAATGATGCGAATGCTGCCGCCGTTGGTGAACATCTGTTCGGATGTGCACAAGATTTAACGGATTTCGTCACGATTACGCTTGGAACAGGTTTAGGATCAGGGGTTTTTGTTGAAGGAAAGTTGATTGTTGGTCATCATGGTCTTGCCGGAGAATACGGACATATCCGTGTTATTCCTGGGGGCAGACAATGTGGTTGCGGACGAAAAGGTTGTTTGGAAACTTATGTTTCAAGTACCGGAATTGTGCGCAGTGTAATGGAATTGGATTCTGAGCACAAATCACAGTCGAGTTTATTTATGCACGAAACACTTTCTGCAAAAGCTGTTTTTGAAGAGGCTTCAAAAGGGGATTTGTTTGCGTTGGAGGTGGTTGATTATACTGCCGAAGTATTGGGCTCAGCATTGGCCGATTTTAGTGCTTTCTCCAATCCAAGCTGCTTTGTGCTTTTTGGTGGAATTGCGCAAAGCGGTGATGATTTTGCAAAGAAAGTGAAGCTTTCAATGGAGAATAATATGCTGAAGATCTACCAAAACAGAGTTCAAATTCGTATTTCTCATTTACACAATAAGAATGCAGCGGTACTGGGTACGGCAGCTGCTTTATTCTGGAATTCAATAGTTAAACATCCATGAGATTTTTCATGATTTTAGGTGCAGTCGTTTCATTGAACACGGCTGTTGCACAGGTAACACAGTTACAAGACGCTTCTGATAAGGCACAAAACTTAATTGGAGGTTCGTCTTCCATTAAAAAAGCGGTATTTAATCCGAATATGTATGTTAATCCGTTTATCGGAACGGGCGGACATGGACATACGTTTCCGGGCGCAGTAGTTCCTTTTGGAATGGCGCAGGTGAGTCCGGATACACGACCTTTTGGTTGGGATGGTTGTTCAGGTTATCATTATTCTGATTCTGTGATTTACGGATTTGCAAATACACATTTAAGCGGAACTGGAATTCCTGATTATTCGGATATTCTTATCATCCCGCAAATGGGAAAAGCGAACCTTGTTCCGGGATTCAAGAAAAAAGGCGGGTACGGTGCAACATTCAAACACGAAAATGAAACTGCAACTCCCGGATATTATGCTGTTTTATTGGATAATGGGATTCAAGTAAAGTTGTCTGCTACCGAACATTGTGGAATTCACCAGTATACTTTCCCGAAAGGAAAAGGAAAGAAATTTATCATTATTGATCTGGGGTATAGAGATAAAGTAATCTCTACGGATGCAAAGGCGATTTCCAAGTCAGAAGTGAAAGGAAAACGCATCTCAAAAGATTGGGCGACTGAACAACATTTGTATTTCGATTTAAGAACCAGTGTTGATTTCAAAAAAGCAACCTGGAAAGTGAATGAGAAAACAGGCCAATACCAAATGATTCTTGAATTTCCTGAAGCGGTTGAAGTGGTTGAGATCAATATCGGTTTGTCAGGAACAGATGTAGATGGTGCTACAAAAAATCTGGAAGCTGAAGCTCAGGATTTTGCACTTGGAAATTACATGGGAGGAGCTGCAGGAAAATGGACGAGTGAATTGAATAAAGTCACCATTTCCGGAGGAAACAAGAATGATCTGATCAAATTCTATACAGCATTGTACCACGTTTTTACACACCCTTCGCTTTGGAGTGATGTTGACGGTCGTTACCGAACATACAAGAATACAATTGAAGTTAGTGAAACTCCTGTTTATTCTGTGTTTTCACTTTGGGATACGTACAGAGCTGCCAATCCGCTTTATACCATTTTACAACCTGACAGAGCAAAGGATTTTATTGAATCGTTCAGATTGCAGGCGGAACAAACTGGAATTTTACCGGTTTGGACACTTTCCAACAATGAAACAAATTGTATGATCGGTTACCACTCGGTTTCCATTATTGCAGATGCGTACATCAAAGGGTTAGACATAAATAAACCAGAAGAATTGTTGGCTGCAATGGTTCGAAGTGCGAAAGAGGACAGAGTAGGGAAAGTTCAATATGCAAAAGATGGGTTTATCTCTGCCGATGGAGAAGCGGAGTCTGTTTCAAAAACATTGGAATATTCTTACGACGACTGGTGTATTGCTGAGTTCGCTGAAAAATTGGGAAATACAGAAATAGAACAAGAATTCAGATTGCGATCTGCTTCCTATTTGAATCTTTGGAATCAAGAATCTGGTTTCTTCCAACCACGTGTTTCCGGTATCTGGATGCCGAATTACCGTCCGAATGAAGTGAATCATCACTACACGGAAGCAAACGGATGGCAATATTCTTTGGCGCCACAGCACAACATTATGCATATGAGTTTGCTGCATGGTGGACCTAAAGGTTTGGAGCGTTTTCTGGATAGAATGTTCAACGATGCGAATGGAATGAGTGGGAGAGAACAAGCTGATATTACAGGTTTGATTGGTCAGTACGCACACGGAAATGAACCTTCCCATCACATGGCTTATGCTTATAATTTTGCAGGAGTTCCTTCCAAAACGCAAGATTTGATCCGTAAAATTTTGGAAGAGCAATACAGAAATGCTCCTGATGGATTGTCCGGAAACGAAGACTGTGGACAAATGTCGGCTTGGTTTGTAATGAGTTCGCTTGGGTTTTATGCTTATGCTCCGGGATCACCTACGTACACCATTGGAACACCTTTGTTCCAGAATGTTGCCCTTCGTTCAAACGGAAAAACAACCTACATTAATTCATTAGGAACAAGTAATGATAAGCGTTACGTTCAGAGCATCAGCTATAATGGCAAGAAATTGAATCAGTTTTATTTGGATCATAAAATGTTTGCTGATGGTGGAACAATCGCATTCGAAATGGGTGAAGCGCCGAACAATGAATTGGGTAAAATGCCATTGGATATTACAAACATGGCTCCTAAAGAATTTGTTGCAGTTCCGTATTTCAATACAACTCAGCAGGTTTTTGATGGCGAATTAGAGATCAAGATTGAAAAGTTGAGTATGGAAGAAGGTGGAATTTATTTCTCACTGAACGGTGGTGAATTTGAACCGTATACCAAACCAATTCGTTTGACATCGACAACAAAGATTGCTGCAAAAATTATTCGTCATCCACAAGCTGGTGGTGCAGAAAGTAAGGTAGTTGAAAATACCTTCAGAAATTTTACGTCAATTGGAACAGTAACATCCATAAGTACTTATGAAAATCATTATGCTGCTGGCGGTGACCAAAATATTCTCGACGGAAGAGTAGGAAAGAACGAATACCGTGGAACGGAATGGCAGGGATTCAACAATAAAGATGTTGATATAGTTATCGAACTGAAGGAGAAACAACAGTTAACAGGTTTGATGATTGGTGCAATGCAAGATACGCGTTCATGGATCTTTGTTCCGAAAGAAATCATTGTTGAAGGTTCATTGGATGGAAAAGCATTCTTCAAACTTGGGAAGGTAGCATCTAAGATTGATGCGAAGACTTATGAAGGAAGAGCCCAGCTTTTAGTTGAATTTGCACCTGCGAATGTGAAGTATTTGCGCATTAAAGCCGTGAATTACGGAAAATTACCTGCTTGGCACATTAGTGCAGGTGAGCCTACGTGGATTTTCCTGGATGAGATTCAAATAAAATGATATCATAAAAATCACGATAATGTAAAGACGCGACGCATCGCGTCTATACAAACGGGTTTTATCTGAATATTTCTGCTCTCAGATTGTATGAATTTGTAAAAAAAACAACGGTCATCGAGTGTCTTGTACTGAGCGTAGTAGAAGTAAGTCGAGACACGGCAGTTTTTAACAATATAAAAAACGACAAATGCGCTGAACTCGAGCCAATGAAAGAATAGCTCGGATAGTTGAATTGTCATATTTTGTAAAAACAATGGTCATCGAGCGGAGTCGAGATGAAAGTTACTATCTTTAGCACTCTAAAATTATAGACAGAACATGAAAAAATTAGTTTTTGGATTGGTACTATTGGCGGTTACATTTAGTAATGTTGCTCGTGCCGACGAAGGAATGTGGCTTCCTTTCTTATTGGGAAGAAACTACGAAGACATGAAGAAACACGGTTTGCGCCTTTCTCAGGAACAAATCTATTCTATCAATAAAAGCTCACTTAAAGATGCTGTAATTTCTTTTGGTGGATTTTGCACAGGAGAATTGATCTCAGATAAAAGTTTGGTTTTAACAAATCACCACTGTGGTTATGATGCTATTGCAGGTGCTTCAACTCCTGAAAAGAACTATTTGGATAATGGTTTTTGGGCGAAGAATACCAAAGAAGAAATTCCTGTAGCTGGATTGACAGCAACTTTCATGATTCGTATGGAAGATGTTTCTCAAAGTATTTTGAAGGAATTGAACGCTTCAATGACGCAAGCAGAACGTGCAGAAAAGATCAAAAAAGTATCTGATGTTTTAATTGCAGACGCGATTCGTGGGACAAATTATGAAGCTTTCGTTCGTGATTTTTACGATGGAAATGAGTTTTACTTGTTCGTTAAAGAAACATACAAAGACGTTCGTTTGGTAGGAACTCCTCCTCAAAGTGCTGGAAAATTTGGAGGTGATACCGATAACTGGATGTGGCCTCGTCACACTGCAGATTTCTCTATGTTCCGTATTTATGCGGGAGCTGATAACAAGCCAGCTGATTTTAGTGACAGCAATGTTCCGTTGAAACCTAAGAATTCATTGGCAATTTCATTGAAGGGTGTTCAACCGAATGATTACGCGATGATCATGGGATTCCCTGGTCGTACAAACCGTTACTTAACTTCTTACGGAGTTGAGCAGGCAATTTCATTAGAGCAACCAAAAATCGTTGAGATCCGCGCTAAGAAATTGGAGATCATGAAGAAATATATGGATAAAGATGTAGCGGTTCGTTTGAACTATTCTTCTAAATATGCACAAGTTGCAAACTACTGGAAATACTTTATTGGTCAGTCAGAGCAATTGAAAAACAACAAGGTTGCAGACAAGAAACGATTGATTGAGGCTGATTTCCTGAAGTATTCTGTCGGAAAACCAGAATATGATAATGTATTGACAGATATTGAAAGTGCGTTCAAAACAACGAATTCAATTATTTACATCAAGACTTACCAAAGTGAGTTTGTTCGTCAGGTAGATATCAATTCATTGGTAGCTATTTTCAAAGCTGCTGCTGATGCTGAAGCTTCCGGAAATAAAGAACGCGCTAAGGAATTAATGAATGCGGCAAAAACAACTGCTGAAATGTTGTACACAGAGCGTTCAATGGATATTGAATTGGAGACTTTAAGCGAAGTATTGAAAATGTACTTGAAAGATGTTTCTGCTTCACAACGTATGGGAATTGCGAAAAGCTTAACTCCTGGAAGTGTTGAAGCATTTATGGCTCGTGTAAAGAAATACTCTGTTTTTGCTGATGCAAAACGTTTCAATGCATTCATGGCAGATTATTCAATTGATAAATTGAAGAAAGATCCGTTGTTCATTTTAGTAAAAGATTTGGATGATGCTTACGCTGCAGCAATGGGAGCAAAAGAAATTAAATCATCTAACGAGAAGTTGCAACGTGCAAATCGCGCATTTGTAAAAGCTGTTCGTGAAATGCAACCGAAGAAAATCTTCGCTCCAAATGCAAACTCAACAATGCGTTTGACATATGGAAATATATTGCCTTACACAACGAATGAAGGAAAACCAATGGGTTACCTAACAGATTTCGAAGGTGTTATTGCAAAAGAAGATCCAAATAATCCGGAGTTCAACCTTGATCCTATCATGAAAGCAACTTTCCTGAAGAAAGATTTTGGTCAGTATGCAGATAAGAAAACAGGTAAATTACCAGTAAACTTCTTGTCGAATAATGACATTACGGGTGGTAACTCAGGTTCACCGGTTATGAACGCAAATGGAGAATTGATCGGTACAGCATTCGACGGAAACTGGGAAGCAATGTCGGGTGATATCGCTTTCGAACCTAACTTGCAACGTACAATTTCACTGGATATCCGCTACACACTTTGGATCATCGATCGTTGTTACGGAGCTACGAATTTGATTAACGAAATGAAACTCGTTAAATAACGAAACTTCATTATTCAAAAAATATGAAAGCCGTTCCTTCACTGGGACGGCTTTTTTGTTGTTAGCCTTTGATACATCCCGACTGTGAACGTCGGGGGCACCTGTCTGACTGCAGGCATTTGACAGGCAGGCTCAGTTTGACTACGCTGCGGAGGATTTGCAATCCTGCGCACGTTTTTCTTAGCTATGTTTCTATGTTTTATTCTATGTGACTATGTATTTCAAAAAAAATCCCAGCCTTTTCGAAGCCGGGATTAAATCTAAAGTCTTTCGTCTTCAGTCTATTGTCTAATTAATCTTTCTTATAAAAAGGAAACTTCACCACTTTCGCTTTAACTCCTTTGTCTCTGATCTCAATAAAGATCTCAGAATCAACTGCAGCGTGATCAACAGTTACGTAAGCCAGACCAATTGCTTTTTTTACGCTTGGACCTTGCGTTCCTGAAGTTACTTTTCCGATTTCGTTTCCATTCGCGTCAATTACTTTGTAGTCGTGACGTGGAATTCCTCTATCGATCATTTCGAAACCTACTAACTTGCGTTTTACACCAGCCTCTTTCTCCGCTTTCAATTTGTCAGCATCAACAAAATCTTTTGTGAATTTAGTAATCCATCCCAATCCAGCTTCTAATGGAGAAGTTGTGTCGTCGATATCGTTTCCGTATAAACAGAATCCCATTTCTAAACGCAATGTATCACGCGCAGCCAAACCAATTGGTTTAATTCCGAAAGCTGCTCCGGCTTCGAATACTTTATCCCAAACTTGTTTTACCTCAGAATTCTTACAGTAGATCTCAAATCCTCCTGAACCCGTGTATCCTGTTGCAGAAATGATTACGTGCTCAATTCCGGCAAACGGACCAACTTCGAAATGATAGTATTTAATTGCAGAAAGATCAACAGAAGTCAATGACTGCATAGCTTCCATTGCTTTCGGACCTTGGATTGCCAATAATGAATAATCGTCAGACAAGTTTTTCATCTCTACATTTTTCGTGTTGTGAGAAGAAATCCAGTTCCAGTCTTTTTCGATATTTGATGCGTTAACAACCAACAAATACTGCTCTTCTTTAATCATGTACACGATCAAATCATCAACGATTCCACCTTTACCGTTTGGTAGACAAGAATATTGTGCACGACCGATAACGAGGGTAGAAGCGTCATTTGACGTCACACGTTGAATTAAATCCAAAGCATCAGGACCAGTTAACAAGAACTCACCCATGTGTGAAACATCAAATACTCCAACAGCATTTCTTACTGTTTCGTGTTCAATATTTACACCTTCGTATTGTACAGGCATATTGTATCCTGCAAATGGAACCATTTTCGCTCCTAAAGCTTCGTGTACAGCAGATAACGCAGTATTTTTCATTGGATTTTTTTATTTGGGTTCAAAGTTAACAAAACAACTGTTTCCAGTTTCTAATTGAGTTTATTTCCGTGAATTGGACAATAGATATAGTTTGATGGATATTCTTTCTTGTCTTCGATACATACCTTGTTTGGATACAAGCAGGGAAGCGGAAGTTCATAGGTTATAGTTTTAGTTCCTATTGAAACTGAAAAATCCTCATTTTTTAGAGGACTGATTTCTCCTGTGTTGAAGAAAAAAACCTGAATACCAGAACCGAATTGCCCCATCATTTGAGCAAAGATAGGTTTGATAACAATACTCATAGACAATTGATCGTCCGATAATTCTTCCGTTTTCAAAGGTTCATAGGTCTTGTTGTTATATTCAAGTATCAACTTTTGTCTCAATTCTGGTTCTGAAAGCATACTTAATTGACCGTTAGTAAGATTTACATTTCCTCTGCAAATCATTACTATGGTGAAGTCTTTCATGTACGACTTTAATTCATCCACGTTCTTTTGAGGCATATTGAGTTGGCTGGCAGCAATATCCCAGAAAATCGGTGGAAGCCACATCGAAAGGTTGATTTCAGCGACTTCATTGTCGGTTTTCATTATTTCTTTGGTGAAGACCTGATAATCGACCTGATTAGGAGCAAGTTGAGCGCTAAGCGTATTGAAGGAAAAAAGGCTGAATAGGATGATGACGATTTTCATAACTAGAATTGAGTTTCAAAGTTAGCAAAACTGTGCTTTTGAACTACATGAAATAAAAAAAGAGGGGCTCGGCCCCCTCTTTCATAACTATATAACTAAAACCTAAAAAATAGTGGTTAGTGATTAACAAGCAATCGAAGAACTTCCGAATGATTCTCCAGATAAATTAAATACACTCCATTTGCCAAAGAACTTGTATTCATCTCCAGAGAATCCGTCGAAATGTAATTGATCTCAATTCCTATTTGTCTTCCTGTATTATCGAAAATTTGAATTGATTTCGTTGCAATGTCCTTTTCACTGATTTGTACTTTTTGATTTGCAGGGTTAGGATACATAAGTAATTCTGAACCAATTTCTAAATTGACAGCTCTAATTTCCGAGTAAGAGAAGTTGCCATCAAGATCAACTTGTTTCAATCTATAGTAATTTACACCCATGATTGGAGAAGGATCTATCGTTGCGTAATTCGTTAATGTTACAGATTCTCCCTGGGCTTGTACTTCGTCTATTTTTATCCATTCGAAATCCACCATTTTTTCAACATCGAAATGAGCGCTTTTATGCTCCGACTGTGTTTGCCAGGTTAGATCAACATTTCTGTTTGTTTCGTTGTATTTTGCCTGGAAATCCAAAAGTGTTACCGGTAAAGGAGTAGCTGAGTTAATAGAAGCAATCGTAATGAATTTTGTTCCGTTATTCGGAATGTGAGTGATTCCGATATTACTTACAGTAATCGTTGGGTTAGCATACGAGAAAACGATTCCAGTTCCATCACCGTTGTAGTAACATTGTGTTCCGCCGTTTGCAAAATTCCCATCGTCATCAACCAATAATCGAAGATCATTCACATTTACAGATCCAGGTGCTCCACAAGCTGCCAACTTAACATCCATGTTGTAGTTTTGAGCCATATTTGTTCTGGTCACTTTCCATTCTTTCTCCATTCTGGAATACAAGGCACAACTTGCCAGTCCTGTTGGTATTTCTAAGTTAGATGTGATTGTTGCACAGTAAGCTCCGTTGTTGTCTCCCATCATCACATACGATCCATCAGCTGAAAAAGAAGAAGCGTTTGCAGGATTCATTGCAGCCAAAGTTCCCATGTAAATACGGGTATTGTCGTCGTCGTAATGCGATTGTTTTTGAGTCAGTAACTCAGAATCATCTCTTCCGATTCCAATAATATTTGTGGTATATGGAGCAGAAACAGTGAAAATAGTTGTTCCGTTTGTGCTCAAATAGTCAGTTGGTAAAGTGATTCCGTATTTTACCGCAAGGTAGGAGTCTACCTTTCTTCGTTCTGTAGCTGTAAGAGCGTTTTTAAAGCCGATTAATTCAGCAACCGGACCTTTCCAGTCGCGTGTGTGACCTGAGAAACTACTTGCTGGCGTTTGGTCGTCTTGTCCACCAAGAAAGGCATTCAATGTGCTGCTTCCACCGGTTTGACAAAGTGCTGAAAGTGTATGTTTTGTACTTGAGTGATTTGAGTTTGAAGCAATATTTGTTTGATTTCGCTGCCATGTTCCAGCGGCAGAACCTGTTCCAAAATCAGTAATGTCATAGGCTTCCAAAAGAATGGAAGCATTTGCTCCATTGGAGTCACCATGCCAGGTTCCATTTGCTGGTGAAGAAATAGTAACACCTTTTACAGTTGCAATATGTGTATTTAAGCGCGTCAAATCGTTCAACTGAAATGTAAAGAATAGTGTTTTGTAATCGATTCCGTTGATTCCGGTATATCCGTTAAGTAAAATACATTGACGAGTTGCTGCAACGCCACCATCTAAGGTTGCTGCTGGTGCTGCAAAGTCTACAACATAATTGTAGTTGTAAGCTGTAGTGGTTTGATTCAACGATGGATTCCCATTTAAGTTTGTAGCAGTTCCGGTTGAAACCTGGTTTGCCCAGCCAGTCATTGAAGCGACGCCAGTTGTTCCCATATCTGCTCTTAACCATGTTTCTAATCCTGAATTTACTCCACCTGGAGCCAAACAGTTGATTATTGATCTTGATCCCGCAGGATTGGTCGTTGAAATAGCAGGCGTACTTCCTGAATTGAAGTTCAAAGCATTTGCGGTGAATTGGGAAATCACAGCATCAACGGTGTTACCGATAACTCCGGTATTGTTCAGATCAAGTGTTAACCAGAAGTAATTTGTTCCGGCAGAAAGTGCCTGTGAACCGTTAACCGAATAAGTGGCAACTGTTGGTGTTGCAGAACCGAATAATGTAGTTGTCGCGAAAGTACTCGATGTTCCAGTATAGTAGATTTTGCATGAAGAAAACGCGGTAGCAGCTGCGGTTCCTGATAAATTGGCTTGTATTTGGGTCAGATTTATAGATGAACCTGCGCTCATTGTAACTTGCAATGCAACAACGATTTGGGTGGCAGCACAGTTTTGAATTACCGCTGTACTACTTTGTGTTACTGTTGCACTTGATACGGTCATTGGTGCCGGACAACTTCCTACGAAATTTGTTCCGGCTGCACTTGGATCGAAAGCAACTCCTAATGATCCACCTGCGCCGTCGAGTACCTGACAACGCATTTCCAATGGGTAACTTCCGGCAGCTGTTTCTACAATGCTGATTACATCTCCGGCATTTGCATTGAATGTAAAATCAATTGGTCCCAAACCAGTTGTGAAGGTTGAACCAACGTTCAATAATATGTCAACAGCGTTGACTCTTATTTTTACAGTACCACCATTCCATCCGTCACCATAGGTGTCAGTAATTCGTAAAGTGTGTGTGCATGCGAATGAGTTTGTGCTCAACACGAAGAACCCAAGAATAAGTAGTAATTTTTTGGTATAGTATGCAGTCATTTGACAAATGTCTACTATATCGATTAAGCAATCGAATTTAGGGTGTTAATTGCCGTTAATAAAGTGTTGTCTGACGGGATTAAAACGTTAATTAAAATATTTAACTATTTGATTTTAAGTATTTTAATTTTTAAATAGTGTTAATTAGGTTATTTTCTTCAAGTATTCGTCGAGATTATCATTTTTACCTAATCCAACTTTGTTTTTGATCTTGTTTTTAGCAACCCGAACCGATACATCGCTGATTTTCATGAGTAGACCAATTTCTTTAGCTGAAAGATCTGAAATGAAATAAGTACACATCATTACTTCATTTTTACTTAATTCGGGATGTTTTTGGCGGATTTTATGCTCAACTTCTTCATTGATTTCAATGGTTGAATTGCTGTTATCGACAGTTAACTTCTTATCAATATCCAACAAGTTGTTTAGTTCCAGTTGCAATTCTCTGAATATGGTTTCTGAAGATGCATTTTTGTTGCGTTTCAGTTCTTTTATTTTTTCCAGGAATCCACTTTCGGTTTTTTGCTTGATCGAAAGGTTGGTAAACATAGAATTCAGTTGCTGCTTCTGGTAATTTACCTGCTGCTCAAGAATGGTTTGTTCGTTACGCGCAATTTCTTCCTTTTGAGTTTGTACCAACAGTGCCAGTTCGGATTGAATTAGTTTTCTTTTGCTGCTTCTGAAAACTTGAAATCCAATAATTACAATCAACAAAATTGCAATTAAAGCGCCGTAAAATTTCAAGCGCTCATTATTCTGTTCAAGTTGAAAATTACTTTTCTCAATTGCGGCATGTTCCTTCAGGCTTTCAATTTTGTCTTCGTACAAAGATTTGGTTAGCTCCCGTTGAATGATTGCAGTTTCATTGTTGGCGGGAAGTATAATCTGCGAATAAATTTCTTTTAATTGAGCATTGTCTACGTTTATCTGTTCTTCTTCTAAAATGTGGGTAAGTTTCTCAGCACATTGTTTTTTTTCATTGGAACCACTAATCTTATTGAATTCATTGAGAACCAGATTAATTGTTTCGTGAATTTTAGTCAGTTCACCAGTTCGCTTATAAAGTCTGACGAAGTCCATCAGACAAGTGGCTTTATTGAAACCTTCAAGTCCATTTTCATTATAGTAATTGAGCTCTTCGGTCAAGTGTTTTCTCGCAAGATCGTATTGCTTCATTCTGGTGTAGGCGGCCCCCATGTTTCCGGTAATCAGAAAATAAACATCTTTTTCAATGGTAAGGAGTTTATTGGGGTTATCCTTGAGTTTTTTTAAGCCCAATTGATAATAATGAATTGCATTTGGGTAGTTCTTGGAGAGATGTTCGCATAAACCAAGATTGTTGAAATTAGAAGCAAAAAAATACTTAGGCCATGGATATTTCGTTTTTTCGCAAAGCAGGTAATACTGTTTCGCTCTGCCATAGTCTTTTAGTTTATAATAGTTGATTGCCAAATTGGTATATGCGAAAGATTTCATCCACTCGTTATTGTTTTTCAGAGCGAGATGCAAGCATTGTTTATTTTCTTCTATGGCTAATTCAAAAAGCTCGTAGTATGCCAAACTAGAGCCTAAATGGTAATGTGCCCATGTCAAAAATTCCTCATTTCCTTCTCCTTGATTACGTATGATCCAGTTTAGAATTTCAATCCGATTCATTAGCGATTCGGGATTCTTAAGAAGAGCAAACTCAATGACCTTAATTTTGGTCTGTGATTTTTCACTGTCGTGATCTGATGATTTTTCCAGTCTGTCTTTGATTACTTCTAATTCCTTAGAAGTCTTTGAGTCAACAAGGTGCAGAAATTCCCTGTCACTTTGCGAGTAAGCAACGATATTAAAAAAAAGAAAAAGTGTAATCCAGAATAGAGATTTCATACCATTGAACAGCAATCTAAGGTTGAATTTATCAAAAATTGCCGGAAAGTATGAATTTTAGTTTCGCGCGAATTTGCTGAAATGGATAATTACATCAGTGTCAACTATGTTTTCTGTATTCTCAGAACCAACACGCATAGTCGCCAGCGACTTGTCCATAAAGTAGTATTTCTCCATTATTGGTTTAGAAACGTCAAAAAGTTTTTCAGCGCTTTCACCAATAATAAAGATGTAGCCTTCTCCCATATCACTTGATAGGTCGTAGCCATGGTATTCACCAACCTGATTCTTTGAAAGCTCGCTGATTAATTCGTCTTCCATTTGGTGAAGAAGTAATGTGTTGTCAATTCCATAAAAGAACTGAACAACTAACATTTGACATGAAATGTTGTTTTTAGAAGAATTCAGAGTGGTTGGTTCTTCCCATAAATTAATTAATCCCATGACATTCAGATTTTTAAGGATAGGTAATTTACTTAGAATATTTCAAATTTTAAAATTTATTTCAGTTTTTAACAAATCGATTTAGTTGTTCACGTTTTCAAAATTCAAAAAACAGGCTTCTTTGTATTAAAATCAATAAATTTTCAAAAATCAATTAAAAAATAGGGGGTGTTTATAAAAATTAATATAAAAATTTGGAATGACCCCTTTCAAAATGCTACCTTTGTCGAAAATTTTGAATTTTATGGCAACAAAACGATTACAAGCGTACAGAGATGTACTGAACAGAACCCCAAAACACATCGATTATGATGGGAAAATCTCTGATTTATTTGGGAAAAACGTATTTCACACTGAAGTGATGCGTGAATATTTACCATCTGATGCATACAAATCGATGATGGAATCTATTCAAAACGGTACACGCTTGGATCGTAAAATGGCTGATCAGGTTGCTTCTGCAATGAAAGATTGGGCGTTGACAAAAGGTGCTACACATTACACACACTGGTTTCAACCTTTAACAGGTACAACTGCTGAGAAACACGATGCGTTCTTTAAACCAGTTGGACCAGGAAGAGCAATCGAGCGTTTCGATGGTGAATTATTGGTTCAGCAAGAGCCAGATGCGTCTTCTTTCCCGAATGGTGGAATTCGTAATACGTTTGAAGCTCGTGGTTACACGGCTTGGGATCCATCTTCTCCTGCTTTTGTAATTGGAAAAACATTGTGTATTCCAACGATCATGATTTCGTACACCGGAGAATCTCTGGATTATAAAATGCCATTGCTAAAAGCTTTGCACGCAGTTGATAACGCTGCTGTTGAAGTGTGTCAATATTTTGATAAAAACGTTACTAAAGTAAATGCTACCTTGGGTTGGGAGCAAGAATATTTCCTTGTTGACCAGGCCTTGTTCAATTGTCGTCCTGACTTAATGATGACAGGTCGTGCGTTGTTTGGACATGCTCCGGCTAAAGGACAACAGTTGGAAGATCATTACTTTGGTTCAATTCCTGAGCGCGTTACTGCTTTCATGCGTGAGTTTGAAACTGAAGCTATCTTGTTGGGAATTCCTGTAACTACGCGCCATAACGAAGTTGCTCCAAACCAATTTGAATGTGCTCCTATCTTCGAAGAATGTAACCTGGCAAACGACCACAACATGTTGTTGATGGATTTGTTGGAGAAAATTGCTCGTAAGCACGATTTCCGTGTTTTGTTGCATGAAAAACCATTTGCTGGAGTAAACGGATCAGGAAAACACAATAACTGGTCGCTTTCTACTGATACAGGTGTAAACTTGTTGCAACCGGGAAAAAATCCAAAAACAAACTTACAGTTCTTAACATTCTTCGTGAATACTATTAAAGCTATTCATGACAATGCTGATTTGTTACGTGCATGTATCGCTTCTGCAAATAACGATCACCGTTTAGGTGCGAATGAGGCTCCTCCGGCAATTATTTCAACGTTCATTGGTTCTCAGTTATCTGGAATGTTAGATGAATTGGAGAAAAACGTGAAGGCAGGAAAAATGTCGCCACAAGAAAAAACGGAATTGAAATTGAATATCGGTAAGATTCCTCAAATCATGTTGGATAATACGGATCGTAACCGTACATCTCCATTTGCATTTACAGGAAACAAGTTTGAGTTCCGCGCAGTAGGTTCTTCTGCAAACTGTGCTTCGGCAATGATTGTATTGAATACGATTATGGCGCAACAATTGAAATTGTTCAAAGTTGCCGTTGACGCTCGCATTGATAAAGGTGAAGCGAAAGACGAAGCAATCTTGAAAGAATTGCAACAGTTGATCAAGGATTCGAAGAAAATTCGTTTTGAAGGAAATGGATACGGAGATGAGTGGGTGAAAGAAGCTGAAAAACGCGGATTGAACAACTTTAAAGATACTCCACGTGCGTTGAAAGCTTGGGGAAATAAAAAATTCATCAAGATGTTCGAAGAATTGAACGTATTGACGGAAAGAGAAGTTGAAGCTCGTCAGGAAATCGAATTTGAAAGTTATATCATGAAAATTCAGATCGAAGCGCGCATCATGAACGATTTGACGCAAACGCATATCATTCCGGCGGTTATTGAGTACCAAAACAAATTGGTTCAAAATGTTCAAGGCTTGATCGCAACACTTGGTGAGAAAACTGGAAAGATTGCTGCTCAAGCACAATTGGAGTTAATCGAGAAAATTTCTGGTCATATCAATCGCATGAAAAAAGCGAATGATTTGATGGTTGAGGCTCGTAAAGCTGCAAATAAAATTGAAGATTCAGAAGAGCGTGCAATTGCTTACTGTGATAAAGTAAAAGTTCACTTTGATGAAATTCGTTACAACGCAGATAAATTAGAGTTCTTAGTTGACGATGAATTATGGCCATTGCCAAAGTTCCGTGAAATGTTGTTTACACGTTAATCAGACTTTCACATTGATATAAAAGGTAGAGACGTGATGCATCACGTCTTTACTTTTTTATATCCAAAATCATCTTAATCTCATTGCTGTACTTTCCCTGAAACTTAAACTTGTTCGGGATTCTGCCACATTCTATAAAGCCCATGTCTGAATAAAGTTTTCGGGCAACTTCATGTTCTTCGTATACTTCAAGCCAGATAAGTTCCAGAATTTCATTCTCTTTTGCCCATAAAAGAGCTTCCTCCATTAGGAATTTCCCGATTCCGAGGCCTCGCCAATCTAAAAGCGTTCCGGTTCCCAGCATTGCTGTGTGCTTCAAAATCTCTCTGGAATTTCCTTCAATATTGAGATTTGCGACTATTTTTCCTTCACAAATGGCAATAATGAATACACAATTTTCGCGATCCAGATAACTCTGAAGTAATTGTTCTTCCTGCTCTAAGGTAAGGTTGAATTCACCCTCTACCAGAGGAACGTATTCCGCATCGTAGACAAAACCTCGAACATAATTCAGGACATTTTGTGCATCTGCAGGAAATGCAGAACGTAAAGTCACCTCTTTTCCAGAGCTTAATGTTTTGGTAGTTTCTTTGAATAACATGATTAGAAAGTAACTCTAAATTGAACAGTAAGATCCGTTTTTCTGTTTCCCTTGATCTCTTCAGCACCTGAACTCAATGAAGTTCTATTGGCGTAAATGTAAGTTCCGTAACGAATCCATAAATCACAATGTCTTAGGAAACTATACCTGATCATTGCATAAGCTCTGGAACCTTGGTAGTAATAGGAAGGGGCGGAGAAAACATACAAGGCGTTGTTTTCGAAAGTGTAAATTCGAGTATCGTATGAATCTGTGTCGAAAAGGGCATAACGAAGTGATAGATCGAATGGTGAACTCTTTGGTCGAATAACCACATCCTGAGAAAATACCCAGCCATCCTCCGGAGTATTTGATTTTCGATGAATAGAAACGTATTCAACGCGACTCTTTACTGTAATCGCTTCAGAAACCTTATAGGAAATATTGAAACGGTAATTGCGTTGAATAACGTCTTCAATTTCAGTTACTGTACCATCGTTATCTCTACTGTTTTTTTGTCGTAACTGCTGGCGATAACGTGCATAGATTTCCAACACTTTATTTGGTTTATAAACCGGTTGAAATAAGAATTCGTTTCCTTTCGATGGTGCATCAACCAAATATTTCATCCATGGAAAAGAGAAATAATCGGCGTAAGTGTTAATGGTCCACGCAGAATTTAAACGAACTTTTGCGCCCAGAAATGTTCCTTTTTCGTTTTGTGTATTACTTCCTTCTGAAAATCCGTTGTTGTAGAAAGTATAATAATCTTTATCGTAGTTTCTATGAATTAAGCTGATTGAAACTCTTGGATCTAAAGCAGCCATTACTCCATAGATCTGCGCGAATGATTTGTTTGTGGAGTTGTATGAAACTTCACCAAAGAAATTCACATTTCGCAGTACGAAATTGTAATCCAAACTCGTAGAGGCGGCAGTTGTTCCTCTAAACGCGTACATGTTGTAAGGAACTGTGTCTTTTACAATCGGACTGGAGTAAGATTGTTGAACGTGCGCAATTCCTACGCTTAATCTGGTGGTTTGATATGCCAGATAAGAACCATAAACGCGCTCGCTGATCTTGTTCTTCTTCGCCAATTCACTATTCGTTCTATGTAAGCCAGACGCGTCAATTGTTGTTATGAATTCCAGATCATCTGCAAGTGTGTCGCTAATTCCTGCTCCGTCTATTCGTTTTTGACTATAGAAATTCAACCACGTAAAATGTTTATATCCGAGTACTGCTGCGCCACCGCGAAAGAATCGGTTTTCATCTACTGAAGTATAAGGACGAAGTAAATTGGCTGTTCGTTTAGAAGTGAAAATATCCGGAGTTTTCCCGAAAGCATAACCAGAAAACACGTTTAAGCCTTGTCCAATTTGAACCAAATAATCACCAACTGCAACGCTTTTCAGGTATTTTCCACCTTTATAGAAAGCATGGGCAGAGTAAAAGTCGAAACCATTTTTCTGACTTCCCTTGAAAAACTCTTCACCAGAATCTTTTTCACCCGTCATTCCAACGCTGATGTTGGTTCTATAGGTATATCGAAAACGCGAATAATATCTTCCATCGTTTCCATGGTAGTAGGAATTAGAAGAATTCAAAACGGAATCTGAAACAGTTTGATATCCGGACTTTAGCGGTCGAACATTTTGATAACGCGTATACAATTCAAATTTTCCATTCTTCATGGCTTCTTTGAAGGTAATGTGCATTTGGTCAAATCTGTCGTCTACTGTTACAAAAGGAAGTACCAACTGAATAGTTGCCAGATCCCAATATTTCAAGGATTGCAACTCATATATAGAAATGAATTTCCCGAATTGTTTTATATGCAGGAATACCTCTGAGATTTGAACATCCGTTAACAAGCCCAGTGATCGCAATTCTTCTGCATCCGTATTGTTCAGGTTTATTGGTTTGTCGAAGTAATAGTTGAGCTGATCAAAGATGTTGGTTAAATCAATATCTTCCGATTCGGTTTGCTCAGCAATGAACTCTACGCGCTGCTGTATGATCTCACTTCTCTCTTGCCCAAAAGCAACGAAAGGCAAGATGAATAGCAGGAGCAAAGCAAGTGTTCTCATTTTTTACTCAAAATGTAATTGAATCCTATGCAAGGCGACCAACCTAATTGCTGGTGGTATTTTGTACCGAGATCAAGTTGAATTGAGGAAGTTTGATATCCAATTCCAAAGGCGAAATTTGTTGGTCCGGTTTGCGCTCCAACACGAATTACCAACGATTCAACAGGTAAATATTCAATGGCTCCACGGAATGAAATAGGGTAGATGACATCTTTTTGAACTTCACCAATACATTTTACCTGTTTGGAAGGCGAGAATGATGATCCAAATCGCATAACAGAATTGAATCGGTCTTCTAATCCGCCAATTTTTTGTCGACCAATATTCATAACGCTGAATCCGATATCCCATTTTTCATTGATTTTTGCAAGAAATCCGGCTTCGGCAGTTCCACTGGTAACCGAACCGTAGTTTTCATTGAATCGCAATTGTTGAAGATTTGCCTGAATTCCGGCACTGAAATGATCTGTTAGCTGCATTGCGTAGCCCAAACCAACGCGTGTATGTTTGTATTCTTTGTACCCGAATAACTGAGCACCACCCATAATCACACCTTTTTTCAGTGGTGCCGCAATTGCTAAACCTTGCGTTTGCAATTCCTTGGTAAGAAATCGGGAATCATAATAAACACCTGCAGAAAACGATTTTACCTGTGCAACCGCTCCCGGATTTTGATGAACCGCCCAAACGTCAGTTAAGGTAACACTCGCTCCGGCCAACGAATTTGATCTTGCGCCAACCGGGTTCCAGCCTTGACTAAAGACGAGATTCGTTAATCCAAAAAAAGCGGTAAGTAGTAGTGCTTTCGTCATTTATTTCTTGAACAATCGTTTTTTTAATGGAATTGACATGTCGAAATAATCTTCCTCATTAATGAAGAACCAGGTGTTACCCTTATCTTCACTTATAGCAAATATTCGATACTTGTTATCCAGTTCTTCCAGTTCGGTATATTTCTCAACTGTGAAGCAGCGTTGAATATGTTTCCCTTCTTCTTTGGTGTCTTTCACGAAGTGTTCTCCAAAATAAAATTCAAGAGAATCATTCTCCGGCTTTTTAAAATGCTTCACAAATTCCTTTTCACCTTTGGCCTTGTAATGTGCAACAACCTTTACATGAGTTAATGCAACATATTGAAGCATTAAATCTTCATTATGGGCTTTTTTATAATCTTGAAATGCAGCGTTCAGCTTTTCTTCCTGTCGACTATCAAGTGTACAGGCTGCCAAAAGCAATAGAATAGGTATGTATAAAAGTTTAATCATAGGATATGTTGTTAAAAATAAATGATATTCCCTAATTCTCTATAAATTAGACGTGAAATCTATAATAAATCATGAAAAAACTACTTCTGCTTGCACCCACATTGCTATTGATTGGAATTGCTAATGCCCAAATGACCACCAAAAACCTAACGGTTGGATCAACTTCAAGAACCTATCTTCAATACTTGCCTTCAGGATTTGATCCACAAAATGAATCGGTTTCTGTTGTAATCGGATTACATGGATTAGGTTCAACAATGAATGATATTCCAAGTACCGGAATGAATTTAATTGCCGATACAGCTCGTATTATTTGTTTTTATCCGCAGGGACTAAATAACAATTGGGGACAAGCTGGTTGGAATAATGGAACAATCCTTAGTCCGAATGTTGATGACATAGGTTTAATAAATCAATTAATTGATTCTGCTGTTTTGAATTATGGGGCTGACCCTTCAAGAGTATATGTTGCAGGTTTTTCGATGGGCTCAATTATGAGTTATCATTTGGCTTGCGAATTAAACGATAGAATTGCGGCTATTGGTTGTATGTCAGGAACGATGTCTACTACTGATATTAATAATTGTGTTCCGATGTATAAAACTCCTGTGATCCATTTTCATGGAACAGCAGATGGAACAGTTCCTTACAATGCTAATCCATTACCAAGTTTAAGTTTGGTTCCACAAACACTTGCTTTCTGGCAAAATGTTCACGGTTGTGACGCAACCGCAGATTCAACTCAACTTGCAAATACAGCAGTAGGGGATGGAATTACAGTAGATCGTTTTGTTTATGATAACTGTAACCCGGTAGCATCATTGGAGCACTGGAGAATGAATGGAGCAGATCATATTTATGCTTATACACCTAATTACGATTTCAATGAGATTATAGAAGCTTGGTTGTTTATGCGTAAATGGTCACACAATAATCCTGCTCCAGCTGGAATGAATGAATTAGAAGAGCTGAATGTGACTATTTCTCCTAATCCGTCCAATGGATTATTTTCTGTTGAATCAAAAATGGCACACGATTATCAGATTCTAAATATGGAAGGAGCCGTATTGACTAATGGAAGTCTTATTGTAGGAAAGAATGATTTGAACTTGACAGAATTGGCTTCAGGCGTGTATATGCTACGCGTGAATAACGCAATGAAACGATTTGTGATTAAGTAATAAAAAGTCAAAAGTCAAAAGTCAAA
>CBFGNV010000058.1:0-25369 GCA_965650275.1 uncultured Fluviicola sp. | reverse complement strand
TTAACAGTAACGTTTACCAATCAAAGTGGTGGTGTAAACTGTGCATGGGATTTTGGTGACGGAACTAATGGAACGGGTTGTGCAACAGCAACGCATACGTACACAGCAGTTGGTTGTTACGATGTAACACTTACAACTCAATCAGCTGCTGGTTGTGTTGGGACAGTTACTCTGAATAATTATATCTGTGTTACTCCTGATCCTGTTGCTTCTTTCATTCCAAATCCAATTGAAATGACAACGGACAATACAACTTCTACAATGAGCAACGGTTCAACCAATGCTGATACTTATTTGTGGACATTTGAAGATGGAAGTACATCAACCTTGTTTGAACCAACACATGGTTTCCCTGCTGCTGAAGGAACATACGGTATAGAATTGATTGCTTATTCCATTTCCGGTTGTACGGATACGGCTTGGGCTACTGTTGTTGTAAAGGAAGATGTGATTTACTATGTTCCCAATACATTTACTCCTGACGGCGACGAGCATAATCAAGGTTTCCTTCCTGTATTCACATCAGGGTTCGATCCGTTCAACTTTAATATGAAAATCTTTAACCGCTGGGGAGAAGTTGTTTTTGAAACAAACAATCACCTGGTTGGTTGGGATGGAACGTATCATGAGAAGTTGGTTCAGGATGGAACATTCACATGGAAGATAGAATTTAAGATATCAGCTAACGATTCCCGAAGAGTTGCTGTAGGTCATATAAATGTGATCAGATAACAGAGTTTAATACTAGACAAAAGGGCTGTGATGAACAGCCCTTTTTTATTTATTAGAAATGAAAACCTTCGATAATCTGCTAAGGCAGCCCTTTATAAAAAGCCTAGCTTTTTTTTCGTCGTTCTCTTTCTGTGTTTATCAATCCAAGTTCTCTTCCTGTTTGACCTTTTACAGAGGTGTTTTCATTTGCTCTGCGAAGTAAATATGGCATTACCTCGTGTATAGGTCCATAAGGGACGTATTTGGCAACGTTATAGCCCGCGTCCGATAAGTTGTAAGAGATGTGATCACTCATCCCTAACAATTGAGCAAAATAGATGCGTTTGTCGTTTTTGTTTATGTTTTTCTTCTCAATCAGATCAGCAAGTATCATACTTGACTCTTCGTTGTGTGAACCCGCAACCAACGCCATTGATTCCAGGTGATCAAGTAGAAATGCTAAAGCATCATTATAATCTTTATCACAAGCTGCTTTGTCGGGTTGAATTGGAGACGGATAACCTTTTGCTTCAGCTCGTGCACGCTCTTTTTCCATGTACGCTCCACGAACCAATTTTACCCCATAGATCAATCCATTTTCTTTTGCCCAGGCAACATGCTTCTTCAGAAACTCCAATCTGTCGTGACGGTAAATTTGAACGGTATTATAAACAATAGATTCTTCTTTATTGTATAACTCCATCATTTCATGAGTCACGTGGTCAATAGTGTCCTGGATCCAGGTTTCTTCGGCATCAATGAAAACCGGAACTTTAGCATCGTAAGCCGCTTTACAGATTCGGTTTACACGTGTTTTCATTGCATCATATGCTTTCAAATCGTCTTCCGAAATACCTGTTAATCCATCATTCGCTGCTTCCAGCACTGCAAAACGACAAATCCCCGTGATCTTAAATACTGCGAATGGAATGGCTTCATTTCCTTTTCCTTTAGCAATAGTTGCAATGATTTCGTTGGTAGTTGCTTCAAAATCCTCATCAGCCGTCTTCCCTTCAATTGAGTAATCCAGAATGGTTCCTATTTTACTATCCCAAAGTCTGTTGATAGTTGCAGTGCATTCTTCAATGGTTTCACCGCCACAGAATTGACTGAAAATGGTATTTCTAATAATTCCTTTGATGGGAAGATGAGCTTTCAGGCCGAACATCGTTAATCCTTTACCCATTTTTACCAAGGTTCGATTACCCATTACGGAAAACAAAAAGTGAGCTCGTTTGAGGTCCTTATTTGTTTTGTGCTTAAAAGCGATTTCTGTATTATTGAATGAGAGCATACCACAAAATTAATTGCTTTCTTTATTTTTGCTACATCTATAACGCATTTATACCAACAGTACCTTGAAACAGTTCCAAATAGAAGAAAGTGTCATTGAGATAAATTCTCTCGCAGCGTCTGGTTTTGCTGAATTATTGGCGACTAAATATGCCAACAGCAGAAAAATAATCATGGTGGACGAAAATACACATGATAACTGTTTGGAATATCTTTTAACCACTTTTACGGAATTGGAAACGGCCGAAGTAATGCTTTTGCCGGCCGGTGAAGAAAATAAAGTACTCGAAGTTTGTTTTCAGGTTTGGGAAGCAATGAGCGAATACGGAATTGTTCGTTCTGATCTGGTGATCAATTTAGGTGGAGGAGTAGTTACAGATATGGGTGGTTTCATCGCTTCTGTCTTTAAACGTGGAATTGATTTCATTCAAATTCCTACAAGCTTATTGGCAATGGTTGACGCTTCGATTGGAGGGAAAACAGGAATTGATTTAGGAGCTTATAAAAATCAGATCGGTACGTTTTCAAATCCGGTTGCAGTGTATATTGATCCGGCTTTTTTGGAGACACTTCCGGAAGAGGAATTGGTGAGCGGTTATGCTGAAATGTTGAAACATGGATTAATCGCTGATAGAAAACTTTGGGAATTGTTTAGTTCTCTCGATCCAATAAGAATGGTAGAGAATGAACATCTGATAGATATTATTGCCCGGTCAGTAGATGTGAAAGCAGCTATTGTAAACGAAGACCCAAAAGAAAATTACATTCGTAAAGCCTTGAATTTTGGTCATACAATTGGTCATGGAATTGAAGGTTTTTGTTTAATGAACGATCCGATTTCTCATGGTCACGCCGTAGCATTGGGAATGATGGCAGAAAGCTATTTATCCTTAAAGCGAAATTTGCTTTCTCAGCGTGAGTACATGGAAATCACCAACTATTTGTCACAGATCTACGATCACATTTTACTTACGGAAGAGGCGAAGCAGGAAGTAATTCGTTTAATTCAAAACGATAAAAAGAACGATCAGGCTGGAGTACGTTGCGTTTTATTGAACGGAATAGGCAAGGTGAAAATCGACGAACTTCTCACAGATGCTGAGATTCATGACGCATTGCAATCCATTGACAATACGTTTAGCGGAAACTAAAACCATAAATTACTAATGCTGAATTACTAATTACAAATGAACAGTTTTGTTCTTCGACACTACAATAAGTAATTAGTACCTTGTAATTGGTAATTAATAAGTCAGTTTTTCTTCGAAGAAATCAATCTGCTTTTTATTGCTTCTAACTTCGAAATGATTTCACTGTTTCCGTTTGATTCTGTAGTGTTTTCAGATGTTGCCGGAGTAACTGGCGCTTTTGATTTCAAGGCTTTTTTAGCTCCATCGAGCGTATAACCTTCCAATTTTACCAGTTGGTAAATCTTGTTAAAATGCTCAATGTCTTTTACAGTGAACAATCTGTTGCCCTTGCTGTTCTTTTTTGGCTGAATTTGGGTGAACTCTTTTTCCCAAAACCTTATCAACGAAGCGTTTACATCGAATAGTTTGGCAACTTCACCGATGCTGTAATATAATTTCGTAAGATTGGAAACGTCTATCGTGCTCAAAATGAACAATTTTGATTCCGTGAAAATAATCATAATTTTGCAGGCACAAAAATAAATGAGTGTACTACAGAGAATATTGATTGTAGCGCTGATTGGATTTTTTAATTCAGCATTTGCGCAGACTACGGTTGGAAACACAACGGCGGATACCCTGCGCACTGTTTCTTCTGCAGGTCAATCTTTAGGAACTGCTGCTCAACCCACTGATTCTCTGAACGAGTACGTGGACGAAATCATTTCATTTGCTAAACGATTTATTGGAACACCATACCGAGTTGCGGGAGCTTCACCCGGTGGATTCGATTGCTCAGGATTTATTTACTACGTAATGGGCAATTTTGGAATTAAACTTTCACGTTCGTCTCCAGGTATTGCTGAGTTTGGTAAAACGGTAAAGCTTTCAGAATTACAGCCTGGTGATCTCATGTTCTTTAAGGGAAGTAATGTCAATGCCAGCGGAGTTGGACACGTTGCAATGGTAGTAGAAGTCGTAAACGGACAAATCAAATTCATTCACAGTTCATCGTCTCACGGAATTCGAATAGACACCTTTAACGCTAGTAAATATTACGTTCCGCGTTATATCAAATCCAAACGATTGGATTACGGTGGAATTCAACCAGCTAAAATCAAGTAAGACTTTTTCGTCTAAGCAAATGCCAAATCAGGTAGGCGATTGTTGCTAGTACAGCACCTGTTCCAAAGTAAAACACCAGTACAATATTTGCTTCTTTATTCTGATAGATCACGTTTGTGATAATCGATCCGACACAAATTCCTATTTCTAATGCAATAAACATGGTTCCTGCTCCAATCCCTCTTCTGTTTTCAGGAGACAGATCGGCGGTCCAGGCGAAAAGAGTAGGAGAACAAATTCCGGTTGAAATTCCAAATAAAACGGATGAGAATTGAAACATGAATGGTGTAGTTGATGTTCCTACCAAATACATAGAAACTGCTAAAAGCGACATTCCTATCAGCAATGTTTGTCTTCGCCCTATTTTGTCTGATAATCCACCTGAAACAAGACGAACGAGTATAGTTGCAAGCACAGAATAAACGAAAAAAGCACCTCTGTTGCCCAGTTTCAGATTGTCAGAAATATCAGGTGATAGTACCAGAATAATTCCTGAACAAATACACGAAATGAGCATTACAATAGCTACCGGAATTACGTTTTTCTCAATGATTTCATCCTTCTTTAGAGCCAGCATCTTAAAACGGAATTTCTCGGAATGCACCAATGTTTCTGCGCTGTAAAACAATAAAAGATAGGAAATACCCACTAGTGCCAATGCGCAAAAGAACATTCCATTGGCTCCAAAAGTCGCAACAGTGAACGTGCTGAAGCCTTGTCCAACTCCCATTCCAAGCGACATAAATGTTCCCCAAATTCCCATTGCTACTCCACGATTATCTGCTGGGATGATATCGGTTACGAGCGCAGTGGCTCCAGTTGGAAAAAATCCGGTACTGAATCCGTGGAAAAATCGAAGAACCAACAATAGTGAAACTGAAACGCAAAAAGGGTAAAGGATGCTCATCAACCCACAAACCAACAGTCCAATAACCATTACCTTTTTTCTTCCGATGGCATCTGCAAGTTTGCCCGAAAATGGTCTTGAAATTCCTGCGGAAACGGTGAAAAGTGCAATGATCCAACCTTTATAATCTGCACCATTGAGTTTGGAAATAATGGAGTTCATTTCCGGAATTACAAGGTTGTAGCTCGCTGTAAAAAAGAACATCGAGAAACAAAGACACCAGAAATTGCGAGAGTAATTTGTCAAAGTGACGCGAAGTTAGAGATTACTTGCAAGGTGACGCTGATAATAATTGTTGATTCTCAAAAAAAATAATTGGATTCTGCAATTCCTGTCCAACGGATTCCACTTGTTTTTCTACCTTTATACAAAAGAAAAATGGAAATGGAAGCAACGTTTGGCGCAGGCTGTTTTTGGTGTATTGAAGCGTGTTATAAGGAATTGAAAGGTGTAATTTCGGTTACTCCAGGCTATTGTGGCGGACATACCTTAAACCCAACTTACAAAGATATTTGTACTGGAACAACTGGTCATGCCGAAGTTGCCCGTGTTGTATTTGATCCGGAAATCATTTCATTTTCAGAATTGGTAGAAATTTTCTGGTTTGTGCATGATCCAACGCAAGTGAACCGTCAGGGAAATGACATTGGTACACAATACCGTTCAGTGATCTTCTATCACAACCAAACTCAAGCCGATATTGCCATTGGCTACAAACAGCGTTTGGCAGCGGAAAAGGTGTGGAGCGATCCAATTGCTACGGAAATTGTTCCGGTTGCCACATTCTACCCAGCAGAAGACTATCACAAAGATTACTTCGAACTAAATCCAGGGAATGCTTATTGTCAGGCTATTGTTCGACCGAAAGTGGAGAAATTCAGAAAAGTTTTCGCGGAAAAACTAGGATAAAAAAATCCCGCATCTCGACTACGCTCGATGACCGCGGGATTTTCTGTTTCTGATTAAAACATTAATTATTCTTTCACCATTTTCTTCGTAGCTACAATTGTTCCGTCTGCCACAAGCGTATAGGTGTAAACACCTTTGCTCAAATCAGCACCAAACACATTCAAGCTTCCCAATCCACGTTCTGTCACATCAACAGATTGGATCAGTTTTCCATTACCATCATAGAAATGAATTTGTGCTTTAATAACTGTTGCAGGAATTGAGAAGTTGATTACCGTTTGTTCTGCAAACGGGTTTGGAACGTTTTGGTCGAGAACAATTGCTGTTCTGTTGCTCAAAGTAACATTCAAATTTTGACGAACAGTTTCTTGTTCTGCCGGAGTATTCGCTTCAATAGCAGTTTGACTTAACTGGCAAAGGAAAGGAAGAATGCCAGATAAACAGTTCTCTAGATTCGATAATCGGCTATTCAGGTCATCGATTGTCGCCTGTTGAGCTTCAATGATTGCGTCTTTGTTTTCCACTTCAGTATTTAACTCCTGAATTGCTTCAGCTAAGATTGGAACAACTTTATCGTATTCAACATGTAGTAAGTTGTCGTTCGTCAGGTAAGTCAATCGAGGGTCGATTTGTGCAATTTCCTGAGCAATAAACCCAACGTGATTTTGATCGTCAAGCGCCAATTCTGGATGAACAGTTTGATTCCAATCATATGAAACTCCACGCATATCTAAAACTTTGTCTAATGAACCAGTTAAGTCCTGAATATTCGTTTTAATAGATTGATCTGAAAGTGTTGTTCCCTCAACTTTTCTATCCAATTCTATAATTGCCTGGGTATTGATAGGAATGATATTGTTATAGTTCAACGATTTAAAGTTTATTGAAGGAGCAGTTTCATTACCGTCTTCGTCGTATTGCGCAGGTGATGTCACGCTATGCACCAATTCAGGAAGAAAAACCTCCACTTCTTGGGCGATAAATCCATATTGTTTTTCTGCACCAAAATGGAACTCAGGATTGTTTTGAGTATCCATGTAGTAACTCGTCGGATTGAACTTGTTGATTAGGTCAAGTGCGTCAGTAATTGGTGTAACCTCAGTTTTGAACTGTTGATCAGAAATAACGATTGGTGCCTGAGTTGTTACCACCGTTCCAGCAAAATAACCTGCAAAAGCAACTCCTCCTGTTGGTTGTGTAGCTTCACCGTAAACCCCAATTGAAAGTGTTCCGGAACCACCTGCTTTGAAGTAACCTCCAAAATTCGATTTAACCGCGCCATCAGCATAACCATAGGTACCAATATTTTCTGTAATGGATGGACCATCAGCAGTAAAGCTACCTCCATAATTGTGAGAATCCTCAATACTGCTATAAGCTTTACCAGAGACACCAATGGTATTGTAATTTCCTTCTCTACCATTACCCACGACACCATATACCTGATCACCGGTTTCAGCAAAACCGTAAATAGCGTGCAGTCGACTTGCATTATTCGCTTTAGAGTAGATCCCATATTTTTGGGTAACCATAGAACTCGTAAGCGATTGAACCAATAAACCATTAAGGAAGTAATCATTCTCGATCTGGAATCTAGCTGTAGAAGAAGCTGTGGATCCTCCAACTGTGTAAGAAGAAGATGTGTTTGCTGGTATTGAGAAGAGAACATTGTTCCCTGCCATTGGAATAGTTGTGAAGTGGGTTAAAGCATTTGTTCCCCATTCCACCTGATTAGAAGCATTTACCCAACATCCATTACTGGCAGAACTCAATGTTCCCACTGTACCCCAGGTACCGTTTCCAAGTAAAACCTGGCTCGAATTCCCGTTGAAGTTCAAACGCTTTAGCGTAATATCTCCATCTACTAAGTTGTTTGTTCCAACGATCAGACAATTGGGAGTGGTTGTTGTCGGGACAATTCTAAATCGTCCAGTTCCATCGACATCAATACGTTCACTGGGATCATATCCGGTGTTGCCTGCGTTTGTGAAGCCCGTGTTTACACCACTTGGAGTTATGAGTAATTTACCATTCGTTTTGGCGAAAAACTCTGCATATCCGGCTCCATTCGTTAGGCGTAGTTGTTGATTTGCATCCTGGATTTCAACTCTGCGAACGGCGTCTGCTGCTGTCAAACCAAAGTGCCAGTAGCCATTTATTCCCATTCGGGCGTTTTCAACCCCTGCACGTGTCCAAATTGCTCTTGAATTGGCGTCCATTGCATTGAACCAAAATCCATCACCATGAGCATAGTACTCCATTCTATTGCCAGTACCAGCACCAGTAATCGTTCCATTTCTTCCAAAACCCACATGAGTCCTGTTGTTACTAGAAGTTAACAAATCCAACACGCCTATAGGGTTAGTAGGTGTGGTATGATTGAAGATTCTAAGTCCATTTGCTGTTGGGCCAGAACCATCTGCGTATTCAGTTCCATCCCAAGTAAAGGAGGCTCTATGAACTGAATTGGTAACAATTCTAAATGGAAGAGCAACATTTGTTCCAATAGAAGGGCTTCCAGAAGAAAAAGAACTATTTCCAGTAGTGACCCAATTTACAGGCTGCTGAGAAAAAGAAATTGAACTGGTTAAAGTAAATATAATTAAGAGTCGTTTCATAGTAAAAATTATTTTACCAATGTCACTGATCCTTGTTTCATGATAATTTCTGTTGACTGATCATCTTTAAGGAATATTTTGTAAAAATAGACCCCTTCAGAACAAATGTTTCCCTTAAATCGACCATCCCAATTGATTTCGGGAGATGTTGTCTCGTAAACGATTTCTCCCCATCTGTTTAAAATTTGAGTATTAAGTGCTGAATAACCTGCAATTAAACAAGAAAATCTATCATTAATTCCGTCTTCATTTGGTGTAAAGACATTAGGAAAAAAATCAACGCTGTAATGTTGACTCACATTCACTCCATCAATGTAATAATAACATGAGTTAGCGTATCCAACATATGAACTGGGAGAACAAATAAAGGGTTGAAAACTATTTTGGACTACAGTTGTTTCGTTATCAGCTAAGAAATTTCCGATAATTAAATAATTCTCGGTTCCATTAGCCTTGTAGTGTTTCTTGAGTATAGTCCAATTTTTGTTGTCTATTACTGGGGAATCAGCCATTTTATAGCCTGAAATTGGTAGTGGTGCATAACCCAATGATTCAATTGGCAAATAGTCAAAAGAGAATCCGATCATTATAGCGTCCGTCGCTAGCCCAATTGTTTCTGCTCTTGAAACGGAGAATGAAATATTATACATACTATCTTTCGTGAGTGTGTTTGAAAGAGGAAGTATTATGTATTCTCTATAATTGTTATAATTCCCATCAAAAACATATAATCCAATATAACCTGAGCCGTTATAGGCTTCCTGATTTCCGAAGCTGTTTAAGGGGACTCCGACATGACCATAGTCTATACAGGGGTCAGGCTGAATATCACAACTATTATAATAATCAGTAGTTGCTTCCAAATGTGGATTATATGCGCTTTGAAGGTAACCATTTACCGATCCTATAAGAGTCGGGCATTGATCATACAACTCAAAATCACCATTAACGACAAGGTTTTGCCCTTTGCCAGAGAAAGAAAAAATCAAAAAGGAAAAAGCAATGACTGTTTTCATTGATTGTTTTAATGTTCAGTTAATAGCGTACTCAATCGGGTATTGAGTTTTCGAAGTGTTTACATAAACGTAAACTAGTCTCTGCAAAGCTAAGACGTTTTTGCTTTGGAAAGGTTGGATTTTCCTGTTCTGATCAGCTCAAAAAAATAGAATACAAAAAAAATCCCGTTAGTCAGTTGACCAACGGGATTCGTATTTCTAGTTGTGGAGTATGTTAATACTTCAGTCTTAATCCATTTTAGGCTCTGTAGCCGGTGCAGGAATTTTTACAGGAACTTGTTTGATGTCTCTTGAACTTCTTTTTTGTCTTGCCTGAATTTCATTCCATTTTGCTTTTTGCTCTTCAGTCAACAAACTCAATACTAAATCTTTTCCTGCCTGAGTGTTTCCTGCTACTGCGTCTTTCTTAAATTGTTCAGTTGCATTTGCATCTGTAAGAACAGCTTCGTTTTTAGCTCCGATACCGTTATAGATATCAGCAACTTTTTGAGCTTGGTCTGCAGTTAAGCTTAAATCTGCAACCAGTTTGTTTGTCATTTCAGATGCTTCTTGTGCATTGTTTTGTGCAAATGCAGTCAATGAACCTACAAATGAAAGTGCTATAACAAAAATCTTCTTCATATCTTTTATTTTTGAATGCTGGAACCGATTGTTATCGGAACTAATTACTAAACTCTAAAATTACAGAAAAGTTGCCTCGATGAATCTATTAAAAAGTACAATAATTGTAAAGTTCTTAAAATCAAAACAAAAAGCGCTTTTTCTGTTGGGTTTCCTCTTTTCAATTATCGTGCCATTGGGCTTTGTTTCCTGTAATCGTTTTTCTGCTTTGGCGCTTTCAACAGATGGAGGTAAGCATTTAAGCTATAACAAGCAAAACAGAACAGAATTGCCTTTAGAAGTGTTTCACACGCCTCAGGTTTCAAGTCTATCGCTTTTTGGTAATCATTTCACCGAATTGCCCGATTCCATTTCCAAATTGAATGATTTGGAGATCTTGTATTTAGGTAAAAACGATTTCATAAAGTTTCCAAAGGAGATCTGTACGCTCACGAAACTTAGGATATTGAGTCTTGCCAACAATTCCATAGATTCTATTCCGGATTGTATTTGTAAACTCACCAATCTGGAAATACTGAATGTCAACAATAACAGATTGGTTCACATTTCTGATTCGATAGGGAAATTGAAGCACCTGCAAGTCTTGAATCTGGATAGAAACCGGTTAACAACACTGGGAAATGGCGTATATCAATTGGATTCCTTGCAACTACTGAATATTGGTAACAATACCCTGGATTCTATTTCTTCCCAAATCTCAAACTTGAAACGCTTGAAAGAATTCAGATTGGTGAGAGGAGGAATGCTGACTCCTTTGCCGGAATCATTATGTCAACTGCGGATGCTTGAATTGATGGTGGTGGATCAGTTCACCGTTTTACCTACTTGCGTTTTTACCAAAATCACAAACCGCTTAAGGATTGAAATAGCTGAATTCTGATCTTTCCAAAGATAGAAAAGCACGAAATCGTAAAAGAAATGTGCCGAAACGCAAAACCAGATTCCAAGTTTGTCTTTCAGTAATGATATTGCAAGAATGAAAATGAGAACCATTGTTCCGTATTTCATTACGTGCCATTTTCTTGGATCTAAATAACCGTGAATGGCAACAAAAAGCACAGAAGTAATTATCGGACCAAGCCAATGTTGCACTCCGCCTCTGAAAAGCATTTCTTCACCAAATCCGGCGCAAAAAGCCAGAAAAACGCATTCGAAGATGTTAAGTTTTAGTGAGCTTACCAATTCTAATTGATCGTTAATGTGTGGTGCGTTTTCGTCAATGGTAGCGTACAAATGGATGAAGCAGGCCGAGCCAACTCCTAGTATGAATCCAAGTAGAATGGGAATAGTATGGTCCTTATTTAACTCGAGAAAAACTGATAAATCCGGAAATAAAGCGATTGCCCAGCCAATTGGCGACATCAACAAGGTGAGTAGACCAAGTAAAATGAGTTTTCGCTTATCCATGTTTAAACGGACTCTTCTTTTCTGGTGAGCCTTAGAATAACATCTTCCTGATCAGGATATTTGCTCAATAATTCAGCTCTGGGAATCAATTTGAACTGTTCGAAAAGAAATGCAGGTGCAACTGCACAGGAAACCAGTGCGTAATCGTTAGAGGTACCTAAACTCGAGCCGAAGATGCTTACTGCTTCTACAATATGAAAAGGTTGTGCATGTTCCGAATTCCCCAGAATCAATGCCTTGTAACCTGTTTTCGGATGAAATGTATGAATGGTCAAATCGCCACCTTCATGGTGATACCAGGCTTCATCAGCGTCAATCACGTGTAAATTGGAAACATGCTGATCATAAAGAAGGTAATAGATGCTGCTGAGAACCGATCTGCCTTCATGCAGTTGATTTGATCGAAACGTTTCTTTGTAGAATCCACCTTCCGGATGCTCGGTCATTTCAAAGCGTTCAACAATTTCTTGTACTCTGTTCATTGAAAATCAGTTCAAAGGTTTATTGCTGTTGAAGTCAGATGCTTTTCTTTTGTATGGAATAAAATACCTGAAGTCGATGGTGAAATATCCGGTAGATATTGGGCTATAAGCAATCTGATTGTTTCCTGAGCTGACGGTTGATTTAATGACGACACCGTAAAAAGGATCTTTCATTGGAACTTTTGCTCCACCACCAACATAAAAGGTTCCTGCGTCTTCAGATCGATATTCAAAACCTAAACCAGCATTTGCGGCAAAGCTTGTTCTAACCGTTCTTCTTGCCTCAACAACGGCTTTGCTTTTTTGATTAAAGAAAATCTCGTCACGGCTATCCGAAGGATATTGGTTGATTGAAAAACCGATAGCAGCGTTCATAAACCATTTTTCAGAGAGTTGAACGTAAAACAAGGCGTTAATTGGAATATCATAATTAACGAAAGCCAATTTTTGTGTTCCGCTAAAACCTGAATCGGGCATGTTTACGCTAACCAGATAGTTTCTTCTCACCTGCGAAATTCCGGTTTCAATTGAAACTGTTTTTGTCAATCCAATGCGTACAATAGCCCCGAAATTAATGCCCCATTGATGCGTATATGTTGCAAAGAGTGTATTGGCTGTATCCTGCATATTCGTTTGTATATCTCCAATAAAATTATTGGGGATAACGGGTGAAGCAAAAATACCGAAGTAACTAGGATATTTATCTGATTTCACTTTTTGTCCCCATGAAAAGGAAACTACAAAGAGTGAAACAAGTAAAATGATCTTCCGATGAATTTGCATAAACACTATAACGCAGAATTATTGGCTTTAGTTGAAAGCTTAAGCATTTTTCCAATTGGTAAGATACTCAATTGGTTTTCGTTGTCCGCTTGGCCATTCAATTTCCGGATATCCAAGATAAAAGAAACCAACACATTCTTGCTCTGAGCTTAAGTTCAGGAACGTTCGAATTCTATCGTGATTCATGATCTTTGGTGTCGACCAAAATGCGCCCAAACCGTAAGCTGTTGCTCCAAGATGCATGTTTTGAACTGCACAAGCAAGAGCGGCGAAATCGTCCTTTTCAGTAATTTTTGTTCCTTCCTCCCGGTGTAAAACCAACGCAATTACTGCACTTGCCTTTTTTGGACGATTCAACAGTTTTGCAAGCTTCATTTCGTTTTGGTTTTCCTTTGGAATGGCTTCCAAATATGCATTCGCCAGTTCTTCACCTAAAGAAACAAGCGCTTCTTCCGTAATCACTGTAAATCGCCAGGGTTGAGTTAAACCGTGCGTTGGAGCCCAAATAGCTAAATTCAAAAGGGATTCAATGAGTTCTTTATGCACTTTTCGAGAACTGAATTGTTCAGGATAAATGGTTCTTCTGTCTTTAATTAATGACGTGATTTCACTAACGTTGTATCGCATACGGGAATTTGAGTACACAAAAATAAGCTTTTGGCTGTACGGAAGGTTCAAACAAGTTCAAAAGAAGTTTAAATAGGGTTCAAAAGGTTCAAAGGAAGATCAAAAGATCAAGTTGTTTCAGTTGAATTATTGAACTATTTTGAACAGTTTCCTCTACTTTGGTTCATTAGCCGCAGCGTTTTGAATAGAGTAGAACAGGAACTCAATCGTTTGACGATTTCCGTTTGGTTTTGGACCAAGAGCAGGCGCTTCAACAACATGTCCGATTCTATCCAACAAAACATAATAAGGTTTCGTTACAGCTTTGTATCGAGTAACAATCTCTGAACTTTCGCTTGCAATAACACCTTCCCATGGAAATTCCTTTAGGATCTTTTTGTTGGCTTCGTTTTCTTCACCTACTACAACCATCAAAAAGCGGATATTGGAATTGTATTTTTGATGAAGCGGAACAAGGAGTTTTAATTCAGACATGGTCGAAGTTGCCGTTGGATCAACGAAGATCATGTACAAGTGTTTTCCGGAATATTTGCTCAAATTGTGAATTTCATTGTTGTAAACAACATTGAAATCAGGAGCCTTACTTCCGGCATAAAGATCTGTTAATCGACCATAAATTCCCTGTGCAATGATTTTATTATCAGCAAACAAACTTTTGTTTTGCAAACTGTCCAGGATGGTACGAATATTAGATCGTGGATAATCTTTATCGAAATAACAATCGCCAAGTAATTTGATCATTACCATTTCACGCAGCTTAAAGTTGTGCTTCATGAGGTAATCCGTACCTAAGCTATTGAACAGTTCAGAAGGACTTGATTTCAAAATTCCCATATAAAAACGCTCGTTGGTAGTTGAGTTCACCGTTTTCAGATAGTCATCATAGAAATTGTTCACGTAATTCATGTACGCTTCGTTTTGATAGTAAACGGGCGTGTTTTTCAGGTAGAAATCAAATTTTTCGTACTTGCTTCTGCTTTGGTAAAAGCGCATATCATCAATTCTTGCCAGGGTGAATTTTCGGTGATAATTAAAGTAGTTGTCCAGTGTGTCTCCTCTGTACATGCTGTCCAGTTTTGTTCTAAACCAGTCCAATCGTTTCACGAAGTAAATGGTGTCTGCGTTTTTCTTCGTGTAATATTTTGCTACAAAATTGTCCACCATTCTGTCGTAACCAATCACCTTGTAATTGATGTCTGTTGAATCGAGATTCAGGAAGATAAGTTGTACAAGGTTTCCGGCAGGACGATAAGGTGAATATGGATCTCTATCTGGTAGAACTACCTCGTAAGCCGAACCTGGTTTTGCCAATAATGTTCCGGTATTGTTGTTTGATCGTACAATCAATTTTCGGGTTTCGTCCAGATAGAAGGAGCAGCTAAATGAGCTATCAGCCTTAACAGTTGTGCTGGCAATGCGCTCTTCTTTCATGGTGATATAATCGGTTAATTGGAAAACTTCTAACTGTTTGCCCACCATATTTGGCGCATAACCTTTTATTTCTGTGATTTTCTGTCCGAACAATTGGACGCTTGCCAGTAATGCAAGTAAAAACAACTTCAGCTTCATATGTTTTTAATGAGCAAATGAGAATTTGTTACATACTCATCAATTTTCCCGCCACTTTTATAGATCTCTCTAATGATAGATGAATTGATAGGGAAGAGAACCGGATCGGGCAATAAAAAAACAGTTTCCATTTTTGCCATTGATCTATTCATTAAAGCAATGGGAAGTTCGTAAGAAAAATCTTTCGTGTCTCTTAAGCCGCGAACAATATGTGTGCAGTCGTTAGCCTTACAAAAATCAACCGTTAAACCCGTGAATTCAACAATTTTTACTCGTGGTGTATTAAAGCAGGATTGAATGTGTTGTATACGAATGTTATTTGGAAACAAAGGTGTTTTAGACGTGTTTACTCCAACGGCAATAACCACTTCATCGAATAAGGAAAGTGCTCTGTTTACTAGGTCTTCGTGACCTTTCGTGAATGGATCAAACGAACCGGGAAAACATGCTTTTGTTGTCATAGCCTACAATTTATTGGAAGAAACTAAAGTACACGTTACCGAAGTTACGAACTTCAACAAAACCATCCAAAAAGCTCAGATTGGTTTGTTTTCCGTGCTCTACGATCAGCCAGCCATTTTCATTTAAGAGCTTTCTGTCCATGATTTTATTTGTCAAATCAGCATGAAATGTCATAGCGTATGGAGGATCCGCAAAAATGATATCGTAAGTTTCTCTTGTTTTTTCAACGAATGCCCGTACTTCATGTCTCACAATTTTCCATTCGTCTCCAATTTCCAACTCTCGCTGTAATTTCGACATAAACGAAGTGCAAACAGGAGCCATGTCAACTGAAGTCACATATCCCGCTTCCCGTGAAAGAAATTCCAGTGAAATATTTCCCGTTCCAGCACAAAGGTCTAAAATGTTTAGATCCAACAAATCAATTCTGTTCTCGATAACATTGAAGATTCCTTCTTTGGCAAAATCTGTTGTTGGTCTGCTTGGAAATGACTTTGGTGGACTAAATCTTCGGGCCTTGTATATTCCTCTAACTATACGCATAGCAATTGAAATTGTAAATGACTATCAGTTGCAACTTGCCATTTGTGTTTTTGAAGTGATTCTATTTTGGATTTTCTCTCTGTTAAACCCGTTAAATGCTCTTTCGCTTTTGAACTATGGGCGTAGAAACTTAGTGTTGTTTCCTTCAATTCCATTCGTTCCAGTGCATTCATAATATGAAAAAGGATATCGTCAGAATGTTCAACCAAGCTTGCAATATGCCACTTCAACGAACCCGCTTCAACATATGAAAGTAAAGCGTAATCGTCATGAATAATGGTGGTGATTTGTTTCAATCCACCGCTCATCTGCTCTAATTTTCGCAATAAGACAGAACGTTCATGTGTAATGATAACACTTGGGAATTTTGGAATCAACGTACTTTTGATCCACGATGGAATGGTGAAAACACCAACGCAATTGAAGTAATTGAATCTTGCATAATCGGTTTCCGAAGAAACGATCTTATCTGTTGTTGAAAATTGCAAGAATTTGGTCGCTTCTGAAACACTGAACAACGATGCCGGAACCAATGTGAAATTGGTTTGTGCAACAGAGCAGGTAACATTATCGAAAGCACTTAAAGTGCCGTAATGCTGCAGGAAATTATTCATCGTTTCTTTATATGCAACCTCATTCATGGAAGAGAACGCTACAAAATGTTCATTTTGTAAACTTCCGTTTTGCCAAACAGCACCTCGAATTCCGTTAAAGTAGATTTCTACAAATAAATGCACACGCTTTTTTTACAAATGTAGTCATTCGAAGTATGAATGACGAATTTAGCTTCTCCCTCCTTGAGGAGGGGTTAGGGGAGGTGGCTCAAGGATAATACTAAATTGAATACAATATTCACCACCCCTCTTCGTCTCCCCTCAAGGGGAGAGTTTGAAAAACATCACTAAATTCGTGATGGAATGGAGCAGGAACGCATATTGGAAAGTACGATTGTAGAAATTCTACAACATCAACCCACTGATGATCAGGCTGTATTGATTTCGAAATTAGCTTCGTTTACGTTTAGTGAAGAGAAATATCCTGCATTTGTATTGAAAGGTTATGCAGGAACCGGAAAAACAACGGTTATCGGAGCTTATATCAAAGCACTTCAATCCGTAAAGAAGTTTTCTGTTCTCATGGCTCCAACCGGGCGAGCGGCTAAAGTACTTTCCACCAAATCGAATAAAAACGCAACTACCATACATCGGAGAATTTATTTTGCTGGTGCCGATGAAGAAGGTGTTGTAAAAATGACCTTGGCTCCAAACAAGATAAAGAATACGGTTTTTATCGTGGATGAAGCGTCAATGATTGCCGATTTCGCTTTGCAGAATGATGGTTCCATTTCGAGGAATTTGTTGAGTGATCTGTTGAATTATTGTTTTATGGGTGAGAACAACCGATTGATTTTCATCGGAGATTTAGCTCAGCTTCCGCCAGTGGGTTCAGATGAAAGTCCGGCACTTCAGCTGTCTTATTTCGAGCATCATTATCCAAAATTGTCATTGGATGAAATCAATCTTCGACAAGTTGTTCGTCAGCAGGAGCAAAGTGGAATTTTGTTTAATGCAACCTTGATAAGAGAAGCACAGACCAACGATACACTTCCAAAGTTGATCTTTGAGAAGTTTAAGGATGTTATTGATGTTCAGGGAGATGAATTGTTGGCGGAAATAGAATCGTGCTACGACAATTATGGTTCTGATGAGGTAATGATCGTAACGCGTTCAAACAAAAGAGCCGTTTTGTACAATCAAAATATTCGCAACAGAATTCTTTACATGGAAGAAGAACTGTGTGGCGGCGAATTGTTGATGGTAGTGAAGAATAACTATTTCTGGATCGATCCTACTAGTGATGCCGGTTTTATTGCGAATGGCGAATTGGTTCGGGTTCATCGTTTAAAAAGAATAGAGGAGTTGTACGGTGTTCGTTTTGCTACCATCGAAGTTTCGTTGATTGATTATCCTTCAATGGATAGGTTTGAGGTATTTGCTTTTATGGATTGTTTGGCAAGTGAAACGCCCAATCTTGACCGAACGTTTATGAAAAATCTCTTTTTTGAGATCGAAAAAGATTTTTACCACATTAAGAACAAGAAAAAGCGTTACAAGGAAGTGATGCAGTCGCCTTATTTCAATGCATTACAGGTGAAATATGCCTATGCAGTTACCTGTCATAAGGCGCAAGGTGGACAATGGGCTGCCGTTTTTGTTGATCACGGTTTTGTTGACGAAGAACAGCGAGATTTGGCTTTTTTGCGATGGTTATATACAGCAACTACGCGAGCAACGGATAAGTTGTACTTTGTGGGATTAATGGAGGAACTTAAATAATGACTAATTACGAGTTACCAATTACAAATTTCCAATAGAACTCTAAATCGCTAATTTCTTTCGGTACAAGTAGTCTACTATTTTGAAAATAGCGTACTTTTTTTTACACGCTTCCTGATCAAAGAAATCTCCGCCAGTAATCGTATTGATTTGTTCTCCCAGTAAAATCGAATTTGTTCCGAAATGTAATCCGTCGTAATTTACATGCCAAGGTGTAAACAGATAATTCGGTACATCGTCTCCATTTTCAATCACAATTTCTTTACCGTTTTGCAAGACAAAAGTCACACGCGTCCAATTTCTTGTTGTGCTCCAGTTGCCGTAAGCTCTCCAAAAAGCTTTGTTGATTTCCTCAGGGTCTACAAGAGAAAGAGAATCTGCAACTGACCGATAGAAATTGAAATCAACATTTTCACCAGGCAATGAGTACAGACCCCGGAAAAATACAGGTTGTTTATCCGATTTTGAGTCGTTTTCTAAGGAATCTATCATCGTTTTGTAAGCACTTATATCCTTGGCTCCAATTTTTAGATCTCCAATTGAAACTTTTGAAAACTTAGACCTGTCGATCAACTGAATTAGTTGTTGAATTGTAGCGGGACTAATTTCTTTGGCTGAATTGGGCAGGAAATTTTTTGTGCTGGATTGATTGTCCAGCAAGAATTTATCACCTTTCTTCTTATAAGTTTTGGATGAGTTGTTCATATGAAAACAACCTTGACTACCTTGTTCGAAGAGTATTTCCGCAACTATTGATTCTGAAAATAGTGCGTCAGGTAAGCGATATTCCATTAAACTGTTTGATTGCTTATCGTACTTACGAACGTGTGTCAAATTATAGTTTGAAACAACCAGTTGGTTATCAAAAATGGTAGCACTCCTGATGTTAAAGTCGGCAGTCAAAATTTTCTTCCATTGCTGTTTAGCTTTATCAAATTGTAGAATGTCTTGATCTTCAAAGCCATATTCCTCATCTTCAAAGGTTACCTTCGTGTATGGCTCATCAATGGGAACTTCATCCGTAAGCATCCTTGATGAAATGAATTCGTTCGGATCTATCTTGTAAACCATCTCATTGCCTAAAACAAAGAGTTTGTTATTTCGAACTGTAATCGCAAGAGGGTAGGACTGAAGTTTTTGTTCTGATTTCCAAACGGATGAAAAATGAGTGTCGTATTTGGAGATCGATAAATCATTGTGTATTATGAAAAGTTCCTTACTTTCTGTTACCTCAAAATTTTCAGCATCCGGTATCAATACCCAATTGATAGAATCTGACTTTGAAATGTAAACTTTGCCTTGTTGGTTGATGATATAGTTATCTCCATAAATTCGAATTTTTCGAATATCCGGTCTGTCAGATTTCGATAATCTTTGATATTTATCCTGACTTAAAGGAGTAGGGAGTTTTTCCCAAGTTTGGCAGTTGTCGATTGTTCTGTATAACACATTCCAAAAAGAACCGAACAGTCCCACTTTGTCATCTGGAGAAAAATGAATTGTTGAGAATCTCAGGTTTCCAGTCGCTTCCACTTTATCAAAAGAGCGCCAAGTCTTGCCATAGTCATTTGAATAGTAAATGAGTTGAGAACTTCCCGACATCCATATTTTTCCATGATTATTCGCATAACAGGCGTCAATCCAACTGTCTTTTCCAAATGAAATTTTCTGCCATGATTTTCCGTGATCACCCGACCATTCAATCGTATTGCCCGTAAAGCCAGAAAGCATCATGGTGTCTTCTGAAAGAACATTTAATCTCTCAAAAAGATTTCCCGATGAATAAGCATATTTATCTAAACTTCCAAAAGGTCCAAGATGCCAAAGCTGCCCAATTTGCCTTGTATAATAAACGTTTCCTGTTTTCGTTGCGAACCATAGTTCTTCATTGGGAGAAACACCAAGCTCTGAGATCCCACCTGATACAGGAAGTTTTGCCAGAAAGTTATCTTGACAGAATACTCCGGTAATCGGCAAAAAAGCAAAGAGAATAAGACTTAATGTTTTCATTTTATCGGGTTGACTAAGTAAGTTTGCATTTTCGTAAACGTAAAGTTTGAGTATTTATTTAGATGGAAGGATCTTTTAGAAACTTACAATCGTTTCCCGCTCTTCACCTTTATTTCAGAACCTTCTGCTAAGAATACTGAATTCGGGACACTCTTCGATAAGTGCCCAAAGTCTGGTCCGTAAACGCTGTGAAAATCAACATTAATCGAAAAATCCTTCGTTGAGTACACTTGCCATCTCGGATGTTCAACACCATATTCGCTCGTTTTTTGTTCGGAAACCTTTGTATAACCCCAATAATGTTCTGTTATGAACTCTTCTTCGCTTCCGGGTAAAATCTCATAGGGCTGATTGTCGCTCACAATTTTCAAAGAATTCCATTGATTTTTCTTCCACTTGTATTCAACGATTAAATCGGTTTCTGCATTAGTCCAGGAATGTGACATTGGCATGGTCTCGTAATTTTCCTTGTAAACTGTATTCGCAACAAAGGTTAAAGCCGGTTTGGGAACTATCTCCTTCACAAATACAACACCGCGTTTCCATTCTCCATTGTCGTTGTATTTTACGTAAAAGCGCAAATTGACTTCTGCAAAATTGATATGGAAGGGAATCTTTATTCCTTTGATCTTTGTGTTTTTAAACATAAATCCGATCAGACTGACATAACAGATGTTATTCCACAGATCAAGTTCGGTTCCTTTAGGTAAATACTTCTTTAGAATTTCCGGATCAACGGCGTAATTGATCATTGCCAATTTCCTCCATTCTGCTTTTAAAAAGGTTGTTGCCATAGGTGTGATAATTGAACTATAAGTCCACTACGCCTAAATCTAGCTATTTATTTTTAAACAGAATGATAATTTGCAATTCGACATTTGTCATTCGTCATTACTCATTATAATGGTTATTTTTGTTACTCTATAATTTGAAACTATGATACAACTTTCGGATCGCATTATGGCGATGGAAGAATCGGCAACTTTGGCAATGTCTCGTAAGTCGAGAGAGTTGAAAGCTCAAGGGAAAGATATTATTGCTTTAAGCTTGGGAGAACCAGATTTTCACACTCCTGACTTCATAAAGAAAGCGGCTGTAGATGCGATGGATCAGAATTATACATTGTATACTCCAGTTCCGGGCTACGACGATCTGCGCGAAGCTATTGCAAATAAGTTCAAGAGAGATAATCATCTTCCATACACGAAAGAAAATATCGTTGTTTCAACCGGTGCGAAGCAAAGTATTGCCAACCTGGTAATGGCAGTTATCAATCCGGGTGATGAGGTGATTATTCCTGCGCCGTTTTGGGTTTCTTATTCAGAAATAGTGAAAGTGGCTGGTGGAATTCCCGTAATTGTTCCTACAACAATTGAAAGCGATTTCAAATTTACGCCAGAACAATTCAGAGCAAGTATTACGTCAAAATCAAAGATGATGATGTTTTCTTCACCTTGTAATCCAACTGGAACGGTTTATACAAAGGAAGAATTGCGCGCATTGGCAGATGTGGTGAAGGAAAATCCAAATCTGATTGTCATGTCTGATGAAATTTACGAGCACATCAACTTCGTCGGTTATCATCATTCTATCGCACAATTCGATGATATTTTTGAGCAGGTAGTTACGGTGAACGGTGTTTCAAAAGCTTGGGCAATGACCGGCTGGCGTGTTGGTTACATTGGTGCTCCGAAAATAATTGCTGATGCTTGTAACAAAATGCAGGGACAGTTTACTTCAGGAACTTGTTCTATCGCCCAAAGAGCTACAATTGCGGCTGTAAATGCAGATCCGGTAATTTTGAAAGACATGGTTCGTGCGTTTGAAGGACGAAGAAAATTGGTTCTCGATGCTCTTAATGCAATGCAGGGTGTGAAAACGAATGTTCCGGGTGGAGCGTTTTATGTTTTTCCTGACATCAGTTCATTCTTTGGAAAATCGAATGGAACGACAACGATAAATACTGCTGAAGATTTATGCATGTATTTGCTCGACAAAGGTGTAGCCTTGGTTACCGGAGAAGCATTTGGTGATGAGAATTGCATTCGTATTTCTTATGCTACTTCTGAAGAAATTTTAACCGAAGCAATGCGTCGCGTTGCTGAAGCTTTATCTGAATTAAAGTGAATATATCTCGCAGAGATCGTAAAGATTGCGCGGATGTTCGCATAGAAATAGATGAACAAAATTTAGTTCTGAACTTGAATTCGAGAGATTAGAACATAATAACTGATTAATGATCAAAGAATTGCTAAAGGAGTTTGAATCGAAAACAATCCTGATTGTAGGAGATGTAATGATCGATTCATATGTAATGGGAAAAGTACAGCGTATTAGTCCTGAAGCTCCAGTTCCTATCGTAAATCTCAAGAAAGAAGAACATCGTTTAGGTGGTGCTGCAAATGTTGCACTGAATATCAAAAGTTTGGGAGCAACACCCATTTTGTGTTCCGTAGTTGGTAATGATGAAAGCAGCAATGTTTTTTATCAATTGCTTGACCAGGAAGGAATGCGATTTGACGGTGTAATGAGAAGCAGCGAGCGTGTAACAACTGTCAAAAAACGAATATTAGGAAATAACCAGCAACTTTTACGCATCGATTCTGAAAATACGCATGAATTGTCGTTAACAGAGTCAGATAAGTTCTTAAGTCAGTTGAAACAAATACTGAGTTCGAATAAAGTAGACGGAATCATTCTGGAAGATTACAACAAAGGTGTTCTTTCGAAAGAAGTGATTCATCAGGTGATTGCCCTGGCAAAAGAGAACAATATTCCTACAACGGTTGATCCAAAGCTGCATAATTTCTTAGAATACAAAGGTGTTACCTTATTCAAACCGAATCTCAAGGAATTGCGTGAAGGATTGAATATTTCAATTGATTTTTCGGATAGAAATGCGTTTAAAGCAGCGATTGAATCTTTGGAGTCGAAGTTAAACAATGAGATCAGCTTCGTCACCTTATCCGAGGACGGAGTTTATATCAAGAATTCAGCGGAGTCGCATCATGTGAAAGCACATTTACGCAATATCACTGATGTAAGCGGAGCAGGAGATACAGTGATTTCCGTGGCGACTTTGTGTTTGGTTTCTGGATGTGATGTTCGAACAATTGCTGAAATCTCCAATTTGGCTGGCGGTTTGGTTTGTGAGAAAATTGGCGTTGTTACTATTAAACCAGAAGAAATTCTTGCTGCAGTTGAGGAAAATAAAAAGCACAGCTTTTGAAATAATGATCGATTCTTGAATTATTAATTATCATGAAGGAAATTAACTTGATAATTAATAATTGATAATTCTCTGTGTATCTTTGCAAACGCATTGAACTTATAGTTTAACGAGGAAGTTCAAGTCTCAATAAAATGAAGCACGATAAAGTAAAACCATACGGCGACGATAATAAATCCAAAAAGGAGGAAGTTGCTGAAATGTTCAACAGAATTTCTGGAAAATACGATTTTCTGAACCATTTTCTTTCCGTTGGAATTGATAAAGGATGGCGAAGAAAGGCGATTAAAATGCTTGAAGAAGTTCAGCCTAAACGTATTTTGGACATTGCTTCAGGAACAGGTGATTTCGCAATCGCAGCCTTGAAGTTGAATCCAACTGAAGTAGTTGGAATGGATATTTCTGAGGGAATGTTGGAAGTTGGAAGAAAGAAGATGACGAAACTAGGTGTAAGCAATATCGTTGATATGCGACTAGGAGATTCAGAGGCACTTCCTTTTGAAGACAATTACTTTGACGGTTTGACGGTTGGATTTGGTGTTCGAAACTATGAGAATTTGGAGAAAGGATTGGCCGAAATGCTTCGTGTAGTTCGCCCTGGAGGAAAACTGATCATTCTGGAGTTTTCAAAGCCTAAGAAGTTTCCAATTAAGCAGTATTATGCTTTCCATTCAAAGTACATTATTCCATTCTTCGGTAAGCGTATCTCTAAAGAAGAAAAGGCTTATCAGTATTTGCCAGAATCCGTTGCGGCTTTTCCTGAAGGGAAAGATTTTACAGATATCCTTGAAAAATTAGGCTATAACAAAGTGGAGAGAAGAACAGTTTCTGGTGGAATTGCTACGATTTATTCAGGAATTAAATGATGCATGTATAAAGAGTTCGAAAATTCGATGTATTTGATCTTTTCGAACCTTTTGATCACTTTGAACTTGTTCAAAATAAAAGAAAACAAAGTACGTTAACAGTTAAAATGAAATTCAGACTTGCATTTATTTTCGTTCTTATGGTGGTGCTTGCTCATGGTCAGCAACAGAAGCCAAAGAACTATCGTCGTTTTGACGAGAAGACACTGCATTTTGGGTTTATGCTCGGTTTTAACAGATCAAGTTTTAATGTACTTCCGGTTACCGATGCTTATGAGCAGTATGGTATAAAAGCCTTGGAATGTAAAGCTCAACCGGGCGGACAAATTGGAATTGTTTCTACCTTAAAATTGTTTCATCCGGTTGTTCGTTTGCGCTTTATCCCAACACTCTCTTTTCAGGAGCGTGTGTTGAACTATTATTACACCAATCCTGATCCGGCTGCGAAACAAGATAAAATGATGGAAGAAAGGGTGAATTCAACCAATCTGGATTTCCCGATAATGCTTCAATTCAGAACATTACGGTACAACAATTTTGCAGCTTACGTACTAGGTGGATTTCAATATTCATATGATTTACAATCAATGGAGAAGTCTACACAAAGTTTAATCGATCCTTTTATTAAGATCAAAGCGAACGATATGCAAGGTCAAGTTGGAGGAGGAGTTGAATTCTTTGCTCCGTATTTCAAATTTGGAATGGAGATCAAGTATTCACAAGGG
>CBFGNV010000057.1:0-25565 GCA_965650275.1 uncultured Fluviicola sp. | reverse complement strand
TGTAACTGTATATGTTGTTGTAACTGCAGGAGTAGCAATTACTGGTGAACCAACACTACTTGACAATGTAGCACTTGGAGTCCAGGTATAATTAGCTGCGCCTGTTGATATTATCGTGGCACTTTCTCCGGCACAGATCGTTGCATCATTTACCGAGATTACAGGAATCGGGTTCACCGTAACCGTTGAAGTTGCTGTTCCCGAACATCCGTTAGTTGTACCGGTTACCGTATAGGTTGTGGTTGTTGAAGGCGTTGCCACAACGGATGAGCCTGTTCCGCTTGAAAGCGTTGCGGCAGGTGTCCAGGTATATGAGGTTGCTCCTCCTCCTGCATTTAATGTTGCACTTCCGCCAACACAAATGGTTGGACTAAGCACAGTAACCGAAGGATTCGGATTTACCGTTACTGTTGAAGTCGCTGTTCCTGTACAGCTTCCAGTTGTTCCTGTTACAGTATAAGTAGTTGTTGTCGTTGGATTTGCTGTAACTGAAGCTCCGGTACCACTTGATAATGTTGCACTCGGCGTCCATGTGTATGATGTAGCGCCCGTAGCGGTTAATGTCGCACTCTGTCCTGAACAAATGGTTGCAGAATTGACGTTTATCACAGGATTAGGTGAAACTGTTACCGTACTCGTTGTTGTTCCGGTACACGTTCCGGTTGTTCCGGTAATCGTATAAGTAGTTGTTGTTGCAGGTGTTGCAGTTACTGTTGCTCCTGTTCCACTGGTTAATGTTGCACTTGGTGTCCAGGTATATGATGTTGCGCCTGTAGCGTTCAGTGTTGCACTTTGGCCAGCACAAATGGTAGCGCTATTTACATTCACAACTGGATTTGGATTCACAGTTACAACACTGTTTGCCGTTCCAGTACATCCAGCTGTTGTTCCAGTTACCACATAAGTAGTTGTCGTTGGTGGATTAGCAGTTACACTTGCTCCGGTACCACTGGATAAATTTGTTGTTGGCGTCCAGGTATAAGAAGTTGCGCCAGTTGCGGTTAAAGTAGCGCTTGCTCCAGCACAAATCGTTGCACTATTCACATTCACTACCGGACCCGGAGTTACGGTGACAGTGCTCGTAGCCGTTCCTGTACATGTCCCTGTTGTTCCAGTTACGGTATATGTGGTTGTAGTTGTTGGATTGGCAGTTACACTTGCTCCCGTTCCACTTGACAATGTTGCAGCTGGTGTCCAGGTATATGATGATGCACCCGTTGCGGTTAACGTTGCACTTTGTCCGGCACAGATAGTAGCACTATTTACGTTCACAACCGGATTCGGATTTACAGTTACTGTGCTGGTTGTTGTACCAGTACACGTTCCAGTTGTACCGGTTATTGTATAAGTTGTTGTAGCTGCAGGTGTTGCAGTAACCGTTGCGCCGGTACCACTAGATAAAGTTGCCGCTGGAGTCCAGGTATAGGAAGTTGCACCAGTGGTGTTCAGTGTTGCACTTTGTCCGGCACAAATAGTGGCGCTATTTACATTAATAACCGGATTTGAAGTAACAGTAACTATGCTAGTTGCCGTTCCAGTACAACCTGAAGTTGTTCCAGTGACGGTGTAAGTTGTTGTTGTAGCAGGAGTTGCAGTAACTGAAGCTCCGGTTCCAGAAGAAAGCGTTGCAGTTGGTGTCCATGTATAAGAAGTAGCTCCGGTTGCAGTTAATGTTGCGCTTTGTCCCGCACAAATAGTTGGACTATTTACATTCACTGTTGGACCGGGAGTAACTGTAATCACTCGAGAAGATGTAGTTTGATTTCCACAAGCATCCGTTACAATTGAATAAAGTGTAACCGACCCGGAAGTTGGGAAAGTGATACTCGTTGATGCACCTGTTCCTACTGAAGGTGTTCCTGTAGGACTAAAACTCCAATTGTAGGTGTAACCGGGAACTCCGTATTGCCCTGTTGTTGAAGCTGTAATCGAACCGCCTGCACAAACCGTAGTAGCCGAAAGTGTAATTGGAGTTGCAACATTGGTGTACGCAATTGTTTGTCCAGTAATGGTCATCGTCCATGGAGAACCTGCTCCAATACAAGCGTTACTACAACCCGTAGTTCCATAACAAGCTCTAAAAAATTGAAGCGTAAAGTTTACATTAGTTGGAGTACAGCCTGGTGCCGGAATACAAGAACTTACATCGCTGAAAATAGTTTGATTATTTCCGCTACACGTACCTCCTCCAATTGCATTACAAAACCAATAATATCCAGCCAGTGAAGGACTAAGACATCCTCCTGTTGCAATTCGGATAGCACCATCTTCCAGCCAACAAGCTCCGGTCGCAGAATAGGTAAAAGTCCACGCCACATCCGTTATAGTCGCATTCGCAGGGCGAGCTACAGGTAACGTATAATTACACGAATTCGTGAAATTACAGCTGGCGTTATACATCGAACCTGTAATGGATGCCTGAGCAAGCGTTGCAGTACCTGTTACAAGTGGGTCAACAACTAACTGATAACTTCCAATATTTTCATTTATCCATGAAAAAGGTACGTGAATATCAAAACTATTGGCATTCAATACATATTCTCCAACTCTCAATAACTCTTTCGGTCCATCTTTGGCAAATAGAACTGCCTCACCTACCTCAAGCATACTTTCATCCCCTGAAAACACATTGAATTTACCTGTCCCGGTATTTCCTCCACCCGATTCAAAACTGGTAGAAAGCGTGGTATTTCCTTGAAACTGATCACGAAAAACCAGTTGATCAAAAACACCGTATTGATTAGATTTAATAATGAAATTCGTTTTAATTGCGCCGCGAAAAACAATCATTTCAGCATCTATTCCCGGAAAAGCATCTGTTATGTAAACACCTTCTTCACCAACTGAATAGGAAGACCAAGACATTTCACCAATACTGGTTAATTCTCCATTCGTAAGGGTAAATGCCTGCCAATTGTTGAATGAAACTTTACCCAAAACCGTTTTAATGTAAACATCATGTTCCAAAACATTAAATCCTGACTGTTCAGTAGTATAACCAGATTCATAAACACCTTCGGAAACTGGTTTCAAGGTATGATCGATAGTCACCCAAAACCCATTCTTTTCACCGTGCAATTCTCCCAAAGCCTTCTGCTGATAGAATTTTGAAGGATCGGTGATATCCACAAAATAGCGTTCATCCATTGTTCGTTTCGACAAATCTTCCACACAACTTTGGCAGGGAGCATCTTTCGGTAATCTACCAAATTCAGGATGAGAATAATATTCTTCTGAATTGGCTGCATTCCAAGCTTCAAGATTGGCAACAGGTCTTTCGGAAAATGAAGTATAATTGCGTTTGGACACATTCATTCCCTCTTTTGCCAAATTTTCCTGAGAAAAAGAAGTGAAAGAAATAAGTGAAATGCATAAACATGCAAGAAGTTGTAGTAGTAGAGTACGAACCATTATGTGTGTCTTAGTCGTGTGTTATTTAACAGTCGCGCGAGCGCGAGTTTAAGTTAATACACTTTTAGACTAAAACGAAAGCAAATGAACGTCGTTGCTTTTCAAACTAAACTATACCGGTTTAGTGTGAATATTTACGAAAAACCTCTACTCTTTTTGATATTGTCGTAAGCTTCCTGTAAACGCTGGAATTTCTCCTTAGCTCCTTTTTGGTATTCATCTCCCATAGAAGCCACTTTATCAGGATGGTAGCGGATTGCCAACTTTCTATATGCTTTTTTGACTTCTTCGTCTGTTGCAGATTGATCAACACCCAAAACTTCATAATCGGCTTTAATGTCATGTTTAAACATTCCTCGAACCGATCCGAAATCCATTGGCGGAACATTCAACCAAGCTGCCAATTGCTGAAGAGTTCTATTTTCAACGTCGGTAACCTCACCGTCGGATTGAGCAATTCCGAATAAATAATGTAGTAACTGAATACGAATTTCGACTTGTGCACGCATGGAAATATCACGGCAAATTTCCTGAATAGGAATTGACGGTGCGTCTAAGAAATGTTTTAAGGTTTGGAGATGTTGGGAAGAGAAATTTGGTCCAAACTGTTGCGCTAAAAATGCTTTAACAAAATTCAATTCTGCCTTGAGTACCTTTCCATCACTCTTCATCATGTACGCTGAAAGTGCCAAAAGTTGGGTTGGAAAATCGTAGCGCTGTGTTTGCTGACGATAATACTCAAACACATCTTCGAATGAAGAACGACCACCTCTGGAGTTACCTGCTGCACCTTGTTGTGCATTTTGATTTGGTTTCACAAGAAACTGTTGAACAATTCCTCCGATAAGAAAACCTGCGATAGCCCCCAACAAACTTTTGGTCAGAATAAACCCTAAAACTGCGAATATTAATGCGTACACTCTGTAATGTTTAATAAAAACAAAAGTTGACTTCGAGAGCCTCAGTCAACTTTTGTTTTTAGTATAGATTATTATATTAATTCGATGCTTCTTGTGATGAATGAAGAAAGTTCTTCTCCTTTGAGCATACCTTGCGAAAGCATTGCCAAATCTGTCAACTGTTTCACTTTAAGCGTTTTTTCACTTTCGTCTGATAAATTCAAAAGCGATTCTACTTTTTGATGATTCGCGTTTATGATTAACTGATATGTTTCTGGAAACGCTCCAAAAAAGCCACCGCCACCCATTTTCTGCTGCTCCATCATTCGACGGATAAACTCAGGTTGCGTAATAATTATCGGCGATTCTGTTTCACTCATCGACTTAAATTCTACTTTGAATTTTTCGGCATTTACTGCTGATTCAAACAAGGGCTTCAATGTGTTTTGTTGCTCTTCAGACAATTTCGAAGGCAATTCACCTTCTTTCTGAATCAACTGATCTAGTGTATCCGAATCAACACGCGTGAAAGAAAGGTTTTCTACACTTTGCTCCATTTTGGAAATCCAATGCGGGGCTAAAGGTCCATCGATAATTACCACCTGATACCCTCTGTCTTTAGCATTTTTCACGAAAGAGAAATGCTCGTCGACACTATGCGTGTAAAGCACAACAACTTTATCGTTTTTATCGGTTTGCAAAGGTGCAATTTGCTCTTTCAACTCGTCAATCGTATAATACTTTCCGTCAGTATTCTTTACCAAAGCGAATGATTTTGCTTTCTCAGCAAACTTCTCGTCAGACAGCATTCCATATTCCACAAAAATCTTCAAATCGGCCCATTTCTCTTCAAAATCAGCACGATCTTTCTTGAACATTTCTGCCAACTTATCTGCTACTTTCTTCGTGATATGAGAAGAGATTTTCTTTACATTTCCATCGCTTTGCAAATACGAACGTGAAACATTCAATGGAATATCCGGCGAATCAATCACCCCATGAAGTAGGGTCAAAAATTCAGGAACGATCTCAGCAACCGAATCCGTAATGAATACCTGATTACTGTATAAGTTGATTTTGTTACGCTGAACTTCTACGTTTTCCTTGATTTTCGGGAAATACAAGATTCCAGTTAAGTTGAAAGGATAATCAACGTTCAGGTGAATATGGAACAATGGATCTTCGAAGCTTGAAGGATACAATTCGTGGTAGAATGATTTGTAATCTTCATCCTTCAAATCGATTGGCGCTTTTGTCCATGCCGGTGAAGGATTGTTTACCTGATTTGGAACATCGATAGAAACGCGTTTCACTTTTCCATTTTCGTCTGTTTCACCTTCAGGAGAATCAATGTATTCAGCCTTATTTCCGAAGAAAACCGGAATTGGTAAGAATTTACAGTATTTATCAAGAATTCCCTGAATACGGCTTTTTTCCAAAAACTCAACAGAATCATCCGTAATGTGAAGGATAATATCAGTTCCTCTAGTTTCTTTCTCAATGTCGGTAATTGTAAAGTCAACTGAACCGTTGCTCTCCCACTGAACTGCCTGAGCACCTTCGTAACGAGCAAGGGTTTGGATCTGTACTTTTTCAGCCACCATGAACGCAGAGTAAAATCCAAGTCCGAAATGTCCGATAATGCTTTCTGCACCTTCTTTTCCCTCGTATTGTTTTACGAACTCTTCAGCTCCTGAAAACGCAATTTGGTTAATGTATTTGTCAATTTCTTCAGCTGTCATACCGATACCATTGTCGCGAATGGTAAGGGTTTTCGCTTCTTTATCTAAGATAACTTCCACTTTCAGATCACCCAACTCTCCTTTGAATTCGCCAGTAGAAGTCAATACTTTCATTTTTTGAGAAGCATCTACCGCATTTGAAACCAATTCTCTAAGGAAGATTTCGTGATCAGAGTACAAGAATTTTTTAATGATTGGAAAAATGTTTTCCGTTGAAACGTGAATTTGTCCTGTTTTCATTTTTTATTCAATTTGTGAACTTCCTGTCAAGGTTTGTGCCAAGCGACGGAATGTGACAAACTGACAGGAACTTCAATGCTAAATGTCAAAATTGTAAATTTTAAAGTGAAAAGATTACATTTGAGAAAACCGTCACCAAATGGCACAAATCTTCCGTATCGCATTTCTGTTGTTTGTTTTCTCCGGATGCGCTTTTGGTCAGAACAAAAAAGACGATAAAGGCAGAAGACAAGGTTATTGGATTATTTACGGAATTGATCGTCCACAAACAGGATATGCCGATAGCACAAAAGTGGAAGAAGGAAATTACATTGATGACCGAAAAGAGGGAATTTGGAAAAAATATAACAGCGACGGATCAGTAAGAATTACTGGAGAATACAGAAACAATAGGGCCTTTGCTCCACAAGTGCAAATTCGTTACTCTTCAGGAAAAGTTAAGGAAACATCCGATTGCGGTTATTCAAAAGAACCTCGATTACCTCAACCCAAAACGAGATTGGAGAAATTTGTACCGCCACATGTAAAAAATGAAGGCGACTACGTAAAATACATTGCTCCAAAATTCAAAACCATTGCTTACTTTCCATTGCTCTATCTTGGAGATAATAAGGATTCGATTGAAACAACTTATCTGAGCTGGGTTTATCCACCAGAAGACGTGTTTGCTAATGAAATAAGTCATACTCGAAAATTAGTGGCTGACACCACTCCTATTACATCCAAAAATCTTCTGATAAAAGTGATTCCAGATGATGTTTTATGGGTAGCACAACCCGCCAGTTTTGGACAGGATACCATGGAATATTTTTCTGCTGCATCCGTAATTCTTTTCAACTGTTCTGATGCTGATGACACTTTGATGATCGCAAAAGACATGGTACTGAATCTGAAACTTCAATATCTTGACGGAGAAACCTGGAAAGAACTGAATTGGAATCCAGCGGTAGACTTTTTACTTCCTGAAATGAAAGGAAATCTTCTACTTTACCCGGGAGAAATAGTTGTTACGGCAATTCCTTTGTACGAAGGTGAACACCGCAGACTAAGAATCGTAATGGGCGAAGCTGTTTCTGAAGAATTTGAGATTTCCAATAACTGGTCAAAGTCTGAATATTGATTCTGCGGAATTGCCGACTTAGTAAACGGTATTTCATCTTCAACGGAATTGCTGCACATTTGACGAAACCTTTTATCATGAAGATTGCTCTACTTTCTTTCTTTGTTTTTGTCTTAACTCAGCTGAATGCTCAAAAAGCATTTCAACATAGTGATGCCGCAAAACACGGTATTCGAACAACTCAATTGGACAGCACATACAAAAGTGCAATTCATGCAGATTCTACCCTTGCGGTTTTCAAAAACGTTGAAGAGGTTTCAAACGCATATAGTTCTTTACTTCAAGCCTTTGGAAATTTCCTCTCGAAAAACAACTTTGTGTGGGAACAAAAAACCACTGGCTTCAACCGTATCTATTTTGATGCTGACGGAAGCATAGATTATTTCGTGTACACCTTCAGAGGCGCGCAATTGAACACTGAACAACTTGCGCGATTTGACGAATTACTAAATCAGTTCATTCAGGATTATCGTTTTCCGTTGACAGCAAAAGTGAAATTTGCGCAATGCAGTCCTGTTACTTATTTACCAAAGGCGAAAAAATAAATCAGATCTTCACCGCAATAAACAACACATCATCTATCTCTGCCGGAGGATCAAACATTCAACTAAATTTCCATTGAACTTTGTATGAATGAAACAGATAATTATAAAACGATTGATCACGCAGGGATGCAGATCACATTATCGTGATTGGGAAGTTCAGAATCTGAAGTAATTTCCATTAAATCCGATCTTCTTTCTTTGGTTCCTTTTTGCTTGTACAGTTTGTAATTTCCAAGTGAACGAACAAAGTTTGCAATCTCTTTAGGAGTGACTCCAGCTTCATTTTCACGTTGTTCTGAAACTTCAATGATGAGAATCGGCAATTGCTTTTTCAGTAGTTCAATTCCACCTTTCAGTACTTCAAGCTCAAATCCTTCAACATCAATTTTGATCAGATCAATCTTGTCGTTTTCAAAAATATCGTCCAATTTATCCATAGGAACTTCAATTCCTACTTCTTGATCCTGAGATAAAAGAGAAGCTCCACCTCTATTTACATTCCAGTTTTCAAAAAGTAAAGCACTGCCTTTCTCACTCCCTAAAGCAAATGGCAAAATAGACACGTTTTCAGCTTTGTTGAGTGCTAAATTATGCTGTAGAATTTCTATCGTTTTGGGATTCGCCTCAACAGCAAGAACTTTCCCTTCTGTTCCAACAATTTTAGAAGCAATGCTTGACATTAATCCAATGTTTGCGCCGATATCAAGAAAAGTTGAGCCTGGTTTGAGAAACTGATTCAACAACTGAATGGTTCCTTTCTCATACGTTCCGGTTTCGTAAAGCGATAGTTCCACTCCTTTATCAACAGACGGATCGATCAATAACTGAACACCATGAATTGTTTTTAAAACGTGTTTACCAGCTTTTTCAGGAGACGGAAGTAACAACTTTGGCAGCACAACCGACAATCGTCGAATTCCACGCAAATCAATATCCCGAAGAGCCGAAATGATTTTGTGACGAAGTAAAAACGAACGATGCGGTACTGACATAGAAATAATTGATAGCCGAAGTTAGGATTTATGAACCACATAGGCACATAGAAAACATAGGAAATGATACAAATCCATGTGCCCCATGTTGCTATGTGGTTAAAGGCAAAAAAAGCCCCTAACATAATCGTTAGAGGCTTCTATCTATTTAGAGTTCTTAAGCGTACATTTCTTCTTGCAAAGTGGCAATTTTCTCGTCCGCCAAATAATCATCGTATGACATCATTTTGTAGATGTAACCGCTTGGAGTTAATTCAATAATTCTGTTCGCTACAGTTGAAACCAACTCTTTTACTTAATAATTCGAACCAACCATTACCTTCCAACCAACTGAATTCGTTGGACTGTTCAAATAAAGCATATACATTCCAAAAACAATATTTTCTGGAATTTTGATTTCATTCAAACCATTCTGTAGAACCTGGCTCCTATTGACAATTTCCTGACCAAGCATATTTATCAGTATAAATTGAGAATTAATCAACTGACCATCAGGAACAACAAAATAGATACTATTTCCATTAATTCCGATAAATCGTAGTGATTCATTTTCAGATGTCGTTGCTGTCGATTGAATTATGACCTTCAGTTTCCCTAAATTATCACCTTCGTTAGATTCAACAACAATACTATCCTCGTCAACAAAATAAAGAACATAATAAGTATCTTGAGTAAAGGGAACAGGACAATCAATTTCCACCGAAGAAGAAATCTGATCTTGTCCAGAAACACCTGTTAAGGTTTCAACTTCCAATAATTCGTCATTTACATCAAGGATATCATCCAGTGACCAATAAAACGAAGTATTAAAGTCGGAACCATCCAAAAACCCGGTATTTTCAATGACATAATCAACAGTTACCATTAACTCGTTATCAAGAATTGTAACAGAATCTAACTCTACTAGTGGTTTATAATTGATAAAAGCATCAAATTCAATCTTGTAAGAGCCAACATTATTATCTTCTATTGCTTCTTTTACATTGTTTTCTGAATCTGCCATGTAAAGTATGTAGTATACTTGATTCAAAATTGGCGTTGGATATGTCAATGTGATTTGGCCGTCCAAAGTATCATTCATTTCAATTGGCAAATGACTTACGGAATCCATCAAAACATCATTTTCATCAAGAAATTCATCAGTTGACCAATAGAATTTTGTTTCACTATCTCGTCCGTCTTTTTCACCAATATTTGCAATAGAATAATCAATATCAATTGTTGGCATTGAAAGATTTGCCGCAACATCAACCATACTATCCAATGGAATGTAATCCAACTGAATTCCTTCAATTAGGAAATTGTCCATTCTCATTCCTTGAGGAGTATTTGCTTGTGTACCATTAGAAATAAATGTGTATTGAAGAACAACGTTCTTTTCCCCTCGCAGAAATGTTAGATCAAAATAAGTGGAATCCAAAATTGCAGTATCCAGATAAATATTGGAAATACCCCATGTAGATCCCGTATAATTATACCAATTATGGTGCGCACCGTACTGGCTCGTTAATACAGAAAAATGGTCTCCGCCATCTGTAGAAAACTGCATTTGTCCACCAGCCGCTGTAAGAGGGACTGATCCACCTTTACAAAAAAGATCAAAAGAAAGCTTTACACTGTCTACATTTTCAAAACTAAATGCCGGTGATTGAAGGAAAAATTTTGGAGCCTGGTAAGTATCTCCAAAAGAACTATTATCCGTGAACCATTCACCCGACCGTTTATAAGAAGAATAAAGGTATTCCGAAGGCGCAAGCATATTTCTGAACCTCAAATCACTAATAGTATCAGTATAAGGACCTTTAGAATACTGATACCAACCATCAACTATGGAATCGTTAAAATCATTGAAATAAGGGTATTCATGAATACTGTCTAATGCTAACAACCAATAACCGACATTATTATCTTCGTTTGATTCGTTGTTCAGGTTATCCGGATCTATATCATAGACCAAATACTTGTAATCGCTTAAATTCTCCGGTGACTTGAATACATTATTGATATAGTCCGACATGTCCGGTCGTGTCACTTTAATAGTTGCATTTCCAAGGAGATAATCATTACCGCTGAGAATCGTATCTGTTGACAAGTAATAGTCTACAGACGTTGCATTGTTTCTCCGAAGACCATTATTACTTATGTTCATGAAGAACTTTAAGGAGTCCACTTCCGAACTATTCATTACAGCTTTTTTATAGTCAACAGACAGATCGATATACCTTGCTTTAATACCAAAATTATCTATCATAACTCCTTCCGAAGGAAACTGATAGAGCGATGTATATTCATGGTTATGTGAAACCGCCAAATTATATCTGAACTGCACCTGAGACTCTCCTGCGAACTGACTAATATCAATAATATATCTCGTATTTCTTTTAACGTCTTTACTGTTGTACTGCTGAAAATTTGCAAATGCTTTTTCCACCAGATCAAACATAATTTCTGTTGTATTCGGCAAATAATAATCCTCATCTGTTCCCCATCCATTCTCAACCATTGGATAATACCAACGGTTGAATCCGTTTTGTGAAGTACTGGGAACATCTAAAACCTGCCAAGTCGCGCCACCATCAACGGAGTAGCTCATATTTGTTCCTCCATTATAATAGCTTCCCTGATCGAGCTTCATGTCAAAGTACATTACCGCATTATACACATTTGAAAAATTGAAAACCGGAGTGTAAAGATGCATTCTACTCAAAGAGTCAAGATAATTTCCCGGAGAATCTGTGTAAAACGCATTTATACCTGAAAAGGCAGTATCAAGAACGTTTCCGTTTGGTTGCCCCCATTGCCAGGCATCCGATCCTAAGGTAGAATTATGTCTCCAGCCGTCAGCGTTTGACTCAAAGTCAGAAAAATAAGGAACAAACTCCTCGTTGTATTGGTATAATGTGAAATAACCTTCATTATTATTTTCACGCATCTCAACCACTTCATTCTGAGCGTCCAGTTTATAAATAATGTAGTATGTTCCGGAAACTGTTGTTGGCTTAGAAAAAGAGATGGTTTGCCAATCGGCATATGATGGGGATAGCGGACCAAGTTCAAGGGTATGAATCAGAAAGTCTCCTCCATCAAAAACACTATCATTGGACCAATAAAATTTCGCCTCACAATCAGAACTCAATTCTCCATTATTCGCAAGCTTGAACTTGAGTTGGGCTGATGATTGGGCTGATGTAGTAAACCTGTTTAGTTTATCCTCTTCAACCGACAAATCCGGCAAAACTGGTCCGACATAAAAATCATCAATACTGATTCCTTCATAATTACCGTCTGAATCCTGAAACTTAAACCTGAACTTTGTTGCATCACTGATTACTGCTCCATCAAGAATCATGTACATATGGGTCCAATCATCATTTGGTGTAGTGCCTGAGAAAAAATACAATTCTGTCCAGGTTTCTTCACAATCCGATGAATATTCAAGACTATTGTAACCTGTATTTTTATACCAAAAACTCAATGCTTTTTGCCCAGTGCTCGAATTCAAATTAAAATACGGTGATTCCAAGTATTGGATATTACAAAAATTTCCACAGTTGTAAATCGCAGAATGAATAGATTTACTGGTATTCCATGATTTGACTCCTGAATGCGCTCCTTCCAAATGATGAGAAATTCCTGAGTTTGCTTCCCATAAAAGTTGAACACCCCAGGAATTCAAATAAGTGGTCCAGGAGTCATTGTCTGACTCAAAATCATCGTTAAACGGTAATGCATAAACAGAATCAAGGTGCAATATTGCGAAACCAACATTGTCATTTTCATTCGCTTCTGACCGAACGTTTAATGCATCATGCTGGTAAAAGATATAATAGTCACCTGCATTTAGGTCAGCTGGCATTGAAAGGATCTTATCCCAATTTGTATTATTTGAAATACTCCCGGTTCTGGTTCCCAATAATTGATCATTGACATCAAAAACATTATCCGTTGAAAGAAAGTAGTTTGTTGTATTGCTAAAAGACTGGGTATAAGCATTATCATAGCCAATGGTAGTGGTAACAGTAAAGTCGGAGCATCCCGTTGAAGAAACAATAGTATCCCCTGTTGTTCCATAAACATTATAATACTCTTCAGCAATTGAAAAATCATCAATCAACCAGCCATCTCCGTTCGGAGCATTCGAATTAAACCGAAACCGGAACATCACATTGGGTTGTCCCTGAAGGGAAGTCAATTTAACCGAAGATTGAGAAAAATAGTTCTGACTGGTATTACCAAAGCCGGAAGCTGATTGCCAGCCCTTCTTAAGTATAGTTGATGGGTTGAATAAAGTCCAGGTTCCTCCGTTATTCGTCGAATATTCCAAATAGTAACTTGCTGTTGAAAACGAGTGTCGTTTATGAACAAAACTCAAACAGAAATTAGTTGGAAGATTCGTAAAATCAAAAGACGGTGTCACCAAAACTCTTGACGAATAACCGTTATATTGTCCTTCAAGATTTGTCTTCCAGGCTCCAGGATTTGAATACGCTGAATTGATGTAGTTACCGCTGGGTGTCCCCATTTCCCAATCATCAGTGCCAGAAAGCGCCATATGTGTCCAGCCTGTCTCGTTGGCTGGCGTATCGAAAGAATTTGAATAGGGAACGGGCAATTGCCCAAAACTAAACACACTGAGCAATAAAAATGGGGAGGAAAGGAGGATTCTAAGTTTCATATTCGGTAGATAAGTTGATGAAAGATAATGAAAATGACCAAAACGAACTTGTTTCGGCCATTTCTATCTTCTTAAGCGTACATTTCTTCTTGCAAAGTGGCAATTTTCTCGTCCGCCAAATAATCATCGTATGGCATCATTTTGTCGATGTAACCGTTTGGAGTTAATTCAATAATTCTGTTCGCTACAGTTGAAACCAACTCGTGGTCATGAGATGTGAATAAAATAGTTCCCTCGAATGCACTCATTCCGTTATTCAAAGCTGTAATCGACTCCAAATCCAAGTGATTCGTAGGTTCGTCCATCATTAACAAGTTCGCTTTTGCCAACATCATTCTCGACATCATACAACGTACTTTTTCACCTCCGGAAAGAACAGTTGCGCTTTTCAACGCTTCCTCACCTGAGAATAACATACGACCAAGGAATCCGCGTAAGGAAACCTCTTCTCTCTCTTCGTCAGTTTGCGCATATTGACGTAACCAGTCGATCAATGACAATTTGGTTTCGAAAAACTCAGAGTTATCGTTTGGTAAATAGGCTGTTGTAATTGTGGTTCCGAATGTAAAATCACCTTTATCTGCCTTCATAAATCCGTTAAGGATTTCGAAGAACTGTGTAATTGCAATAGAGTTTTTAGAAACGATCGCCACTTTATCACCTTTATTCAATGTAAATGATAAATCTTTGAACAATACTTCACCTTCATGCGTTTTCGTTAAACCAGAAACCGTCAATAACTGATTTCCAGCCTCGCGATCCTGATTGAAGGTAATTCCAGGGTAACGACGAGAAGATGGCTGAATTTCTTCCAAGTCCAACTTATCGATCAATTTTCTACGGCTTGTAGCTTGTTTTGATTTCGATGCATTCGCTGAGAAACGGGAGATAAAATCCTGTAATTCTTTCTTCTTGTCTTCCGCTTTCTTGTTCTTATCAGCACGCTGACGAGCAGCTAATTGTGATGATTGGTACCAGAACGTATAGTTTCCTGTAAACAAGTTGATCTTGCTGAAGTCGATATCACAAACGTGCGTACAAACAGTATCCAGGAAGTGACGGTCATGCGATACAACGATCACTGTGTTTTTAAAATCAAGAAGGAAATCTTCCAACCATGAAATGGTTTTTAGATCCAAGTCATTGGTAGGCTCATCCAGGATTAACAAATCCGGATTTCCAAATAATGCCTGCGCTAACAAGATACGTACTTTGAATTCAGACGGAACATCTTCCATTTTCATGTAGTGCTTACTTTCGTCGATTCCAAGGTTGCTCAATAATGTTGCAGCATCCGTTTCAGCATTCCAACCTTCAAGATCAGCAAACTCACCTTCCAATTCTGCAGTGCGCATTCCATCAGCATCAGAGAAATCCGGTTTTGCGTAAAGTGCATCTTTCTCGGTCATGATCTCAAACAAACGTTTGTGTCCCATGATCACGGTTTGAAGAACTTCATACTGGTCAAACTCAAAGTGGTTCTGACTCAAAACAGCCATACGTTTTCCAGGTTCCAACTCTACTCTTCCTGAAGTAGGATCCTGATCACCTGTCAAAATCTTTAGGAACGTTGATTTTCCTGCACCATTTGCACCAATAACACCGTAGCAGTTTCCTTCTGCGAATTTTAGGTTCACATCATCGAATAAAACGCGTTTTCCGAATTGAAGCGATAAATTGTTTACTGAAAGCATTTCTTATAAAATTGAGCTAAACACTTATTTAGCGGGCACAAAGGTAGTGAATTGTTCATGATTCCGAAAGGAAAAAAATCACAAATAGGAAATAATAAAAAACCGATAATGTATTGTTTATCAAATGGTTTTGTTTTAACTTCCGTAAAACAACTTAAACGAGGCTTATGAGAAAAATAATTACTTTATTCTGTTTCGTTAGCATTTGCATGGCTTTTAATAAGGCATTTGCACAACCTTCTAACGACGACCCATGTGCTGCACTAAATCTTACCCTTGGTTCTCCAGTAATCGGATCATGTCAGGACGCAACGTTAACACCAGGCGAAGTTAGTCCGCCAAACGCTGGAGACTGTTATACAGATTGGTGTGATGGATCGCTTGATGGAACAGTTTGGTTTACGTTTGTAGCTCCTGCTTCCGGAAACATTACGATTACAACATGCTCCGACAACAACATGGCAGATACTCAAATTGCTTTATGGGACGTTGGTGATTGCCTGGATTTCATGACTTATATGATGCTTGCTGCTAATGATGACAAGATGAACTGTTCAAGCGGCGGTTCTGAATTTGCCTCTGAAATTGGATTTTGCGGGCTAACAGGTGGAACCACTTACTACGTTCAACTTGACGGCTATTTTGGTGACATCTCACAATTCGAAATCACCGCGTCTGATCCTGGAATCTGTCCTAACTACTGTTACATACAGTTTGTGCATAGCAGCGCAGATGAAATGGTTGAAACAGTTGACATACGAATTGACGGAACTTTAGTTGCTGATGATTTAAGCTATGGAGAAGCAACACAGATGATCATGGTCAATAATATTTTGAATCCATATATCACCGTAAACCCATCAAATAGTACGGATGATTCAAATCCATTTTTTGATTTTTCGACTTCTCTTGGTCAGCAAGTGCATTACGTAGTTCCCATTGTTGGAATTTACGATATTGCAAACTATAACATTGACGAAACCGGAGCTTTTCTGAGTTTTACCGGAAGTGAAGTCACCACTGCACCAAACAATCCCAATTTATCGCAAATCACTTTTCTTAACGCGGTTACAGACGTAGGCGGACTGCGCTTTTACTTTGATGGTGTTGATGCGTTTTCAGGTGGACTTTACTATGGAGAGATCAGACAAGACGAATACACACTTCCCACTTTGCCTTTCGAAGTGTATGATTTGAACAATCCTTCACATTACGGACGTTTCATTATTCCATTTGATCAATATGTTGGTGAGAACATTACAGTTATTACTTCAGGATTTGTGGATCCGGGAATGAACAACAACGGGGCAGAGTTAAGTATGTGCGTTGTTAAACAAGATGGAACTGTAGATTGTTTCCAAGACTTGTTATCTGTAAATAATTTCGATTTGAGCCTTGGAATTCAATTAGCTCCGAATCCTGCGAAAGAGGAAGTTAACATCCGAATTAATTCAAGCGACAATCTTGCTGAACTTGAAGTGACCATAACCGAAATTACCGGACAAAAAGTAATTACAAAGCAACTTTCTGCAATGGAAATGGCTGACAAACAATTGAAACTGGATGTGAGTACATTGAGTTCAGGTACTTATTATGTGACTTTGGTTGGACCAAATTATTCTTCGATTCCGGAGGCCTTGGTTGTAAACAAATAACTTTAATTGAAAAAACAAAAGCCGTAGATGTAATGTCTACGGCTTTTTAATATCATTATTTCGGCCCTTTACTTCAACCAATGCAGGTTTCGCGAGTACATGAATACAAATAAACCGCTGATAAACATATTGAAGATTGTTCCAGCTACAGGAATTGCATCCGACGTAACGAAAATGTAAGGCATTGACGTAATAACCAGAGAATAGATTACATAAAAATGAAAGCCTAGTTTGTTTCGCTTCAACATCATTGCAGCACCAATTATTCCCAGTGCAACGAAAACAAATGCCATTGCATGGTAAGCCAAATGGTTCTGATTGATTTGGACCAATTGATCTGCAACCTGATCATAAACTTCGCCTCCAAAAGAGGAACCCATTTTTCGCATGTCATCTGCCATGTTGGAATAGGATTTCACAATAACTTTCATCTGCTTTGGAGATTGTTGTCCGGCCAACAACATAATAAGCTCTGCGATAAAAACGATACCCGCATAAACGAAAGTTAGAATACACAATACCTTTAAAAACACAGGAGGTTTGCTATTCGTTTGTTGCTCAGGAGCTTCCTCACCGTAATTTGTTAGTTCCATTTGTATCCGTTTTTAACAAAGTGAGTACTTTTCTGAATGTTCGGGTGCATGTAAACATCGTTCTCCACAAAGCTTACGTTCTGACGGAAGGCTGAAAGAATTTCTTCCCCAATTTTCGAAGTTTTCGCAGGACGTCTGAACTCTAAAGATTGAGCAGCATGCAGTAATTCAATTCCCTGAATGGTATAACAGTTATCGATGACACGGTACAATTTTGTTCCGGCATTTGAACCCATAGAAACGTGATCTTCCTGTCCGTTGCTCGAATCAATGGTATCAACACTTGCCGGCGTACAGTATTGTTTGTTCTGACTTACAATTGAAGCACAAGTATATTGTGTGATCATGAATCCTGAATTCAACCCTGGATTTGCCACCAAAAATGCTGGTAATCCTCTTGTTCCGGAAATACTTTTGTACACTCTTCGCTCAGAAATACTTCCCAATTCTGCCAATGCAATGGCTAAAAAGTCCATTACCAAAGCCAAGGGCTGTCCGTGGAAATTACCTGCGGAAACCACCATATCTTCATCAGGAAAAACAGTAGGATTATCAGTCACCGCATTTACTTCGCGTTCTACAACTGTTGCGCAATGTTCAATTGTATCATATGAAGCACCATGAACCTGTGGAATACAACGGAATGAATATGGATCCTGAACATGCGCTTTTTCACGTTTAATGATTTCACTCGATTCAAAGATCTTTCTGAACGTTTCAGCCGTTTTGATTTGTCCAACCTGATTACGGATTTCATTCACTTCTTTACCAAAAGGTTCAGGTCTTCCATCATATCCATCTAAACTAATAGATGCAATTTCGTTGAACTGTTTCCATAAACGACGCGCATTTGAAATGGCATAACTTGCATAAGCTGACATGAATTGCGTTCCGTTCAACAAAGCCAAACCTTCTTTCGAACGCAGAACAATTGTCTCCAACCCAAAACGCTTGTTCATTTCTGCCGATGTAATTTCAACTCCTTCTACTTTCACGGTTCCTTCGCCTAAAAGCGGTAGACACAAATGGGCTAACGGAGCTAAATCTCCTGACGCACCTAAACTTCCCTGTTGAAAAACAACCGGAAGAATATCGTTATTAAACATAAAGATCAAACGCTCAACTGTTTCAACCTGAACACCAGAAGCACCATGAGAAAGTCCAAGAACTTTCAGCAACAGCATGCGTTTTACGATAGCGTCCGAAGCGCGTTCACCTGCCCCGCAAGCGTGAGAAAGCACCAAATTACTCTGCAAAAGTGATAGATCTCCGCTTGAAATTGCCGTATCACATAAACTTCCGAAACCCGTGTTTACACCATATATCAATTTATCAGAACGACCAACTTTTCCATCCAAATATTCTCTACAATCTGCAATTGATTTTCTTGCTTCGTCGCTAAGTGCAATTTTGGTATTTGAGTTTAGAATTTCATCGATTTGCTCCAATGAAATCCAGCTATTGTTAATTATGTACATATCTATTTACTAAAGTAATTCACTAATTCAGCTGCAGGAATAGCAATTTGTTCACCCGATTCCATGTTCTTTACCTGAATGGTTCCATTTGCTAATTCTGACTCGCCGATAATGGCAACGAATTTTGCTTTTCTGGAATCGGCGTACTTGAATTGTTTCTGCATTTTGGCTGATGAAGGATAAACCTCGCAATCAATTCCGTTGTTACGCAATTCCTTACACAACTTCATGCAGTATTGTGCTTCTTTTTCTCCAAAGTTGGCAAACAACACACTCAAACTGGCGTCAGTTTCTTCCGGATAAAGGTTCAATTCGTTTAAAACATCGTAAATTCTGTCGGCTCCAAAAGAAATTCCCACTCCCGACATTCCTGACAAACCGAATAAACCAGTTAGATCATCGTAACGTCCACCACCACAAATAGAACCCATTTTCACATCGTGCACTTTCACTTCGAAAATGGCTCCGGTATAATAGTTCAATCCACGTGCAAGTGTGACATCAAATTCAACTTCGGCTCTTTCCAAACCAAGTGTTTTCGTGCTTTCAAGGACAAACTCCAATTCCTCAATTCCTTTCAATCCAATTTCTGAATTTGCGAGGAACGATTTCATTTGTGCTAAACGCTCATCGTTACTTCCTGAGATCTTGAACAAAGGAGAAATAATCTGGATTGCTTTTTCAGAAACGCCTTTTTCAAGAAGTTCCTTTACAACACCCTCCTCACCTATTTTATCCAATTTATCGATTGCAACAGTGATATCGATGATCTTATCGCTTTCACCTGAAACTTCAGCAATACCTGAAAGAATTTTACGGTTATTGATTTTGATGGTGAATCCCGGGATTTTCAGTTTTGTCAGCACCTGATCAAAAATCTGAACGAAATCAACTTCAAACAACAACGAATCAGAACCTACAACGTCTGCATCACATTGAAAAAATTCCTGGTAACGTCCGTGTCCTGGTCGATCTGCACGCCAAACCGGTTGAATTTGGTAACGCTTGAACGGAAACGACAATTCATTTTGATTTTGAACAACAAATCGAGCAAACGGAACGGTTAAATCGTAACGAAGCACTTTCTCAGCCAACGAATTAGCAAAACGCGTCAGATTTCCGGCTTGCAGCGCTTCAACATCTGCTTTACGCTGTTTCTCACCTGAATTTAGAATTCTAAACACAAGTTTATCACCTTCATCACCATACTTTCCAAGAAGTGTTGATGACAACTCAAAAGAAGGAGTTTCAATAGGTGCGAAACCGTATGTTTTAAAAACCGATTTAACGGTATCAAAAATGTACGTTCTACGAGCTACATCTTGAGGTAAAAAATCACGTGTTCCTTTCGGAATTGCAGGTTTTTGCGCCATTGAATTGAAAATTTAAGGCAAAGATAACACTTCAAAGGAAAGCGTGAAATGTAGAGACGCGATGCATCGTGTCTGTGCCATTGGTTTTCAATGTCAATGTCGCTTTATATATCCTTTCTTTCCTTTCGGTATATCAAAAATCCAGGTGTAATAACCTATGAAATGAGAATCGAAGAACCCCTTAGACGTGTAGAGATTTTTCGGTATAAAAACACGTTTGGAATAAGGTAAATTCTTAGCTGCATGCTGCGGCGCAACCCCATCTTGTAAACACGGTTGATCCGGATATTTACCATCCAGATTACTTCCGTATTGCCATATTTCGTTCCATTCCTCTATATCCACTTTTCCAGCTGAGGCATTTTCAGGAGCGATAATAATGAAGGTTCCGAAATTGATCTTGCCTTTTAGTACCTCAACGATTCCTAAGGAATAAGCGTAGCCCATGGAATGCGCAACCAAATAAAGCGTATCGTTTTCAGATGAATTCGGAAGTTCGTTCAAGACTGCCAATAAGTTTCTCCCCGCAACTTTACCGTTCTCGTATCGCTTTCTAAATCCAGATCTGTTTGAACGGTAGTTAATAATTTTCAGGCTCTTCTTTCTATTCGATCCAAAGACTTTACTATTCACTGTACTTGTATAGAAGCAATGATGCGGTTTTCCTTTCTTACAGCGCTTTGGAAAAGAATTGGATGCGCTGCTAAAATTGAGAATACTTCTGTAATTGGAAGTGCTTACAGAGAAATGTCCGTCGGCGTAATACGTTTCTGTTGGACTAAACACATTGACAAAACGCTGGTCAATATTGTTCCATGGCTGCCAGTATTGATAACGGTCGAAATTATACAATCGATTATACGAATCAGGGAATTCCAACCCATTTTTCTTAACGTCGTAAACGTGCTGTTCAAAGCTTGACCCCAAGCTTGTTGGTCGATAACCATTGACAAAAACCAAAATGCGTCGTGCCGGATCTTTCGCCTTTAAACTAGCGGTGATATTGACTCCAAGAAAGTTGTAAACTTCTTCTTTAAGCTCAGTTCCGTCATCATCAACGTAATGAATTACGAAGTAATGGTTTTTTGCTTTAATTGCCTTTGGAAGATGTTTTGTTTTCAACTCATTAGAGGCATCAGTACAACGCAATTTTTCAATATTCTTATCGTCCCCAATAGTGGCTTCAAAATAAAGAACCGAAGAACGTTGACGAAGTTCTATTTCATTGTTGGCTTCTACTAAAATTTCTGATGACAGGGCCGCTTCTTCAATTTTTCGGGGATGAATATTTGACCGTAATTTGATTTCCGCAGCTTTGATCGACATTCCACTCAATTCTTCAATGTTTCCTGAGTTCACCTCATACAGCGAATAAGCCAGTGAAACAAGAAGATAAACCAAAATATTCAGTGTAACAATGGCTGCGAAAATGATCGGCAGGGTTGTAAAACGGAATAATCTTGGAAAGCGCCATTTAGCCTTGATCCATTTACGTAATTTTCTTCCACCATAAATTCCAGCCCAGGTAATGAGAATAATTCCCAGCAAATGAAGCAAATTGAAAGGATATGATTTGATCTCAAAGATTGTCCACATCCAAAAATGGTTCAGCTGAAGATGGTAGGAAAATGTATTTCGTTTATACGGCCGTTTTATAATTGTCAAAGCTGATCTGGTCCCTTTTTCTGGAAGAATAATATTTCCAAGAGCATCTTCTTTCCAAAAGTAGTAAGCAACAATTCCGGTAGCAGCAGGAATATCTTCGTATTCATCAAAGTACGAATACACAATATCTTCTTTATTGATATTTCTCCAGTATTCATGAGGAATGAAATATCCTGTTTTATCAAGATTAATTCCTGATTCCCGACTTCCCAACAATTCATTGAAAAGGTGTTTTACGATGTCAATTGAATTTCCATTTTGAAGAAAATAAACTGTTTTTTCATGAACAGCGTAACTATTGATCTCTTTGTTGGTGAATCCAGGTACGATAAACACCAAATGTCGCCCTCTAAACTGCGGATGCTTTTTCAGATAGGCATCGCGAACATACCTCATCTCGGCAGTAAATCGTTCTTTTGCTTCGCTTGGCGACTTAAACAAACGTGTTTCAGGAAAATTCTTGAGCAGAAATGGCTTTTGGAGATTGATATTGTAGCTCTTTCCTGTAGCCTGCATCAGCAGGTTCAATCCGCGTTCTACAGAATCAAGTTGAAATGCTCCATTCAGCAACGGAACAATCGTAATTGTTTCTGTCTTCAAAGAAATAGGTGAAAGCTGCGCTGCGTATAAGAATTGTTTTTTGTAATAAACCAGCAGCAATTCATCGGTTGATATTCCGGTGTGCAGGAGTGTAATTTTATCACCAGCTCTGATATAAGGGTAAACCTTCTTCGAATTCCTCGAAAGAAAAGTAAGTGAATCTTTACCTGTAAACGTAGTGTCTATTCGGAAATAAGCCTGAAATGGTTTGTTGTAAGAAACAGAAGCATAAGCTTTTTCAGACTTCTCACCCAAAGAATCGATGTATTGAAAATCTTTCTTTTTTTTCCCTTTTGAATAGGTTTCAACAGCATATTTCCCCCTTGAACTCGAATAAAGTGCAATGCCGCTAAGATTTCCCTGAGCAAAACTAAACGAAGTAAACAAGACCGTGAAAAGAAGAAAAAACTTCATATCACAAAGTTAACCTACCTATTCAATGAGGCAAATACATTTAGAAAAAACAAGTTAAATTCCCTTCTTGCCAAGCCATTTGAGCACATTTTTGCTCCAAATATCGGCAGCCTCCTGTTTCGAAAGAATATCATTTTCAACAGCGAAATCGATTACACGTCCAGGATAAGAATTAGCTACGCCTTCCATTTCTCCTAGTGGGTACGGATCATCGAGTCCCGCAACAATCTGTTCTGCCCCAACTCTGATCTTCAAAAGCTGAAGTGTATACGAATCGTGAACAAGTGTGTCGAAGAATAAATTTGGATGTCCGAGAGAACTTCGCGGATCCTTGGTTTCAGGGAATAAATCTGGTCTACCGTCATACCCTTGTAATCTTCTACCATAATTTGCCTGCCCAAGCATACAGCCATGTGCAAAGCAAGTACGAATATCAGGAAAGCGGTTTACGAAATCTTTCAATGAATACAAATGAAGTGTATCAGCAGTTTGAGCCATCATCCAAACTAAATGAAAACGCCAGTAAATGTCTTTTAAAGCCACCATTTTTTCACCGTCGTAGGGATGAATCTCAATTGCCAATTTATATTTATTCGCTAGTTCGAAAATGGGAATAACAGAATCATCTGCCACTGAAAGCCATTCATTATTCGCGTCGAGAAAATGAGTTGGTAAACATAGAACGCTCATTCCAAGCTTTTCAACGCAACGTTCAATTTCCTTCAAAGAATCATCAATAAACTTAGGTTGAACCACAAATCCGGCGGTGAATTTATCCGGGCGACGTTCTTGCAAACTTGAATTGAAATCATTTTGCCAGGCAATAGCATCACGCGTATCTTGTTGCTCCCATCCGTTACAATAGATCTGCGAAAGATTCAACATCACGGCATGGTCAATTCCATATTGCTCCATCCATTCCAACTTTTCTTTGAAAAAGAAACTGGGGTCTGTAATTGGCCTCGACCAGTCTTCCTGACGCATAAATTTCTTATCATCGTCAATTGAAAATAGTTTCTTTTCCTTCATGAATTTCGGGATTTCATGAGGTTCTGGCAATAGATGTCCGTGTCCGTTTATTTTCATAATTCTTTCAGTGATTCAAAGGTAGGCAAACAAGTTCTGTGATTGATCAAGTGTTGAAATTTGAACAGAATAGGACAAAAAAAAAGCTATCCGCAATAACGGATAGCTTTCTCTATTTTGTTTATTCCTTAGCGTTGAAGTACAATTGATTCAACTGAAACACCTTGGTTTGTATTTACACGAATTGTGTAAACTCCAGTTGCAAATTGTGACAAGTCAACTTCTACAGCTGAGCTATTATCTACGATTTGAACTTTCACCAATTTTCCAATTTTATCGTACACTTCTACTTTTTGAATAGCTGTATTTCCTGAGATCTGAACAATTCCAGAGCTTGGATTCGGATAAAGTTGTAAAACGATATCGCTTTCGTTCACACCTAAACAATCGTCAACAAGAATATTGCTTGTTGCAGTGTTCGAACATCCGTTGCCATCAGTAAATGAATAAGTGATTACTGAAGTTCCAAGTCCAGCTGTTCCAGGATCAAATGATCCAGCAGTCACTCCATTTCCAGAATAGCTACCTCCTACTGGCGAACCACCTGTAAGGGTAATAGCACCGTTGTAATCACACATATCGGCAAAGCTTCCAAGAGAAACTGTTGGTGATGGGTTCACAGTAATCGCCTGACTTGCGGCAGGAGAAACACATCCATTAACCGTTACCGTAAGTGTTACAGTTCCACCAGTTGAAACGTTGATCGTTTGAGCTGTTTCTGTTGTACTCCACGTATTTCCTGTAGCAGAAGATGACGTCAAGTTAACTGAACTTTCCTCACAGAACGTTGTTGGACCACTTGGTGTAATAACCGGTGTAGAAGGAATTGGATTAACAGTTACCGAAGTTACTGCCGAAGTAGCCGAACATCCATTTCCATCAGTAATTGTAACAGAATAAGAACCAGTTGTGTTTGCTGTAATTATTTGAGTTATTGCAGCTCCAGGCGACCACAAGTATCCACTTGCAGCTGAAGATGTTAAGTCAACAGAACCACCAGTACAGAATGTTGTTGGTCCATTTGGTGTAATAACCGGTGTTGCAGGAAGTGAATTCACTGTTACAGTTGTAGCAGCACTTACCGGGCTTGAACATCCAGAAGCATTTGTAACCTGAACAGTAAATACGCCACTTGCAGATACATTGATTGTTTGTGTTACTTCACCTCCAGGAGACCACAAGTAACTTGTTGAAGCTGGTGCTGACAGTGTTACCGAACCGCCTGAACAGAATGTTGTTGGTCCACTTGGCGTAATTACTGGTGTTGACGGCGCAGCATTTACAGTTACTGTTGTTGATGCAGAAGTTGCAGAACATCCTGAAGCGTTTGAAACCGTAACCGAGTATGAACCTCCAGTTGATACCGTGATATTTTGTGTAATC
>CBFGNV010000056.1:0-25606 GCA_965650275.1 uncultured Fluviicola sp. | reverse complement strand
TTTGTCTGATTTTACGGTGAATGCAATTCATGCCTTCAAAAAGAAGAGCTAGCCTTGGCTAGCGAAGGAAGTAGTATAACTTAAGATATTGAACCCTGGTCACTGAGCGTAGTCGAAGTGCCAGGGTTTTTGTTTGTTCGAAATTGTCAAACTTTCGTTGAATTGGAGTCAATGCTCATTTCTCAACTACCATCTTCGTTTGGAGTTGATTATTACCTACATTTGGAACGTAAATACTACCTAATATGAAAAACGCCTTACTCGCCATCCTTTTATTCTTTACAGCAAATTCATTTGCTCAAACCTGGGTTCAGGTTCCGGATCCTAATTTTCAAGCATTCTTAACGGCTAATTATCCTGCTGCTGCATTTATGACTAACGGGAGTGATTTCTTTGTGGATGCGGATCACGCGGATATTCAGAATGAGGATTCTTTGGATATTTCAAATTTAGGCATTGCAAGTATCGATGGTGTTTTGGCGTTTAATAATTTGATTTTTATCAACTGTAGTAACAATATCATTTCCACTCTTTCTGATTTGCCGCTGAATTTGGTGCATTTGGATTGTAGTTACAATCAGTTGATCAGTTTACCAAACTTACCGTTTAACTTGAATTATTTACAGTGTAGTAGTAACCAATTGACAGTATTACCTGATATGCCATCATCAGTTTCGATACTGCACTGTAATGATAATCAGCTAAGTACTTTGCCTATTTTGTCTGATAACATGGTGATTTTGGCTATAATAGGAAACCTTTTTACCGATTTGCCTGCACTTCCAACATACTTATATTCGTTTTCTTGCGCAAATAATCAATTGACGGAATTACCGGGACTTCCCAATTCATTGATTTCATTGGATTGCTCTGATAATCAATTGTCTGAACTTGATCTACCTGCGTCTTTACAATATCTTTGGATTATGAACAATCAGTTTTCTGTTTGTCCGAATTTGCCTGCCGGATTAACCTCCTTACAATGTAATAATAATCAACTTTCAGCTCTATCAACGCTACCTTCTACACTAACTGCCTTGATTTGTGATAATAATCAATTAACCACTTTGCCTGATCTACCTAATTCACTAACGGGTTTGCTATGTGCTGAAAATCAGATCAATTGTTTTCCTGAATTTCCTTCATCACTCACAGTAGTTCAAATCTTTAGCAATCCTTTCACTTGTCTCCCAAACTACGTCCCTGCAATGGATGCTGCAACTTTAGCATATCCACTTTGTAACGAAAACGATCCTGTAAACAATCCCAACGCTTGCCAAAGCGCAATGGGAATTCAGGGAAGTATTTTTGAAGATGTGAACAATGACTGTGTTGACTCGGGTCTTCCATTGATCTATGTTCCAATGGTTCTAAATGACGATAATGGAAACCTAATTACTTCTTCCACGAATTTGGTAAACGGCGACTATTACTTTGCTGCGGAACCGGGAGATTATGAATTGGCAATCAATACAACCGTTCTGTCACCAGCATTGCAAGTTACTTGTCCGGTAAACAATGCGAATACAGCTACTGTAACTCAAGCTGTTCCCGTGGTTGAAGGTGGCGATTTTGGTTTGGTTTGTTCTGGTTTCGATTTAGGAGTGCAGTCGGTTGTTCCTAACGGATTGGTTTTCCCGGGACAAACACATGAATTGAACATTCTTGCAGGTGATTTAACCGCTCAGTTTCAGGCGTATTGTGCTACGGGAATTTCTGGAGATGTAAGTATTACAGTTTCTGGTCCAGGAACAATTGCATTTAGTGGTTCGCCTTCAATTACCGGAAATACAGCAACATATACTATCGTAGATTTTGGTGCTGTTGGCGCAAATGTCTTTTCAGCTTCTATTTTAACTGATACAACAGCAAATTCTTCCGATGAGTTTTGTGTTTCGGTAACGGTTACAACGGCTACAACAGGCGATTTGAATGCTTCAAACAACACGTATTCATACTGCTATCAGGTGGTGAATTCGTACGATCCAAATATCAAAGAAACATACCCAGAGTTAGTTGCTCCAGGATTTACAGATGAATTCACCTATACCATTCATTTCCAAAATACAGGAAATGCGCCGGCAATCAATATTCGTTTGGCAGATGTGTTGGACGAGAATCTCGATTTAACCAGCTTGAAAATTGTAGATGCAAGTAGTGATTATACTTTTTCTGTGGACGCGGTTTCACGAATAATGAGCATTCGTTTTCCGAACATCATGTTGGCGGATAGTGCAAGTGATCCTGAAGGTTCTATTGGTTATGTTCAATACCGTATTAAACCAGTCGCAGGATTACCAAATGAAACAATCATTGAAAATACTTGCTCTATTTACTTCGATTACAATTCACCAATTATAACGAATACAACACAAAACGTATTCGGATATCTTGGAATGAATGAACTTTCAGATTTAGATATTCAGCTCTATCCGAATCCAGCTTCTAGCCAAGTAGTCTTGGAGTCTGATGAGGAAATGGAAAGTATCGATTTCTTTACGTTGAATGGAGTGAAAGTGAACGAACTTCAACCACACGCTAACAAAACGAAAGTGAATGTTTCATCATTTGAAAACGGTGTTTATCTGGTGAAAATTTATACAGCAACAGGAGTAAAAAATACACGACTAGTAATCAATCAATAACATTTACTACTATGAGAAAAATACTAATCGCAGCATTGTTGCTATTTACGGCAAATTCATTTGCTCAAACCTGGGTTCAGGTTCCGGATCCTAATTTTCAAGCATTTTTAACTGCAAATTATCCTGCGTCGGCATTTATGACCAGCGGAAGTGATTTTTTTGTGGATGCGGATCATCCGGACATTCAGGGAGAGGATTCTTTAGATATTTCCAATTTAAACATTGGCGATTTAAATGGAGTTAGCGGGTTTGAGAATTTGAAATTTTTGTATTGTCCTAATAACCAGTTAACCAATATTCCTGTCTTACCCGATTCATTACTTTATTTCTTTTGTTACAGCAATCAATTAACGTCATTAACTAACCTGCCTTCGACGCTAATTGGGTTATATTGTGGAGACAATCAAATTAATTCTATAACAGCTTTACCACCTACTTTATCGTTTTTAACTTGTGAATCCAATGGATTGAATACCTTATTGAATCTTCCAGAAAATTTGTATTATTTGTCTTGTCCGAATAACAACTTGACAGAATTACCCATTTTACCAGTTGATCTACATAATCTTAATTGTTCTAATAATCTATTGAGTTCATTGCCGATCTTGCCCGCAGAGTTAACGACTTTATACTGTATACAAAATCAATTGACCCAATTGCCTCAACTACCTTCGAATTTGCAGTATTTGTGGTGTAATGATAATCAAATTAGTTCACTACCCACCTTACCAGTTTCCATGGTTACTTTATTGTGCGCAATGAATGAATTATTGGTGCTTCCCGACTTACCATCGTCTATTACAGACTTACAGTGCTCGTATAATCAATTATTTACTTTACCAACGTTACCAACGTCCCTTCTGACAATTTCTTGTGATCACAATCAATTGTCGTCAATACCAAGTCTTCCTTTGTTACTGACGGATTTACACTGCGAAAGTAACTTCCTAACATCTCTTCCAGAAATACCACAATCGATACAATTTCTAATGTGTGATTCTAATCAAATTGCATGTTTCCCCGTGTTTCCTGAAGCTGCTTTGTATGTTAGTTTGAGTGGGAATCCATTTTCATGCTTGCCTAATTATGTTCCTGCAATGTTTTCGGATCTATTGGCCTATCCTTTATGTAACGAAAATGACCCTGTAAACAATCCCAACGGATGTCAAAGCGCTATGGGAATTCAGGGAAGTGTGTTTGATGATGCGAACAATGATTGTGTTGACTCGGGACTTCCGTTGATCTACATTCCAATGGTATTGAATGATAATACAGGAACTACAATCACGATGTCTACTAATCTGGTTAACGGCGACTATTATTTTGCGGCAGCTGAAGGTGATTATGAATTGGCTATTAATACAACAGTTCTGTCACCAGCATTGCAAGTGACTTGTCCGGTAAACAATGAGAACACTGCTACTGTAACTCAGGCTGTCCCTGAGGTTGAAGGTGGTGATTTCGGTTTGGTTTGTTCTGGTTTTGATTTGGGAGTGCAGTCTGTAGTTCCAAACGGATTGGTTTTCCCTGGACAAACGCATGAATTGCACATTCTTGCCGGCGATTTGACCGCTCAATTTCAGGCGTATTGTGCTACGGGAATTTCTGGAGATGTAAGTATTGCTGTTTCTGGACCAGGAACAATTGCATTTAGTGGTTCGCCTTCAATTGCCGGAAATACAGCAACGTATGCTATAGCCGATTTTGGTGCTGTTGGTGCAAATGTCTTTTCAGCTTCTATTTTAACCGATACAACAGCAAATTCTTCCGATGAGTTTTGTGTTTCGGTGACGGTTACAACGGCTACAACAGGCGATTTGAATGCTTCAAACAACACGTATTCTTACTGTTATCATGTGGTGAATTCATACGATCCAAATATCAAAGAAACATACCCAGAGTTAGTTGCTTCAGGATTTACAGATGAATTTACTTATACGATTCATTTCCAAAATACAGGAAATGCACCAGCAATCAATATTCGTTTGGCTGATGTGTTGGACGAGAATCTGGATCTAACAAGCTTGAAAATTGTGGATGCAAGTAGTGATTACACATTTTCTGTGAATGCAGTTTCACGTATGATGAGCATTCGTTTCCCGAACATCATGTTAGCAGATAGTGCCAGTGATCCTGAAGGTTCTATTGGTTATGTTCAATACCGTATTAAACCATTCGCAGGATTACCAAATGAAACAATCATTGAAAATACATGCTCTATTTACTTCGATTACAATTCACCAATTGTAACCAATACAACACAAAATGTGTTTGGATATCTTGGAATGAATGAACTTTCAGATTTAGATATTCAGCTCTATCCGAATCCAGCTTCTAATGTGGTTATGTTCGAGTCGACTGAAGAAATGGAAAGTATCGAGTTCTTTACGTTGAATGGAGTAAAAGTAAACGAACTTCAGCCAAACATGAAGAAAACAAAAGTGAATGTTTCGTCATTTGAAAATGGTGTTTACATTGTAAAGATTCACTCAAAATCAGGAATTATAAATAAGAGATTGGTGGTTAATTAATAAGTTTTAAAGACAAAAAGCCGTTTTCTAAAGAGAACGGCTTTTTGTTTATCAGGATGCCTTTATCAAAAGCGCCATCAATGCAAAACTCGCCAACCAATGTTCTCCCATATAATCGCCATCGGTAATATTGGGAAGCGAAGCATTTATATGCTGCTCTGCTATTTTTCTCAAATGCTGTAGTTTGGGATTTGTTTTCGAAAGTTCTATCAAACACCAGGCTCTACTGAAGTTCAAACCATCCAAATGAACCAGTTTTCCATCCGTTCGATCTAAAATTTTTCCAGGCTCCAAAGTAAATTTCTTGGAATACAATTCAGGCATAAATTTCTTTAGCCAAATCTGAAATTCTGTTTCCGAATATACTCTTCGCATCAAGTCAATTTCTTCAAATGCAGGTGAAAGAAAGTCATATCCACTTGGTTCAAAACGAATTGGGTATTTCTGGTCGTTTCCGTAAAATGCCTCGCTCTTGATTTTAATAATTTCCTTTAAACTGTCATTTTTCTGAGTGAGGGCATAGTCGTAAGCGAAGGTCAAGCCAAAAGCTGTGTTTACGTGTTCTCCTGTTCTGATCGGATAAGCCAATTTCCCTAGAAAACTGTAATAGCTTCCACATAATTTATTCGAAAGCGGACGAAGGTTCTCTGCGCATTTTTTTGCAGTTGGATGGTCCCATGAATCCAATTCCATTTGCAATTTTAAGATCCAGGCCCAGCCGTAAGTTCGCTCAAATGAAGCATTGTTTTTTGTGTCGAAGAAAGCGAGTTCTTTTGTAACGTTCTCAGCACTTAAATGCGATTCCAATACTTTAAGGATTTGCTCTTTTTGAGTCAATTCAGGATATTTCTTTAGTAAAGAAACCATCAACCAATGACCATGAACCGCCGAATGCCAGTCAAAACAACCATAAAAGGCGGGGTGCAGCTCTTGTGGACTTTTCAAATCTTCTTTGGAGTCAAGTACCTGACCAAGTTTGTTTGGATATTCCTGATCAGCACATTTCAATGGCAAAGCAACCAATCTTTCGGCTTGTTCCAATGTTAATGATTGTGCAGATACATCATTGAATAAAGCGAGGATAAATAGCAAAAAACAGATTTTCTTCATGAAGCTAATTTAGTAACTTTATGACAAGGTAGAAAAGAGGTTTAAAGTGGTTCAAAAGTTCAAGACAGAGCCACAATAATTTTGAACTATTTGAATATTTCAACCTTTTGAACTGACGATGAAAGAGTCCGACTTCGATTTTCCCATTCGTAAAATTATTCATGTCGACATGGACGCGTTTTATGCGTCTGTTGAGCAGATGGATAATCCTGAACTACGAGGAAAGCCAATTGCAGTAGGTGGAAGTAGTAGAGGAGGAGTGATTTCGGCTGCGAGCTATGAAGCCCGAAAGTTTGGAGTTCGTTCGGCGATGTCGGGAATTATTGCGGCGCGTTGTTGTCCTGATTTGATTTTTGTTCATCCGCGATTCGATCGTTATCAGGAAATTTCAAAGCAAATCCGAAGCATTTTTCATGATTATTCGGACGATGTAGAGCCACTTTCGCTTGATGAAGCTTTTATTGACGTAACTGATAATAAAGTGGAAGGAAAATCGGCAACACTGATAGCAAGAGAAATAAGGGAACGCATAAAAGCTGAAGTTGGACTCAATGCCTCTGCTGGAATTTCGGTCAATAAGTTTACTGCGAAAATTGCTTCCGACGTAAATAAGCCCAACGGACAATGTACCGTTCCACCTCATAAAGTGTTGACTTTTCTGGAAGATTTGAGAATTGATCAGTTTTTCGGAGTTGGACAGAAAACGGCCATTCGAATGAAACAACAAGGCATTTTCTATGGACGTGATTTGAAAGCAAAATCGCTTGAGGAACTGAAAAAATACTTTGGGAATCAGGCCGAGCATTTTTACAATATTGTACGAGGGATTCAGCGTTCGAGGGTAAGTTCACATCGAGAACGGAAATCGGTTGCGGTAGAAAGAACTTTTAATACAGATATGGTTTCTCGAAGGGCGATTTTGGAATACATTGAGAAGTTATCTGGAATGTTGTCCAGCCGATTAAGCAAGTCTGAGGTAAAAGCAAAAACGCTTTCCATTAAATGGAAATATTCAGATTTCTCGCTTCATACCAAAAGTCATACGGTTGAATTCGGCTTTCAAACGAAAGAAGAAATTCAGGAGTTGGCGGAAAATATATTCGATCAAATCGAGTTTGAGCAGCCCATTCGATTGCTCGGCTTGACAACGAATAAGTTATATGATCCGAATGAGATGAATTCAGAAGTGAAGCCAGTAGATGCGCAATTAACACTTGATTTGGAGTTTTAATTTGTAAAGACGCGATGCATTGCGTCTGTGCACTAGTGTTGTTGCATTAGCATAAATTCATAACACAAATTGAATTTGGTCAAATCCAGTTGAAGATGTTCTGTTTTCTGCTGGAAATGAATGCCACCTTGTGATTTCAAATAGTTCATGGATGCGTCTTCTTTAACGAAGAGTACCTCAGGAACCTCAAATAAACCATCCCTTCTAAAACTACCGTATAAGATGTTTTCGTGAATTAAATTTAGGTCAAGTTGCTGTTTGACAGCTTCAGGATTTTCAGGTCGATTTTTGCATGCTATTATCCAAGTGTATTGAGGTTTTTTATCCAGTTGCGGAGGTTTGGCTGCAACACAATATTCCGATATCGTTAGGTTGAACTGCTGAGTTAACTTAGAAATGGAGTTATCAGTATCAGTGATTGTAACGTTCTCTTTTAATATTGAAATAGCACGATTAACACGGCCGGTGATAACCATTTTGTGTGGTTTTAAATCAATGAATTTCACAGTGTCACCAAGAAGATAGCTTAATAAACCTGCATTGGTGGTAAGGATGAGCGCATATTCAACTCCAAGTTCCACTTCATCAATCCAAACGCGTTGAGGATGTTCCAGGTTCAGATCTGTCATCTTCACAAATTCATAGAATACACCATTCTGTGGTAAAAGTGAAAAACCAGTTTCGTTTCTGTTGGCTGTAAATCCAAGAAATCCTTCCGATGTCGGATAGGTCTCAAGACGATCAAAGTTTTGACCGAGCTGCTTCACAATTTTGTTCTCATAGCTGGTAAACGACATGCCGCTCGTTACAAGTAAGTTGAAATTGGGGAACAATTCTCCAAAAGTGGAGTTCGTTTGTTGTTCCAATTGATCAAGAAAATGACTTAACCATGGAGGAAATGCGACTATTCCCCGAAGTTGTTTATGATTTTTCAAAGCTTCATCAATCATGAGCGTCATGCGCTCTGAAAAGTCTATCGTTTGACTGAGCTTTTCACTTGGTAAATTTAAACGACGATACCAATTGGGTACATTCTTGAATAGAAGCGATGAAACAAGATTGGCATCGTATTTCCCTAATTTTCGCGATGTAGAATTGCCTGTGAAATAGAGGAGTGGACCTTTTAGATGTTCCCACTGATTGTACTTTACAGAATAGTTGGCAATTGCCATCATTCGACCTTTCCGATGACTTTTATAGGATTCAGCTGTAAGCGGAATGAATTTTTGACCGGATGTAGTTCCCGCTGTTACAGCTATTGCTTTTGGAATGCCGGGCCAAAGCATGTCTTTCTCGCCTCGACTTGCACGTAAGATATAGGGTTCTAGGTTCGCGTAATCTTGTATTGAAATGTTTTTTCTGTAGTCATCGTACCCAGTCAATTTGCTTAGATTCAAATCATTTCCAATTGCGGTTAGCTGTATTTTTTTGAATAGGTGTTTAAAAAGCTTGTGTTGTTCTTCTATTAGATTGGCACTTTCGCGCTGATATTGCTGGTAAACGGTTTTAGCCAATGGTGGAAAAATCAGACTTCGAAAGTTCATTTTTTTTGATTTCAAGGTAAGTATTTTTTGAAAAACAAAAAGGTCCGGGGAACGCCGGACCTTTCTAAGTAGTAGTAGTGTAGTGGAATAGTTATTTAGGGTTTGATGCTAATTGATATTGTGCTTTAATTTCGTTTATCCGACGATGTACTTCATCCCAAGAATAAAGTGTGACTGTAAGTCCGCTGGCGTCGTCAAAAACAGTTGTGTTACACGATTGCTGTCTGTATTTTTCATACTTCTTTAAATCAAATTGTGCCTTTTGGGACTTCAGCACCATTTGATTTGTAGCAAATGTGTATGACGAAGCGTACATGTAATTCAAAATGCTGAGTTGTTCAACATCATTTTGAAGAGCAAGCTGATCGTCAACCGAATAGTTTTGTTCGATATAGCGTTGGGTTGCCAAATCGCACTCTGCTTTCGTTGTAACCATTTTTTGACCGAATACCAGGGAAGTAGTCGTAATCGTCAAGACCCATGTTAGTAGCGTTTTCATAAGTCAACAAGTTTAAGTTCAACATTTCAATTCTGCATCGGAATCGTTTTTCCGTTTCTTTAATTAATATATGGACTTGTGGTATAAATTCCAATTTTGTGGGAATACTAACAAATGGAAGATGCGATCTGTGATTTATGTAATGTTTTGATTAACAGTGGTTTTTGAATGGTGTTCGGGTTATTATGCAGGCATAGGTCTTTTCATTGAAAAAAGGGTTTCGAAGAAAAGATGTGGCGAAATATTCGTTTAGTTGACGCAAATATTCATTTTGGGTAAATGAACTACCAGATATTTACCTCACGTTCCAATTCAACGCCAAATTTGTCTTTTACGGCTTCCAAAACAGCGGTCGAAAGCTGGTAAATCTCGTTTCCGGTCGCACCACCATAATTGACCAGGACAAGAGCTTGTTTGGTGTGGACTCCGCATTCACCAACACGTTTTCCTTTCCATCCAGCTTGTTCAATCATCCAACCTGCGGCAAGTTTAACGGATCCATCTGCTTGCGCATATTTTGGCATGTCTGGATATTTAGTCGCTAAGTTGTTTGCAAATTCGGCTGATACAACAGGGTTTTTGAAGAAACTCCCTGCGTTTCCTAGATCTTTCGGATTCGGCAACTTGCTATTTCGAATAGCGATTACAGCTTCACTAATGTTTTTGATGCTTGGTTGATTCCCCTGAGCAGCTAGTTCGTCTTTAATTGCGCCATACGAAGTTTGTAGAACAGGATTCTTCGAAAGTCGATAATTAACATGAGTAATAACGAATTGATTCTTTAATTCTCGTTTAAAAACACTTTCTCTGTAACCAAATTTACATTCTTGTGCTGAGAAATGTCTCAATTCTCCTGTTTCAATATTCAGAGCTTCCAATGATTCGAATACATCCTTAATTTCGACACCATAAGCACCAATATTCTGCATTGGGCTAGCACCAACACTTCCGGGAATCAAGCTCAGATTTTCTATTCCTCCCAGATTCTGATTCACTGTGTGCATAACGAAATCGTGCCATACAACTCCTGAACCTGCTTTAAGAATGACATACTCTGATGTTTCTTCCACAACTTCGATTCCTGTAATTTCATTGCGTAATACAAGAGCATCTACATCTTTAGTAAATAGGATGTTGCTTCCGCCGCCCAGAACCAGCAAATCATTAAAAGATTTTCTTTCCGGTAGTAAAACTCTTAATTCATCAACCGAAGTAAAGGTCCCAAAACCGTAGGCAATAGCTGAAATCCCAAATGTATTATAGCCTTTAAGCTGGGCGTTGCGTTGTATCATGCTGCAAAATTAACCAAAGTCTTAATAACCTGAATTCGGGTTAATAAATTTCCACTTGGTATGGCAGGCGCATTTGAATTCCATTGAATTGTTCCAATAACTGAATTCGCTCAAACCAATCGTCCTTTAAGATCTGAAGTTTACTTTGCTTGATACTTCCCTGTACATCCTCATTTTTATTGAATTCTTCGAGGAAGGTATCCAATGCAGACTCTTTTTCTTTTGGATAATACAGAATTACCGGATTCTTTATTTTTGCTTCTTTAATAGCATAAGCAAGCGCATCTTCAAAACCACCTAATTCGTCTACCAAACCATACTTCAAAGCATCCTGACCAGTCCAAACTCTTCCGCGAGCCAAGCGTTCAACTTCTTTTAAAGTTAACTTTCGTCCGTCGGCTACACGTTGTTTAAATTGAAGATAAATATCGTCTACTTCGTTTTGAACAAGTAATAGTTCTTCAGGTGTTAATCTGCGATTTAAACTTAAAACCGAATGTGAATGTGTTTGAACACGATCGAATGTCAATCCAAGATTGTTTTCCAACGCAGCGCCTGTATAAGGAATTGTTCCGAAAACACCAATTGAACCTGTAATTGTACTTGGTTCAGCAAAAATTCTGTTGCCCGGAGTTGAAATGTAATATCCGCCCGATGCCGCAACATCTCCCATGGAAATGATGACTTTTTTCTTCTTTTTAGTAAGCATTACTTCTCTCCAAATTTCTTCCGATGCTAAAGCGCTTCCGCCTGGACTGTTTACTCTAAAAACAACTACCTTTATCTTGTCGTTGTTGCGAATCTCTCTAAAATAACGGCAAATTTTGCGTGAAGAAACTTCATTTCCACCAACCATAATAGCTCCTTCTGCTACAACTACTGCAACGTTGGCATTATCAGCCTGCTGAATGATTAATTGCTCAGTTTTGAAGTTTGATTTCGCATAGTCTTCAAACATTTCCAGGTCCTGAATAGATTCTATTCCTGATTGCTTCACCAAAATGGCTTCCATTTCATCTTCATAAATGGCTTTGTCGATCAGTTTTTGTTCAACGGCATCTTCTACGTCGCGAACTGCCACGTTTTCTACAATTGTATTCAGTTTATTCCCTTTTAATTTTCTGCTTTTTGAAATGTCTGTTGAAACAGTGCTCCAAATAGATTGCATGTATCTATTGATCTGAAGTCGGCTTGAATCACTCATGTTTTCTCTGAAGTAAGGTTCAACAGCACTTTTGAAGTCGTTGTTAGATCCTCTGACTACTTGCATTTCCAGACCAAATTTGTCGAACAGCTTTTTGTAAAAAGTCAGCTCTGCTCCAAGTCCAACCAATTCCATGTTCGAATTTTTGAATCCGTAACATTTTTCGGCAGCTGAAGCGATGTAATATTGTTTTTGAGTAATTACTTCTCCATGCAGGTAAGCGATACAGAATTTTTCTCCCTTTTGAAATTCAATAAGCGCATTTCGAATTTCTCTTGCACTTGAGTATCCACAAGAAAGGTTTCCTAAATCAAGATAGATTCCGGATACATCGTCATCTTCTGCAGCTTTTTTAATTCCTGTAAGAATATCGGCTAAACCTAATTTCGAATCTACTCCAATTGCACTTGGATTGAATTTACTGTCGCTTCTTTCTGCTATTTGACCACTTAGTTCCAGGTGTAAAACCGTTGAATCCTTTACTTCAGGTTCGTCAGACATGGCTGCTGACAATACAACGATCCAAAATATCCATCCGAAAATAGATAATACCAAACCTGCGACAACAGATGGCCAGAAAATTCTCCAGAATGAAATTTTAGTAGAGTTAGACATACTTCTAAATTTGAGTTTCAACAAATATATAAATGAGTTGCAGTTTTGAAATCTATGCGAAAGCATATTCACAATTATTGTGAGTTGATTTTGTGTAACCACATTGATTAGCTTTGTGCTGAAATGATCTATTTATCACTTGGAACAAATATTGGCGATCGGCTTCAGAACTTAGTGAATGCCATTGTTCTTTGCGAACAGAAAGGAATTCGATTAAGAGCGGTTTCCTCTGTTTATGAAACAGAGCCGTGGGGATTTGAATCAGAAAATTCGTTCTACAACATGGTTGTGGCTTGTGACTTTGATGGAGAGGCAATCAATTTGTTGGAAATAACGCAGACTATTGAAGTGGAAATTGGCAGAAAGCCAAAAACGTCAGTGGGCTATGAATCGAGAATTATCGATATAGACATCTTGTTTGTCGATGAAAAAGTTATACACATGGCAAATCTTCATATACCACACGAAAAAATGTGTGAGCGAAAATTTGTGCTGTTGCCTTTGAACGAGTTAAACCCCTTGTTTATCCATCCGTTGCGAAGAATTTCGGTAAATGATTTACTTGAAATGTGTGAAGATGATAGCCAAATTAATTTGGTAGTTACAAACATTGATTTTTCAAAGAAAATTCAAAGGATTGGCGGTCAAACGAAAAAATGATTATTATTGCACGGAATTTTATTTTAATCGAATAGAAACTAACAATTGAATATGAAAAAGCAAAGTATCAAAGGTTTAGCTTTAGTTGTGGCGGCTGGATCAGTTTTTTCAAGCTGTGATTTATTAAAGGATGTATCTTATACAGTTACACCATGTCCGCTTGAAATGCACGCTGACAGCGTACGTGTGAATGTAGAAGTTAAGCTACCTACAAAAGGAATTAAGAAGAAGGCATCTGCAGAAATTACTCCAATGTTGGGTAATACTGCCTTGAAAACGTTAACGATTCAAGGAGAAAAAGCTACAGGTAATGGAAACGTGATTCAGTACAAATCTGGTGGAACTGTAAAATACAGCGATGTTGTGGCTTACAAACCAGAGTTTGAATACACAGACTTGAAAGTTACTGGTAAAGTATACAAAGGAGGTAAAGAGAAGAAAGATAAGTTCAAAGATTCAGTTATCTGTAAAGGAACTATCATTACTCCACTTTTAGTGAATAAAGATTTCCGTGTAATGTACGCTAAGGATAACTTCCAACGTGTTACTGAGCAAGGAACAAAAGCACAGTTCAACTACGAGCAAGCTAAGTTTGACGTTCGTAAAACTGAGTGGAAAGATAAAGATATCGTTGATTTAGGAACTTGGTTGACAGCAGCTCAATCTAACCCGAAAATCAATGTTAAGTCAATTAACATTACAGGTTTTGCTTCTCCAGAAGGTGAGGTTGCTAAGAACGGAACGTTATCTTCTGATCGTTCAGGTTCAGCTAAAACTGCAACTATGGAGTTGGCTAAAAAATCTAAGAATGACAAAGGTCAAACTGAGATTTACAACTTGGCTGGTAAAGGTGAAGATTTCGACGGATTCAAAGTTGAATTGGAGAAAAACACTAAGATCAAACAAGCTGATAAAGAATTGATTCTACGTGTACTTCAAATGTACCCAGATCCTGACACTCGTGAGAAGGAAATGCGTAACCTAGGTAAGTCGTTTACAGAGTTGGATAAAGAAATTTTCCCATTGTTACGTCGTGCTGAAGTAAACGTTGTTTACGATTTGACAGGATACTCTGACGAAGAATTGAAATCAATCTCTATGTCAGATCCACAAAAATTGACTTTAGAAGAATTGTTGTTCACTGCTTCTTTGACTACTGACGTTAACGAGAAATTGCGTTTGTACCGTGAGGCTGAGAAAAAAGATCCTTCTGACTGGCGTGCTGCTAACAATGTTGGAGCTGCTTTGTACCAATTAGGTAAAGTTGGTGAGGCTAAATCTCAATTCGAGAAAGCAAACGGAATGAACAACAACGAATACTCTAAAAACAACCTTGGTGCTGTTGCAGGAGTAAACGGAGATCGTGCTAAAGCTTCTCAATTGTTCGCTTCAGCTGGTGGATCAGAAGAAACGAAATACAACAAAGGAATTATTGCTATCCAAAATGGTAAATATTCTGATGCTGTTTCTTCTTTCGGTGGTGAGGCTACATTCAACAAAGCTCTTGCTCAATTGTTGAACAAAGACAACGCTGCTGCGGTTAAAACAATCGACGCTTCTAAAGACAAAGAATCTGGACAAGGTTACTACTTGAAAGCAATTGCTGCTTCTCGTGACGGAAACTTGACTAAGGTTGTTGAAAACTTGAAAGCTGCTATCGCTAAAGATGCTGCTTGGAAAGCTAAAGCTGCTAAAGATCGTGAGTTCTTGAAGTATGCTGATGACGCTTCATTGTCTTTCATTAAATAAGAATTAACTTATTATAATATAAACCCTGATTCCGTGCATACGGGGTCAGGGTTTTTTGTTAACTTGTGGTATGAAACAATCTATTTTTCTTAGAGCAAAACATTGGCAAATTTTTCTTGCGTTAGTTTTAATCGCGTTTTTCTCAGCAGCTGTAATGGGGATTTTTATGGCTACTGCAATTACAACGATTGAAACGAATTATTGGAATGGCAATCAAGGAACAATTAGTCCAGAGACCTTTTCCTGGATTTTTTACGTTTTGCCTTTTGTGATTCTATTAGCGGCAATGCCTCAGTTGTTGTGGATGTGGAGTGTTGCAACCAAATTGAGAGCATTTATCCGTTCTAGTGATAAACTTCCTCGATTGATGCTGTTTAAAGTTGCGTTTGTGGTCTTTACATTGATCGTGGCATATTTGCCAATTCACTTTTTTAACTTTTTTGTTGGGGTATTTAAGCAAGGGGACTCTGTTAATCCAATGACCATAATTGGTTTTGTTTTGGGGGTAATCGGTATTCAGGCGATAATGCTTTTCTGTTTTTTAAACATGACCTATACCGTTACTAAAACACTTAAAATGGCTGAAGAACAGCGGGAAGTGAAGTTCAGTGATTTTGCAGGGGATTTCTTCTTTCTTCTTTTTATGTTTCCGATTGCAATATGGTTTATTCAGCCAAGAATAAATAAAGTCATCTTAATTGATCCTGCTGAGGATTTGTCGCTGTCAAATGAGAAGACACTTGATTTGTAGTTAGATAAACTGGAAATCAACGCGTCTATTCTGTTGCCTTCCTTCGCTTGTTTTGTTGTCTCCTTTCGGATCTGCTTCGCCTCTAAAGTCAATTTGAATTCTGTCTTTTGATAGTCCTTGCTTTACGAAGTAATCAATAATCGCTTTTGCGCGTCTTTCGGAAAGATCGACGTTGTATATGTCGGATCCTTTTGAATCGGTGTAACCAATTACTTTGATTCGAAGATCAGAATGTCCGTCAATAACTTTAACCATACTGTTTAGGAAATTGAAGTACTCCGGTTTGATTTCGGTTTGATCGAAGTCGAAAAATATGGGTTGAAAGGCAAAGTTCTTTCTGTCTTTTAGTCTTATTTCAGGTGCTTTTCTGTTGTTTTTAAGATCGTCTTTGTAGAAAACTGTCCAGGCTTGATAAGCGAGTTTTGTAGCTCCAGTTTGAAGTTTTTCTGTGCTTCTGTAGCAAATTATTTTTCCTGAATTTCCTTTGCATTCCATGCTTTTGTAGGTTCCGGTTAAATATCCGCTGCTATCTATATAGGACATTTTGAATTCGACAGAGCACCATCTATTCCCACTAATGTCTTTCTTTTCGGCAATCTGACCTTGCTTGCAGCTAACATTATTTCCTTCAATTGTTCCGGTTAGTTTTCTTAACGCATAAGCCTCTTTGGCAATGACTTCTTCTCGCGATTTTCCAATGAATGTTTCTTCTTTTGTGAAATCGAAGTAGATGATCTTGGCTTTGTCAATGCTTTCTCCTTCTTTGATCATTAGACCTTGCCATGTACCGGAAATTTGGGCGTTACAAAGTGCTGCAGATGCAAAAAAGATGAATATTGTTGAAAAGTATTTCATTGTGAATTGAAGCTTCTGTACTCTAAAAATTACCGCGTTTCAGCCTTTTTCAGGGCTGTTTATTTACTTAATCGTATTTTATCAAAAAAAGTTCCAAAAAAACTGCTAATTCAGGAATCTAATTTTCAGTATTAAAACGTATGTTTACGTATACTTCTTATTTAACTGGAAATGAAATTAAAAGGATTGGTTACTGGACTTGTAGGAGCATTTTTATTATTGGTAAATACAGCATGTGCTCAAACTACAGATTTTTACAGCTTAAGTTGTAAGACGATTGACGGGAAGGATTTCTCTTTTTCTTCTTTAAAAGGGAAGAAAGTAATGATCGTCAATACAGCTTCTGAGTGCGGATTAACGCCGCAATACGAACAGTTGGAAGAGCTTTACAAGAAATATAAAGATCAGGGATTTGTTATTATTGGTTTTCCAGCAAATAATTTCATGTCTCAGGAGCCGGGCACAAACGATGAAATTGCCACTTTCTGTAAGAAGAATTATGGTGTGAGCTTTCAAATGATGTCGAAGATTTCTGTGAAAGGTGATGATATGGATGCAATCTATAAATACCTTACTACGAAGTCGCAAAATGGCTTTGAGGATAGTAGTGTAAAGTGGAATTTCCAGAAATACTTGATTGACGAAAATGGTAAATTGGTGAAGGTGGTTGAGCCTCGAACTTTACCAAATGATCCTCAGATCATCAAATGGATTGAAGGCAAGTAAAAACGTTGATATTTTGTTAATAAAACGATCGGTTTAGGCCGGTCGTTTTTCGTTTAAAACCCTTATTAAATGGTATATTTGTTACGCTTTGTCACTCGACAAAAAATTGAACTAATTATATGAGTCAAGAAAATAAGAATCAAGATTATTCAGCGGATAATATTCAGGTATTAGAAGGTCTAGAAGCTGTTCGTAAACGTCCAGCCATGTACATCGGTGATGTTGGTGTGAAAGGTTTGCATCACCTTGTTTATGAGGTGGTTGATAACTCTATCGATGAGGCGCTTGCGGGGCATTGTGACACTATTGATGTGTTCATTAACGAAGACAACTCTATTACTGTAAAAGATAATGGTCGTGGTATTCCAACGGGTATCAATACGAAAGAGGGGAAATCGGCTTTAGAGATTGTAATGACAGTTCTACACGCCGGTGGTAAATTTGATAAAGATACTTACAAGGTTTCCGGAGGTTTGCACGGTGTGGGTGTTTCTTGTGTGAACGCTTTGTCAACACATTTACATGCTGTTGTTCACCGTGATGGTAAAATCTTTGAACAAGAATACAACATTGGTAAGCCATTGTATGAAGTTCGTGAGGTAGGTAATTCTGATATTCACGGAACATATGTGACGTTTAAACCGGATGGTTCTATCTTCGAATTTACAGAATACAATTTCGATACATTGGCCGCTCGTATGCGTGAGTTGGCTTTCTTGAATAAAGGAATCAAAATTACACTTACGGATAAGCGTGACATTGATGAGAATGGTAAGGTTCGTGAAGTATTGTATTATTCTGAAGGTGGACTTCGTGAATTTGCACAATACCTGGATCGTAACCGTGAGCCTTTGATCACAGATGTCATTTATTTTGAAGGTGAGCGTGAAGGTATTCCAGTTGAAGTAGCTTTGACATACAATACTTCTTATACAGAAAATATTCAGGCTTACGTAAACAATATCAATACACATGAAGGTGGTACGCACTTAAGTGGTTTCAGAAGAGGTTTAACAAATACCCTGAAGAAATATGCAACTGATAGTGGGATATTGGCGAAAGAGAAAATCGAAATTGATGGTGACGATTTCCGTGAAGGATTGACCGCGGTAGTTTCTGTTAAAGTTCAAGAACCTCAATTTGAAGGTCAAACCAAAACCAAATTAGGAAACCGTGAAGTAACAGCTCCTGTTTCTCAGGCCGTTTCTGAAATGCTTGCAGTCTATTTGGAAGAGCATCCAGCTGAGGCAAAAATGATTGTTGAGAAAGTGATCCTTGCTGCGCGTGCGCGTCATGCTGCACGTAAAGCACGTGAAATGGTTCAACGTAAGAACGTGATGTCTGGCTCTGGTTTACCAGGTAAATTGGCCGATTGTTCTGAAAAAGATCCGGCATTATGTGAGATTTACTTTGTCGAGGGAGATTCGGCGGGTGGAACTGCTAAACAAGGTCGCGACCGTCATTTTCAGGCAATTATGCCGCTTCGTGGTAAGATTTTGAATGTTGAAAAAGCAATGCAACACAAAATCTTCGAAAACGAAGAGATCAAGAATATTTACACAGCTCTTGGTGTAAGAATTGGAACCGAAGAAGATTCGAAAGCCTTAAACTTAGAGAAACTGAGATACCACAAGATCATCATCATGTGTGATGCCGATGTGGATGGTTCTCATATTGAGACATTGATTCTTACGTTCTTGTTCCGTTACATGAAGGAATTGATCGAAAACGGATATATCTATATTGCAACTCCACCGCTTTATCAGGTGAAAAAAGGTACAAAAGCCGAATATGCATGGAATGAGGATATGCGTGATCGTTTGATTCAGGAATTGAAAGGTTCTGGTGCCGATAGTTCAGTAAACGTTCAACGATACAAAGGTCTTGGAGAGATGAATGCTGAACAGCTTTGGGATACAACAATGAATCCGGAGCACAGAACGCTTCGTCAGGTAACAATTGAAAACGCTGCAGAGTGTGATCAAATCTTCTCTATGCTAATGGGAGATGAAGTTCCACCACGTAGAGAGTTCATTGAGCAGAACGCAAAATACGCGAAAATCGATTTATAATTTAAAGAAACTGTCCGTCATTTGGCGGACAGTTTTTATATTGCATAAACATTAATGCAAATGAAAGCCAAAAGCCATCTGTTTCCTGCGCTAACGCTCCTCAAGACTAAAAGCACTTGCTTTTTGCTGCTGGTACTAATTGTAAGTTCTTGTGGTGGGGCAACAAAGGTCGATAAAACCAATTCTCGAGAGAAATTCAAGATGAATGGCTATGATCTGATTTTGGATGCAAAACACAATTGGAGCAGAATTACCTTTAAGATACCTTCTTGTTTCTTGAAAAATTACTATTCCCAGGGAACGGTTCAGGCAAAAAGCTTTACAAGAGAAACCTCAACTTTTAACGGACACTTTACCATAGAGGAGTTTGAAGAATCTGATCAGTATCTGAGTTTTGTTGAAGGAGAAGTGGCCTCGAAAGATTTATTGAATCTTTTTCATGATGCTTATGTGCATGCAGTTGCGGTGCGCTTGACAAATGGAGTGAGTTCCTTGAAAAAAGAGCTTCCTAAAGGTGTTAAATATAAGGGGGTTATTCAGGTTGTTCGCGAATATGTAGATGATGATTACGATGATCCGGATTACTATGTAATCGCAACAATGAAAATCAAAAAGCGATATTATGTGGTTTCCTGGTTAACAAGCAAGGAAATGATGTCTTATACGTACGATGATTTCATCGATATTCTTAAAACTATTCGTGCGCGAAAATAATGACCAGATCAGAGTTAGTTGAGTTGTTTCAGCAGGAGCTACCTGGTGAAGATACGCATGTAGCTTTTGCACCAATTAGAGGTAGGACAAGTGAATTTCTTGCAAAAGGACTTCCTCATAAATTGTCTGCGGTTGCTCTTGTTTTGTATAAAATCGACGAAGATAATATTGGTATTCTGGTTACCCGCCGACAAACTTATGATGGAAAGCATTCCGGACAATTGAGTTTTCCTGGTGGAAAAAAGGAAGATTCCGATCAGGATTTACTTCAAACAGCGATCAGAGAATGTTTTGAAGAGATTGGATTACTGCTTTCTCCTGAAGATCTTGTGGGGAAATTGTCTCAAGTGTATATTCCCGTTTCTGGATTTCTAATTGATCCGTATGTTTTTTATCTCGATGAAAAGCCTGTTGACTTTGTTTTGAACGAGCGAGAAGTGAAACAACTTCATGAAGTTTCGTTGTATCCGTTGTTTGACGATATGGCTGTTATCCGAAGAGATGTTGAAGTGATGCCCGGACAGGTTGTTACTGATATTCCACACTTTGTTCAGGGTGACGTTACTATTTGGGGAGCAACAGCTATTCTTCTCAATGAACTGAAGGCACTTTTCCTTAGGAATGTTCAATAGTTTAAGCGCTCAAAAGGTTCAAAGTCAAATTAATCATTGAACTTTTTATCCTTTTGAATTGACTGAGTTGAAGATTCTGTCAGGTCGAGTGAATCCGACGATAGTGGGATTTGTATCGAGACCTAGAATCTGAAGCGAGCAAATCCAAACGCCGTAGAAACGCTATTAGAGTTCTCCAGGAAGAAAGACAATGCATCTCTCGAAGCAATTCCACACTCATAAGCACCTTCTTTAAGGATAAACGTGATTCCAACCGGAACATTGTTTTTGTATATTCCTCCGCCAAAATATCCTGCGTTAAGTGCCAACCATTTTACAGGTCTTACTTCTCCACCAAAAGAGTAAACCGGATTTTGGATTGATCCCGGGTTTTCTCTGTCGAATGGAGCTACCATATCAAATCCCAGTTTTAAGAACGGAGCAGGCTCAAATGATGCCCCAAAACGGAAAGTTGATGCATTTTTCAAAACGTATTCTTGCTGACCTTCCAGTTTTAAGATTCCGCCGTCTCTTAATAATTGATTGATCGATTGGGTAATGTCTACATCACTAAGTCCAGCCAGGCTAAAGCTTCCAAATAAAGTGTCGCGCACTTTGTAAACGTTTTGAGTATACTTTACGGAACCAATGTTATTAACGGCAACAGCTACTTTTATTTTGTTTAGCAAGATTGCACTTGCGGCCAAATCTACCCCATATCCTTGACCAACTGCGGGTGGAATTCCTCCGTTGTAATTCATTTTATTGGCTCCGGCTATCGTTGCATAATCAATATTGAATGCTGGAGTAATCGAAGAGTACATGACCAGTCCGGCATCATCACTTGTCATGTTGAACATAGCCATTGATGAAATAATGCGTCCACCGATTCCACCATAAACCACAAATACTGAATCTTTACCGAGGATTTTGCGTCCATATCCAAGTTCGTAAGTTCTATTCCAGACCATTCGCATTTCAGAACCTTTGGTAATTGTGCTCAGATTAATTGGAACACCAATTGAACCTTGGACTACAGCTGCTAGCGTATCTTGCGAAATATTGTCGTTGTTTTCAATTCGTGTAGTATCTGTTCCAAAAACTACAGTAAGAGAATCGAACAGTGAGGATAATTTTCCTCTGAAGATCAAGTCGGTTGTTTGCTGGTTGAACTTCGAGTAATATTGGTAGTTTTCACGAATGTTGAAAGCGATTCCTCCAAATTTTGGAGTTTGAAATGCAAATCCGGCCCAGTTGAAATCAAAGTTAATTGCAATTCCTGCTTGCGCATATTCTGCTGCTGCTTCTCGCTGTTGTGCATAATTGAGGTCTTGTGGGTCTTTATTGACAACGCTTGTGCGAACCGCTTTGTACAGGTTTCTCAATTTGGTAACATTCAACGAGTCTGAATAAATACTGAAAGCGAATTCAGAAGACCCCATCGTAAAACGTTTGTCTTTATAACCTGTTCCCCAACCAAGAGCGGAAACATTTACCCCTAAACTCTGGTAATCAGATACAAATGGCGTTGCCACACCTTTTCCGACAGTTGAAAAGGCTATACCTTGAGTTTGAGCCTGAAGTTGGATTGCCGCAAAGCATGCGCTAAGAACGAGTAGAATTCGATTTTTCATAATGTACCGTAGTTGGGAAATCGAATTTAGTAAAAAATAGATGAATCCTAAAATGTTCTGTGAACTATGCTGTAAAACGCTGAGAATTGGGAGTTTTTTTTGAACCGCAGAGATAACAAGAAAAAGAGGTGATTAACATTTCTCTGCGTGCTCTTTTTCTTTGCGGTTAATTAAAAAGCTGTTTCTCGGTTTTAGGATAAGGAAAAGGTGTAAAACCAAAAAGAGGAGTAAATTCTCTAAAATCTACTCCTCTTTTTGCTAAACCATGCTAAAACTATAAAACCCAAAAACCAAACTCTCATTTGATTTCTTGAAACAAAGGTAAGGCAGAATTATGTATGCGCAACATTTTTTTCACTAAAAATATAGTACAATTCGATTCATTATTGAATTCTTGAAATCGTGTTCTTGTTGTTTTTCGTCGAAGTAATAGCTTTAAATGACGCGATAACAATCAAATTCATGCTGTTAATCGATACAATTAATGGTGCGATAGAGAGGTTAAATTGAATTGCTAAGACAACTCCGAGTATAGAAGAAATAATTCCGAAGAGTATTGAAAGCCATAAAACGCGTGAAAATTTCTTACTGATGATCATTGCAGTGCTTGGGGGAAGCACTAATAATCCAACAACCATAACAACACCAACGCTTTCAAAACAAAGAACGGAGTATATACTCACTAACAAAAGTAGAAACCATTCCCAGCGGTTTGCCTTTAGTCCTTTCGTAGTAGCAAATCCCTGATCAAACAAAACGACTTTCCATTGTGGCAAAAAGAGTGAAACAACCAGAGAAATAACAATGGTTAGTGGGAGCATTGTGTAAAAAGCGAGCGGACCAATATCTTTCCCCAGGACAGAAAGGTGGTAAAGAACGGTTGTTTCTAAGTCCCCATACAGAACACATTCCTGATCGATATCGGTGTTTTTTCCGGTGTATAAGGCAATGAGTAAAATTCCAACGGCAAAAAAAGTGGTAAAAACAATTCCAATCGCAGCATCTTCCTGAGTGTTGAATTTGCGTTGAAGCCAGTTAATTACAGAGGAGGTGAAAACGGCTGTAATTATTGATCCGAATAAGAATTGAGGTCCGGAAAGATCCTTTGTTACCAAATATGCAACTACAATTCCGGGAAGTACGGAATGTGAAATCGCATCCGCAATCATCACTTTTCTGCGAAGAACCAGGAATGTTCCCAATATAGAAGCGGGAAGGGCAACTGAAACTGCCAAAATCATCATCCAAATAGTTGTACTATCCATTTTTTTTCGGTTTTAGATAGTTGAACAAAATTCCTAACGCGAAGGTGATTGAAAGCATGATAACCATTGCCGGGCCAGTTGGAATGTTTGCTACATAAATGGAAATGGTTGTTCCGCTTAAAGTGGAAAACAGCGAAACTGCCAGTGCAATCAGTGCAATTTTCAAAACTTTGTAGCTGAACATTCGTGCAAATGCAACAGGAACAATAAGTAGTGCAGAAGTTAGCACCACGCCAATTGCCTGAACACTGATTGCAACCGTTGTAATGATCAGTAAGTTGAAAACGGTGTCCAATAAACGGACTTTGAAACCACGCGATTTTGTATAGGATTCATCAAAGCTTCTTGCCACAAGAGTACTCCAGCATAATCCGATCACTAAAAGCGTCACTACACAAACGGTTCCCATCATCAATAGATCATTGTTGTTGATGGCAGTTATTTTTCCGAATAAGAAGTCCGTTAAACCTGAGCGAGAAAATGCCGGATTCAATTGTGTATATGAAATCATGGAAAGTCCGATGGCCAGGAATGTGCTTAGAGAAACTGCTAAAAGGGCATCAGATTTTAATGGACTGATTTTCCGAAGTAAGTCGATTAGTTTAAGGGAAAGCCAGCCTGAAGCAATTGCTCCTGTTAAAACCAGCCATGGATTTAAATGTCCGCTCAAGATGAACCCCAAAACAATTCCTGGTAGTACCGAATGCGAAAGTGCATCGCTGATCAACGCTTTTTTCTGCAAAAAAGTAAAGGTTCCAACCAATGAGGAAACGATACTGATAAACAGAACAGCCAGAAATAGTTTTATCAGAACGATATCCATCTTAAAGCTGAGATTCGTTGAATAATTTACCGTAAACGGATTGTAATAATTGAGGCTGAAGAACTTTCTTGGTTTCGTCGTGAACCACCAACTTGTTGTTCATCAATAACACTTCATCAAAATATTGAGCAACTGTTGACAAGTCATGGTGAACCATCACAATCGTTTTTCCACTGGATTTTAGATTCAGAAGTAACTCCAGAATGTTTTCCTGTGAAGCCATGTCGATTCCAACAAAGGGTTCGTCCATTAGAATCAGATCTGCTTGCTGCGCAATTGCACGTGCTATAAAAACACGCTGTTGCTGTCCGCCAGAAAGTTCGCCAATTTGTTTCTTTCTTAGGTCTTCAATTCCGACTTTTGACAGTGTTTCCGTGATTAGTTGTTTATCGTTCGCAGAAAGTCGCTGGATAAGTTTTTTTGGATTCAAACGGCCCATTGCAACAACTTCTTCAACGCTTATGGGGAAATTCCAGTCTACAGATTCGCGCTGTGGAACGTAGGCGATTTTGTTCTTTGCCTGATCCAGTTTCTGTCCATAGAATTGAATTTCGTCTGATTGTGATGGAATCAGGTTAAGAATAGCCTTCAATAAAGTACTTTTTCCGGAACCGTTGGGACCAATGATTCCAATCAATTTCCCTTCACCAAGTTCAAAAGAAACATCGGCAAGAGCGTGCTGTTTTCCGTACCATACATTTAAGTTTCTAACTTTTATCGACGAATTCATGGATGAAGTGCTTTATATATTGTTGTACAGTTTTCCTCGAGCATCTTGGCGTAGGTTTTAGCTTTTTTAGCACCTAGAGCATCAGAATAGAGAGTTCCTCCAATGACAACCTTATGCCCCTTGCTTTTACAGTTCTCAATAATGGATGCGATGGACTTTGGGTTCACGGAACTCTCAACGAACAAGGCCTTGATCTTATATTCCAGAATGTAATCTTGTAATTCGCGCATGGCTTGAATGCTTGGATCTTGAGTTGTAGATGTTCCCTGGATTGCTTTCACTTTGCAGTCAAAAGCTCTCCCGAAGTAATGAAAAGCATCGTGAGAAGTGATAATTACGCGTTGT
>CBFGNV010000055.1:0-25645 GCA_965650275.1 uncultured Fluviicola sp. | reverse complement strand
AGCTCGATAGACAATGGTTAAACCATTACACCACAACAGATACGGCTTACATGAATGTCATTGGACTGTTTGATGCTGGCAACGGAGACGTTCTAAAAGCAACACTCATTACCAAATATTCACCGCCGGAAACGTACAATAAACTTCTACTCCAAAAAATCGCGCCTTCTGGAATGACTATCTGGGAAGAAACCTACGAACATCCAACATACGACCAGTTTTTCCTGAGAAGCGGTGGAATGGATCAAAACGGAAACACGTATTTCTCCGGACAAGTTACCGTAAGCCAATCGGATGCAGCGTGGTTTGTGATCAGTTTTGATGCCAACGGACAAGAACGCTGGTCAACCGGAATTGTAGAAAACCTCTATACTTCAGGATATGCTCAATACGCTGTTACTGATAATAACGGAGATACTTACGTCAGCGGAAGTGTAAATGATAACAACGGGTTTTCAGCAGGAACAATTGTGAAATACGATCAGGCTGGAACGGAAGAATGGGTGAAATACGACGTGAACAACTACGCTTACGGCGCAGATATGATTATTGCTGCAAATAATGATTTGATAGCTTGCGATGGTCAATACGAAATCACACGATTTGCTCCCGACGGTCAGGAACTTTGGAGTACACCAGACACCGCAGCATTCGTTTACGTGACGCCAAAACTTGCAGAAGCACCAGATGGAAGCATTTACGCCATTTCCTTTTTGGACTATAGTTATTCATTGAAAAAGCTAAATGCAAGTGGAGTGTTTTTATGGAACGAAACTGACTTTGCTCAAAACCTGGTGTTTGGCGACAATTCTCTAGGTCTGAATACAGACAGTCAGAACTTCATTTACCTTACCGGAATCAACTCAACGGATCAGAACGAATACCTAACTGCGGTTTTCAAATACGATCCGAATGGCAATGAAGTGTGGCGTCAGGAATTCTCTGCTGAAACCTATGATGTAACGGATCTTTTGCTCCTTGACAACGATCAGCCCGTACTTGCGGCTTATGAATATACCAATGGTCCTTACTACACATCTGTTTATTTGTTGAACGGACAAAACGGAAATATTGTAGACGAAGACACCATCACCAATGGCGGAACGCAGCACCATCTGTTGTTCAATGAAGGTGGATTGTATTTAGCCGGATCAGCGGATTATTCTACAGCAATTGCAAAGTATGAAGGTTCGCTTGCCATCAATGAAAACAATGCAAACGAACACGTATTGGTTTACCCGAATCCGTTTACAGATGAAATTACGGTACAAAGCACTTTTGAAAATGCCACGTTTGAATGTACAGATCTATCAGGAAAAGTAATTTCTACCGGAAACCTGAATTTTGAAACAACGATTTCTTTAACTGGCCTGGCTCCTGGAATGTATAATCTTATTGTACGCTTGGAGAATGGGAATATGGTGAATAAGCGGATTGTGAAGTCTTAAGAACGAAATGATAACGGGTAAGTTTAATGGCTTTCCCGTTTTTCACCATTTCTCTTGTCAAGAATAAAGTCTACCCAACCTCCTGGAGGATCCCATTCTCCACTGCCATGAATTTCTGATTTAACAACTGATTTAATTTTATCTAATTGCCGATATTTCATCAATAATATTAGCCAGCCAATGGAAGTTAAAAGTATGTCGATAATTAGATGTTCCAAGTTCTGGTTTAGTTGATGATAATGATTAGTATAAAGATGATACCCGATAGGGGTTGTTTTATATAGTGTCAATAATAGTTTTTAGAATGGTAATCCATCGTAAATTTTATTAACGTACGTGCGTAATCCAGAAACATTAACGAACGCTTTTAAAAGTAGAGGATTGTCTCCTATGTATTGCATGAAATCATCTATATGCTCAGAAGTTCCTGCTTGGTACATGTCAAAGAGTCCATTTAAATTTGCATATTTTTGAGCATAAAAATCAAGTAACTCCTTGGCTTCTTTTTCTAAATTATTTTCTATCGGCGTTTTAGATTTCCTTAACAGTTGAACAGCCTCTTCAAGTAGTTCTCTGTCAGTTCGTATAACCTCTTTAGTATCTACTTTTGAGCTAGACAGTATTTTATTTATTTCTTCTTCAAGCTGTGGATAGAAAACTTTAAAAAGTGATTTCAAGTTTTCCGTAGTAAGGCTCTTACCTCCTGCTAGATTGACGTTATTATTGATTGAAGTCAGTAACTTAAAAATATCTTCTCTATTAAATCTTGTTGCCTGAAATATGGAAAGAGGGCCAGTCAAATCGGTTGGAGTTATGTCAATAAGAAAAGTGCAGACATAAGAGTCACTTGCTTTAGAAAGCGCTCCTGCTTCAAATAATATCCAAGGTGAGTTTAGATTATCTCGAGTTATACAGATAATTCCAACTCTTGACTCCGATAATTCATTGACAATCTCTCCATTCCATTTTTTCCCTTTGTCGATATCCACTGAAATCCAAGGCTCAGCTGCTTGTATTATTTGTTCAATCCAAGATTTAAGATATTTAGCTACATCTTTACTTTTATCTCCTGACCAACTAATAAATATTTTCATTTCCTTATTTAATTATTACTAATGGTTTGCAGCTTAGCGATGTGGCGCTTCCTCTTGAGTTTATTTGTGGCGCCATTTTGCTTAGCACATGTTAGGCACTTACACTTCCTAATTCATCCTCTATATACTTAATAACTTCAACCGTTTTGATTAAGTATACCTCGAGTTTGTCTATAGTGATATCAGAATCTCTACCATGAGCGATATTGTGTCGATCCTTAAATATATAGTTTATAGCCGTACTTCTATTTTCGTTCTGTAGAAAATCCCTGAGGCCATTTTCCCACCATTCTGGATTGAAGGCTTTCGTGACTTCTTTTATCTTATCGGTATTAGTGTTTTGAAGTTTATATAATTGCCCTTTGGTATAAGTTAAAACAACTGAAGGAGGACAATTTTTCTGAGCAATATCACTAAAAGTGTGAAAGATTGCATTTTCTATAAATCCAGAACTTAAAACACATATATACTTCGCCAAATGAGACCTTAATTCATCATCAGGCTCAAATGTTTTGGCCTTTGCAATGAGATTTTGAATTTTTCTGTATTGACTCGTTAGCTCATTATTGACGAACATAATTTCCCATAAACTGATCAAATAAACTATGTCTTAGTTCAACAACTTTTTCATCCGAAGTAGCTCTAGTTATCGAATCTATAAATTCTTGACTTTTATAAAGCTTATCTAAGTCTAATACAAAACTGTCAAAATCTATATTTTCGTCTATTCTCCTAGCAATACCGACCATTAATACTTCAAAGGCAGCGGCATTAAACACTCTATCTGGACGGAAAGCATTTTTTCCAATTTTCGAAAGTATTAAATCTGCCGTGCGCTCGAAAATAGATCTTAATCTTGTGATTTCTTCTTCGTTTGGGTTTCTATATCTTCCATTGAACTTATTTAAAAATTCTTTTAACGGTTTGGAATAATTTTCAAGGCTAGAATAGATAGCGAAAAACCGCAAAATCATCTCTTGATCTTTCAAACGATTGTTTTTCTTTCCGAACAATTCTCTCCAAGCTGGATACTCATTAAGTTCAGCAATCATTTCATTCATTTTTCCAATATAGATAGCTGAGCGAATTTCTTGAGGTGTCAATTTTCGACCACCTGTATTTAATCTTTCAAATACATGATAGATACTTGTATTATTGTCATTTGGAGACTCTTGTTTAATTATTGTCGCATGAATTATCGAATCATCAAGCTTAATTCTATCCTCTTCTTCCAACTCGTCATAAGTTTTACTTTCAAATTGTTCCTGTACATTTTTAAGTCGAAATACTTTCTTTCTAGAATCACCTTCTTTTGGATTGAAAAATCCTTCATAATAAAATAGAAGAGATTTTAATCTTTGCTGACCATCGATTACTGAAAGTCTATTAGAGTCACCTTCTTTAGCCAAAAACACTCCAGGAACGGGCAAACCTAGCAGTAGCGACTCGACAAGTCTAGAGGCCTCCGCTTGATTCCAGACATAATCCCTTTGAAAAGGGGGTATAAAAATATCACCCCTTTTAAGTCTTTTCACGAGTCCGTCAACGTCATAATCAGCTCCGTAACTTGAGATGTCATAAATCAAGGGAGCTGATGATTCTTCCGCGTCATCAACGTCAATAATTGGTTCGTCTATTTCGTCATATTCATCACCATTCATAATGTTCTTTGTTTAATATTTGTAATCGTAGTTGTTTTAATTGTGCTTAACTTATTTATATGCGCACCTTCTAATCGTTTACAACCGACATCTACCGACTTTCCTCCCTTAAATTCAAGCTAATCAATTTCAGTGATCATGTGAATAATGGTAGCGCGTTTCGCTTTTCAAGTATAGTGAAAATTTCTTTTCTAGATACTTCGTTCTTGCTGTCGACCCTGTCTGCCTCAGTCTGACAGCTCACTAAACTAAACTTCCTTACCCCTGTCAGACCGAGTGAAAGTTGAGGGACGAAACTTTTGTATCGAGGTAGGCAGGGCTCCCACTGTCCATCTCGATACATGCCGACTGAAACGTCGGCACACTCGATGTGACAGAGTTGGAACGGGTTAAGTTCAGTATTCTACTATTTTTGTTCCATGCAGCTTTCGATACATCAGCTACGCTGATACTCAGGCTGACATGGGGAAACTTATTCTACTATTTTTGTTCAATGGAAATTTCTTCTGTCATTTATAACCCTTCATTATCCGGAAAGGAATTTGTGCTCGAGTTTCGCAGTACGCGCGATTTCCCGCAGGCCATTGCGTTGATGGAGAAAGATGAACGCTTGCGCACTGAGATTTTTCAAACGGTTCTGGAGAAGGAATATCCGCTTCCTGAATACAGTGCCTGGCTGGCTGCGCATTACTTTATGAAAAACAAACTGCAGCTGACAGATTACTGGTGTAACTTTTTTGTGGATGAATTGCTGCGTACGGATAATCATACGAGCCAGCGGAATCTGAGTATGATTCTCAACCATTTTAAAGGCGATCTTTCTGAACGTTCTGATCTGCTGGACAAATTGTTTGACTTTCTAACGCATTCAGATTCTCTCCCAGCCTTGCGCATTCATGCACTCCGAAACATTGAACTTCATTACCTGAAAAAATACCCCGAACTGTTAAATGAACTATTTTCGGCAATGGAACTTTTGCAGGAACAAACATTGCCTTCTGTTCGTTCCATGGTTCGGAATTTTAATAAGAAACATAGAAAATGAAAATTGCATTAACGTTACTCACCCTTGTTTGCGCTTTGGCGAGTTCAGCACAACAAATTGACCTGAAAGAAATCATGAAAGGAAATGACTTCATCGGTTATTCTCCGGAAGATCTTCAATGGTCGGTTGATGGCAAACAGATCTACTTTCAGTGGAATCCTAAAATGCAATTGAAAACAACTCCTTATGCTTACACGCTCGCTTCTAAGAAAATGGAAGAAGTTCCTTACGCCAATCAGGAATACAAGATGCTTCCTACCATTTCATACGAGCAAAAGAAATTCGCCAATTACTACTACAGCGACAACGGAAACCTGGCTTGTTACGATTTCAAAACTGGAACGATAAAACCAATTTACGCGAGTGAACAAAGCGTTTATAATATTCAGCGCAGCAGTGACGGAAACAGCATTTTCTTTCAAGCTGGAATCCAGATTTATTGTTACAACCAACTGAACGGAAGTATACTTCAAATCACCAATTTCGTTCAAGGATCGAAGCCAAGTACTTCAACTGACACCACTTATCTGCAAAAACAACAGCGCGAATTGTTTCCTTACATCCAATTGCAGGATGCTAAGAAAAAGTGGGATAAGGAACATCAAATCAAACGTAAATTCCCGCAACCCATTTATTTCGCCACAACGGAGAACATATATGATTTAACCGTTAGCTCAAATGGTCAGTTCGTGAGTTTTGTCGCTCGCACAGATGCAGATTCGAAAGGAACGAATTACGAAGCTTTCATTACTGAAAACGGTGTTACACAATGGAGAAATGCACGTTCAAAAGTCGACGATAAAGATCCTTCCGACAGAATGGGAATCTACAATGCGAAACTAGATTCCACGATTTGGGTTTCGTTTTCTTCGTTAACTGATATTCGCAAAAAGCCAGCTTATCTGAAGGAATACGGAGACGCATCGGAATTGTACGATAAAGACAGAAACCTGTGTATTCACGGATCGATCATGAACGAAAGCAATCAAACTGCGGTAGTTGACATTCGCACTTACGACAATAAAGATCGCTGGATTGTATTGATCAACCTCGAAACCGGAGCTGTTACGGAATTGAATCACCAACACGACGAAGCATGGATTGGTGGTCCAGGAATTTCTGGCTGGAATGAAGCAATTGGAACTTTAGGTTGGTTGAACAACAACGAGATTTACTTCCAAAGTGAAGAAACGGGTTATTCGCACTTGTACAAAATGAACGTGCAGTCGAAAACAAAAACAGCACTTACCTCAGGAAAATGGGAAGTTTATGAAACCTTGATATCAAAAGACAAGAAGCGTTTTTACATTTTGGCAAACAAGATTCATCCCGGAGTTCGAAATGGTTATCAATTGGATCTTGCAACAAACAAGCTAACGCCATTATTCGAAGGAAACTTTGGAATCGAATGGTCGCTTTCACCAGATGAAAAAACATGGGCCATTCGCTATTCTACATCGCAAGATCCGTGGGAATTGTACACTGCACCGAATCAACCAAATGCAAAGCTATCGAGAGTCACAACCAGTACAACAGCTCAATATAAAGCATTAAAACTGATTCAACCAGAAGTGGTAATGGTTCCAACATCAGACGGAAAACAAGCCTACGCAAGATTGTACAAACCCACGAATGCGAACGGAGCTGCAGTTCTTTTCGTTCATGGGGCAGGATATCTTCAAAACGCACATTATTTCTGGAGCAATTACTACCGTGAAATGCTGTTCCACCAAAAACTGGTAAGTGAAGGCTACACCGTAATTGACGTTGATTACAGAGCAAGTGAAGGTTACGGTCGCGATTGGAGAACAGACATTTACCGTCACATGGGCGAGCGCGATTTGCTGGATTATGTTGATGCGAAAGACTATCTGGTGAAAAATCATGGAATCGATCCCAACAAAGTAGGTATTTACGGCGGAAGTTATGGTGGTTTCATCACATTGATGGGATTATTGAAAACGCCGGAAACCTTTGCTTGTGGTGCGGCTTTGCGTTCCGTAACCGATTGGGCGCATTACAATCACGAATACACAAGCAACATTTTGAATTATCCGGGAACAGATCCAAAAGCGTATGAGCAAAGTAGTCCGATTTATTTTGCAGAAGGATTGAAGAATCCACTCATCATGCTTCACGGAATGGTCGATGATAACGTACAATTCCAGGATATTGTTCGTTTGAATCAACGCTTTATTGAATTGGGCAAAACGAATTATACACTTTCCGTTTTCCCTACTGAGGCGCATGGATTTACGTATTCACCAGCTTGGTATGACGAGTATAGAAGAATTTATGAGTTATTTAATGCGAATTTGCTGAAATAACAGGGCCTCTCCCCTTGAGGGGAGATTGAGAGGGGTGGCGCCATCCCCCTTTTATCCCCCTTCAAAGGGGGAGATTTAAGAACTCACTCTTCCATTCAAAAAACTCATTTTCTTATTTTTGATTTATGCGAATTCAAGAACTACATACTTTACAAGAAATGCTTCCGCATTTAGCGGTTATTCAAGAATTGTATCCTGAAATTACAGCAGAATACTATCAAGAATTGCTGGAAAAAATGATTCCCCATAATTATCACCAGTTGGCAGTTTTCAATGAAGGTGAATGTATTGCAATCAGCGGTTATTGGATTGGACGAAAATTGTGGTGCGGATTGTATATCGAACTTGATAATGTAGTGGTGAAAGAAAGTGCGCGCGGAACCGGTGCCGGGAAATTAATGGAGCACTATTTAAACGAAAAGGCAACAGAATTGGGAGCGAACATCATGGTTTTGGATGCTTACACGAATAACTTCAAAGCACATCGCTTTTACTACAATCAAGGTTATGCGCCAAAAGGATTTCATTTTATCAAGGTACTGAATAAAGAAGGTTTGACATGATATCAAAATTCATATCTAGTTGGTTTACTAATAATTAATTAGGAACTTTGAGTAATGGACATTAAGTTATACATAGAAATAAATTCCGAAAAGAGATTTGGTAAGCCCGTATTGAAAGGAACGCGCATTTCAGTTTCGGATGTATTGAATTGGTTAGCTAATGGAATGTCTAAAGAAGAAATTCTCATTGACTTTCCTGAATTGAGCATGAATCAAATAAATGCCTGCCTTCATTTTGCGGCGTCCAGAGAAAGTCATTTGGGTATCGCTTCATGAAGTTATTATTCGACCAGAACATATCACATAGAATAATCAATCAGCTATCCGATATTCTTCCTGAATCCAGACAAATTCGTCAGCTTGGAATCGAGAATCATAGTGATAAGGTAATTTGGAACTTTGCGAAAGCTAATGACTATACCATTGTAACTTTCGATGCGGATTTTTATGACTTCTCCATAATATGGGGACATCCACCCAAAATTGTTTGGTTGAGAAGCTACAATCAAACTACAACACAAATCGAAACAATCATTCGTGAACATCCAACTGACATACAGGAATTTCTTTTTAACGAAGATTTGGCTTGCTTGGAAATAATTGCATAATCTATTTTCTATTTAAAGGTGTCATTTATCGAGCCTGCGAAGTCACTTTCCGTGAAGAATTTCACTATCTTTCTACCCGTAAAACTATAAAATGAAAAAATCTCTACTCCTACTGGTTCTCCTGCCAGTAATTTCCCTTGCACAAAAAAAAGTGCATCCTTGCTCCGATTATAAAAGTCACAAAGTCTCCAGAGCAAAAAGCAACACATTTACAATCGCACAAATTGCTGAAACAGAAAAGTATGATGTTCATTACTACTTTCTGGATCTGAACATGACAAACACTTCTACTTACCTTTCAGGAAGTGCTGAAATGCAAGCTCATGCTCGCGAAAATTTAGATTCCGCATTGTTGGAATTCTTTCATTCGTTTACGATTGACAGTATTGAAGTTGATGGAATAAACGTGAATTACAACTGGACAAATACAGCACTCACAGTTCCCGTAAATAAACTTGCCGGTGAAAATTTTGCTGTAAAAGTTTATTATGAAGGAACACCTCCAAATGCACAATCGAATCCTTTGGGAGGAAGTGGAATGACCAACGACGATTCTCCTTCCTGGGGAAATGACGTTACGTGGTCGTTATCTGAATCGTTTGTAGCTTACGAATGGTTTCCGGTAAAACAGTCGTTGAAAGACAAAATTGACAGTTCTGCTGTTTGGTTAACTGTTCCTACCGCTTGTAAAGGTGGATCGAATGGAATTTTGGAGCAGGTTGTCGACCTAGGAAACGGAACACATCGTTTTGAGTGGAACAATGTTCACATGATCGATTACTATCTGATTTCCGTCGCAGTTGCAGAATATGTTGAATACAACGTTATCGCCAATCCAGTTGGTTCAGGACCTGTTACTATTCAGAATTTCGTTTACAACAACCCGGGAACGCTTCCGAACTTCCAGGCTGAAATTGACGAAACAGTAGACTTCATGGAACTTTACGCTGAGTTGTTTGGACCGTATCCATTTGCTGACCAAAAATATGGACATTGTATGGCTCCAATTGGTGGTGGAATGGAACATCAAACCATGACAACACAAGGATATTTTACTCTTGGCTTAACAGATCACGAGTTAGCACACCAATGGTTCGGCGACCACGTTACTTGTGAGTCGTGGGCAGACATTTGGGTAAACGAAGGTTTCGCTTCTTATGCAGAATACCTTACGCTAGAGAATTTGTATCCCGGAGATCAGGCGCAAGACATGCAGGATCGTCATCAAGACATCATGAGTCAAACGGGTGGTTCTGTTTGGGTTGAAGATTCACTAGACGACGGCGCAATTTTCAGCAGCAGATTGGTTTACAATAAAGGTGCAGCGATCATTCATACACTGCGTTTCCTGATGAATAATGATTCGTTGTTCTTTGCAACCTTGAAAGAATACCAAACCATTTATGCCGACTCCACGGCTTCAGCAATGGACTTTATCGCAGTAGCAGAAGACAATGTGAACATGGATTTCTCCAATTACATGGAAGAATGGTTCTACGGTGAAGGTTTCCCAAGATATAGTGTACGTTGGAACATGGTTGGAAACGACATGCTGGTAGAAATCAATCACACAACGTCAAAACCCTCAGTTACACCTTTGTTCACTAACGATTTGGAATTAAAATTCGACAGAACAAGCGTTGCAGATACGATTATTCGTTTCGAGATCACAGGAAACCAAAATCAATTTCTGATTCCAAACGCAGCGAATTACGTAAACATTACAGCGATTGATCCAAATAACTGGATTATCAACCAAAATTTGGGAATTGTTCACGATCCGAATTTTGTTGTTGGTGTAGAAGAAGAAAATGCAATTGAAAGCATCATCATCTCTCCTAACCCGGCAAACGGACCTTTCACGATTACTTCTGTTTCTAGTGAAGAATGTAATTACACGATTGTTGATGGTCGCGGTCGTGTTATCAAAGAAGGAACCTTTACAGGTTCAACTCTAATTGATCTTGGCACCGAAGCAAATGGAATGTATATGATTCAGGTAAAAGGAAAAACATCTGAGTTTGTTTCGAGAAAATTGGTGAAGCTTTAATTAGATCAAATGATATTAAAAACGCCTTCAATTGAAGGCGTTTTTTGTTTATGCAATAATTTTATTTCGAAGCTTGGACACCTCTCCCCTTGAGGGGAGATCGAGAGGGGTGGCTTTTAAACGTTCACTTAAACCTCAACAACTTATTCTGAGTTATCAACCAGCCACCTCCCTTTTATCCCTCCTCGAGGAGGGAGATTCATTCTTCATTCTCAACTGGAGTTTCTCCTTCTGTTAAACAATGTATCACATGATAAATCTGAGTGTGAACTTCATCATAATTGTGAATGACATCTCCTTCTGAAAAACGAACAAAAGTGTAACCTAAAGCTTCCAATTTATCTTGACGCCTTCTATCATAATCTCCTTTGTTGAAGTGAGAATTACCGTCAATTTCAATGATTAATCCAAGTTCTGGTGCAAAGAAATCCACTATAAAATGCAAAACAGGACGTTGGCGTAAAAAGCGAATTCCGGTTTGTTTGCGAGACAACAACTGTTTCCAAAGCTTCTTTTCTGCCTTGGAAACAGTTTCGGTTCGCAATTCGCGAGCATATTCTCTCAGATTCTTGTTGTAATGGTTGTGTGAATAGTGTTCCATCTATTTAAGATAGTGGAAATAATTGGAATTCTTGTTAAGCCACCTCCCCTAACCCCTCCTCAAGGAGGGAGATTCAATCCTCATTCTCTCTCAAGGGAGATTAGAATCCATTCACCCCATTCACCGTAGTGTATTTCAACACGTTCTTTTTCTCTGGATGAATACGCGCAAATGCACTTTGTACAGCTAATGTTCCTTCGTGGAAACCACACAAAATCAACTTCAACTTGTTTTCATAGGTATTCACATCACCAATGGCGTAAATTCCAGGAATATTGGTGGAATAATCCAGCGTATCAACCTTGATTGCTCCTTTTTCGATTTCCAATCCCCAGTTAGCAATTGGACCAAGTGAAGGTTTCAATCCGAACAATGGAATAAAATGATCTGCTTTTGTTACGATTTCACCTTCTTTTGAATGGGAAATGATGACTTCTTCTAAAGCTGAGCCGCCTTTCAAATCAGTAACTTCTGCTTCTGTGATTAACGATATCTTTCCAGCTTCCGCCATGTCGATTACCTTTTGAACGGAATCTAAATGTCCCCGGAACGATGCACTTCTATGCACCAAAACTACTTCAGAAGCAATTTTGTTTTCTGTCAGGAAGATCGACCAATCCAAAGCAGAATCGCCACCACCCGCAATTACACATTTCTTACCGCGATAAACTTCCGGATCTTTGATAATGTAATCCACACCGCACTCCTCAAACGATTCAATGCTCGCAATAGGTGGTTTTCTTGGTTCAAAAACGCCTAATCCACCTGCGATAATTACAACAGGAGCTTTGTGCTTGGTTCCTTTTACAGTAGTAACCACAAAACTTCCATCGTCTTGCTTATCAATCTCTGTTGCCGCTTCTCCCAATGTAAATCCAGGTTTGAAAGGTGCAGCCTGCTCCATTAGATTATCAATCAACTCGCCAGCTAGAACCGATGGAAATCCCGGGATGTCGTAAATCGGTTTCTTGGGATAGATCTCTGAACATTGTCCACCTGGCTGAGGCAATGAATCAATTAAATGACAACGCAGTTTCAGTAATCCTGCTTCGAAAACGGTGAAGAGGCCGCATGGTCCTGCTCCAATGATAATAATGTCTGTTTGTATCATAATAAATAGTGTTTCAATGATTTGAAAGTGCTTACTCATCGTTGAAATTTCAATTCTATTTCCTCACTAACTACAGTTAGCTGCGGAATAAAATCTCATTTCGCCTCGATTAAACACTTTTGTTATTTATTGTTTTATTTGACCGATTCAATAATTCGATTATGCGTATTCTCCGCTGAATAAACCACTTCCGGATCATCGAACAAGTCGGTTGATAGATAGTTTGTTCCTTTATCACAAATAATGGCTACCACTACTCCCGATTCTAATTTCTGAATGGTTTTGAGCGCAATTGCCACTGCTCCACCACTGCTCATGCCACCAAAAACTCCTTCTTCCAATGCCAGGCGTTTTGCTGTTTCTCTTGCTTCTTCTTCGGAAACATCAATCAATTCATCCACTCTGGAAGCATCGAAGATTTTTGGTAAATATTCCTCTGGCCATTTGCGGATTCCCGGAATTTTGGCTTCATCGGCTGGTTGAGCGCCAATCACTTTTACGTTCGGATTTTGTTCCTTCAGAAACTTAGACACACCCATGATCGTTCCCGTTGTTCCCATTGCCGAAACGAAATGTGTGATTTCACCGTTTGTATCTCGCCAAATCTCTGGTCCGGTAGTTTTGTAATGCATATCCGGATTGTTTTGATTTCCGAATTGGTCCAACATCACTTTTCCTTCGTTTTCCACTTTCCAACGTGCCAAATCAATTGCTGCTTCCATTCCACCCGAAGTTGGAGTTAAAGTGACTTTTGCACCAAAGGCGCGCATGGTTACAATTCGTTCACGTGTAGAATTCTCCGGCATTACAATTTCAATTTCGATGTTCAACAAACGGGCGATCATTGCCAATGCAATTCCTGTATTTCCGCTCGTTGCTTCAATCAACCTGGAGTTTTCTGTGATTAACCCTGATTCTAAAGCTCCTTTGATTAAACCGTAAGCTGCTCTGTCTTTCACACTTCCGCCCGGATTTTGTCCTTCCAGTTTCACGAACAATTTCACGTTTGGATTCGGATTGATTCTTTTCAATTCAACCAAGGGCGTATTTCCAATAAAATCAATTAACTGTGCCATGCTTTCTTTCTTTTACAATTGTTGTTGGTGAATGAAAAACGGTTGAATTTTTCGATACAGATTCTGTAATCCATGAATTTCCACCAATCACTGAGTTCTTGCCAATAACTGTGGTTCCGCCAAGGATAGTTGCTCCGGCATAAATCACCACATTTTCTTCTATTGTCGGATGTCGCTTCACTCCAACCAGTTTCTTTGAAACGCTCAGTGCACCAAGCGTAACACCTTGATAGATCTTCACATTCTCTCCTATTTCAGTTGTTTCACCAATGACGATTCCAGTTCCATGATCGATACAAAACGACACTCCAATTCTTGCTCCCGGATGAATATCTATTCCCGTTTTCTCATGCGCGTATTCCGTTAGAATTCGTGGAATTCGTTCTACGTTCAAGCTCCACAGCAAATGTGCAATTCTGTAAACAGCTATTGCGAAGAATCCTGGATACGATTGAATGACTTCTGTTTCATCCTTGGCAGCTGGATCGCCGTTTAAAATGGCTTTTACATCCAGTTGAAGCAATTCATAAACAGTTTGTAAGTTGTCGAAAAACTGGTTTACAGTTCGAACATTTCGTCTTCCTTCTGCTGGATTTATACTGCGAAGCAATTGAAGCAATTCTGTTTCCAATTTTTCAAAACTCCATTCAATTTCAGCAATGGTTAATCCGTCATTCTTACCGAATTCAGGAAACAAAACGGCAAGCAATTGTTCTGCAAATTCAACCGTTCTTACTTTACTTATCTGCTGATTGTAAGCCGAATGTTGTTCTTCCAATTGAGATATCAAACTCGCTTTCATGCTTATTCAATTACGCCTGCAGCAACAGTTTGATTCGTATTCTCATTAATTAGAATAAACGCTCCAGTCTTCTTGTTTTCTTTAAAAGGATCGGAACTGATTGCTTCGGCAGTTCGAATGCCAACTTTCGCCAATTCATTCAACTTTAACGGTCCATCATTTTCCGATTGCGCAAAGGTGTGAATGTCTATTTTGGAATAAATCTCCTTAATAGCCGCTTTGGAACGGAAACTTCCTTGTTGAATTAACAATTTCTGTCCTTGCTGAAATACCGCATTATCCATCCAGCAAATCGTTGCATTGATTCCTTTATCCGTTGCGGGCAGTTGTGCTGAAGGAACAATTGTATTTCCGCGACTAATATCCACATCGTCTTCTAAATGCAAAACAATTGGCTGATCTTCAGATGCTGAAGCTACTTCCTTCAAATTGTATTCAATCCGCGAAATTTTACTTGTAGCTCCTGAAGGAAGAATAGTTACTTCTTGTCCAACGGAAAATGCACCACTTAAGACGGTTCCAGCGTATCCGCGGTAATCATGCAATTCTGTGGTTTGTGGTCGAATAACATATTGCACCTGGAAACGACCAGCTTCTTTCTTCTTTTGCTGTTGAACTTGAACCGTTTCCAAATACTCCAATAAAGCCGGACCATTGTACCACGAAATATTCTCAGAACGGTTAACCACATTATCACCACCCAAAGCCGAAGTTGGAATAAACGAAATGGAATTCAAACCAATCAGCTTCGCAAATTTGGAATATTCGCTCGCAATTTCGAGGTAGCGGTCTTCGCTGTACTCCACCAAATCCATTTTGTTGATGCACACCAGAACCTCAGGAATACCAAGCGTTGCAGAAATGATACTGTGACGTTTGGTTTGATCCGTAATTCCGTTTCGCGCATCCACCAGAATGATTGCCAAATCGGCAGTTGACGCGCCTGTAAACATGTTGCGTGTGTACTGAGCATGTCCGGGAGTATCTGCAATGATGAACTTTCTTTTCTCCGTTGTGAAATATTTGTAAGCCACATCAATAGTAATGCCCTGTTCGCGCTCTGCACGCAAACCATCTGTTAGCAATGCCAAATCGATATCTGTATTCGTACCCGTTGTTTTGCTTTGTCGTGTCAGCGTTTCAATAATATCTGTCGAAATCGAATTGCTGTCGTATAATAGTCGACCGATAAGCGTGCTTTTGCCATCGTCAACGTTTCCTGCTGTAAAAAATCTTAGTAAATCCATATTTTTGAATTATGAGTGTTTCAATCTCCTCCCTTGAGGGAGGGTTAGGGAGGGTGGCTTTTCTCACTTTGCAGTAGCCATCCCCCTTTTATCCCCCTTCAAAGGGGGAGATTCAAAATTTTTAAAAGTATCCGCCCTTCTTTCTGTCTTCCATTGCTGCTTCAGAAACTCGGTCATCCATGCGCGTTGCGCCACGCTCCGAAATTTTCGCTTCTTTGATTTCCGCGATAATATCGTCTACCGTATACGCCTCACTTTCAACGGCTGCTGTACACGTCATGTCGCCAACTGTTCTGTAGCGAACGTTCTTGGTTACTAACACATCGGTTTCATCAAGATTCAGAAACTCGTTATTCGACATCAACTGACCATGTTCGGTTTCCACGCATTCGCGTTCGTGAGTAAAGTAAATCGACGGTAACTCAATGTTTTCGTGTTTGATGTAATTCCACACATCTAATTCTGTCCAGTTGCTGATAGGAAATACACGCACGTTTTCACCTTTATCGATCTTTCCGTTGTAGATGTTCCATAATTCAGGTCGCTGCAGCTTTGGATCCCACTGACCAAATTCATCACGAACAGAGAAAACACGTTCCTTAGCTCTTGCCTTTTCTTCGTCTCTCCTAGCACCACCAATGCATGCATCAAACTCAAATTCTTCGATAACATCAAGCAAGGTATACGTTTGAAGCGCATTTCTACTTGGGAACTTTCCTCTGGCATCCTGTAACTTTCGTTGCTGAATGGTATCACCCACATTTCGTACAATCAGGGTTTCTCCCAATTGCTTTGCGAGATTATCTCTGAATTCTAATGCTTCAGGGAAATTATGTCCTGTATCCACATGAACCAACGGAAATGGGAATTTCCCTGGTCGAAATGCTTTCAGCGCCAAATGCACCAAACAAATACTGTCTTTTCCTCCTGAAAAAAGCAATGCCGGACGATCAAATTGTCCTGCTACTTCTCTCAAAATGTAAATGGCTTCCGCCTCTAGTTGTTTTAAATAATCACTCATTTTATTCGTAATTATCAATTATCAATGTTTAAATTATCAAGAGTGTTCCTCTTAATTCATTGATAATTGCTCATTCATAATTATGTATGTAATCCACACTCTTTTTTCGAGTTATCCTCCCACCACCAGCGTCCGGCGCGAAATTCTTCTCCTTCACGAATTGCCCGTGTACAAGGTTGACAACCTAGACTTACAAAACCTCTATCCTGAAGGGTGTTGTAAGGAATGTTGTGCTTCTTTATTTCTGCTTTTACTTCTTCCAAAGTCCAATTGGCCAAAGGATTGTATTTGATAATATTCCTGCTCTCATCGATTTCGAATTGATTCAGGGTATTCCTGTTTTCAGAATGCTCTGAACGCAAACCTGTAATCCACACATCCACATTTTTAAGCGCTCTGTTCAAGGGTTCCACTTTTCGGATAAAACAGCATTCTTTTCTATTTTCAAGCGATTCGTAAAAACTGATCGGGCCTTTTTGTGTGACCAATTGCTCAACCTTTTTATGCTTCGGAAAGAAAACCTCTATGTTTTTGTCATAGCGTTCCTTCGTTGCGTTGAGCGTGCTGTATGTTTCAGGAAAAAGTCGGCCAGTATCTAACGTAAACACACGAAACGGCAGGTTTTGACTGAAAATGTAATGTGTGATCAACTGATCTTCCCAGCTCAAACTTGTGGAAAATGCAACCCGAATTCTCTTCACCAATCCGAGCGCCAGAAGCGATTGGTCTAAAGGCAATTTTTCAATATTTTTTATGGTGTCAATTGTTAAAGACATGATACAAGAATATTTCTTACACTTAATAAAATCACTACAATTCCAACAAAAAGCATCATCGCTTTAATGTTCAATTTTGAAGACAAATAGGCTGCAATTGGTGCAGCAATCACTCCACCTAATATCAATCCAACAATGGGCTGCCAGGCTTGTCCGCCTATGGTTAAAAAGAATGTAAATGAACTTGCCAGGGAAACGAAGAATTCAGCCAAATTGACGGAACCAATGATCATTCGCGGATGCTTTCCTCTTGCGATTAAAGTGGAAGAAACAACAGGTCCCCAGCCTCCACCGCCGATAGAATCCAGAAAACCGCCCATGGTTGCCAGCCAGCCTACTCTCTTCACTTTACGTCTTTCTTTGTTTCGGTTGATTACCTTGTTTATGATTAACGCTCCAAGCAACAAGGTGTATGTACTGACAATTGGTTTAATAATATTGCTGTACTGTTCCAACTCCGACAAAGCATAAGCACCAATCGCTGCGCCAATTACACCAGGAATAACAATTGATTTGAACAATCGGTTATTCACGTTTCCGAAGCGCAAATGCATGATTCCTGACACTCCACTGGTGAAGATCTCGGAAGCATGAACGCTCATACTGGTAACTGCAGGTGAAATTCCCAATGCTGTCAAAAACGTCGAAGCACTTACTCCATAAGCCATTCCAAGCGCTCCGTCGATCATTTGTGCTATGAATCCACCAACCATGAACCAAACGAACATCATGTCGAGGGAACCAATGGTTTCTGAAGCCGAAGACCAAATGGCATCCGGAGAAACGAGCGAAAAGAAAATGTGTCCACCAATCATAATTCCCAAAACGCCAAGTGCATAACTCAAGAATTTCTTCAAGGAGAACAAATACCAAGGACGTTCTGCCTTTTCGGTAAGAATAGCTGTTGCCTTATTGAGTTTTTTCACTTTCGAGGTAAAATCTCCCGACAAATGATTTCTGAGCTTATTCAACTTCGTCAATGACTCATCTAACTCAGAAGGAATGTTTTCATCCAACACTTCTTTCAAACGTTTCGCAATCGTTGGTGATTTACCGTTTGTGGAAATTCCAATCTTCAAGTTTCCTTTTCGAACTACAGATCCCAGATAGAAATCGCACAATTCCGGTTTATCCGCAGCATTATACAACACTCCATTTTCTCGTGCAATTGTCATCAATTCTACTGAAGACTCGACATCGTTTATCGCAGAAATCGCCAATTGTTTGTTTACAAAGTCGCGTTTACCAACCGAGCGTTCTTCCAACGAAACATTTTCATGCAACTCTGCATACTCAATGAATTTCGGAGAAAATTCCCGTGCAATAACTTTTACATTCGAGCGTGGTGAATTCGTTAAAAGCGCTTGTAATTTCTCCAACGCCACATTTCCTCCACCAATAATCAATACTTCCAATTCGTTTGTTTTGAGGAAAATGGGAAACAACTCGTTTACGTCTTTTTCACTCATAACTAGTTCGCTAAATTGTTTTTCAATCCTTCAAACGCTAAGTCATAAGCAACCGTTTTCGGATTCGATTTCAAACTAACTACATGACCAATCACAATAATTCCCGGTTTATCCGACGATTTTTGAAAGAGCTCAGGCAATGTCTTGATAGTTCCCAAATGCTGTTCTTCCGTTGGTAAAGAACCGTCGAGAATAATTGCTGCCAGCAAGTCTCCTTTTCCAGCTTCAACAAAGAGTTTGCTGATCTCATTCAAGAGGTGAAGTCCCATCAGAATAACAACAGTTCCTTTGTAATTCAATGATTCAGCCAATTCCTGATTGAACTTCCCATCTCGTTGAGTCGCTGTAATAACGTGGAAGCTTTTGCTTAATCCTCTGTGCGTAACCGGAATTCCAGCTAAGGCAGGAACCGAAAGTGAACTCGAAATTCCTGGAATAACTTCGGTTTCATAACCGAATGAGCGCGCGTAAAGCAATTCTTCATAGCCACGACCAAAAACAAAACTGTCACCTCCTTTTAAACGAACAACATTCTTGTATTTTGAAGCATACTGAATGATGAGCTTATTTATACTTTCCTGGGAATTCTCACCTTTCCCCAAACGTTTACCAACGTAGACCTTGATCGCTTTTTCAGCATAATTCAGTACTTCCTTGCTAACCAAAGCATCGTAAAGCACCACTTCTGCATTTCCCAAAGCAAGCAATCCTTTTAAAGTGATGAGTTCCGGGTCACCAGGTCCCGCTCCCACTAAGGTTATTTTAGAATTTAATTTTGTTTCCATTGTCGCCAATTAATGCGTTAAATACTTCTATTGCTTCTGTCACATAGTTCTGTGCAAATTCCTGTGACGGTTCATTTTTGTTGATTCGAGAGACAAAATCGGAGAACTTGTTTTCGCCATTAAAGCCAAACTGATTTTCGAAATGAATGTCAAAATCTGTGATGATTCCCTGCTGTGTATTGCATCGAACATTCTTATCTACTAAAAGCGCTTTCGCGGCATGAACCAAGGCTGCATAAGCGAAGTAGATAGAATCTGCGAATCTGTTTTCGAAATAAGATTCCACTGATTTTTCAGCCTTTTCAGAAGCATCGAAAAACAAGGTCTTTACCAGATCGATCATTACTCCAGCACATTCTCCAACTCCAATTGCGGTAGCGAATTTTTCCTCATTTCCCCAATCGATGTAATCCGAATTTTCAATTGATTCCAAATCAGCCAGGGGTTTCAACAGTTGATAGAAGTAATTGTTTCCTTGTCGATCATAATACTGGTTGAAATCTTCCTCGTTTTGATTTGCATCGAAATCGTTGAAGATGATGTCAATCAATTGCAATACACGTTTCGACGGAAGCTTAATCACTTTCTCTGCAATTCGTCCATCGCCACCACCGTTTCTTCCTCCGCCAAGCAAAAGCTGTAATGCTGGAAGTGTTCCCTCTTTGGTTTTGATCGAACTTCCGTGAAATCCAATGTGTGCCATTCCATGCTGACCACAAGAATTCATACAACCACTGATCTTGATTTTGATCCCGGATTCCTGAAGCAATTTTGGGTAATTCAAACGAATGTGATCTTCAATAAAAAGTGCCACATCTGTTGAATTCGAAATTCCAAGATTACAAGTATCGGTTCCCGGACAAGCAGTAACATCGGCAACACTATTGTAACCGTTTTCATTCAAACCCAATTTCTTCAGAACTTCGTAGATCGGTTCAATGAATTCGGCGCGCACATTTCGAATCTGAATATTTTGATCAATTGTGAACCTTAATTCAGATAATTCGTATTGATCTAAAAGCGCAGCAAGTACTCTTGCCTGATTGGTATAAAAATCTCCAAGTCGCACTTTTACGTAAACAGCGAAAAGTCCCGCCTGTTTTTGAGAAAACACATTTGTTTTCAACCAATTTCTATACTCTTCTTCAACTGATTCTTCAATTAAAGTATCAATTGAAATTAACTTTAAGTCAGAGGCTTTATTTATTTGATTTTCAAAAAGTATAAAATCCAAATCTGCAACGTACTGAACAGCTTTTATTTCTTCTTTCACCAGGTCGATAAAAGCCTCAAAACCAATCTTATTAATCAGGAACTTTAAGCGTGCTTTGTTACGGGAATTGCGCTCTCCGTGACGATCAAATACACGAATTGCAGCTTCAACAAACGGAATTAATTTTTCCGCTTCCAAAAATTCGAAGGCTACTTTGGCCAAAAATGGTTGAGCACCTAATCCCCCGCCAACCAGCACTTTAAACCCTTTTACTTCAATGTTGTTCCGAATTTCAATTCTTGGAATAAATCCAAAATCATGAATGAAAGTCAGGGCATCATCTTTGTCAGAAGAACTAAATGCAATCTTGATCTTTCGTCCAAGCTCCTGGGAAAATGGTTTCCTCAAAAAATAACGGTAAACCAAATCAGCATAAGGTGTTACATCAAACAATTCGTCGGGATCAATTCCGGCAATATCACTTGCCGTGACATTTCGAACTGTATTTCCACAAGCTTCGCGAAGCGTGATATCATCTTTTTCCAAATCTTCCCACAATTGTGGAGTTCTGTCGAGTGAAACATAATGGATCTGAATATCTTGCCGGGTAGTAATGTGTAACCGTCCAGTTGAATATTCGTCACTCACCGAAGCAATTCTTCGCAATTGATTAGCAGTCACTCTTCCATAAGGAAGTTTGATTCGAATCATTTGAACACCTTGCTGACGCTGACCGTAAACTCCTCTAGCCAGACGAAGCGCTCTGAATTTATCATCAGGAATAAGCCCCTCTTTATGCTCTGCGATTTTTCGTCCAAGCTCCAGAACGTCTTTTTCGACAATGATCTTTCGTTCTTGTTGAACGAGTTCGTAAGGATCTCTATAACTCTTCATTACTTGATGGTTTCGTTATAAAGTAAATACCAGTCTTCTTTCGATAACTTGATGTCGTAAGCGGTAGAAGCATTTTGAATTCGTCTTGTTTCCTTACTACCAATTATTGGCAAAGCGCCCAATTTGTGCACCCAGGCAACCGCAGTTTGTTCCACATTTGCATCGTATTTCTTGGCAATTTCTTCCAGAACTGAGCGAACACGTTTCGCTTTATCGTCTTCACCAAGTAGAATTCGTCCATCTGCCAAAGGCGCAAAAGCAAGTACACGACTATGTTGCTCTTTGATAAAGTCCAAACGTCCGTCACGCAACGCATCCGTTTCCAACAAGTTCAATTCGATGTGATTCGTAATGATAGGTTGAGAAAGGTAAGACGACAATAATCGCTGTTGGAAAACATTGAAATTGGAAACTCCAACATAACCGATTCGTCCGCTTCTCTGTAATTTCAACAATGCCGATGCTGTTTCCTCAAAAGAATAGAGGTAATCGAATCCTTCCAGGATCAAAATATCGATTTTGTCTATTTGTAATCGTTTGAGCGATGCCTCCACACTTTCGTTGATCCATTTCGGACTCAAATCGATGTACGATCCATTTTTTTCGTTCGTAAATGGTCGAACACCCACTTTTGTAGAAATCACCAATTTACTCCTACTAATTTGGTTGTCTTTAATGAACTTCCCGAAACTGGATTCCACCAATCCATTGGCATAAGCCGGACTCAAATCGAAAGTATCGATACCCAGATCCAATGCAAATTGTACTACTGAGTTGAATTTCTCCTGATCTTTGAAGTCTTCTTCTGTCCAGCGAAAGAATCCGTAAACTGCTGCGGAAACCTTTGGACCTAATTCATTTATATATACGTTTTTCATTTTTTCGAAAGTTTATGTAATAAAAAAGCCCTTCTCAAAACAAGGAGAAGGGCCGTAACTCAAGTTATGATATACAATTCTCCTATACCCTCACGGGCATCATACAGCACATACACATGTTATGAAAGAATTGTTGTTTCATGGTTTTTCTTTTTATTAATCTTTTAAAGTCATTTGTCCTGTTTGACGTTGCAAAGTAAGTTTCCAAATTTTCATCCTGCAAGCTTTTCACGATTTAATTCCCTATTCTCCCATCAATTAACTAGGAATTAAATCAATAAAAAGCAAGCTACGCCTTGCGATTCTCTTTTTTACGATACAACTTTTTTTCTCGTAAAATTAAATCTGCCAAACTTGTCTTCGACAAAATATGGATGCTTGCTTCACGAACTTCGAGCATTACTTCGTGCAAACCACACAGATCTTCATGCGGACATTCAATACAAGGTTCATAGTAATTCAAACTCACACAAGGCAGCAACGCAAGTGGTCCACCAGTACACCGGATAATCGTACTCAAAACAATTTCATCCGGATGTTTAAGCAAGTAATAACCACCGTTTGCCCCCATTTTACTTCCTACAATTCCTTCGTTTCGTAACTGCAATAAAATCGCTTCCAGAAACTTTCTTGGAATGTTTTCTTCTGCCGCAATTGTAGCAATAGACAAGTGTTGTTTGTCGCGATATACCTTCGCCAAACACTTTAACGCCTGAATTGCATACTTACTTTTCTTTGGTATCATGCGACAAATATACTATTAATTTAATAGGAGATGAATTATCTGCGATTTGTAAGAACGTACCCTAAACCAACAGAATATGTCCATTCCTGCGTAATTGCACTGTAATAGGCAGGAGCACTGATCACTAACTTTTTCTTCAAAAGATAGATTTGCGGGCCGGTTCCGAGCATTGGCGCCACAAAAGAATGCCCCGAAGTAGCTTCAAACCTTAAGGACGGCATCATGTTGTATCCTATCGAAAAGTGCTTGAAATTAAAGCGTAATCCCGGTCCACCGAAATTTGTAAATACGGCTTTACCATTCGTTGTTACAGCAATCTGCCCTTCCATGCTCCATTCAAATTTCTTTTCGCCCTGAGCCGAAATATGACCAACCATAGAGGTGCAAAAAAATAAGGTCAACCATAAATAGAATTGCTGTGAATGGTGTCTTTTCTTTAGGGCAGCCATCAATAGGTATATTTTAGAGTTAGACCTACTGTCGCTGGATCACCCAACACCGCAGCGTATTGTCCTGCACTACCTGCAGCAGGCAACAATTGCTCAAAATAATTTTTGTTCAGGATATTTCTTCCCCAGGCGTAAACTGAAATTCCGGCTGCTGTTCTAAAACCAAGGCGAGCGTTCGAAATAGAATAACCTTCGACATTCAAATATTTTGATTCGGAAGCACTGGAGGAGAATTCAGAACGGTAATATGTATCGAAAGCAAAAAAGAATCTTCCTTCATTGTTCAATAATTTACCCTGGTGAGATACTTCTGCACCACCTGAGAAAATCCATTTCGAAATTCCTGGCAAACGTGTTCCGGAAACATCTTTGAAAGCACTTGCCCCACCTGTTTCCTCCAAAGGAACCGGTGCATTTGTAAAATTTACATAAATTCCTTCAGTGTAGGTCGCATTGGAATACAAGGACAAATACTCATTCACTCGGTATGTTCCATCGAACTCAATTCCTCTTACACGAACTTTTTCCGCATTCGCCAAATAACCACGGTTAACTCCTAATTCTGCTGTTTGAACTTGCGTTTGGTAATCTTTTATATCTGTATTGAAAGCCGTAATGTTCAATAACAAACCGGGTTTCAAAGTTGTCTTCACTCCTATTTCTACGTGTTGAACATACTCTGGACGAATAATCGCCAATTCTGTCATCACCCTACCGCTCTGTGTTGGCAAACCTCCCAAATTAACCCCTACAGGCTTATAGTTCGTCGAAAATGTTGCGTATGCATTTAACTTGTCAATCGGTTTGTAGTTCAACGTCAATTGTCCGGAAACATTCCGATTTTGAACCGATGCATTGAACGCCTGATCCGTATAAACCAGCTTTTTCAACTTGATCAGATCAGGATCACTTGTTTCCAATCCACCGTAAGTCACACGATTATAATCCACTTTCTTCTCATCCAAATTGTAGCGAGCTCCAACAAGGAAATGTAATTGCGGGATGATCTTATAATCCAATTGTCCGAATAAAGCCGCGCTTGCAGTATTTAGTTTTGAATATGTTTTGATTCCATACCCTTCAAACAAACCAGGAGTTGCCCAATCTGAACTTGTTGTACTTTGTGAAAAACGCCATTGGGCAGAACCAGACTCCTCCACGTGATAAGGCGCGGTCTTTAATTCTTGTCCAAGAAAAAATGCGCCAATAACTCCTGTAAATCGATTCAAAAACTCTCCAGAATATCGGAGTTCCTGAGAATATTGCTGGTGTTTGGATGTAGCCTGAGACAATGTTAATACGGGTAAGCCTGTAAAATCTCTGTCGTTCGACGGATCCCAATTCCATGCTCTCCAGGCGGTAGTACTGGTCAGTTTCCCTTTTCCAATTTTGAAATCAGCATTGATTGAGGCTCCACCAAAGTCCTGATTTGATTTCCATGTTGTATTGTGGTCTATCTTACGATCGAATGGATTTTTGGATGGCAATTGGTAATTCAAATCTGCAATGATAGAATCGAATTGTCGGTAACCAGCTCGTTTTGTTTGCACAACTCCAGCAATTACCTGCGCATAACCGTCCGGACGTTGACGTGAATAATCTCCAGAAATAAGCACATCAATATTCTTCGTCGGCTTATACAAAAACTGAATTTTCGCGCCCTGATTGTTCAAATCGTTGGTGTAGCGTCCGGTTGAAACATTATAAATAGTACCATCGCGCTGTGTTCCTGAAAACGAAATACGAGTGGCTAATTTCTTATTGATTGGTCCGGTTACCGAA
>CBFGNV010000054.1:0-25658 GCA_965650275.1 uncultured Fluviicola sp. | reverse complement strand
ATATGTCTAAAATTTTACGTGGTTTTTATTTTGTGTTTTTTAATCTGCCCCCCCCCCCCGAAATTGCAATCTCCAATAAAATCCCCAACAAGACAAGTTCTTTATCTTTTCATTTCTTCATTTTTGTACCTTATTCTACTTAAAATAGCTTTATGTTTCGATTCCTTTTCGCCATTCTGTTGATCTCGAACTATTCTTTTTCGCAAGATTCCTTAATCGTTTCGTCGTTCAACGAACAGCTCAACCAATTTTTGAGCGTACGTGATCTGTGTATTTCCAAAAACGGAACAGAAGCTTTTTTTACAGTTCAAAGCCCGGATGAGAGCATTTCGAAAATTGCAATGATGTATATGGTGGACGGCGTTTGGTCGAAACCGGAATTGTTGCCATTTAACGATGAAAACCGTTACCTGGAGCCTTTTTTGTCTGATGATAATCGTCGACTGTATTTTGTTTCAGACCGACCATCGAACAACAAGAAAGCAGAAGAGAAGAACTTCGATATTTGGTACGTAGACCGTGAAGTTCTCAATTCTAATCAGTGGGATAATCCGGTTAATCTCGGGAAACCTGTAAATTCAAAGAACAATGAGTTTTACCCGACATTAAGCAAAAATGGCAATCTCTACTTTACCATGGACATTCCCGATTCGGGGAGAAAAGACGATATCTATTTCTGTAAATGGAACGGTAAAAAGTACGATGAGCCTGTTTTGTTGAACGATAGTATCAATAGCAAAGGATATGAATTCAATGCCTTCATTTCCAGTGATGAAAGTTTTTTGCTTTATACCAAGTACAATGCGGAAGGTGGTTACGGAAGCGGTGATTTGTACATCGCCAGAAAAGACGAAAAAGGAAATTGGAAGAAAGCTGTAAATCTGGGAAATACCATCAACTCTAAGTTCATCGAATACTGTCCGTTCTACGACGAAAAAACGCAGACACTTTACTTTACCAGCAAACGCAATTCCCTCGAAGCAAAAGACTTCAAAACGCTTGAAGAATTTGAGTTATACCTGGAAGCGAGCGAGAATGGCTTGAGTAAGATTTATGGGGTGAAAATTGGTTTCTGATTCTGGATTTTTGGAAACGAGAACCTAGACTTAGAATCTCTCAACTTCATTTCAAACAGCGGAGGATCTATTATCTCGTGCTTAAACTACAAAATGCTTATTTTCAATTCGTAATTATTCCGCTGCGGAGGATTTGAAATCCTGCGCAAGGTATCTTTTGGAATTTTCAATTTTTCTTATTACTACGTAATAACATATCTCAACCGAAACTTTTTTTCACCTCACCTGACAACCGTCTCATTTTTTATGCGTTATCTTTGCAACGTCGCTGAAGCTATGTTGCATACGATGCACATATCTTCTGAAAAGAGAGCGACAAAATTACAAGTATTAACAATTTAAAACCGAAGCAATGTTCAAATTTCATTCAACATTAGGAGCTCCAACTGGTCTAGAGACTAGTGCGCTCGGGCTTTGGGTTTTCCAGTAACGATTCCATAAATCATTATCATATGAAAATCCGAAGCTTCTAAGAGGTTTCGGATTTTTTTTACACCGAAATCTCATAAAAATCAAGTATTGAATTGAAGAGAAAATTCCAATCTCTGCGTTATTCAAAAATTTTCCTCAAATCATTTACATAAGTAAACTCATTGAGAAAAATCTTCGAATGCCTTGACCTTGAAATTTTCTTTTCAACTCTGAAATAGGATTGCTGTACTTTCCTGAGTTCTGTGTATGTCTTTCATAGTTTAATAAGCTCGACCAGTAGGCGAGCCAGACGACACAGTCGGCATTCGTGTCCGCCGCGGCGGATGGCAAACAAAGCAATCCATCATTGAGAAATCATGGGAAATAGTATCAAAGGGAAGGACTTGTTGAAAATAGGCTTCCCACAAGACAACACTGTAAACATCGCCCTTGGGCTGATTAGCAGATACAAAAAGAAAGATTGCAAGGAAAGAGTTCTTGCTGAATTAAAAGAAGTACTTCACTTTCCAGACACATACATCGGCGACGGTTTATGGGGAAAGATAGCTGAAGGATTAATTGCACCTGTGGAAGTGAAGTTTCACGAATTGAAAGTTGAAAGAGTACCGTTCATCATTTATGGCGAAAACGACATCGACGACAAAACGAAACACCAATTCTATCAGGCGCTAAAATTGCCGGTTTCTGTGCAAGGCGCGTTAATGCCAGATGCACATTACGGTTACGGATTGCCAATTGGAGGAGTACTTGCAACTGACAATGCAGTGATTCCTTACGGTGTGGGAGTCGACATCGGTTGTAGAATGTCTATGACCATTTTCGATGCTCCAGCTTCATTTTTCAACGGCAGAACACATCAGTTGGAGAATTTGTTGAAGGACCACACCAAGTTCGGGATGTACGAAACGCACGCCATAAAACACGATCATCCAATTATGGAAAGTTCGTTGTTTCGTGAAATTCCTTTGCTGAAAAAGCTAAAAACAAAAGCTTACCAGCAACTGGGAACTTCCGGTGGGGGAAACCATTTTGTAGAATTCGGTGTTGTGACGATTACAGCGAATGACCTATCCGCCGGACAGGCAGGCGCGGATGTTCCACCAGGAGAATATTTCGCATTACTGACGCACAGCGGTTCGCGTGGATTAGGAGCAAACATTGCAAAACACTACACACAAATGGCTGTGAAACAATGTCCACTCCCACGTCAGGTGCAACACTTGGCCTGGTTGGATTTGAAAACACACGATGGGCAAGAATACTGGAATGCCATGAATCTCGCCGGTGAATATGCAAAAGCATGTCACGATGATATTCACGCACGATTGAGTAAAAGGCTGGGACTTCGCATGTTGATGACGATAGAGAACCACCACAATTTTGCATGGAAAGAAAACGTTGATGGCAAAGAATGCATAGTTCACCGAAAAGGAGCTACTCCAGCAGGTAAAGGACAATTGGGAATTATTCCGGGAAGTATGCTTGCTCCAGGATTCATTGTTCGCGGATTGGGAAATACGTCGAGCGTAAACTCAGCTTCACATGGAGCAGGACGTGTTTTCTCACGTTCGGAATGCAAGAGTCGTTTTACGAAAAGTGAAATGATGAATCAATTGGCAAAAGAAGGGATTTCCCTGATTGGTGGTGCAATTGATGAAGCACCGATTGGCGTATAAGAACATTCATCACGTAATGGGAAATCAGCAAGAGTTGGTAGAAACAATTGGAACGTTTCAACCGAAAATAGTAAGAATGGATAAGTAATGGAAACGAAAATCATACATATCACAACGGCAAAGGGTCCAGCTGAATGTCAGTTGGCAGCCGCTAAAACATTGGGAGAATTAGTAAGTGAATTGAGAGCCAAGGGTTTTTCAGTATCGGTTCTCGATCGCACTCCTGGTGATGAAAACGGAACCATTTTATCCGCCACCGTGCAAGTTTCAGGTGTAAATCCCGGAGCTGCACTTCAACCGTGGATAGGGACGATTCAATGGATTCAAAAGAGTCCGTATCGTCCCAATCACGGGCGAAAGAACTGGTTTGTAGGCATTTTTGAATTGAAGTCGAATGCTGCCCAAAGTTGGAATGAAAGTGACATCACCTACCAAAGTACGCGAAGCAGCGGAGCAGGAGGACAACACGTAAACAAAGTCAGTTCAGCCGTTCGTGCAACTCATTATCCAACCGGAATTTCGGTTTTCGTTCAGGACAGTCGTTCACAATTACAGAACAAAAAACTGGCAACGGAACGAATCGCTGAAAAACTGGATCAACACTTCGGAAAAGAACTGATTGAACGCGTTCAGCAACAATGGTCGCAGCACCATGAACTGGAACGTGGAAACCCAGTGAAAACCTTCAAAGGCTTGGAATTCAAACCAAAGAAGGAGGAGAAATCGTACAAGAAAAACAGAAGTAAATTGAAACAAGATTTAAGAAAGGAGTTGGAGTAGGGGCGCAACATTTTTCACCCGGATTCAACGATTTATTATACTAAAACTACCATGACAACAAACACATACACGATAAAAGCCTTAGAAAGCTACAGATATGATAAAGAAGAATGCTTAGAAGCATTAGGTTACGCTTTGGCTTACGACGAAAATAATTCTGTAGCACTCTGCTTAATGGGAAGAATTCAAATGGAAATGTTTGCCAATTATGAATTGGCGCGAAACTACTTTGAGAATGCTTTGGCGGCAGATGCGGGATATTCCGAAACCTATCGCCATTATTTACATTTGCTGATCTATAGAAATGAATTGGAAACGGCACGTACATTCCTAAAATTCGCAAGTACAAGAATTACTCACCGTCAAGCAGATCTATTCATTGGCGAAGCAAAAATTTTGGAACGAGAATTCAAGTTCAAAAAAGCCTTGAAAACTTTGGATAAAGCGTTGAAAAATGCGTATTCTGAAGACACCTTATTTGAAATTGATGAGATGATCAGCAGAATTCAACGTAAGAAATAAATCGAAATTAATAAGCTATAAAGCCCATGTCAGTTTGAGTGGCTCTGACTGACATGTAATGGAATGTCAGAGATGTATCGAAAACATGGGCTTTATGGAATTGAACCAAAAGCAGCATCTCTTGTAACCAAACACAGACTTTAGTAACTTGCAGCTATGTTCATGAAAACATTTTTACCAATACTCTTTATTTTTTCAATTAGTAAATCGTTCTCTCAGGAAACAGATGCTAAGATTTCATGGGCACAAACCTTGGATGGGTACAATACAGTGGATTTTACGGATATGGATGTAGATTCGAAAGGTAATACATTTATGTCGGTGCTTTACCAAGGCAAATTGTCCGATCCTAAATTAGAAACTGTTCTTTTGGATGCCGGACATTTTGGTGGAGCGATTGTTAAATATGATCCAGCCGGAAAACCACTTTGGCTTATTGGAATCAAAGGTGCGAATACAGCTTTAATAAGTTCCGTTTACATTACTCAGAACGGTGACTTTATAGTTACAGGAAACGGTGATGGTGAAATTACTTTCAATTCGGTTTCGAAAGAACCTGTAATTGCAGGACTAAAGAAAGAAAAAGACCAGTACAATCATCCGTGTTTTGTTTATGTTGCTCGCTATTCTAATGATGGAAATCTGAAATGGCTGAAAACGTATCGAACAGATGTTTCAGGAACAGGAACTTCAGTTGTAGAAACAAGTAAGGGAGAATTGTATTGGGCCTTGAACCATAAAGGGAAATTATTTGATGGAGAAAAGATGATTAGTGAGGCGAAATCCATACCTAATAATGAAACGAAATTCCAGATTCTGAAATTGTCAAGTGAAGGTGAAATTCTGCATGAACATCCATTTTATTATCAATCGTTTGATGCAAATTACATGTACCACTCGCGCCTGACAATTGATTCAGAAGATGCGCTCATTGTAAATGGGCAATTTCATGGATCAGTTCATTTTACAGATAAAGATTCGCTAAACAATGACGCCTACTACGAAGGTTATGATGCGTTCATTGTAAAGTTTGATGCCAATGAAAAGTATTTGTGGAATCGTAAAATTGGCGGACAATACTATCAGAACATATCGTCACTTCGAGTTGATAAGAAAGGTCGTATTTCAGTGATTGGTTATTACGGATATGAATGTGTTATCTCCAGCGGAATTCAATTGGTTCAAAAAAGTCAATACGATTACAAATCTGGTTCAAGCATGTATTATTGTCGTTTTGAAAAAGATGGAGACCTGGACTTCTCGAAGTTCCACAGGCAAAACGGTTGGAATGGGAGTATTTCCGCGATGGCTCTGGGAATCGATGACAATTCGCGAGCACATTTTGTTGGAATGTTTACAGATACCTTGCGATTGGAAGGAACAGATATTGTAATTCCTGGAAAGAAAGAGTTGGGAACAAGCTATTATTCAAGATGGAACGGTGATAGTGTGGAAACTGTTTCAAAACCAGTCGTTTCCGGAAATGGTTGGATTGGATTTATGGATGCAGTCATCAAAAACAATAAAATGTATGTTGGCGGGCTATATTACGGTTCCAATTGTATAGAAAATGTGGAAGGTCAAAAATTCCAATTCTCAGAACGTGATTACGGAAGATCATCATTTGTGTATGTCTTCCAAATTCCTGATTTACCAGAAGTGGAAGACCAAGAAGAAAACGATTACACCGCATCCATAGAATCCGTAATTGCCTGTCTATCCCCAAAACGTATCGCGGAACCTAATGTTTGGATTCCGATTCAGAGCATTCATACAGGTGAAATATCTCTACCTGTATTAGCTTCAAATGGAGATTGCGGTGTAATTCGTGAAAACAGTTCAGCTTTGTTATTCCCAAATCCAACGGAAGGATTAACCACTTTGACTGTAAAAGGTTTGAAAGGAAATCTGACCATTCAGGTGTTCTCGGCTTCAGGACAATTTCTGTTTACACAGGATATTGAGATTCAAAATGAAGAACAATCGATTGAGTTGAATTTTTCAGGTGTAGAACCCGGAACCTATTATGTTCAGCTAGTTCAGGGGAATTACAAGAAGATACTTCCGTTGGTAAAGAGTCATTGATTTGGTGTTTTCAAATTCAAATTATACCAAGGTAAATGGTAGGTAGATTGCAGTCATGCATTTAGACAACTACATAACATGGAAACTAGTCGGGGGATTACATTCTGCCTCAGAAAAAGCAAAATTTAGAAATATTACCGTGGTAATTGGTAGGTAGATTGCATTCCACCGAACCTCAAAGAAATCCCTTTATAAACGCACTCGATCTCTCCAAAACCAACCTCGGCTCTTCCCGATGAGGTGTATGACCAATGTCTGGAATAATAAGCTTCTCAGCTGGACCATTCACTTGTTCTAATGTCCTGTTTACCTGATCCAAACTTCCATACTCGTCTTCTTCTCCCTGAATAAATAAAACCGGGCAGTTGATGTGAGGTAGAAAATGCTCAATGTTCCAACCTCTGAACTCGGGTTTCATCCAGGTTTCCGTCCAGGCACTGAAAACGAAGTCGACTTTATCTCCGTGATATTTTGCCAAACGCTGCGCCATGTTCAGGCTTTCATAGCTCGATTTCGCATAATCAATTCCTTCAAGCGTAATGTCTTCTACAAAAATATGTGCGGCTTCAACAATTACAGCATTTACTTGTTTTGGATATTTTCCAGCCGCAATCAAGGCAATTGAACCACCGTCGCTGTGACCAAATAGAATGACCTTCTTCAGGTTGAGTTCATTGAGTAATTCGTTCAGAAAATCGGCCTCCAATTCCATGTAATTGTTATTTCTTTCTGAATTGGAAACAGAAACTGATTTTCCGTAGCCCAATCTGTCGTAAACCAGAAAATTACAGTTGACTGTCTCTGAAAGTTTCTTAGGGAAATCGCGCCAAAGTTCAATGCATCCAAGTGAATCATGAAGAAAGATAAGTGTTGGTTCATAAGGAGAAATTTCCCAATGTTGAATAACAGCTCCTTTAAACGAGAACATTTTTGCTTCCATAATCACCACTTAAACCAACATAAAGATAAAGAGGAAAGTGAAACGATGCAATGATAGAAATCTAAATTTGGGAGATAACCTGATGTAAAGACGCAATGCATTGCGTCTTTACCTTTCCTCTTTTGGCTTGTCCTGATAGCTATCGGGACTATTTACTATCTTTGCATCATGAATTTCTTCAAACCGAATATGATCATTTACAAAACAGAACAGGAAATCGAAATTATGCGTCAGGCTGCGCAAGTGGTATCGCGTACACTTGGAAAAGTTGCTGAATTGATTGGACCTGGAGTTACTCCCAAAGAATTAGATACAATGGCTGAGGCTTACATTCGATCTCAAGATGCTATTCCTGGTTTTTTAGGGTTGTACGGATGTCCGAGTACACTTTTGATTTCAGTAAATGAACAAGTTGTTCACGGTTTGCCAACTGATCGTCCTTTGCAGGAAGGAGATATCGTTTCCGTAGATTGTGGTGCGGTTTTCAAAGGTTATTATGGCGATCATGCCTATACTTTTGCAATCGGAAACATTGATGAAGAAAAGAAGCAATTACTGAAAGTGACTGAAGAATGTTTGTATTTGGGAATTGACCAGGCACGAGCAGGAAACAGAATGGAAGATATTGGCTGGGCAATTCAAGCACATGCTGAAAATCATGGTTATGGAGTTGTTCGTGATTTGGTTGGACATGGTTTAGGAAAAACACTTCATGAAGAGCCACAGGTTCCAAACTATGGAAAACGTGGAAGAGGGAAGAAGATTCAAAATGGTTTGACCATTGCCATTGAGCCTATGATCAACATGGGAACTGAGCGTGTTGAACAATTGGACGATAATTGGACAATTGTAACTGCCGACGGAAAACCAAGTGCACATTTTGAACACGATATTGCTGTTGTAAACGGAGAACCTGTTATCCTTTCAACATTCGATTATATTCTTGAAGCTTTAGACAAAAAGTAATGGATCCGCTGAGAGTCGCAATAATTGCCATTATGGCGTACGTTATTCTTGGACTTGGACTCTTGTTGCAATCCGGACAATTTGTGCTTCCCATAGGTCTTTTTAAACCAACGTTTTTGGTGATTCTTATTGTTGGATTGATCATTCAAAAAAAGAAAATTCAACTTTCTGAAATTGCAGCATTCGTGTGGGCTTCCGGAATGCTTTTAACATCGAAATTTCTTTTTTTTGACATCTTGATGAATCGGGAATTGAGCGATGATCAAATCACATTTTATGGCGATTTACACAATTGGGCGAACCTGGTAAGTTATATTTTCCTGCTGTTCTGGATGTTGTTGATGGCTTGGAAAGAAAAGTCGAAACTTTCTATTCTTCAGGTAATTGGTGCACTTGGATTTTTTAGTTGCTTAATGCTGAACGAGTTTGTCTGGATCATACTTCCAACACTGATCTGGTACAGTGGAGTATTTCTTCAAAAGAATAGAAAAACAGCGAATGATGCTTTAGCCGTGTTTCTAACGTTTGTCGTGGTTTCTATCTGGCTTTCTGCCTACTTTTTTGGAGAAGAAGCTGTTTTGCAGCAAGTGTAACTTTTTGCATTTTCAGAATTAAGTTTCTATGATTCGATATTACCTAACGCTTCTTTTTTGTCTCACACTTTCGTTTTTGAATGCGCAGGAAACTACTCAAAAAGAGCTGATCGAATTTGTTATTTCTCAGACACCCAATTCGATAGAGAAATTTGTTCCGAAAGAAAAAGAATTTACGGTTAATCTGAAAACGGGTTTTAATGATGCCATTTACACAAATAAGCAGGCACTTAATGAGTTAAATGGAAAACAGATCATTAAGGTTGAATTGGTTTATACAACCTACAGAAAGTCAGAAAAATTTGATCAACATACCTTGAACAGAAAGCGTTTGGATGCGCTTTTTAATGCTGTCCCAGGGATTTTGACTCAAGGAGGAATTGACTGGCAAATTACAGGTCAAACAGGTTGTACTTCACCCGAAATGGGGAAAGATTTTTTTCATGGAGTTGTCATAACTTATCGACCAATTCCTTCTGAAACACTGGCTAAAATTGAAATCGATTTTTTGAAACAGGTAAGCGACGGAAAAGTTCCTGTTTATGCCTATGATGCCTTTCTGAAACAAGAATTGAAACGTGCAAATGCAGAGAAATTAGCTGATACACTTCCGCCTGTTGAGCATGTGTTTATTGGTCCAGAATTCGCGAAAGGAACACGGTCAAGAATCGATTTTTACACAAGAAATCTTCGCTATCCTTCAGGAAACAATATGCCACAAACCATTGTAGTGGAGTTTACGGTTACGCGCGAAGGAAAAATTGAAGGAATTCAGTTCCCTCAGATCTTTAAAGAAACACCGTATACGACAGAAATAATGCGTTTTTTGAGAACCATGCCCGATTGGGAGCCGGGAACGTTGGACAGTTCAAAAACGGTCTCTCGTGTTCAACAAACCATTGAGTTTACGGAAAGAGGAAGCATTATTCCGTCTCCACTTTATTCTTACTCAACTTCGGCACCACCAAAGAAGGAAATCAAAATTCCCGGAATAGATTACAGTAAGATAAAAGCGACGAATTCTGCTTTGGCAGTTGTGCAAATTTTACAGCGCAACAAATGGGAAAATTCCGCTCTTGTAGTTGATGTTACCGGAAGCATGGCACAATATTCTGCTCAGATTATTGAATATCTGAAGGCTGAATTGACCAATAAAACCAATCCATTTACAAAGGTTTGCTTTTTCAATGATGGAAATAGATTATCTGATAAAGCGAAGAAGATAGGTGCAACCGGAGGAATTTACATTTCAACTATTACCACAATTGAAGATGTTTTGGCAGGAATGATAAAAGTAATGGAAGCGGGTGATGGCGGTGATATTTCGGAGAATAATATTGAAGCTTTGATCAAAACGCAAGATTCCTGTTCCACATGCACTTCGCTGGTAATGGTGGCAGATAATTACGCTACTCCGCGAGACTTAAGTTTGATCCAGAAAGTGACAAAACCTGTACATGTAATTGTTTGTACAAATTCTCCCGTGCTGAATGAATGTTACCTGACAATTGCCTATCGAACCAAAGGATCGGTTCATTTTAACGGAAAAGACATTACGAATATTCACACGTTTGAAGAAGGCGCGACAGTTCAGGTGCTCAAGGAAACCTACATTTTAACGAATGGCAGGTTTTATCGAAAAAGAAAATGAATCGTTAATATTTATAAATCGATATTGATTGGTAAATTATTCTGTTACATTAGACCAAAATTATACCTATGGAATCGGACAAGGAAAGGATTGAACGATTAGAAGAAGCCTACAGAAAACTTTGGGCTGAGCATGAAGATCTGAAAGACCGAATCAAACAAAACTATCATGAGTTTAAACTTCTTCGTGAAGGATATGGAATTCCGGCAAAAGAAGTACAACCTTCATCCTTGGTAACTCCACAAGCGGTTACTACCACTTCTGAAGCCAAACCTTTAACAGAAGTTACTCCTCATTCCCAACGACCAAAAACCGTTTCATCTGTTCCTAAGAAGAGTACAGAATGGGAGAAGTTTATTGGTGAACAATTACTCAGTAAAATCGGATTGTTGGTACTTCTGGTTGGTTTGATCATCGGCACGAAATACGCCATTGACCATAACTGGTTGAGTGTTGGATTAAGAATAGGAGGGACATACATTATTGCTCTTGTACTCGGATTCTTTGCCTACCGATTCAGAGAAAAATATAAAGGATTTAGTGCCGTTTTAGCTTCTGGAGCTGTCAGTATTTCCTACTTCATTACGTACGCCGCATTTTCCTGGTACCACGTAATTCCTTTTGGTGCTAGTTTTGTCGGTTTAATGATTTGCGCTGCTTTGGCGGTTTATTTGGCAATGTACTATAACCTCATTATCATTGCGCACTTTGGATTAATTGCTGCCTATGTTCTTCCACCGCTGATTTCAACCTCTAATAAGCATTTGAGCTACTATTTGGCTTATATGTTGGTGATTAATGCAGGAATGTTAATCATTTCCTTATTGAAGAATTGGAAATCAATTCGCGTTCCCATTTTGATTTGGTCGAACCTGATTTTCATCTTTTGGTTTAGCAAAGATTATCACGAAAAAACGGACTGGGTTGTAGCTGCAGTATATGCGTTACTCTTTTTCTTCATGTTCCATATTTCGGCAATTCTACCTTCCATTCGTAGGAAAGAAAATCTCCCACTTAACAGTTTTGGAGAGATCTTACCGATTTCTATGGTTTCGTTTGGAATCTTGCGTTACATCTTTTATGCAGCAGAAACATCTTTAACCGTCAATATTCTTTTTACTATTTTACTTCTTGGATATTTTGCTTTTGCAGTTGCTTTGGGTGTGCGAAGAAATGATACCGTTTTACGTGATGTGAACGGGTTAACGATTTTAGGCGTTTTAGTGATCTCAGTTATTCTCGATGCGAGTCCGGTTTACCGATTGGTATTTGGTTTTGTGATTTTTGGACTGCTGTTTATTGCCCATATTCGTTATAAACTGAAGCAATTTGAAGTACCTGTACTAGTGGGATTTGTTATCTGTTTTGGCTATTTTCTGGTTTTGCAACTTAATCCATATGGTTCTGTAAAAAGCTCGGATTTACTAAAGGTTGGACTTTTCATCTCGGGAATCTTTATTGCGTTATGTGCCTACAATTATAGAATGAAAGAGCAAGTAATGGATTCTCAGAAATTTCTTCCTTACATTACATTTGGTGCTTTGTTTTTCACGCTTTCTCCGGAAATTTTTAGAGACTTCAATCTTGCATGCAGAGAACTGCAAACCAAAGCAGATATTAAAGAATCGCTCTATGGACTGTCAGCATTGTATAACACCAGTTGGTCTGCTGCATTGTCGCTCTCCGGAGCTCTTTTGGTTGGGTTAATGGCTGTTTTCTTCGGAATAAAGAAATACGTTTTGAAATCGACTTTTGCCAATGGATTGACAACGTTTTTTGTGGTTGCAGGATTCGGAGCCTTACTTTTCTTGTCAGTATTGTCGTGGTATGCCATGCACTATTTCCCGAATCACGACAGTTTCTTTGGTTCGTATGCACTAGGACGATACATCACCTTCATTTCGATTTTGGTGGTATTCTTTTACTTATTTCAGGAAGAAACAAAATTCAAAAACCTGGTGGTTTGGTTTAACCTTTCTGTACTTTGGATTCTTTCCCTTGAATTAGCTCAATGGTCCATTTTAGGCGGATTTGGGGCAGGATATAAAATCGTGTTAACCTTGTTGTGGGTTTCTTTCTCAGTGGGAATGATCTATCGCGGATTAGTGAAAAACTCAGCACTTCTGCGTATTACGGCAATGATCATACTCGGAGTTAGTATGGTTAAACTGTTCTTTTTTGATTTAACACGATTAAGTACGATCACCAAAGTGGTTGTGTTTATGTTGATTGGAGGATTGTTGCTTGTTGGTGCTTATTTCTACCAGCGTTTAGCAAAATCGGAAACTGACGAAGGGAAAGAGTGATTTGTTGTTTCTTTCTTCATGATTTGCTTTGCTACTCGTTTAGCGATTAAATTTGCAGGATGCGTTTTTTCATTTTATTCCTTTGTTGCTGTTTCTCTTCGGGTTTGTTTGCTCAAGTGGTAAATACCGGTATTACTGCTAATTACGATTCCTTAGAAACAGATAAAGTGAAAATCGGAGGTTATATTGATACCTACTATGGTTATGATTTTAATGAGCCAGAAACCTCGGATCGACCTTACTTTGTTTCCTCATCCCGACACAACGAGATCAACATCAATTTGGCCTACATTGAGGTTCAGTATACCAACAACAAAGTTCGCGGCCGATTGGTACCAGGTTTTGGAACATATATCAACGCCAATTATGCGAACGAAAAGGGTAGTTTGAAGAATTTGTTAGAAGCGAATATTGGAGTTCGGTTATCTGAAAAAAAAGACATTTGGGTAGACGCAGGAGTGATTGGTTCTCCATACACGAATGAAACCGCTATTTCGAAAGACCATTTAATGTATACACGTTCGTTGGCATCTGAATACGTTCCATATTATTTGACAGGAGTTAAACTAAGTGTTCCTATCAACGATAAGTGGAAAGCATATGGCTACATTCTGAACGGTTGGCAAGTAATTTCTGATGTAAATAATCCGCTTTCGGTTGGGACACAAGTCGAATATAGACCAACAAAAACCACCCTTATTAATTGGGATACGTACATTGGCGATGAATCCTCTTCGGCAAATCCAGAATACAGAACACGGTATTTTACAGATATTTACTTTATTTACGATTCTCCCAAGAAATGGTCAGTTACCGCTTGCGCTTATGTAGGTGTGCAAAGTAAAAAAGATTCACTAGGTGTAAAGTCAGATGCTGTTTGGTGGCAAGTAAATACCATAGTTGATTATCAAATAGCGAGTAAAATATCTGTTTCCGGGCGCGTAGAATATTTTAATGACTTAGAATCAGTTCAGATTGTCCCGATTACAAACGAAAAGGGTTTTGACACCTATAGTGTGTCTCTCGGATTCAATTACAAGATCGTATCGAAAGCTATTTTTAGAATTGAAGCAAGATCGTTTTACTCTGAAAGAAATATGTTTGTTAATGCCAACGGCAATCCGGACCAGTTTAGTAATCTGTTGGTTGCCAGTTTAGCTGTTTGGTTTTAACGAGAACGATGAGTTTCTAAACAATTTACCTTAAACTACGTCTGAGATACAAAAACCAACCTTGGTTTTCCAAAACACGTTTTGTCTTGTTCGAAGATTCAAATTCCCTATCTTTGCGCCATGGTAAAAATCCGTGACATCGAATTAGGTGAATTTCCGTTACTTCTTGCTCCTATGGAGGATGTGAGTGATCCACCGTTTCGTGCCCTATGTAAAAAGCATGGTGCCGATTTGATGTACACTGAATTTATTTCTTCTGAAGGCTTAATTCGTGATGCGATTAAGAGTCGCAAGAAACTCGATATTTTCGATTACGAAAAGCCTATTGGAATTCAGATTTTTGGTGGTGATGAAGATGCAATGGCAATGTCGGCTAAAATTGTTGATGCTACACAGCCCGATTTATTGGATATCAACTTTGGCTGTCCGGTAAAGAAAGTGGTTTGTAAAGGCGCGGGAGCTGGCGTTTTGAAAGATGTCGATCTAATGGTTCGCCTAACCGAAGCTTGTATTCGTTCCACAAAATTACCGGTTACCGTAAAAACCCGTTTGGGCTGGGACGATTCCATGATCAACATTATGGAAGTTGCTGAACGTTTGCAGGACATCGGAATTGAAGCACTTTCCATTCATGGAAGAACGCGTGCTCAGATGTACAAAGGTGAAGCAGATTGGACAAAAATCGCTGAAGTAAAAAACAATCCACGAATCAAAATTCCAATTTTCGGGAATGGAGATATTGATTCTCCTGAAAAAGCGCTCGAATACCGCAATAAATACGGTGTTGACGGAATTATGATTGGTAGAGCCGCAATTGGTTATCCATGGATTTTCAATGAAGTCAAACATTTTTTTGAAACAGGTGAACATTTAGCTGCTCCTGGAATCAAGGATAGAGTAGAAGCTGCACGTGATCATTTAATGATGAGCGTGAAGTGGAAGGGTGAACGTTTGGGAATCGCTGAAATGAAACGTCATTATACGAACTATTTCAAAGGTGTAGCACATTTCAAGGATTATAGAATGAAGTTAGTAACGTCTTTTGAGCTAGAAGAGATTTTGGATGTTCTTTCGTATGTGGAAGAAAACCAGGGCGAATTTGCGATGGCGCACTGAGATGAATTAATAGTTACTAATTACAAGTTACTAGTAGAATAAAAATTCAACTCATAACTCATAACTCATAACTCATAACTCATAATTTGTAATTAGCCACTAGTAATTTGTCATTCCTCTTGGATCCACTCATCCTCATCTTTCACAAACGTAAACTTCACCAACGCATGTTCGAATTTCGCGAATCGTGTTCCTGGTGTAAAGGTCAATTGTTTTGCTAGTACCGCTGCTCTGATCAACGTCTGTTCTGAGTCAATCGTAGTTCCTTCACCATGAATTCGTGAACCGGTAACTTTTCCCGTTCTATCTACTGCAATATCAATGAAAACAACACCTTGGTGTTTGTCTGGAATGGTTAATGATGTGGAATCTGTCCTAACACGACCAGAAAGAACCAGTGTTCCTGAAATTACCTGAGAATAAGAGAAGTTCGTTAAAAGAACCAGAAGTAAGAGAAGTACATTTTTCATATCAAGCAATTTCTGCCCAGTTGGGCTTGTCTTTCAGACGTTTTATAGCTTCTCTACGCAGAAAAGCGTTTTCAGGTTGCTCTAAACGTGGATCTTTTTCCAAAATAGAACGTGCAATGTCGCGCGCTTGTGCTACAAGTGGACCATCTTTGGTTAAATCTGCGATTTTTAATTCCAGAACACCACTTTGTTGTGTTCCCATAATATCGCCGGGACCACGCAGTTCCAGATCAACTTCCGCAATTTGAAAACCGTCATTTGTTCTAACCATGGTTGAAATACGTTTCTTGGTGTCAGAACTGATTTTGTCGGAAGTCATGAGAATACAATATGATTGTTCCGCCCCGCGACCAACACGACCACGTAACTGGTGTAATTGAGATAATCCAAAGCGTTCGGCACTTTCTATGACCATTACACTGGCATTCGGCACGTTTACACCAACTTCAATTACTGTTGTGGCAACCATAATTTGCGTTTCACCTTTCACAAATTGCTGCATCTCAAAATCCTTCGCTTCAGGTTTCATTTGACCATGAACAATGCTCACTTTGTAATCCGGAAGCGGGAAGTAACGGCACATAGCTTCATAACCATCCATTAGATTGGCATAATCTAATTTTTCAGATTCCTGAATGAGCGGATAAACCATATAAACTTGACGACCAAGCGCAATTTCTTTTTTCAGAAAGCCAAGAACCGGTAAACGATCTTTATCAAACTTATGGGTTGTTGTAATCGGTTTTCGTCCTGGAGGAAGTTCATCAATTACCGAAACATCCAAATCACCATAAAACGTCATAGCAAGTGTTCGTGGGATTGGAGTTGCTGTCATCACGAGAATATGAGGTTGAACCGTACTTTTCTTTCCGAGTTTGGCGCGCTGTGCAACACCAAAACGGTGCTGTTCGTCAATAACTACTATTCCGAGTGATTTGAATTGAACTACATCTTCAATAAGTGCATGTGTTCCAACCAGGATATCAATTTCCCCATTCAGCAATTGTTCATGGAGTATTTTTCGTTGTGCTTTTTTTGTTGTTCCTGTAAGAATGGCAACTTTAACCGAAGTTCCTTCGAGCAATTCGCTTAATCCGGTAAAGTGTTGTTGAGCCAAAATTTCTGTCGGAGCCATAATACACGACTGTAAACCGGAATCAATTCCCATCAACATGGTGAGCAGAGCAACAACTGTTTTTCCACTTCCAACATCACCTTGGAGCAGACGATTCATTTGAAAGCCGGAACCGAGATCTTTTCGAACCTCTTTTAGTACTTTTTTCTGCGCATTTGTCAGAGGAAACGGAAGATTGTTTTCGTAAAAATCATGGAATGCATGACCAACTTCTTTCACAACAATTCCACTTTGTTTCTGCATATTAATCGCTTTTCTCAGTAGCAATTCAATTTGCAGATGGAGCAGTTCTTCCATTTTGAATCGCTGGCGCGCATGTTGAACTGTTTCCGTTAATTGTGGAAGATGGATGGATTTATACGATTGAAATTTACTCGGTAATTGTAATTCCTTAATCAAACTGACGGGCATGGTTTCGGGCACAAACTCTGCTTTCATTGTTGAAATGAGTTGTTCCTGAAGTTTATGAATTCCTTTTGCGTGCAAGCCGGATTTTGTCAGTTTTTCGGTAGTTGGATAAACCGCTTGCCATTGAATACTGTGATTTACCTGACTCCAAAGCGTAATCTCCGGATGAGGAATTGTCCACGTACTTCCAAATTTGGTTGGTTTGCCAAACAATTGTATTTCTGCAAACGCTTTGAGGTTTTGCTGAATGAATTTCGTTCCCTGATACCAAACCAGTTCTACCGAACCACTGTCGTCCTGAAAAATGGCACTGAGTCGTTTCTTTTTACCCATGGCCACTTCACGAATGGAAACAATTTGTCCTTTCAATTGAACAAATCCATCTGCCATATGAATGTCTTTCACCTTTTGGAAGCTTGTTCTGTCTACATAACGAAAAGGAAAGTGCTGCAGCAAATCTTCGAACGTGAAAACGCCTAACTCCTTACGAAGTAATTCAGCCCTTTGCGGACCAACGCCTTTCAGAAATTCTATGGGGGTTTCCAGCCATTGCGACATGGAAGCAAATTTACAGAATTTCTTTCTTGTCAGTTCGAGTTTCCGAAGGAAGTATCGAGAACCTGCGCATATTCTAATTATTGTTTTTGCTAGAGCAGGATTGTAAATCCTTCGCAGAAAAAAAAAGGGACTCTTTCGAATCCCTTTCATTTATTTTGATTGTTTCAATCCTTTTTCTAACCAAGCCTGGAAGACTTTTGGATCGGAATGATTTTGATAATCTGCAGATCCTACTGGAATGTCTTTTCCATCCGGTGTTTGTAAGACATAATATGGCTGTGAAGCTGTTTCGTATTCCTGAATTTGTTTAGCAGTCCATTTATTTCCAATAGTTACAATCGGAAAATCATTACCATTTAATTTGATGGTTTTCTGCTCTTTCTTTGGTAATTCAGTACGTTCATCAACGTATAATGAAACAATGACCACATCATTTTTCAAGTGTTCAATCACACCAGGCTGCCCCCAAACTGTTGCTTCCATCTTGCGACAATTTGTACAGCCCCATCCAGTATAATCTACAAAAAGTGGTTTGTTTACTTTTTTGGCATAAGCGAGTGCTAAATCATAGTCGTGAAATGCAGGAATTCCTTGAGGTCCTTCGTGCATTCCTTCTACGTGATCTCCATCAGCTTTTGCAGTTCCACCTCCGCCAAGACCTTGTGGTGATTCGGCGTAGAAGCTAGGTGGAAGGTAAGCATTCACTAAATTCAATGGCGCGCCCCATAAACCTGGAATCAAATAGATTGTGAAAGCAAGCGTCATTGTTGCCATCATTGTTCTTCCAACAGAAAGTTTTTCTACCGTACTATCGTGTGGAAGTCGAATTTTACCAAGAAGATACATTGCAAGTGTTCCAAATAATGCGATCCAAATAGCGATGAATACTTCTCGTTCTAACAAATGCCATTGCATGGTTGTATCAGCAGATGATAAGAATTTGAATGCGAACGCGATTTCAATAAATCCTAAGAAGACTTTAACTACGTTCAACCATCCACCAGAACTTGGCATTGAGTTCAACCAAGACGGGAATAATGCAAACAACATAAATGGAATCGCTAACGCCAAACCAAAGGCGAACATTCCAATCATCAAATTTGAACCTCCACCAACTCTTGCTAATTCCCCAAGTAATGTTCCTAATAAAGGTCCGGTACATGAAAACGATGCCAATGAAAGTACCAATGCCATGAAGAAAATTCCAACAACTCCTCCTTTATCTGCTTTCTCATCTGCTTTATTCACCCATTTTGCAGGTAACTGAATTTCGAATCCACCTAAGAAAGACAATCCGAAGATGAATAGCATTAGGAAAAAGAAAATATTGAAAATTGGATCTGTTGACCATTTGTTTAATAGATCCTGAGTTTTGGTGACCACTACTATGGCACCCAAAAGAACATGAATTAGAATAATCGATGCACCATAAATGAACGCGTTACGAATTCCAAGTGAACGCGTTTTACTTCTTTTTGTGAAAAAGCTTACCGTCATTGGGATCATAGGGAAAACACATGGCATAATCAACGCCAGAAATCCAGCAAAAAAAGCTCCAATGAAAATACCCCAAGGTGTTCGACTTTCTTTTTTAGTATCCTTTTTATCGACTTTCGTTTCCTTAGAATCAGTTGTCTTGTCATCCGTCTTTACTGGAGTTTTATTGTCAGTAACAGCTGCTGTGGTTGTATCTGTTTCACTAGCAGCATCTGTAATTTCAGCATTTGGATTTCCTTTAACGTTGACTGAACCAGTTGCTGAGTAAGGGGGTAAACAATTCGCATTTATCTGACAAGTAGTGAATTCGTAAGAATATTTTAGAACGAAATCTTTCTTGTTTAAGATCTTGATCTTTTGCTTGAAAATAGGTTTTCCAACGTGATATGCAACAACTTCTTCAATCACATCATCATATTCACTGTGAAATTTGGGTTCAGTCATTTTACCAATTAACTCAAAGTCTTTTGATTTTGTTAATTTGATGACCGTTGGATTAGCCGTGCAATTTTCAGGACGATACATTGGACCAATTTCCCAGTTAGGTTCTATAGTTGCCTGAAAAGTTACAGTTGCAAAATCTTTAGAGTATTCAATTTTCGTATTCCATTTTACATGATCATTTCCTAGTTGAGCATGTGCTGTTGAAACAGATATGCTAAGAAACGTAAAAGCAAGAAAAAGGGTCTTTAGAACAAGTTTCATACTGAAATTGTATATGGATTTATTGTAAATATTAAGGAATAGCAATCTCGAATGGAACGTCAACAGGTGGCAGGCACATCACGTCATTACAAATCATGTAGGTAATTACCCCGCTTATTTTTCCGTTGCTTTTTTTCTCCACCTTCTGCACAAAGGTTACAGTCGCTTTGAAGAAATCAAGATTCGCTTCAAAGTTTTCATCGTATTCTCTGATTGGTGTTGGTTCAACAACCTTGTCAACCAATTTTACTCCTTCTGAAGTCTCAATTGTAAAACTAGTTGGAACTGGTCCAATGTCGTTATTGATGTGTTGACTGTACAAATGCCATCCCTCAGCAATGGTTGCCGTGAAAAGAATGGAATTCTTCTCCTTGGAATAACTCACTTCCCATTTTACGTTCTCCTGAGCTTGGATAGCCAACGAACTTAGAGTGAAAAACAGGAAACAAAAAAAACGTCTCATAATCTTTGATTGGTACATCAAAACTACGAAACGTTAATTCGGATACAAAGTGTCCTTAGTCGTATAGTAAATATTACTCTTGAAATCCTAAATATGAATTAGAACTTAAGTTCTACAATATGATCAATCGGAATCCACATTCCACCTTTCAAACAAATGTACTTTTGTCCGGTTGCCCAAATAGTGGTGTTTACTCTTTTTAATCCTTCATCATCATGGAAAACAATACCCACTTTTGTGTGGTATCCGTTACCCAGACGGGTAGCTTCTTCCAATTTATGCATGATGTTCGGTTCCTGGTTAAATCGAACGGGTAGTTTAAAAGTCAAATCTTTTACGATTTCTTTTTCGATTACTTCTGGCTCCATATTTCCGTGGGGTTTAATAGTTCGTTAACACAATGTAAATAAAAAATTGAAAATGTGAATTTTTTTCAAAGAATTTATTTCATTTTTTCGATGAGCGATATTGTAATTGTAGATGAATCGTCCTTTTTTGTAAACGGAGAAGCGGAAACGGCAATATTCGGAATCCAAAGAACTTGATTTTCAAGGGTTAAAACTTGCTGCTCCGAACGAATTTGACTTGGAATTCCTGCTTCTTTCAATAGGTCCCAGCCACGTTTTTGACCGTTCATTCCTGCTAATTGAATTTTATCGTTCGTTGTTAAACCTCGTAATCGAAGCTGAGAAACATCGATTTTTGCTGAACATATCAGTTTTTCATTGTTATTGCATGAATCTTCGGGAATGCTTTTTTCAATCTTGTACTCCCATTGTTTTTGGATGGCATTTTTATTACGAATGTACATTCCCTTGGTTCCCTTGTAAAACCACGTGTCTTCGCAACGTAATTCAGCACTTAAATTCAATCGGAAACCTTCGTTCAATCGTTTTAGAAACCACGCAGGAAGATCTAATTCTTTTAGTAAAAGCAGTTTTGTTAGTTCAGCAGTATTTTGCCATTCTTCCGTTGGAATAAATAGATGCGAAATGACTTCGTTAATCCATTTTTCAGAATGTTTCGTTTCAAATTCAATTGCTTCATCCAGTTTACTCTGGAAAATAACAATGCTTTCGGTTAATGTCGGAATGTCGGCTTGAAGTTTTGGAATGATCTCATTTCTGAAGAGATTTCGCAAATAGTTGGAACTGGAATTCGATGCATCTTCGCGCCATTCCAACTTCTTTTCATTGGCGTAGTGCTTCAGTTGGTCTTTCGATAATTCTAAAAATGGCCGAATGATTTGATTTGATTCTAAACGCATTCCACGTAAACCAAAGGTTCCACTTCCTCTGAAATGCTGAAGAAAAAAGGTTTCTATCTGATCGTTTTGATGATGAGCAAGAAGTACTTTGTGTTTTTTACTGATTGCGGTCCATTGTTCAAATAAGCTATAACGAAATTTCCGGGCTTCATTTTGAAGGTTCTTTCCTTTTGATGAGCCTGACGAATTATCAGCTTTGGTTAGCTCTGTCGGACATTTAAAAACACGCAAAGGAATTCCATACGTCGAACACATGTTTCTAACGAAAGTTTCATCTTCCTCGCTGTCGTTTCCTCGCAATTGGTAATTAACATGAACGACTGCAAACTGGATTTTCTGACTTAATAATGCATGAAACAACACAACAGAATCAACTCCGCCACTGCAGGCCAGAAGCAATTTGTTATTCTTCCAATTGAAGCTGGAAATGTGCTTTTCTACCACTGACATGTCCCAAAACGGTCAATGATTCGACCAACTTTTGTTTTACACTCTTCCCATTCTTCTTCCGGCTTCGACAAATGTGTAATTGCTCCACCTACCATGCAGGAAAATTCCTCCGCTTGCTTATCGTAGAAAATCGTTCTGATCAATACGTTGCAATCGAAGTCGCCATTTGGTTGAATACAGCCAATACTTCCCGAATACCAGTTTCTTGCGTTGGTTTCGTAATTCTCTGAAAGTTGTACTGCTGATTTTTTTGGAGCACCAGTCATAGATCCCATAGGGAACATCGCTTCAATAATTTGATGAAATGTTGTTCCTTCTTTCAGGTCGCAGCTAATGGTAGAAATCAATTGATGAACCGTTTCAAACGTATACAATTTACTCAATTCATCCACTTTTACAGAACCTTTCGCGGCAATTTTAGAACAGTCGTTTCTAACGAGGTCAACGATCATTACATTTTCCACGAAATCCTTTTCTGAGGCTTTCAATGTTGCAATCACATCTAATTCTTCCGATTCATTTTTACCTCGAGGAGCCGTTCCTTTGATTGGCTGAGAATATAGTTTGTTCCCAATTTTCTGAATAAAGCGTTCCGGACTTCCGCTTGCCAGTACCATATTCTCATCTTCAAAATAGGCTGAGTGTGGCGGATTGGTGATCTCGCGAACGTGTTTGAACAGTTCCAAACCTCCATGTTCCAGTTTGCCTTTTGCTTCAATTCGTTGACAAAAATTGAGCTCGTAACAATCACCGCGCTGAATGTGTTGTTGAATAGTTCGAACACTTTCCAGATAGCTTTCCTTGTTGGAGCCAAACTTCCAGTTTCCCTGAAAGGGTGGAGTAGTGGGTGCCGAATTAAAGTTCGTCATCCAGTTGTTTTCATTATCAAAGCTGGGAGTTCCAACCGAGTTAGCAACCCAAAACTTTGCCAGCGGAAGTTGTTTTCTTTCTTTATCCTTTCGAAGTGAAGTTTCCAAAAGTGTACAGCCCAACTCGTAGCTGAGAATGAAGAAAACATGCTGATTTTTATTTCGAGCTAAAAATGCATCAAGAAGCAACAAATCAGAAACTTCGTGAATTTCCAATTGATCCTGAATTCCTTCACCCAGAAGATATTCACCATTTGCCTGTTGTATAGCTACGCGTTGAAACACCCAGCAAAAATAGTGTGTATTTTGGCTTGGTTGATTGAATGTTCTTAAAAGAGATGGAATTGTGAAGGAAACTTACGGAATGATTCTTGTAAGACGCAGAACCGATTTGCTGGATTATACTGAGTAAATTAATACGTATTTTCGCTACAACTTATTATACATGCTTTATCGCCTTTTAAAAGCCATTGTTTGGACAGGAGTTCGACTTTTCTACCGAGAAGTAAAGATTGTCAACAAGCATTACCTCAACTTTGATGGTCCGGCAATTATAATTGCAAATCATCCCAATACCATTATGGATGCCTGGATGATGGGCTATGCTAATGACCGCAGGGTTTATTTCATGGCAAAAAGCACCTTCTTTTCTTCACCACTTAAAAAGAAAATTCTGAATGCTTTGGGAATGATTCCCATCAACAGGAAATCAGAGAAAGCAGTTGACGGAGTGAACAACAAAGATTCTTTTGAAGCTTGCTACAATTTGCTTGAACGCGGCGAAATTCTGGTTGTTTTTCCCGAAGGTACCAGCTTTTTGGAACGCAAACTTCGTGAATTGAAAACGGGAACTGCACGAATTGCTTTGGAAGTGGAGAAACGAAATCAGGGTAAACTAGGCTTAAAGATTATTCCGATCGGACTCAATTATATTGACGCCAGCAGCTACAGAGGAAAAGTGATGGTGCACGTTGGTAAGCCCTTTACTATAGACTCACACGACCAGGAATTGTATGAAACAAGTGCTGGAAAAGCTGCAAAATCGCTTACAGAAGAGTTTCGGGTAGCACTTTCACGTGTTTTTGTTTCGTTAGAAGACAATGAAAAAGAGAAACTGGCTGAGGACATTGCTTATTTAATTGACGACAGAAAGCAGGGTGGAAAGAAAGGAGTGAACCAATCTATTGGAATACTACAGAAGATTTCGGCTGGTTTGGATGAATTGAGTTTAACAGCTCCGTACAAATTAGAGGAGGTGAAGCTGTTGACGAAGGATCTATTGGAAAGTATGATGGTTTTAGGGATTCGTCCTGATTGGATTGACCGAAAATACCGTTCAACAATGTATTCACGCCAGCTCATACAGTCGATCTTGTTTTTGCTTTTGACTTTACCGATGGCACTTTTTGGTTTGCTGCACAACTTTATTCCATATTACTTTTTGGGGTGGTTGCTTCCTCGTATTACAAAGGACGAAGAGTATCACGCGCCTTTGGCCATTTTAATAGGGTTTGTTTTGTATCCACTCATTTATGCCGGATTCGGAATCGGGTTTTCTTATTTCGGTTTCGGATTTTGGGCTTTGATCGCCTATTTGGTCTCGTTACCAATGACGGGAGTCTTTGCACATTTCTACGCACGTTACTGGCGACATGTCGGTTCAAAGTTCAGGTTTACGAGCATGGTTCGTAAGCGTAAGGACAATTTTGTGGAATTAAAAGAGAAGAAAAGAAGACTTAATTCCCTGATTCTAGGTGAATAAATCAGATAAGCGTAAAAAAAAGCGGTAAAAAAGTACATTTTTCCTTTTAGAGTCTTTGTGATAAGCGATGAATTGTTATTTTTGCACCCACGTTCTTTGAATCCACTACTTGTGGAATCGATAACATTAGGAGGGATGGGTGAGTGGCTGAAACCACCAGTTTGCTAAACTGACGTACTGGTAACGGTACCGCGAGTTCGAATCTCGCTCTCTCCGCATAGTTAACTCTGAAACGAAATTTTCAGCGAGATAAGAACTCGCAGCGAGTTCGTGCCGGAGTGAAACGGAGACCAGCGAAGCTAATCTCGCTCTCTCCGCAAGAAGGCAACAAATTGAAAGCTAAGCTTTTGAGAAATGTCTTCGAGGAAACTTTAAAAGGTGCTTGCGATAGTTGATTTTATTACTATCTTTGCACCTCGAAAAAAAGAAACCTTTCGGAACGACGAAAGGGAAAAAAAATAAAAAGCCTAGTTCGGGGCGTAGCGTAGTCCGGTCATCGCGCCTGGTTTGGGACCAGGAGGTCGCAGGTTCGAATCCTGCCGCCCCGACGAAAAAGGGGATGAGCAATCATCCCCTTTTTTAATTTAATGCCTTCTCGATACTTCACTGCGTGAAACTCGAAGTGACATTAAAATAAAAACCTTTATTGCGAGCAACTGCATCTTCTAAGCAGTATAAAAAAAGAAAAAAGACATTTTGGCCCAATAGCTCAGCTGGATAGAGCAACTGCCTTCTAAGCAGTAGGTCTCAGGTTCGAAT
>CBFGNV010000053.1:0-27007 GCA_965650275.1 uncultured Fluviicola sp. | reverse complement strand
CTAACAATCAATCAACCGACTTCATCAACTGTTACAGCTTCAGCTTGTGGTTCTTACACTTGGGCTGAAAATGGAACAACATATACTACTTCAGGGTCTTACCCAGTAGTTCTTGCTGGTGCAAACGCAAACGGTTGTGATTCAACAATTACATTGAACTTAACAATCAATAACAGCACAACTGGAATTGATGTTCAAACAGCTTGTGGAACATATACTTGGATTGACGGTAATACGTATACAGCTTCTAACAACACCGCAACATTTACAATTGTTGGTGGTGCTGCAACAGGTTGTGATTCAATTGTAACGTTGAACTTAACGATCAACGCAATTCCAAATGCAACTGCAACGGATAACGGTAACGCTACAATTACTGCTTCTGCTGGTACTTCTTACCAATGGGTAAATTGTACAACAGGATTAGCTGTGTCTGGAGCGAATGCTCAAACATTTGCACCAAGTGCTAATGGTTCTTTCGCAGTAGTTGTAACAAACGCATCAGGATGTTCTGATACTTCATCTTGTGTGAATATCAATAACGTTGATGTGAAAGAATTGTCTTCTGAGTACATCTCTGTTTATCCAAACCCTACACATAACAATGTGACAATTACAATGACGGCGCAAGAAGCTAATGTTGTTGTAGTTGACGGAGCTGGAAAAACATTGAAAATTGTGACTATCAAAAATGGTGACCAAATTTCACTTGAAGAATTCGCTACAGGAGTTTACTTCTTAAACATTACAACTGAGTTTGGAACTCAATTGGTGAAAGTTTCTAAGAACTAATTCTAAGAATAAAACGCAAAGGGGAGATCGAAAGGTCTCCCCTTTTTTGTGTTCAATACTTTTGTAATGATGTCGAAGAAAAAATGTTAGATTCGAGATTCAGGCATACCCAAATTAGATGAAATGGAATTGGCTGTATTATTAGCCTTAACTGAAAATAAGCTCATCTAGGGAAGTCTTTCAATTCGTTCTAAGTAGATGTGACAAAAGGTGATTTCAACGCTTTAAATAGCGCCCAATACGCTAAAGACAAGTTGTCTCCGAAACCTCAACGAACCAACTGTAAAAGCAGCAATTAACGGAACATTATGGCACAAAAAAAACCAATGGAAACCATTGGTTTTTAATATGGGTTGAATTTAATCTTAATCAATCCACTTGTCGTCTTTCATTTCACCCAATACAACCACATCTTTTGTTCTGCGGTAATCCTCAGCTGCTAACAACATTTGTTCGCGGGTATCCCTACGAATCCTGATTCCTTGTGAACCTGAATTTCTCACTTCAATATAAAATCCATCTCTTAAACGAGCTGGTTTTGTTGGCGGTCTTCCCATTTGTTATAATTTTTACGAAAGCTAATATACAAACAGTTACTAAGCAAGCAAAGTTTTTAAATTATTTTAACCTGTAATTAAGTTTATTACATGTCCAGCAGATCCTTTCTGTTGATGGAAACTACCTTATCTTTTGAAAAGCGAACTGCCTGTATTAATCCAATTATACTAAATGCAAGAATCACAAGTCCGTAAAACAGAAAAGCAATTCCTACTTCATTAAAAGCAAGAGATGAAGGGCTCGACAAAACTAAAAAATCCCACATTAACATAATTCCTGATAGGCAAATCCCAATAATCCCAAGTACTTTCACAGTTTTGGTTTTAATACGCGCCAATCCAAGGATATCGGTTGTGATAAAAAAGAGAAAAAAGAAAATAGAAATCATTGCAGCCTCTGAAGTGTATTCTTCAGCGTAACCTTCGTACATGTTATAACTGGAATATCCATAATTATACGAATCGGTGTAAGAATTAATACTTGATGTAAATTCCAAGTTTCGGACACTTTCAACTTCTGCAATATAATAACCGCAGACAATTAAGAAAATGAAACTTAGAACAATCGACGAAATATAAAACGCTTTGTTCATGGAGTAATAGGTTATAAATCGACAAAATAGTGAATTTCATCAATAATAAACCGTGTTTTGTCGAAAATATTTTTAGTCAGGTGACAACACAGAATAAAGCGTTTCCGTTTCACTCATGTTCATCTCAACCAGTTTCCATGATACAAAGCGGATGAGAAGATTGTCTATCTCACGTTTATTCAATTGCACAGATCTGTAAAGCTTGCTTAAAGTAACACCTTCTTCTGGAATGTTTCGAAGTAATTCTATTTCATTTTCTCCGAATTGCTGTGGTCGATCGTTAGGAAAACCAGCTCTCTTCCAAACTCCTAGTAAAATCTTATTGGCCATTAATGTAGAATCCTGAACACGAACATAAGCACGTAATCTTCCTTCTTCATCGAATGCCATTACAGGTCTTTGCTCTGATTTCGGAATCCAAACATCCAGAACGAGCTTCATGTCTTCCTGCCAAACGCGGGTTTCTATTTTCAACTTCGGACTGCAATACATTTCAGCAGCAGCTTCTATCATATGAATTTCCTCATTCGGATCTACGCCGGCAATTTTTCCATTGTCCTTAACGCCAATGAGCAAACGTCCACCATCTGTATTTGCAAAGGCACAAAGGGTTCGCGCTATTTTCTTTGAATCGTCAATTCGAAACTTAAAATCAAGTTGCTGATGCTCGCCCTGAGCGATGAGAGATTTTAATTCAGACATTCAACAAAAATAACTACGAATTTCGATATCTCGACTCCGCCCGATAACCGAAAATCAGTGTAAGAAAAGAAATTTCAATTTTTAATTTGAAATAAGGAATAAAGGTCATCGAGCGGAGTCCAAGTGCCACAGTTCCCAAGCTTTCAATGCCTGCTCTTTTAGCATCGATTCTCCATTCAGAATTGTAGCGCGATTTTCCTTCGAAAGACGAAGAAATTTCGTTTCTGAAGGGTTATAGATCAAATCCACGCACAAATGGTCTTCAGTTAGAAATTCAAACGGGAATTCCACGCAATCATCAACATTGGGAGCGGTTCCAAGCGGAGTGCAATTAACAACCAACTTAAACGCATTCACCATGTTCTGATTAATGTCTGAATAAGCAAATTGTCCATTCTCCGGATTTCTGGATACAAAGTGCACATCTATTCCAATATTCTTCAAAACATATGCAACTGCTAATGAAGCGCCACCTGTTCCAAGCAGCAATGCTCTCTCGTGCTTATTGGTTAAAAAGGGCTTAATACTTTGATGAAATCCATGTGCATCTGTGTTGTGACCAACTGCCTTCCCACTCTGAAAAACAACGGTATTTACCGCTCCTATTTTTTCAGCTTCAGGAGAAAGTTCATCCAAAAATGGGATAATCTGTTGTTTATAGGGAATTGTAACGTTTAAACCGGAATATTTACGACTTTTTAGAACTTCTGAAATCAAAGAAATATCGGCTAATTCTATGTTCTCGTAGGTATCCGTCAATCCTTCTTTTTCGAATTTAGTACTAAAAAACTGCTTCGAAAACGAATGAGAAAGCGTCTTCCCGATTAAACCAAATTTGCTCAAGACTTATAGTTTTATAATTCCGAATCAAGAACTTTCGAATCGTTCTTCTTAGCTCGTCTCGCTTTAAAGAAACTGATGATCATTGGAAGCACGGAAATAAAGATAATTCCCAAACAAACCTTCTCAATGTTTTCTTTAATCCAGGTAACGTTTCCAAGGAAATAACCTGCCAATGTCAAACCACAGATCCAAAGTACTCCACCAAGAATATCGAAAGGCAAAAACTTCTTTGTATAGTTCATTTTACCAATTCCCGCAGCAAATGGTGTGAATGTCCGCACAATTGGAACAAAACGTGCCATGATAATTGCTTTGGTTCCGTTCTTGTCGAAAAATGCCTGTGTTTGTTCGATATATTTTTCTTTTACGAGTTGACGACCGCGGATTTTCCAGTGCAGCACTTTTAAACCCAGTTTTCGGCCAATCCAATAGTTTACATTATCTCCCAGGATAGCAGCAATAACCAATAAAACAAGTAGATACATCAAATTCAACTCTCCGCTTGCAGCGAATAATCCAGCGGTAAAAAGCAACGAATCTCCCGGTAAAAATGGCATTACCACTAATCCCGTTTCAACGAAAATGACTAGAAAAAGAATGATATAAATCACATTCTGATATTCTCTCAAGAAAACGTCAAAATGTTGTAGGTCGAATAGTTTATGAAAAAAATCTAGCATAGTAGTTTAGTACATTTCGTTTGTAGGGTCATATTTCGCAGCCCAAGCCGTTACTCCACCACCCATGATTGCGACGTTTCCGAAGCCATATTCCGTTTCCAAAAGATTCGCAAGCGCCTCTGCCCTTCTACCCGTTTTACAAACCAAAATAATTTGTTTAGAAGAATCCAATTCCGAAACCGAATCCACCAAATTCGCCATTGGAATATGTTTGATCCCAATTCCGTAAATGGAAAGTTCCCAATTTTCACGGATATCAATTAACATTGCGGTATTCGATATAAAACACTCCTTACAATCTTCAACGGAAAGCACTTTCATTCTTAATCAATTTTGCGACAAAGATAATCCTTTGGATAAATCAACACTCTTATTGTGAAACCGCACATTGGATTGCTATTTCAGCAAATCTTCGACAATTTGTTTTACCGGACGAACAGCTTTAACGGATTCGATGCTTGGTCCGGCACACCAAATACTTTGATAAGTATTTTCAAATGCTGCTTTTCGGAGTTTCTTCATTCCTTTCAGAAATGTGAACATTTTCACCCACTTCTTGAGGCGTTTATTCTTCGAAAAGAATCTTTCCATTCCTGATTGTTCTGTACCAATTTCCTTTACATAAGGCGTATTGATTACTGTACAAGGTGTTCCTGAAAGTCGGGTTGTTAACACAATATCCTTTGCACCGTATTTCACACAGGCATCTTTATAATCTGAAGAAACTCCCGATTCTTCTGAAGCAATGAAAATGGAACCAATCGAAAATCCATCAGCACCAAAGGAAATGACTTCCTCCATTTCTTTCTTCGAACCAACTCCACCAGCAGAAATCACAGGAATTGAAATCTTCGATTTGATGTTCTGAATCAACTCTTTAGCGGAAAGATTTCCGGCATGTCCGCCTGCTCTGCTGTTTACAGCAATTACAGCATCCGCACCTAATCCAGCAACTTTAATGGCTTGTTCTGTATTCACCACATCACAAAAAACCTTGATTCCCACTTTATGCGATTCCTCAATTACGTGCTTCGGATTCCCTAATGAAGTAATAATAAAGTCAACACCAATTTCTGTACACACCTTCAGTTGTTCTTCCATTCGAATATTGGAAGCGTTCACAATTAAGTTGATACCTAATGGACCTTTGGCTTCATTTTTCATTCGAACCAATCCTTCACGAAATTGTTCGGTAGTCCGGTAATTCAATGCCGGAATAGCACCCGCAATCCCGGATTTACTCGCAGCAATCATCATTTCCTCGTTCGAAACAAGGAACATAGGTGCCATAATAATTGGAATTTCTATATGGAGAAGTCGACAAAGTGCCAACTCATTTATTGCGATACTCATGGTGTAAATTTAATGAATTAGTATGGAAGCCGGAATAAACACCCCTCAAAACCAGTAAAACACTGAGTTCTTCGATAATTGTCGAATTTTCGAAATAACGAATTACCGAATTCCCAAAATATCGAATTTCAGAATTCCGGAATTTCCTCCTAAAACACATCTTATTACTAAATTTGTAACTATGAGTATCAAACCCTGGATTAAAGCTTTCCGTCTTCGCACTTTGCCATTGTCTATTTCAGGAATTATCGTTGGAAGTGTTTGCGCATTCAACGCCGGTTTTTGGAATACACCTATCTTCCTTTTGGCATTGTCAACAACCGTATTGTTTCAAATTCTCTCCAATTTGGCAAACGATTTAGGCGATACACTAAAAGGAGCTGACAATAAAGACCGTGTTGGTCCAATGCGAAGTGTCCAATCAGGTGAGATCTCGAAGCAAGCGATGAAACGCGCGATCCTGGTATTGGTGCTTCTTTCTGCAATAAGTGCCGGAGCGCTAATCTATCTGGGAACACAGCGTCTTTCTATGAATATTATGTACAGCTACATACTATTGGCTGCTTCATGCGTTCTTGCAGCCATTACCTACACCATGGGAAAACATGCCTATGGTTATTTGGGATTAGGCGATATTTTCGTATTCATTTTCTTCGGAATTGTGAGTGTTTTAGGTGTTTATCCACTTTTCGCCAATGGATTGAATCTTGAACTTATTTATCCCGCATTCACCATTGGATGTATGAGTACACTCGTTCTAAATCTCAATAATATGCGTGATCATGAAAATGATCAGAAAGTTGGAAAAAGAACATTGGTTGTAAAACTTGGTTTTAAGCAGGCGAAATTGTACCATTTATCACTCGTTCTTTTTGCTCTTATCAGCTGGGGAATATACATTTATCTGCAAGAACAATGGTGGTACCTCATTACGCTTATCCCCTTCATTGTGTTGATTAAACACCTGGGATTCGTTTTCAAAACAAAAGAACCTCGTTTACTCGATTCCCAGTTAAAAATAGTAGCTCTGAATACATTCTTACTAGCAATATTGTTTTTCGCTGTATCATTCACGCTTCATTTATTCAATCAGGCAATCATTAACGATTAAATCCATGAGTTCACGATTCGCTCTTAGCTATAAAAAACACCTGCTGGAATTTAAAAAACCAAGTGGTACGAGCAGAGGAATTTTGACCCACAAGAAATGTTGGATCCTAACGTTAACAGATAGTTTGACTTCCATTCAGGGATTAGGCGAATGCTCTATCATTGAAGGACTTTCTCCGGATTACAACTCGGATGAAGAATACGAACAAAAACTGGATGAAGTTTGTCAAAAACTAAATTATTTCATTGAAAATCCAAAACAATTGAACGCTTTTCCTTCCATTTTGATGGGTTTGGAAATGTGCATGTTCGATCTTGTAAACGGTGGAAAACAAATCTATTTCCCTTCAGAATTCACCAATGGAAAAATGTCGATTCCAATCAATGGTTTGGTTTGGATGGGTGACAAAAGTTTCATGAAAGAACAGATCGAAAGCAAACTAAAAGAAGGCTATTCATGCATCAAAATGAAAGTTGGAGCAATTGATTTCGAAACGGAGCTGGAACTGCTAAGAGAAATCAGAAAGTCCTATTCGAAAGAACAGATTGTTCTTCGTGTGGATGCGAATGGAAGCTTTTCACCTGAGAGTGCATTACCGAAATTGACTGCACTTGCAGAACTCGACCTACACTCCATAGAACAGCCTATAGAAATTGGACAAACAGAAATAATGCATCAACTCTGCAGAACTTCACCCCTTCCAATTGCGCTCGACGAAGAACTGATCGGAATAAACGAAACCAAAGATAGAATTGCCTTACTCGACAAGATCAAACCTCAATACATCATTCTGAAACCAAGTTTACACGGCGGATTTTCCGGTTCTCAGGAATGGATTAAACTGGCAACCGAACGTGGAATTGATTGGTGGATGACTTCAGCATTGGAAAGCAATATTGGCTTAAACGCCATTGCCCAATTCGCCGGAAAACTCAATGTTCAACAACCACAGGGTTTAGGAACAGGAGCTTTGTTCATTGAGAACTTTGAATCACCTCTTTTCATTGAAAACGGACGACTGTTCTATCGAACATAATTACTAATTACGAGTGATGGAATTCGTAATTCGTAATTTGTAATTGATATCTTTGCCCCACATATGGATACTCGGAAACGCATTGAGGTGTGCTATACACCAGGAGAATATGAATATTTTAAGGGAGAATTCGAAATTGTTGTAGTTATTGATGTACTGCGAGCAACATCTGCTATTTGTGCCGCTTTTGATAACGGGATTGCATCAATTATTCCTGTTCCTACAGTTGAAGAAGCTTGGGAATACAAACAAAAAGGATTTCTTGCCGGTGCTGAACGCAAAGGTCAGATTGTAGAAGGTTTCGACTTCGGTAATTCTCCATTTAGTTACATTAAAGAAGAATTCAAAGGGAAAGATGTTGTTTTAACCACTACCAACGGAACCAAATCATTGGACGTTGCAAAAGATGCGGAAACGGTTGTAGTAGGGTCATTTTTGAACCTTGACTACTTAAGTGAGTGGTTGTCCAAGCAAGACAAGAATATTCTTTGTTTATGTTCAGGATGGCAAGATAAATTTAACCTGGAAGACACCATTTGTGCAGGTGCAATTTCTGATTATTTAATAAACACGGGAAATTTCATCTCCATAGAAGACTCTTCTATTGCCGCGAAATACCTTTTCTTATCAGCAAAAGATAGTTATTTAGGATTTTTAAAATCTTCTTCACATAGAAGACGACTAAAAAACTTAAATTTGAATGAGGACATCAAATACTGTTTGACACCAAACCAAACAGAAGTGATTCCGATTTTGAAGGATGGCAAATTGGTTGAACTTTCTACGATCTAGTTGTTTAGCGGTAGTTTTATCGCTATTTACTTCTCTATTTTCTTTTGGTAATCCCTTGCCCATTAAACCGGTTAATCCAGCCGTATGGGGATTCTATGGTCATAAACGAATTAACCGAATGGCAGTGTTTACGCTTCCACCCGAAATGTTCGGTTTCTTTAAAGAAAATCTGGAATTCATCACCGAACACGCTGTAGATCCGGACAAACGCAGATACGCAGTTGAAGGTGAAGCCCAGCGTCATTACATAGACATTGATCATTACGGTGAACATGCTTTTGACAGTGTTCCAAGAAGATGGGATGATGCCATTGCAAAATATACAGAAGACACATTACAAGCGTACGGAATTGTTCCCTGGCATATTCAGCTGATGAAAATCAGACTTCAAAAAGCCTTTGAATCGAAGAACATTGATTTGATTCTGAAGTATGCTTCAGAAATCGGACATTACATTGGCGATTCGCACGTACCATTGCACACAACAGAAAACTATAATGGTCAGCTCACTGGTCAACGAGGAATTCATGGTCTTTGGGAAAGTCGAATTGTAGAATTGAGTGCCGAAGATTACGATTATTTCGTTGGAAAATCGGCCTATGTTAAAAGTGTTCTTGACTTTGCATGGGATGCAGTGGAGGAATCGAATGCAGCCGTTGATTCCGTTTTACGCTTCGAAAAACTGTTGACAGATTCACTTTCATCCGATATCAAATACACCTATGAACAGCGAGGACAAGTCCTGATTCAAACCTATTCGAAAGAATTTTGCGATGCTTACCAGGGAATGATGAACGGAATGGTTGAACGCAGAATGCGGCAAGCGATTATCGCTGTTGGATCTATTTGGTATACTGCTTGGGTGGACGCTGGTCAGCCGGATTTGAATACACTAACCAATACTCCACCTTCTCCTGAATTAATGAAGGAACTTCAAGAACTCGAAGAAATGTATCAGCATTCCGAGCATAAAGGAACTATCTGCGATTGACTTCGACTCCGCTCAGTCACCGTTAGATGACCTTTGCGCTCTCGTTTCTTTGCGGTTCAAATATTGATCCGCTTCTGTTCTTTTGTTTATTTTCAAACATTACCAAGCGCTAATTGTGAAAAATAAATTTTGCAGTTAAAAAATTAATCCTACATTTGCTTCGAAATGAAAATGTCAAACAACTTCTTTAGCTATTATTTCTTCTGGACTCGGATCGAGGCCCTGGACTAATATTGCGTAAAAAGAAGTACGAAATAATACGAATCCCGGGTCTTACGATCCGGGATTTTTTTTTGATGTAAAATGAAGAACAAACAACAAATCGCCATTCAGGGAATTAAAGGTTGCTTTCACCAGCAAGCCGCTCACGACTATTTTCAGTCGGAGTTGAATTTCCTTGAATGTATGAATTTCAGAGAGCTGTGCGAACAGCTGAAGAATGGTTCTGCTGACTACGCAGTGATGGCCATTGAGAACACGATTGCAGGAAGCATTCTGCAAAATTATGCTCTGCTTCAGGAATATCGATTTTTTGTTTGTGGTGAAATCTATTTACCCATCAAAATGAATTTGCTTGCGCTTCGGGGAACAAAATTGGAAGAAATTCATTCTGTTTCCTCCCACCACATGGCGCTGAAGCAGTGCGAACAGTTTCTTCAAAATCTAAATAACGTTTCATTCATTGAAATGGAAGATACCGCACTGGCTGCGAAAAAGATTCAAGACAAACAGTTGACTGGACACGCCGCAATTGCAAATTCGCTTTCTGCTCAGTTGTACGACCTGGAAATGATCGCAGAAGGAATTGAGACGAACAAGGCTAATTTTACAAGATTTCTGATCTTAAGCAAAGATGAAGTGAAGAACGAAAAAGCCAACAAAGCTTCACTTTTTCTCGAATTGAAACATGAAACAGGTTCTTTGGTGGATGTTCTAGGTATTTTCAAGAAACAGGATTTGAATCTGACAAAAATCCAGTCGATTCCAATTCTTGGGAAACCTTACGAATATTCTTTCCATATCGATATGGAATGGAAACAACGAACTCAATTTGAAACAGTTCTCAGAGAAGTTAAAAATCTGGTTCAACAACTTTCAGTACTTGGTATTTACGAAAAATCATCATGGAATGGAATTGCTCAGAACTAAATCAGTCATTGCGCCTGCGAGGAGATTGGCCAACGTTGAGGAATACTACTTTTCAAGGAAACTGGCTGAAATTGCTGCTCTGAACAAGGCGGGAAAAGAGGTTATCAATTTGGGAATAGGAAGTCCGGATTTAGCTCCTTCTGAAGCTACAATTCAGCGTTTGCAAGAAGTTGCTACAAATCCAAAAAGTCATGGTTACCAGAGTTATAAAGGAATTACTGCATTTCGAACTTCGATTTCCAATTGGATGAATCACACGTTCAATGTTGATATTGATCCAGAAAGTGAAATTCTGCCATTGATGGGCTCCAAAGAAGGGATCATGCACATTTCTATGGCTTTTTTGAATCCCGGAGATGAAGTCCTGATTCCGAATCCTGGTTATCCAACTTACACCTCTGTAACCAATTTGGTCGGTGGAAAATGCCGTTACTATTCGGTAAACGAAGAAAATGATTTTGTCATCGATTTTCACGCTTTGGAACAAACAGATCTATCAAAAGTAAAAATCATTTGGGTCAATTTTCCGCACATGCCAACGGGAATAAATGGAAGTAAAGAACTGTTCGAACGGTTGATCGAATTTGCTCACAAGCATGAAATTCTGATTGTAAATGACAATCCGTACAGCTTAATACTGAACGATGAACCAATTTCCATTTTGAGCATCCCCGGAGCAAGAGACGTTGCCATTGAGTTGAACTCACTGAGTAAATCGCACAATATGGCGGGTTGGAGAATTGGATGGATTGCAGGAAATGAAGAGCTTCTCTCTACCATTTTGAAAGTAAAAAGCAATATGGATTCGGGGATGTTCCTTGGACTGCAAGAAGCCGCAATCACTGCTTTGAAAAACGATAAATCATGGCACCATGCGCAAAGCACAATCTACTCAGAGCGAAAAGAAATTGCACTAAAGATTATGAGGGAATTGGATTGTTCTGTGAAGCAGAATCAAGTTGGACTGTTTGTTTGGGGAAAAATCTCAAAAACCGTTTCAGTCGAAGAACTTGTAGATGATCTACTGTACAACGCAGAAGTGTTTATCACACCCGGATTCATTTTCGGAACCGAAGGAAATCACCACATTCGAATTTCTTTGTGTTCAACTATTGAAACATTGACGAATGCATTAAACAGAATTAAAAAATGGAAACTCAAATGAACGTTGGAATAATCGGACTCGGTTTAATTGGTGGATCACTGGCTATTTCCCTTCGGAAAAATGGTTTTGCATCTCAGATATTCTCTTCCTTTTTTAGTGAAGAAGAATCGAAAATTGCATTGGAAAAAGGCTTGGTTGATGATGTGCTTTCCTTTGAACAAATTTGCAGTACTTGTGATATCATAATTCTTGCAACACCGGTAGAGGCAATCCAAAAATCGCTTCCAAAAGTGCTGGATCTTATTCATGAGCATGCCGTTGTAACAGATGTAGGATCTACAAAAAAAACAATCTGCGAAACCGTTTCTGCACACCCTAAACGTAACCAATTCGTTGCAGCTCACCCAATTGCAGGAACAGAAAATAGCGGCCCTGGTGCGGCAATCGACGGATTATTTAACGGAAAGTTGAACATTATTTGTGAAGCAGAGAAATCTGACAAATTAGCCGTAAATAATGTAATTGAACTCTTTGAATCTGTTGGAATGCATACTACCTTTAGGGATGCCGACGAACATGACAGACAGTTGGCATACGTGAGTCATTTGTCGCACGTTTCCTCTTTTATGCTTGGATTAACAGTATTGAATATGGAGAAAGATGAGGAGAATATCTTCAACTTGGCAGGTTCAGGTTTCGAATCTACCGTTCGTTTAGCAAAGAGTTCGCCCGAAATGTGGAGCTCCATATTTGCTCAAAACAAATCCAATATTCTTACTGCACTTGGAAGTTATATTGAAAATCTGAATGCATTTTATCAGCTGATAGAAAACGACAAAACGCAGGAAACAAAAAAATTAATGATTGCGGCAAATGAAGTTCGCAGAATACTAAAGAAATAATATCTCGACTACGCTCGATAACCTTAAGCAAAAACTAAAGGTGACTGAAATGTTGACTGAGCGGAGTCGAAGGCAAACTTATTACAAATGGAAATAAATCTAAATATCACAAAATTCGAAGATTGGGTAAGTCCAACTGTCGATAATGTATTGATCAGCGGACCTTGCAGTGCTGAAAGTGAAGAACAAATGCTGGCTACAGCAAGAGAAATAGTAAAGGCTTTTCCGAACAATATTTTCCGTGCCGGAATCTGGAAACCACGTACACGTCCAAATGCTTTTGAAGGTGTTGGAAGTATCGGTTTGGATTGGATGAAAACCGTAAAACAAGAAACAGGAATGCGCACTGCGACGGAAGTAGCGAACGCAAAACACGTTGAAGAATGTTTAAAAGCCGGAATTGATGTGCTTTGGGTTGGTGCGAGAACAACTGTGAATCCGTTTTCTGTGCAGGAAATTGCTGATGCTTTGAAAGGTGTCGACATTCCTGTTCTTGTCAAAAATCCTGTGAATCCTGATTTGCAATTGTGGATTGGTGCTTTAGAGCGTTTGAATCAAGCGGGAATCACAAAAATCGGGGCTATTCACCGTGGTTGTTCATCTACCGTGAAAAGTAAATACCGAAATGCACCCAACTGGAACATGGCCATTGAATTGATGCGTTTAATTCCGAATCTTCCCGTGATTTGCGATCCAAGTCATATTGGCGGAAGAAGAGATTTGATTGAACCACTTTCTCAAAAAGCAATGGATTTAGAAATGCGTGGTTTGATGATAGAAACGCATATCAATCCGGCAGTGGCATTGAGTGATGCAGCCCAGCAAGTAACTCCGGAATCACTAATTGCAATGATTCACCGTTTGGAATTGCGTTCACTGCACGCAAAAGCTGCTCCGGCAGAAAAACAACTGGTAATGCTTAGAAAGCAAATCGACAAAGCAGACGATAAGCTCTTGAAATTACTTGCAGAGCGTAGAGACATTATTGAAAAGATCGGTGAATTCAAGCGAGATAATAATCTTACAGTTCTGCAATTGAATCGTTGGGACGAAGTATTGAAAAAGCGGTTAAGTCAGGCTGAAGAATTGAATCTGAATCCTGTTTTCATTGAGAAATTTCTAACTGCAATGCATGAGGAATCGATTGCTATTCAGGTCAAAATCCTAAACAAGGCCTCAGAACAAGTATAGGTTGGATCGACCAGCCGATCACTTTCCCTCAAAGACACAAACATTGTGCGCTTAACGGACGCCCTCCTAATTTGCGAGTCCGTTAGGCGAGCCAACAACGAAGTCGTATTTGCGCATTTGTGGGAAAAGAACTAAATCTTCAGTAAGAAAGTGTAAATGGTATTAAGTCCATATATGTATCTTTGCCAAAATTTTTTAAATGAAAGTAGACGTAAACACAGTTGTTACCCTGAATTACTCATTGAGCGACAACGAGACAAAAGAGCACATCGAAGCTACATCAAATGATCGTCCAATGCAGTTTTTATACGGTGTTGAGCGTTTATTACCAACTTTCGAAGAGGAAATTCATGGATTGTCGGCTGGTGAAACAGCAACTTTTTCTGTGAAAAGTGAAGATGCATACGGTGTACACTCTCCAGAGAAAATTGTTCCAATTCCATTGAATGTTTTTCAAGATGAAACAGGAAAAATCAACGAAGAAATTATCAAAGTTGGTGCCTTATTGCCAATGTCGGATAACGAAGGAAATCAATTGACTGGACGTATTTTGACAATGGATGAAAACGAAATTCAAATGGATTTCAATCACCCGCTGGCCGGAACAGAGTTGTTGTTCGATGTAACAATTTTAGACGTTCGTGAAGCTACTGCTGACGAGATTGCGCACGGTCACACACATGGTGAACACGGACACCACCACTAAAAAGACTTTAGAGGAAAGACTATAGACAAAGGACAGTTTCGCATGCGGAATTGTCCTTTGTCATTTCTTAAAAAATCATAACCGTGAATAAGTCTTTTGTCTTAAGTCCAAAAGCGAAGCGGTCTTAAGTCTAAAAAGAATATCTTCGTACAACACATTCATCTTCCCATGATAAAAGTTGAGAATCTTGTTAAAACCTTCGAGCTGAATCGTCAGCAACGCAAGGAATTAAACACCAAAGAACATACAGTTACCGCTGTTCAGGACGTTAGTTTTACGTGCGAACCCGGAAAAGTTCATGCCTTACTTGGCGCTAACGGAGCCGGAAAAACAACCACGCTTCGTATGATGTCGACCATTTTCAAACCTACTTCGGGTTCTATTGAAATTGCAGGCATTGACGCATTAAAGAATCCGGAAGAAGCACGAAAACATATCGGATTCCTTACAGGTTCAGCAGGTTTGTATGCGCGTTTGACACCTAGCGAGTTGGTAGATTACTTTGGTTCGCTGTACGGGATTTCAAAAGCAGATGTTCAAATCAGAAAGAAGAAATTGTTCGATTTGTTGGATATGCATGAGTTTCAAAACAAACGTATCGGAAAATTGAGTACAGGTATGAAACAGCGCGTTTCTATTTGTAGAACAATGATCCATGATCCACAGGTGATTTTGTTTGACGAACCAACAAGTGGATTGGATGTGATTACCGCTGCAGCAATTATTGAGCTGATCAAGCAATGTAAGAACGAAGGTAAAACAGTGATCTTCTCTAGCCATATTATGGGAGAAGTTGATTTACTATCAGACAACATCACCATTATTCACAAAGGAAAAACAGTGGTGAATTCTACTATGGACGACTTTAGATCAACCATGCAGGCTCCAAATCTTACTGCCGAATTCATCCGAGTTGTTAACCAACAAGAAACTGTATCGCTATGATTTTCAATGTCTATAAAAAAGAAATAAAAGATACGTTGCGCGATCGCAGAACGATTATCATGATGATTGTTATTCCGACCTTGGTTTTCCCAATCATTATGAACGTTTACCTGAAGATTTCGGACAAATTTGCTGCCGATACGGAAGCGAAAAAGATCAAGATCGGATTGGTATCCAATCAAGCTGGAAAATTTGAAGAAGAATTAACCAAATTGCCTGACGAATTAGGTAAAAAGGAGTTCATTCCATATGCGGATACAAACAAACTCAAGAAAGACATTCAGGATAAGAAGATTGAATTGGGTTGTTATGTATCTCCTAACGAACAGGAGAAAATAGACAAACTTGAGCCAGTTACCATTACGGTTTACCACGATGGAACTGATTTAGGAATGAAAGAGCGTTTTCAAGCTTATGTTTCAGTGATTGAGACAAAAATGAAAAAGGAACGTTACTCAAAACTGAAAATTCAGGAAACCAGTATTACTCCTTTGGCTGTCGACTATTCAAACGTGGCATCTGATAAAGAAATGTTCGGAAAATTGGCCGGAGGTATTCTACCCTATTTCTTCATTGCTTTCGGTTTCATGGGTTGTATGTATCCTGCTATCGATTTGTTTACTGGAGAAAAAGAGCGTGGAACACTGGAAACCTTGCTTACAACTCCAGTGAAGCGTTGGAAGATCCTGATTGGAAAAATGTTGGTGGTAGTAACTTCCGGAGTTATGGCTTCTACCTTTAGTTTAGTCGGACTTTTCCTTTCTATCGAATCATTAGATCCGCAAAAAGCGCCGGAATTGATTGCCATTGTAAACGACATTCTGAGTCCAGCTTTCATTTTAATGCTTTATGTTTTGTTGATTCCAATGATCTTTTTCTTTGCTGGAATCATGGTTCCAATTGCCATTCGTGCAAAAAGTTTCAAAGAAGCACAAAGTATCATTTCACCATTGAATATGTTAGTCGTTCTTCCTGGAATGGTTGGTTTTTTCCCTGGAATCGAATTAAATTATGTGACAGCAGTTATTCCGGTGATTAACGTTGTTTTGGCTACGAAAGAACTCATTGCTGGGACTTTGGAAATTCAGTACATCGCTTTGTCCTTTGGAGTAATGGTTTCACTTGCCATTTTCGTAGTTCTATTATCGAACCGCAAATTTGAAAGCGAACGAAGTTTATTGTAGTGAACGAATCTTCATTTTTTCATTCATTTAAAGCTGATGTTTCGGGTATTCCATTGCCTGAAAAGTTCACATTTCCGTTTTACTACGAAACACATAAACTCGCCGAAATTGCAAGTTTAGAACTTCAGGAAACAATGAAAACATTTCCTTTTGGTCACAATTTCGGGTTTGACACTGAAGTTGACGGAACACCGATTGGAAAAATGTTTGGTGTTCTCGTGGTGGAAAATGAAAACAAGGAGCTTGGTTATTTAGCCGCTTTTTCTGGAAAGGTTGGGAACTCTAATCATCATTCAGGATTTGTTCCACCCGTTTTCGACATGTTGGTAGAAAACAGCTTTTTTAAAATTGGCGAAGTTGAACTCAATAAGCTCACACTTCAAATTCAGGAATTGGAGGCAAACGAAGAAGTGCCTATTCTTAGCGCCAAATTGAAATTGATCGAAGCCGAAGAATTCGAGAAGGTGGAAGAACAAAAACGCATCATCCAGCAAAATAGAATTGATCGTTTAGAACTTCGAAATAAACTTGATCCTGAAAAAGATAAAGCGGAACTAGAAGCATTGAACAAAGCAAGTATCGACGATAAGTTGGTGCTGAAAAACATGCAGCGTTATTTCATGCATAAGAAGAATGAGATAAATGTAGATTTAGAGCCAATACTTACACGCCTTCAGGAACTGAAAACACAACGTGCCGAAGGTTCCAACGCATTACAGCAACAACTTTTTGATAATTACACCTTTCTGAATGCACATTTGGAAAACAAAAGTTTAAGTGAAATATTCGTAGATGCACCACTTGGAATTCCTGCTGGTGCCGGAGAATGCGCTGCACCAAAATTGTTGCAGTTCGCCTATTTAAATAAACTTCGACCAGTTGCTTTAGCTGAATTCTGGTGGGGAGAAAGTCCAAAGTCCGAAATTCGTGTTCATGGAAATTATTATCCTTCATGCCGCGGAAAATGTGAACCCATTTTGGGACATATGCTTGGCGGAATCCCGGTTGATGAAAATCCGCTTCTAAAAGTCATTTCTGCTGAAGTGGAATTGCCATTTCTCTACGAAGACGAAGACATTATTGTAGTGAACAAACCCGCAGAAATGCTATCTGTTCCCGGAAAAACCATTTACGAATCGGTTTACAGCCGAATCAAAGAAATGCGTCCGGAAGCCGAAGGAAATTTATGCGTTCATCGCCTAGACATGTCTACTTCCGGTTGTTTGCTCATCGCCAAAAACGAATATTGCTATACCAAACTACAGCGACAATTCATTAAACGAACTGTTCAAAAACGTTATGTTGCGTTATTGGACGGAATCATTGAAACAAAAGAAGGAACTATCGATTTACCACTTCGTGTGGACCTCGAAGACCGACCTCGGCAATTGGTTTGTTACGAACACGGTTCCAAAGCCGTAACCCATTACAAAGTTGTTGGGATAGAGCATGGTAAAACCAGAATTCACTTCTACCCCATTACAGGAAGAACACATCAACTGCGCGTTCATTCCGCACATCCTTTAGGATTAAATACACCAATTATTGGTGACGATTTATACGGAAAACCGTCGAATCGACTGCATTTGCACGCCGAATACCTGAGTTTTGTTCACCCGAGAACGAAAAAAGAAATGAAGTTCAACGCTCCAATTCCGTTTTAAGATGGCATTACAACCTAATCTTGATAAAGCAGTTAAAGCTGAAATTTCCTATTTGAAACAGGAAAAAGAAAAACAACAAAAGCTTTCGCCAGTTGAGCTGCGTTCTCAGGGTTTAACCGTTTTTCCGTTAGATTGTAAAAAGGCAAACTATTCCGGAAACAATTGCGACCTGATTCTAGCGGCTTCATTTCACATCAACGATAATTTTTTCTATCGTGGCTGTAAAGTGATTTTGCACATTGACGATCAAAAAATTGAAGGTCGGTTACGAGACTTATCAGCTTATGAAATGGAAATTTCCGTTAACGCTGACGACGATTTCAATCCTTACGAAGGGAAACTTCGCGTTGACTTTGAATCCGACGACAGAACATTGAACTGCATGAATCTTGGTCTTCGATTTTTGGAAGAGAAGAAACACCTGCAGGAATTTGAAAAAGCACTTTCAGAAGAAACACCAGATTTTCAATCCGCTTCATTAGAGAAACTAAACGAAAAACAGCAAACTGCCGCGGGAGCAATCCTTTCTAATCATCCGGCACTTTGTATTCAAGGTCCGCCTGGAACAGGAAAAACAACTGTTCTTGCTGCAGCAATTGACGCCTTAGTGAAACAGGGAAAGCAAGTAATTGTTTGTGCACCAAGTAATACAGCAATTGACAATTTATGTCTGCGTTTATTGGATAAATCAATAGAAATCCTGCGTTTGGGAAATGACGAAAAGATTCATTCAACTGTTCTTCCGTTTACCATCGACGGGCATTTAGATCGAAAACAAGGAAAACTCATTTCGCACTTGGAAAAATCAATTCAGAATCAAGTACAAACTGTAAATCGGTTTTCAAGAAATTTTAATGCTGAAGCAAGAGAAGAAAAGAAAGCTGCCCGAAACGAATTACGAAGCTTAAGAACAGAATTTCGTCAATTACAGAAACAGGTTTTTGATCAACTGATTACGAACATACCTGTAATTGCCGGTACTCCAGTAAGTTTATTCAATCAGCTTCCGAAAGAAAAATTAGTGGATGTGGTAATTTTGGACGAGGCCGGACAAAGTTTGAGCCCGTTGACGTGGCTTGCTGCCAGCTTTGGAAAACGATTGGTTTTATGTGGCGATCCACAACAATTACCACCAGTTGTTTTTAGTAACGAAGCCATTTCTTTAGGATTGAATGAGAGTTTACTCGAAGCTTCATGCAAAGCAACAGCACCTATTTTACTTACGGAACAATACCGTTTCGGAAAAGAGATCGTAGAGGCGATTAATCCGTTTTTCTACAACAGCGAGCTTAGAACCAATGAAAACAACGGTGAAAGCCAGTTTTATTTCATCGACACTTCCGGATTTGGAAATGGTGAAGAGAAAGATGAAGTTTCGGGAAGCACCTATAATTCCACTGAAATAGAGGCTGTAGAAAAGGTAATTGAGCATTTCAGTTTAACAAAGAAAAACACCGTTATTCTGTCCCCGTACAACGCGCAAATCGACGAGATCAAGAAGAAAATTGGCAAAGACTGGCACGTTTCAACCATCGACAGTATGCAAGGCCAGGAAGCCGAAGTGTGCATTATTTCGCTTACACGATCAAACGAAAATGGAGAATTAGGTTTTTTGAAAGACTACAGACGAACAAATGTCGCCATTTCAAGATCAAAGAAAACCTGTTTTGTGGTTGGAGACTCTTCCACTCTTGGAAACGATAAATTTTACTCCGATCTAATCCAGTATGCTGAAAACAGTGGAGCTTATCACAGCATTTATGAATTCCTTTATTAATTCTAAATTCTAAATGTTAAAAACGACATTCCTGGTTATCCACTGTATGATTTTCTAAAATAGAGAACAGAATAAAAATGCCTATTACTGTAGAATCTAGCATTTTGGAATTTAGAATTATTTATAGTTTTCAACAAAATTTATCAAATCGTTAATATTAAAGCAAGTAAAACTTCGTACCTACGGAATTGAAAGTGTTACTTTTATGGTCTAAAATGGAAATATGACACGTTCACGACTGCTTTTGTCACTTTGTTTTTTTCTTACGCTTTCATCGCAGGTTTCTGCACAGCCTTATGATTGGTACGGAGAAGAGAAACCGTACAAGTGGGCATTTGGCTTGGGATGGAATTTTGTAGAGGATGACGGACGTGGATTTTGTCAACCATTTGACGTCAATCAGTCGTGGAATGGACTACCCTATCCAACACGCGTTACCGTTGACCGTTATTTAAAATATGGACTGAGCGCTGAATTTGCAGGAGCATATTCTCAGTATAAAATGGGAAAACTCATCCAGGACAGCACCAATTATGAAGGAACATTTCTCTCTTTTGATTTGAATTGTCGATACAGCTTTTACAACCTCATCGTAAGTACAGTTGTTGATCCGTATGTTTCTCTTGGATTTGGTTATACGCAAAGAACCGCATTAGACAAACCAAACGCTTTTACAGGAAATGGTGCTATCGGAGTCAATTTTTGGGTTTGGAAAGGATTAGGAATCAATGTTCAGGGAAGCTATAAATATGCTTTCTCAGGTGGTGCAAACCCGGATTATTGTCAGTATTCCCTTGGCTTGATGTACAAGATAGACGGGAAAGACAGAAACTCTAACAATTTCGGAAAACGCAAGTACAAATGGATCGATAAGAAACAGAAGTACAAAGGTGGGAAGAAAGGCGGATAACTCTAATTAGCAATTAACAATGAAATAATTATCAAGTTGGATTCCCTTCTTGATAATTGATAATTGATAATTCCTCCATTGCTAATTATCCTTTTAGTCCCATCATCAACAAATCGATATCCTTGTATTTCAGGTCAAACACTTGTCCGAGAATTTCACTAACCAAAATTCCTCTGTAGATATAAACTCCTGAGCGGAATCCATGGTCGTTGCGAATCAAATCCAAACAACCTCCATGATCTGCCATTGAAATCAATAGCGGTGAGAAGATATTGGAAATGGCAAAGCTTGCTGTTCTAGGTACACGTGACGCAATATTTGGAACACAGTAATGTACAACCCCGTGTTTTACGTAAGTCGGATTATTGTGGTTGGTCACTTTTGACGTTTCGAAACATCCACCCTGATCAATACTAACATCAACAATTACAGAACCTTCTTTCATGTTCGAAACCATATCATCAGAAACAACACAAGGAGTTCTGCCTAAAGGTGAGCGAATTGCTCCAATCACCACATCGGCACGCATGATTGATTTTGCCAATACTTTTGGCTGTAAAACAGAAGTATAAATACGTGCACCCAAATCGTTTTGTAAACGACGTAAGCGCGACAAACTATTATCAAAAACTTTTACTGAAGCACCTAAACCAAGCGCTGCACGTGTAGCAAATTCACCAACCGTTCCGGCTCCAAGAACCACCACTTCCGTTGGTTGAACACCAGCAATTCCGCCTAGCATAATTCCTTTTCCTTCGTTGAAGGCAGAAAGCAACTCACCGGCAATAAGAATAGAAGTTGTACCAGCAATCTCACCCATGGTGCGAACAATACCAAAAACACCTTCATCATCACGGATATAATCCCACGCAATTGCTGTGATCTTTTTTTGCATGAGTTTTTGAAGAATGATCTTTGGCTGAATTCCTAATTGAAGCGCAGAAATGAGTGTTTGATGACCGCGAAGCATATCTACTTCTTCCTCATTTGCAGGAGCTACTTTAAGGATTAAGTCACAATCGAAAATATCTTGCGCTGAAGGACAAATCTCGGCTCCTGCCTCGCTATACTCACGATCAGAGAAATGACAGGATTCGCCAGCTCCTTTTTGAATTTTGACACTATGTCCGTTAGCCACCAGAAAAGATACGGCTTCTGGCACCAGAGCAACTCTGCGCTCCTGAAAACTGACTTCCTTAGGAATACCGATTTGTAAACTTCCTTTCTTCTTTACAATCTCTAACATTTCCTCCATTGGAAGAATGTTTCCCTCTTTCAACAGGCGCTTTAGCAACTCCGGATCCTTAACCATGTCCATTTTCATTTCTTCACGATGTTAACGAAGATACGGATTTTGGCGAAGAAGGTTGCAGGTTGTTTGAGATAAATTCGATTCACTAAAACGTAAACACCCTATGCCCTTCGCTATTGACTTCTATACTCAGCCGCACGGTATCATCCGGCAGTAATTCTTCTACTTTTGAAGGCCATTCGATGAAACAAAAATCATCTGAATAAACGTATTCCTCAAAGCCGATGTCAAACGCTTCTGCTGGTGATTCAATCCGATACATATCGAAGTGATGAACTGTTCCGTACATTGGACTTTTATACGATTGTACAAATCCATACGTGGGTGAACCATCAAATTCTTCTACTCCCATTGCTCGGAGTAAAACGCCAATGAAGGTTGTTTTTCCAGCCCCCATTCCACCTTCTAAAGCAACCACTTTTGCCTTTCCCAAACTTTCCAGTAAGGATTTAGCAATGAATGGAAGGTCAATTTCGCTTTCAGCTATTTCTGTTCTCATTTAAAAACAAATTCAAAACTGCGCTAACGCTTGTTTAATCAAAAGCTTCGCTTTTTCTTACTTAGGGTTTAACACAATAAATGGAATCAACATTTCTTCCATAGAAATCCCTCCATGTTGGAAAGTATCGTTATAGTAATGAACGAAATGATTGTAGTTGTTCGGATAGCAGAAGTAATCGTGCTCACGGGTAAATACAAACTCGCTTGAAAGTGACGATTTCGGTAAACCAATTTTCTCCGGATGTTTCACCGCGAAAACTTCCTTGTCTTTGTAGCTTAAATTCTTACCCGTTTTATAACGAAGATTTGAATTCGTATTTCTATCTCCAACAATTTTAATTGGATCTGTCACACGAACCGTCCCATGATCTGTTGTAATAATCAGTTTCGCTCCTGAATCAGCTACTTTTTTGATGATTTCCTGCAACGGAGAATGCTCAAACCAGCTTAATGTCAACGAGCGGTAAGCAGCTTCGTCGGCAGCCAATTCCTTAATCATATCCATTTCTGTTCTTGCGTGACTCAGCATATCCACGAAATTGTACACAATAGCGTTTAACTGATTTCCTTTCAACGTATGAAACTGATCTACCAAACGTTTTCCAGCATCAAGATTGGTGATTTTATGGTATGACCATTTCACATTCTTTCCATTTCGCTTCAGATTTCCTTCTAAAAAAACAGCTTCGTGCATGTTCTTTCCGCCTTCATCTTCTTCGTTCAACCAATGATTTGGGAAACGCTTCGCAATTTCTGAAGGCATAACTCCAGCAAACAATGCATTACGCGCATAATGCGTCGCCGTAGGAAGAATTGAATAAATAAGCTCATCCTTTTCGATTTCAAAGAAGTTGGAAATAACCGGTTTCAAAATCTGCCATTGATCAAAGCGTAAGTTATCAATTACCAGCAAACAAACTGGCTTGTCAAGTAATGGAAAAACACGGTCTTTCAAAATGTGATGAACCATATCCGGCGCATCATCATCACCCGCAAACCAATCTTCGTAATTGTTTTCGATATAACGACAGAATAAATCGTTTGCTTCTTTTCGTTGCGCATCTAGAATTTCCTTCATTCCCTGGTCTTGCAAACCATTGAACTCCAATTCCCAGTATGTCAATTTCCGAAATACATCTTTCCATTCTTCAGCATCCAAACGTCCGTTCAACTGCATTCCCAATTGACGGAATTCCTGCTGATAGTTGGAATTCGTCTTTTGAGAAACCAATTTCCGATGATCCAGATTCTTCTTCAAACAAAGAAGCAACTGATTCGGGTTCACTGGTTTTATCAAATAATCTGCAATCTTAGAACCTATGGCTTCTTCCATAATGCTCTCTTCCTCGCTTTTTGTGATCATTACAACCGGAGTCAAAGGCTTAATTTCCTTTATCCTGGCCAATGTTTCCAAACCAGAAATTCCAGGCATATTTTCATCAAGAAAAACTATATCGTAGTTGTTCTCAGCGCATAATTCCACCGCTTCTGATCCGTTATTGATCAATTCCACCTGATAACCTTTCTGTTCCAAGAACATTACGTGTGGTTTCAAGTATTCCATTTCGTCGTCTGCCCAGAGAATCTTTGCCTGCATTTCCTAAAGAATAATTAGATTTGATATAAAAATACTCCAATTGCGCACAAACGCCCATAGAAATAATAAAAAGAAAATCATCAACGACCCTGTTTATGGTTTTATTACAATTCCGGATGAATTTATTTTCGACCTGATTGAGCATCCATATGTTCAACGCCTTCGTAGAATAAAGCAGTTGGGAATGACGCATTTGGTGTATCCGGGAGCTTTACATACACGCTTTCATCATGTGATTGGTGCGATGCATTTGATGTCGCAGGCTGTTTCGGTAATCCGAAGAAAAGGACACGAAATTTCAGAAAAAGAAGAAAGAGCAGTTCTGCTTGCCATTCTTCTGCATGACATGGGGCATGGTCCTTTTAGTCATGCTCTGGAATATGACATCGTTTGTGGAGTTAGCCACGAACAAATTTCATACTACTTCATTGAAGCCTTGAAACAAGAATTCCCTGAAAATTCGGATGATTTGGAAAGAGCTTTGATGATCTTCTCCAACAAGTACCAAAAGAAATTCTTATATCAGTTGGTTTCGAGTCAGTTGGACATGGATCGTTTGGATTATCTTACACGAGACAGTTTTTTCACTGGTGTTTCGGAAGGAATTGTTGGAACTGAACGTATTATCGAGATGCTGAATGTGTACAACGACCAGTTGGTAATTGACGAAAAAGGTATTTATTCTATCGAAAAATTCCTGGTTGCCCGCCGAGTCATGTACTGGCAGGTATACCTTCATAAAACAGTCGTTTCAGGTGAATTCATGTTGATCAACATCCTTAGAAGAGCTAAGAAACTGATTGAGCGAGGTGAAACACTATTTGGAAGTCCGGCATTGCTCTTTTTCATGGGGAATTCCATCCAAAAAGTAGACTTTGAAACGAATCCGGAGATCCTAAAAACCTTCGCTCAGCTTGATGATTACGATATCATGGGAGCTGTAAAAGTATGGCAATTCCATTCCGACAAAGTGCTTTCTTTGCTATCCAGAAACCTGGTGGACAGAAATCTTCACAAGGTGGAAATTGCAAAAGAGCCATTTAGTCCGGACAGAATTTTGATGGAAAAAGAGTTGGTTAGAACACAGTTTGGACTGAACGATGAAGAAATCGATTATTTCGTTTATTCCGAGCTATTGTCGAATAACGCTTACAGTCAGGTAAAACAGACAATTAATCTTCTGATGAAGAATGGAAGCATTATGGACGTTTCTATGGCGAGTGACAATTTGAACATTTCAGCTTTGGCGCAGCCGGTTGAGAAGTATTGTTTGTGTTATCCGGTTTTGCACTCATAAATTTACTCTTTCGTGGGGCAGATTGCCAACAGGCCTTTTTCCAAACATGCACTATATCCAATCTCGTTGGGCAGATTACAATCCGACCAAAAAAAATCAATTCAAGTTTGGTAGATTGCAAACAGCCTGCTTTAATCCATTCTGAAGGCCGTCTGTTAAATTGCAATCTGACCATTCATTATCCACAAAAAAATATGCATCCGAACATTTCAAAACCAACTTTTTCACTATCTTATATAGAAAGTCAGCAATAAAAACTTCTGATTTTCAATTATGTCATAACAAAAAACTATTCACGATGGGAGCTACTAAACTACACCTCTACTCGCAAAAAACAATTAGAAATTCGGAACTTGGAAAAGCAATTAACGCCCCGGCAAGAATAATCATCTTGAGCCATATCCAGAAACAACATTTTATTACCGGACCTGAATTGGAAAAGATATTAAAACTCGACAAATCTACCATACATCAACATCTTACTGTGTTAATCGAAACAGGACTGATTCAAGGGCTTTTTATTGACAAGTCGTATGGATGGCGTCTCAATCCCGATACAGCAAACGATTTCGAAAAAATTAAATGGGCCCTGAATACCGAGTTTTAGTGTGAAAACTCGATTACAAAAATTGTAGTAATTTTCGACTCTAAAAATTAAAATTCTGAGTTATGATGATTCTTTGGATAGTATTGGGTTTAATTGGCGGGCTGATTCTTCTTATTCTTTTGCTTGCTGCGGTTATGAAGAAAGGTTACAGCCTTGAACGCACCATCGTGGTTAACAAAGGTCTTGATGATACTTATCATTTCGTGTCTTCCATTGAAACACAAGATTCATGGAGTAAATGGGCGAATCTCGACCCAGACATGAAAAAGCAATACATCGGAACAGACAGAACTGTTGGGTTTATTTCCAAATGGGACAGTCCGCATAAGAATGTTGGTTCAGGTGAACAGGAAATCAAGAAATTGATCCCGAACCAGCGAGTGGAAACGGAAATGCGTTTTTTGAAACCGTTCAAAAGTGTTGCTCATGGTTACTTCACCACTACTTCAATTGATGAAAACCAAACAAAAGTAGCTTGGGGATTTACAGGAAATATGCCCTACCCGTTCAACATTATGTTGGTGATGATGAACATGGAAAAAATGCTGGGTAACGACTTTGAAGAAGGTTTAGCGAATTTGAAGAAGAAAATAGAAGGTTAGGCTCAATTCTATTTAAACATTAGGGCGAGATAAATCCAACCCTTTCTTTTTACCGTATTTTTGCACAACAAAACATCTTCATGAACAAGCACATCCAAGAAATTCAAT
>CBFGNV010000052.1:0-28918 GCA_965650275.1 uncultured Fluviicola sp. | reverse complement strand
TGAGTTTGATGGGCTTCAACTTGAATAGAAGTCAAGAGGACCTGTTTAAGGATGAATACGAAATGTTGAACGTTTTCCAAATTCAGGAAGCACGAGACAGTATGCAGCGCGAAAGCGACAAACGATGTGTCGATTTTAAAAAGTCGCGCAAAATGGAGCGACCACTTTTTCAGTCAATTGTTTTTAAAGCTTCGAATAATGGTCGTCCAACACAATTGAAGGATAGCATTCAGGAGATTCCTGAGAAAACACTGACGATAAAAGATTTTGATGCCAACGAACGAAAAGCAGCTTTGAATGCAGCAATCGTTAATCTCAGAAACCTGAACCAAAATCTTGAAAACGAGAAATTGATTTACGAAAGTCTGGAGAACAGCAATGGGAAGTTTCTACTTGAATTCCACAGAAAATTTGCGCTTTCTGCAGCAGTTTTAATACTTTTCTTCGTTGGAGCGCCCTTGGGAGCAATTGTTCGAAAAGGAGGATTTGGTGCACCGGTAGTAATTGCAGCGTTGCTTTTCATGGTTTACTTCGTTCTTTTTAGTATTGGTGAAAGTCTAGCTGACACAGGAAGTATCTCACCATTCTGGGGAATGTGGATGCCGACAGTTGTTTTGTCACCCTTTGCAATTGTATTAATGACAGCAGCTTCTAACGACCTTCGTGTTTTTGAACGTAAAACCTGGCGAATTCTTTTAAGCTTTGGATTCCGAAAATGAGAATTCTATACATCGCACATAAACCTCCGGTTCCCAATGTAGATGGCGGAACTTTTGCAATGCGGCAATTTGCAGATGTATTGACGGATGAAAATAAAGCAGATGCATACATTCTTTCAACGCATAAACATCCGTTTACATCAGAGTCCAAGGACTACTTCAACTCCAAATTTGAACATTTCGAAAATGAATTTGTGCCTACTGAAATTAAACTGATTCCTTTTCTATTCTCTTTACTTATTGGAAGAAGCTATATTCTTCAGCGTTTTAGAACTAAGGGTTTAAGCTCATTTTTAACTAAGAATAAATACGATTTAATCATTTGCGATAGTTTGTTTTCGCTTTATGCTTTAGATCAATCGAAACAGCAGGGATCAGCTAAGATCTGGCTTAGAAGCCATAATGTAGAATTTCTAAATTGGATAACGCTTTCTAAGCAACAATCTTTACTGAAAAAGTGGCTTTATAAAATTCAGGCAAAACAACTGAAGAAAGCAGAACTCCAATTGATTTCCAAAACACAGTTGAATCTTTGCATCAGTAAAGAAGACCTACAAATTTTCAACGAGCTTCTACCCCATTCCAAAACAAGGTTATTTCCCATTCATATTGCCCAAAAATCGACTTTAAAAATTGAAAACAGGGCTTGTTATTTCATTGGTTCGAATAATTGGGGACCAAACATCGATACGGTAAATTATCTTTTGGAATGCTGGCAAGATGAGAACTTCCAAAGGCATAAAATCACCATTGCAGGAGGTTTCAACGAAAACTATTCTGCTGAAAAAGTTCCGAATGCTGTTCAATTGATTGGACGCGTTGAAAATGTAGAGAAATTCATGGTTGCACATGGAATTTTAGTTGCGCCAAGTTTCAGTGGAAGCGGAATCAAAGTAAAAATACTTGAAGCACTTGGTGCCGGTGTTCCGGTTATTACAACCGATTTTGGCGCGCAAGGAATTGAAAAAGAAGCCGGATTGATCATGGTGAAAAATAAAACCGAACTTATAACGGCAATTGAACGATTAAAAACAGATGACGTTTATTTCCGTCAGATAAGTGACCAGGGAAAAAACTATATTCAAGAAAAGCATAGTTTTGCGGCTGTAAAGAGAATCTTAAACGAAGCTTTTGGAAAATAAAAAGGACATAGTTGTTTGTTTATCCCGCTTTCCCTTTCCGTTAGAAAAAGGTGACAAGCTTCGTGCATATTATCACCTCAAATCACTTTCCGAAATCTATAGTATTACGCTAATCTGTGTTTCTGATAAAGAGGTAACATCATCGGAATTTGAACGTGTCAAAGAATTCTGTAAAGCCATTCACATTTTCAAACTTACAAAACCGGGGCTGCTGCTTCAACTGTTCCTTAGTGTTTTCTCGAACAAGCCTTTTCAGATTCAGTATTTCTACCGGCCATCTATTCGCAGAAAGATCGAAACGATCTTAAATGAAGTTAAACCGAACCATATTTACTGTCAGTTGGTGCGTTGTTCGGAATATGTAAAGAACTACCATTTCTGTTCCAAAACCATTGACTATATGGATGCATTAAGCAAAGGAATGGAACGCAGAATTGATACTGAGCCATTCTACAAAAGCTGGTTCTATAAAATGGAAACGAAACGGTTGAGAAGGTATGAGACGCTAACTTTCGACTACTTCGAAAACCACATCATCATATCTGAGCAAGATAAAAACCACATTCATCATCCAAAGAAGAATAAAATCCATGTTGTTCCCAACGGAGTTGACCAAAGTTTCTTCGAGAAATTAGGCGTTGAGAAAAAATACGATCTCATTTTTACCGGAAATTTCAGTTATGCACCAAACATTAGTGCTGCGCAGTATTTAGCCAAACAAATTTTGCCGGAACTAAACAAAAAAGGACTTCAGTTGAGTTTACTTCTTGCTGGTGCTAGTCCAGACAAGGAAGTGCTTTCATTAGCAAATTCGCAAATCACCGTTTCCGGCTGGGTAGATGATATTCGCTATTCATATCAAAGCGCCCACATTTTTGTTGCTCCACTTTTCATTGGAACCGGATTGCAAAACAAACTTTTGGAAGCCATGGCCAGCACACTTCCATGCATTACAACTCCTCTGGTTAACAACGCACTTGGTGCTACGAACGGGAAAAACATTCTCTTAGCGGAAGATTTGCAGGAGTTCGTCGAAAAAATTGTGATTTCTAGAACAGAATTAGATAGTTTTAATGAAATATCACACAATGGTCAGGATTTTGTGTGGAAAAACTACTCATGGCAAACTCAAAACTCAAAACTACTTTTGCTATTATCGTCTTCACCCCAATTTTAGTACTTACATCATGTACTAAAACTCAATATATGCCATCATGGTTCATTGGAAAATGGAAAGCTGAATTCAACGGTATTAGTGTAGTAGAAACCTGGGAGAATCATGAGAGTTACTATTCTGGTATCACTATTTGGGATGATCATGGTCTTCAATCCAAAGAAAAGATCAAATTATACTATGAGGAAGATAAATTGATCTACCAAGTAACGATAGAGGAATCTGACACCAAATTCATTTGTGAAAACCTTGATAATGACACATTGATCTTTATCAACAACAAAAATGATTATCCTAAACGAATCATTTATACAAAGCCCGTGAAGAACGAGATGAAGGTATGGATTGACAATTTCCAGAACGACAGTCATACTTCAACATTTTATTTCGAAAAGAAGTAATTCCAAATAATTTATTTACCTTGGTATTTATTTAACAATACTTATTGATTTTCCTTCTATTTTTTTGACGTTATTCTTTAGAATAGCGGTAAATTTGTGGAACTTTTAAGGATATGTCTTTCAAATTAAATACTATAGAAGAAGCCATTGCTGAAATTCAAGCAGGCAAAGTGATCATTGTTGTTGACGACGAGGATAGAGAGAACGAAGGTGATTTCTTAACCGCTGCGCGCAATGCCACACCAGAAGTAATCAACTTTATGGCAACACATGGTCGAGGATTGATCTGTGCTCCGTTGGTTGAGGAAAGGTGTGACGAACTTCAGCTTGAAATGATGGTGAACACCAACTCAGCGGCATACGAAACTCCGTTTACGGTTTCTATCGATTTAATTGGTCATGGATGTACAACAGGAATTTCTGCTTCGGATCGCTCTAAAACGGTTTTAGCTCTAATCGACCCGAACACAAAACCTGAAGAACTAGGGAAACCTGGTCACATCTTCCCTCTTCGCGCTAAAAAAGAAGGCGTATTAAGAAGAGCTGGACATACAGAAGCAGCAACAGATTTATCGCGACTTGCCGGATTTGAATCGGCGGGTGTCATTTGTGAAATCTTAAATGAAGATGGATCAATGTCGCGTCTACCAGAATTGGTGAAAATAGCAGAGAGATTCGATTTGAAAATTATTTCAATTGCAGACTTAATTGCTTATCGCATGAAACACGAATCTTCTATTACACGCCAGGTGAAAGTTGAAATGCCAACAAAAGTTGGAAATTTTGATTTGGTTGCCTATTCAGTAAATTCAACAGGACAAGAACATTTAGCTTTGGTTAAAGGTGAATGGGGTCCGAACGACCCGGTTTTAGTTCGCGTTCACTCTTCTTGTATCACAGGTGACATCTTTGGATCTTGTAGATGTGACTGTGGTCCACAATTGGAACACGCCATGCAAATGATCGAAGCCGAAGGAAAAGGTGTGATCGTTTACATGAATCAGGAAGGTCGTGGAATTGGCTTGATGAACAAATTGAGAGCTTACAAACTTCAGGAAGAAGGTTACGATACTGTTGAAGCAAATATCAAACTTGGATTTGAAAGTGATGAGCGTGATTACGGAATTGGTGCTCAAATTCTTCATAACCTTGGAGTTCAGAAGATTCGTTTGATGAGTAACAATCCTAAAAAACGTTCCGGACTTATCGGTTACGGATTGGAAATTGTTGACACTGTAGCTATCGAAGTTGGCCGTAATGTTCACAACGAAAAGTACCTTCAAACCAAGGTCGACAAAATGGGACATTCTTTAAAGATGGATAAGTAATTATGCTTACAGCAAAAGGAATTGTCAAAAAATTTGGAGATCTATCTGTTTTAAACGGAGTTGATTTACACATTGAAAAAGGTGAAATTATTTCGATAGTTGGCTCTTCCGGTGCTGGAAAAACAACTTTACTTCAGATTCTGGGAACGCTCGATAAGCCAAATACAGGTGAAATTCAGCTGAATGGTGTAAATCCCTTTGCTCTTTCCAATAACCAACTTTCGAAGTTCAGAAATAAGGAAATCGGCTTTGTATTTCAGTTTCATCAGTTGCTGCCGGAATTCAATGCTTTGGAAAACGTAATTATGCCTGCTTTGATTGGTGGAAAAACCATCAAAGAATCTAGCGCCCGTGGAATGGAATTGCTTTCAAAACTTGGCTTAGAAAACAGAGCAACGCATCGTCCGAATGCACTTTCCGGTGGTGAACAACAACGTGTTGCCGTTGCCAGAGCTTTAATGAACAATCCTTCCGTGATTTTTGCCGATGAACCTTCAGGAAACCTCGATTCAAAAAATGCTCAGGAATTACACAAGCTGTTTTTAGACTTGCGCTCAGAGTTCGGACAAACTTTCGTTATTGTAACACATAACAATGAATTGGCGGCAATGGCAGATAGAACTTTACATATGCAGGACGGATCAATTGTAGTTTAATTATGTCAAAAGACGAATTGTTCGAATTGCTGGAAAGTAAAGCTGAACAATACAATAATCCCGATTTCATCGGTACTGATCCAATTCAGCTTCCGCATCGTTTTACAAAGAAAGAAGATATTGAAATTGCAGCATTTCTTGTTGCAACCATTGCATGGGGAAATCGTAAATCCATTATCACAAGTGGAGAGAGAATTTTGGATATTATGGACAACTCTCCTCACGATTTCATTCTTAACTATCAGGAAGAAAAACTAAAGTTCGTTCACAGAACATTCAACGACGTGGATTTGAATTCCTTTTTTTTCGCTTTAAATCGACTGTACACGAAACATAACGGACTTGAAGGTGCGTTCTCCAATCATAAAGAACATTCAGGAGCTTTTGGTCGAATAGTAAATTTCAGGGAACAATTTACGCAGCAACCTTTTACAGATAGAACCGAAAAACACATTGCCAATCCGCTAAAAGGCTCAAGTGCGAAACGCATCAACATGTATTTGCGATGGATGGTCAGAAAAGATAACAAAGGCGTCGATTTCGGAATATGGAATTCTGTTCCTATGAGCGAACTTCACCTTCCACTCGACGTTCATACAGGAAATGTTGCCAGAAAACTGGGAATTTTGAACCGTACTCAAAACGACTGGAAATCTGTTGCTGAAATTCAGGAGACATTAGTGGAACTTGACCCAAATGATCCTTGTAAATACGATTTTGCGTTATTCGGATTGGGAGCTTTTGAAGGATTTTAGGTAATTACTAATTACAAATGACGAGTTACAAATTGGAAATTGTTCAAAAATCCAGGAAAAACTCTGTTAATTGGTAATTAGTAATTCACAATTCGTAATTATCTTAGCACCATGAAATGGGTGTATCCTGAATTTTTATTTGCCCTTGCGGTTATTCTTATTCCGCTTCTCATCCACCTTTTTCATTTCAAGCGGTATAAAACGGTTTATTTCTCAAGTTTAACGTTCTTAAAATCAGTTGAACAAGAGCAACGAAGTGTTCGAAAACTGAAGCAGTGGATTATTTTTGCTTGTCGCGCCTTAGCTTTTACTTTCTTGGTTTTCGCTTTTGCACAACCATTCAAACCGCTTACACAAGCTAAAACCAACGCCGATAAACAGATCATTGGAATTTACCTTGACAATTCCTTCTCCATGTCGCGACTAGGAGAATCTGGTGAAATGCTTTCACAATCCAAAGAACTGGCACGTTCTATTGTAAACGATGCTCCACGTGATGCGCAGTTTCTACTTTTTACGAATGAATTGGGAAGTGAAGAAAAACAAACGCTCAACAAAGCAAAATGTTTAGAGAAAATTGAAGATTTGGATTATACGCCACTGGTTCGTTCGGCTCAAAGCATTACAGGTTGGTGGCAGCAATGGTTGAGTGAAACCGAACTTAGCGGACAAAAATATGCCAATAAACAACTGATCTATCTTTCAGATTTCCAAAAATCTACATTTGGTAAGTTAAAGGAATACAAGAGTAATGAGTGGCTAGGAACAATATATCCTGTGATTCTTAAACCGGTTAAATCAGGAAATCTCTATGTCGATTCAGTTTGGTTTAAATCACCCATTCACAAAAAAGGAAATGAGCAGGTGATTTATGCCCGTGTAATTAACTCTAGTAACGAAGCCGTTAAAAACATTGAAGTGTCTTTTCAAATTGGAAGTCTGAACAGAGATGTTTATTCCGATCTAAAACCAAATTCTTCAGACACTTTAGAAGTCACCTACTTTAATCCTGAAGTTGGAAATGTTTCCGGATCGGTTCGTATCAACGACAAACAAATGACACAGGACGATGCTTTCTTCTTTTCATTGGAAGTGAAGGAGCATGGTAAAGTAATCATACTTGATGGTGAAGAAGCTGTTGACAACATTGCCAGTGTTTATAAGCTAGATAACTACTACCAAGTGGAAGAAATGAATGTGCAACAATTCACTTCTACAACTGGAAACGATGCGGATATTGTGGTAATCAATGGAGCAAATAATCTTCCAGCTTCAGTTGGACAACATTTGTTCGATTTTGCTAAAGAAGGTGGTACACTCCTACTGATCCCGGGAAGCAATCCAACAACATCTGGTTGGAATAGTCTGCTTTCAAAAATTCAACTGCCACAAATTGCAGGAATGCAAAACAATGGATTGTCGTTGAAGAAAATCAACACAAACGATTCCTACTTCAACGGTGTTTTCGAGAAAAAACCAGACAACATATCACTTCCGGTTGTAAAAAAAGCCGTTCGCTATTCCAATTCAAACAAAAGTTATTCTGTAGGAATTATTCAGCATGAAAACGGAACACCATTCTTCGTTAAAGGAACCGGTGATTATTCGGTTTATGCACTTTCAACTCCACTCGGTGAAGAATTCGGAAGTTTTACAGCGAATCAGTTGTTTTCTACATTATTACTGAGAACAGGAGAATTGAGCCAACGACAAGCTCCTTACTTCCTCACCATTGGTGAAGATGGAAAATACCCGGTAAACGTTCAGAATACAGAAGTTCCACTAAAGATGATCTCGAAGGATCAAAGTTTCATTCCTCAACTATTCGTTCAGAACCAACTATCTTATCTCAAAGTTCAGGGAATTGAAGCGGTTCGTCAGTTACTTGCCGGAAATTACAAACTGGTACAACAAGATAAAACCGTTGGAGCTTGTTCTGTAAATTATAACAGGTTAGAATCACTCGTAAACGGCTTAACACAAGAAGAAATTGAGAGCAAGTTTGAACTTGCCGGAATAAAATCAATGGATATTTACGAGGCCAAAAATTGGTCCGGAGCATCATTTTTAAAATTAGACCAGCCCATTACCTATTGGAAATGGTGTGTCATTTTTGCAATTATCTTTATTCTTGCGGAAATGTTTGTGGTACTTTTCTTTAAGAAATAGAAACATGGAATTAGTTATTAAACAAGCCAAAATAGTTGATGCAAATTCTCCCTGGAATAATCAGGTTGGGGATTTGTACATTTCAAATGGAGTTATCCAATCTTTTAACGAGACGGTAAACTCCGAAAGCGCGGTTGTTATTGATGGAGAAAATCTTCATATTTCTTTAGGTTGGGCCGATTTGAAAGCTCACTTCAACGATCCGGGAGAAGAACATAAATCAACAGTTCAGCAAGGATTAGACACTGCAGCTGCAGGTGGATTTACTCATGTTGGAGTGTTACCTTCAACATTGCCGGTTATCGACAGAAAAACTACTGTAGAATATGTTCAACGTCAGGCAGAAAACAACGCTTGTAGTGCACACGTGCTAGGAAGCATCACACATGAAATGAACGGTGGACATCTTTCAGAAATGTATGACATGTTCAAAAGCGGAGTTCGTTTGTTTACCGACGATTTAGTTCCGGTTAGTTCTGGAATTCTGTACAGAGCATTATTGTATTCAAAGAATTTCAACGGAACCATTATTACGTTTGCAAGAGATAATTCAATTGCAGGAAAAGGGATGGTGAATGAAGGTTATGCCTCTACCCTAACGGGATTGAAAGCAGATGCAACAATTGCAGAGATCATTCAGGTTGAACGCAACATTCGCTTAGTGGAATATACTGGTGGAAAAATCCATTTCACTGGAATTTCTTGTGCTGAAAGTGTTGAACTGATTCGTGCCGCTAAGAAAAAAGGATTGGAGATTACTGCTGATGTTCACGCTCAACATTTGATCTATACGGAAAAAGATGTAGTGAATTTTGATGCTTGTTTTAAAGTAATGCCACCTTTCAGAACAGACAGCGACAGAAAAGCACTTTGGAGCGGATTGAAAGACGGAACGATTGACTCAATTGTAAGTGACCACCGTCCAAATGATACAGAAGAAACAGAATTAGAGTTTGATTTGGCGAAATTTGGAAACATGACGTTACAAACATTGTTTTCAGAATTAAATTCAACTTCAGATTTTGATCTGAACACCTTCATAAAAGCCGTTACAGGAACTTCCAGAACTATTTTAGGCCTGGAAGACAACAAGTTAGCCAAAGGTTCAAAAGCAGATATCACCATATTTTCACCAACGAAAACATGGATATTTAATTCAGAATCGAATAATTTACCTACCAAAAACTCACCTGTTTTTGGAAAAGAATTAACTGGATTTGTTTATGGTATTGTAAACAACGGTAAATTCGCAATTCAAGCATAACCCATGAGTAAGAAGAGTTTTGTAGCTAATTTTTGGCGTGAGAAAAAAATGGTTGGAGCAATGGCTCCGAGTTCTCCTTTTCTTGCTAAAAAGATGCTTGAATCTATAGACTTTAAAAAAGCGAATGTAATTGTAGAACTTGGTCCGGGAACTGGTGTTTTTACCGAGCGGATCATGGAGAAAATGAACGAGGATGCCATCCTGCTTGTTTTCGAATTGAATGACAATTTCATGAATCTATTGAAAAGCAAAATCAATGATAAACGTGTTCATTTGATTCACGACTCGGCAGAGAAGATTTCCGAATATCTTGCTAAACACAATTTTACTAAAGCTGATGCCATTGTATCTTCTTTACCGTTGGCAAATTTCCCGCAAGAACTAAAAGAACGTATTCTAACTGAAAGTCATACTGCAATGCATCAGGACTCTATTTACGTTCAGTTTCAGTATTCACTGAACGCGAAAAAGGCAATAAAAAGTGTTTTCAATTCTGTAAGAATTACCTTCACTCCAGTGAATATTCCTCCTGCTTTCGTTTATACTTGTAGAATCTAAATTTCTTCATTCTTGAAAACTTGAGTTTTCAACGATTATCAACAACCGACATTCTCTCTCGGGAATTGAAGTATTTTTACTATCCAATATTTTAGAAAAACACATGAGTGCTGAACGCGTAAAATGCTTAATCATAGGATCTGGTCCTGCCGGATATACTGCTGCAATCTATGCAGCTCGAGCTGAAATGAAACCTGTAATGTATCAAGGAATGCAGCCAGGTGGACAATTAACTACAACAAATGAGGTAGAGAATTTCCCGGGATATCCTGACGGAATTTCTGGTCCTGAAATGATGGTTCAGTTAGAAGCACAGGCAAAACGATTTGAAACGGATATTCGCTTTGGCTTTATTGCAAAAGTTGATTTTACTGGTCCCGTTCACAAATGCTGGACAGAAGACGGTCATGAAATTCATGCTGATACAGTGATTATTTCAACTGGTGCAGCCGCAAAATATTTAGGACTCCCTTCAGAACAACATTACCTACAAATTGGTGGTGGAGTTTCTGCATGTGCTGTTTGTGATGGATTCTTCTACCGTGGACAGGAAACCATTATTGTTGGAGCTGGAGATTCTGCTTGTGAAGAAGCACATTACCTTTCGAAATTATGTACAAAGGTTACCATGTTAGTTCGTACGGATAAATTCCGTGCATCTAAGATCATGGCTGATCGTGTTAGAAATACACCGAATATTACAATCCTTCACAACACTGAAACAGTTGAAGTACTTGGTGACGGAAACGGAGTTACTGGTGCAAAAGTAAAAAACAACGTAACTGGTGAAGAAACTGAAATTCCAGCTACTGGATTCTTCGTTGCAATTGGTCATAAACCGAATACAGACATTTTCAAGGATTACATCAATCTTGATGAAACAGGTTATATCAAATACGAAAAACCGGGAAGCTCACTAACAAATGTTCCGGGAGTTTTTGTTGCTGGTGATGCTGCAGACAGAACTTACCGTCAGGCAATTACTGCGGCGGGAACTGGATGTATGGCTGCTTTGGACGCTGAACGTTACTTAGCCGCTCAAGAGCATTAAGAAAATAGAATTCAATAGTCCGGCACTATCGTACACTGAGGTTACTCGAAGTGCGAAGTGCCGGATTTTTTATTGGAGAAATTTGAAAAACTGCTATCTTCGACCTTATGTCACTTGCTTTACCTCTTGTTGTTGACTACGCATCAAAATTGCCAACGTGGATTGTGATTTTGATCTTCTTAATTCCACTTGGCGGAGGTTTATCTCTATATGCTTACAAAACGCGTCATGCCAGATATTGGCGAAAAGGTATTTTTCCACTCTCGCTAAAACCTACGGAAGACAATTTTCTTGAGGCTTACCTGTCACTTGGAGCGAAACTTATCTTGTTGGATTATCAGGAGACGAAAAGTAAAACCCAATACATCAATCAGTATTTCCGACGCTATTTCACCAAAGCGAATTACAATTTTGGTGATTCACTGATGTTTTCACTGAAATACCCCATTCAAACCAGAACGATTACGGATTGGATGAAAATTCATCTGAACGACGAAGGTTCACGTTCGCAAATCATTTATTTTTTAACCGGATTGGCACTAGTATCCGGAAATGTGAATACGAAAGAGTTAAATTTCCTGAAACAAATCAATCAGGATCTTGATCTTTCAGCTGAGAATCTCACACAGATAATTGCTATTTATGCTTCTTATCAACAACATAAACAAGAAGAAACGAAAAAGGTCAAGCAAAAATCAAACAAGAACTATTTCTACGAAATACTCGGAATTCCAGCTAATTCAACACAAGACGAAATCAAAAAAGCATATCGAAAACTGGTTAAGATCCATCATCCGGATAATTTTGCAACTGGAACAGAATCACAGCAGAAAATGGCCGCAGAGAAGTTTGTAGAGATCCAGAATGCTTATGAGAAACTTTTAGGGAAATGAAAATAGTGTACGGGTGAATCAATATTCGTCCCTGCCTACTTTTTACTCTTCAGATTTATCTTCTTCTTTCTTCTCCAAAGAAAAACTCAATCCAAGAGCCACTTCAAGCACACTTCTTTTATAAATATCTTCTTTAAACTTAGGATGATAATCTTTCCCAAAATTCAAAAAAACAGGAAGTCGAACACCGTAATAAATTGTCCATCTCTCTGTCCAGCGAATGGTATGATAAACTTCAGGACTAACTGCCTGATAGCTGTGCCAAATGGTATTCGTTTTCGGTAAAAAGCCGGTGTTACCAACTTCTTTATACAACATGAATACCTCGTTTTGAATCAATCCACAACGGAAATTCAAATTCAATCTTAAACCATGAATAATTGAAAACTCGTGGAAGTATCCCGACATCAAAACAGCACTAAAAGCTTTACTGGAAGAAGACGAATATCCATAGATCTCATATTCTACTCCATTCACAACCTTTTTGCGTTCAATTTCGGAAAATGGAAAATCGCGAGCGTCAATGTCATTTACTCCACCACCAAAATACCTGCCGTTGACGAGAAATCCAGCTCCCAGAAGGACATTTGGCTTCACCACTTTTTGAAACTGTAAACCCAGTGACAAATCTTCGAAACGTGAAGAAAGTTCAGCACTCATCCTTTGCTGAGAAAACGAAAAAGACGCAATGAAAAATACAGTAGTAAGCAGTGCAGTTTTAAGCATGAGAGCAATGAGTTGTATCCTAATTTACAAAAAATAAAATTTCAGACAACCTTGTATTAAACCATTTTGGATTTTTCACCTATTTAGCCAGATGTATTAAAAATTAATCTAGGACTATGAAATTTGATCGATCGGTCCATCATAAACATGAATGATATCATCGGTATTTTTCTGAAGATCATAATCTAACTCTCGCAAACGCGCAAATATTTTCAACATGAACATAGAGTATATCACACTAAACACATTTGCCATTACCATCAAACCAATGATAACGTCAGCTGAAAGAAAGGATTCACGTTTATATATTCCAAATGAATAAACACACATCAGCGTTAGCCCAATCAAACTAAACACTAAAGCTAAAGTTAGATCTCTTTGGTATCGTCTAGACTTTATTTCAAGAAAAGCATGCGCTTGCTTAATAAAGCGTCTATAAAAAAAGTATTTGTAAATTAAGCTCAAGTAAGGTATAAACCAATTGAATACAATCATAAACCTATTTGGTGTACGTCCGAAATTCAAGTGAATTGAATTTTTTCTTAGGCGGAATAAAATGATCGTCGTTAAAACCCAGGATGCAAGCGTAACCACTTGATTTAAAGGAAAGACAATTGACGAGCCAATCTTCAGACAAACATTTATTCCATATTTCCATGAGATTGGAGCCAAATGAAACCGTAACAAGAGAGCGAAAAAAGCGGTTCCGGCAAAAAACAGATTAAACGCAATCAACACATAGAATAATACGATTTCCCACGATATTAATCTTCTGTTTTTGAGTAATTGCATCACCTCACCGTTTTCTCCAGCATTGGCACAAAGCTGAAATAGCCAAACAACTCTTCCTTGTATTCGTTTTCAGCCAACTTGGTAATACGAACCATTTCTTGTCCTTCTTCACCACCAACAGGAATGACTAAATACCCTCCAACTTTCAATTGATTCAAAAGTGTTTGTGGAATACTTGGCGCACCGCAAGTCACCAAAATTTTATCGTACGGACCAAAGATCTCTTTTCCCTGATAACCGTCACCAAAAAATAACTGAGCGCGTACTTTCAATTTATCCAGTAGATGCGTTGCTTTAACGTGCAATTCTTTTTGACGTTCAATGGAATAAACTTTTGCGCCTAACTTGAACAAAATAGCAGTTTGAAATCCTGAACCAGTTCCAATCTCCAATACCTTCTCCCCTTTTTTCAACTCCAATAAAGACGATTGAAATGCAACCGTGTACGGATGAGAAATGGTTTGTCCTGCACCAATTTGAAATGCCACATTGGAATAGGCCTGTTGTTCAAATGCAAGATCTAAAAAATAATGACGTGGAACCTGATCAAAAGCTTCTAAAACATCATCATTCACAATTCCTTTTTGACGCAATTCATGGATTAATTGTTTGCGCATTCCTTTATGTCTGTACGAATCTTGCATTCAACAAATATAGTTCGTTATAACTCCCATTTGGCTTGGGAACTTCATAATCTATCTACATTGAATTGTGTATATTTGGGACACTATTAATTGAAAAAACATGAGTATTAGTCCAAAGGAACTGGAATTCAATAAGAATGAAGACGAAATGCGCTTGAAAATTTCCAAAATGGAAGCGGAACTTGCGCAGGTTATGAAAGGCGGCGGCGAGAAAAGAATTGCTGCACTTCATGCCAAAGGAAAACTTTCTGCCCGCGAACGCATTGACTTACTTTTAGATCCGAACACCCCTCGATTTGAAGTAGCTGCATTTGCCGGATATGGAATGTATGAAGAACACGGAGGTTGTCCTTCTGGTGGAGTTGTAGTAATGATTGGTTACGTTTCAAAGAAACAATGTATTGTTGTTGCAAATGACGCTACAGTAAAAGCTGGAGCCTGGTTTCCGATTACTGGAAAGAAAAATCTTCGTGCTCAGGAAATTGCAATGGAGAACAGATTACCGATTATCTACCTTGTAGATTCAGCAGGTGTTTATCTTCCAATGCAAGATGAAATTTTCCCTGATAAAGAGCATTTTGGACGTATCTTCAGAAATAATGCGGTGATGAGTTCCATGGGAATTCCTCAAATCGCAGCAGTTATGGGAAGTTGTGTTGCCGGTGGAGCTTATCTTCCAATTATGTCTGACGAAAGCTTAATCGTTGACAAGACAGGAACGATCTTCCTTGCTGGTTCTTACCTTGTAAAAGCCGCAATTGGAGAATCAATTGACAATGAAACATTGGGCGGAGCAACAACGCATACTGAAATTTCAGGTGTTTGTGATTACAAGGTTGAAAACGATCAGGAATGCTTAAAGACCATCCGTAAAATGATGGGACAAATTGGTGCTCCGGAAAGTGCTGGTTTCGATAGAATTGAAGCTTTAGCACCAAAACGAGATTTGAAAGACGTTTACGGGATTCTTCCCGGAGAGCGCCATAAACCATATAATGTTCTTGATATTCTGGACTGTATTGTAGATGAAGGAAGTTTGATACAATACAAAGAAGATTACGGAAAAACCATTGTTACAGCTTATGCCCGAATTGATGGCTGGAGTGTTGGAATTGTAGCTAACCAGCGTGAGTTATCTAAAAACGCAAAAGGTGAAATGCAATTTGGTGGTGTCATTTACAACGACTCAGCTGACAAATCGGCTCGTTTTGTAATGAACTGTAACCAGAAGAATATTCCACTTGTTTTCTTGCATGACGTTTCCGGATTTATGGTTGGATCGAAATCTGAACATGCCGGAATTATTAAGGATGGAGCAAAAATGGTGAATGCCATGGCAAACAGTGTTGTTCCAAAATTCTCAGTTGTAATCGGAAATTCATACGGTGCAGGAAACTACGCAATGTGTGGAAAGGCATATGACCCAAGGTTAATTGTGGGTTGGCCAACAGCAGAAGTAGCGGTAATGAGCGGTGCTGCTGCTGCAAAAGTATTGTTGCAAATTGAAGTAGCTTCATTACAGGCAAAAGGTGAAGAAATTACTCCTGAGAGAGAAAAGGAATTATTCGACACCATCAAGGCTCGCTACGACGCTCAAATTTCGCCTTACTATGCAGCTTCGCGAATTTGGTTAGATGCAATTATCGATCCTGCAAAAACCCGCGAAGTTTTGTCACAAGGAATTTCAATGGCAAACCATAAAAAAGCAGAAAAACCGTATAACGTAGGTGTTATTCAAACCTGATTAATGACGAATTGCGAATGACGAATTACAAATGATCAAACATTTATTTCGACATTGCAATCAGTAACTTGTAATTAATAATTAGTAATTAAATAAGATGCATTTAGACTGGCAATTTAAACCTTACAAAGAACTTACTACAAATGAATTCCATGACATCATTGCTCTTCGGTTGAAGGCTTTTGTTGTTGAACAGAACTGTTCGTATTTGGATCTTGATGGAAAGGACAAAAAGTGTTATCACTTGATTTTGCGTGACGGAAAAGGAGATGTTATTGCTACTGCCCGTATTATTCCTCCCGGACTTTCTTATGAAGAAGTGGCAATTGGTCGTGTGGTGCTCAATCCTGAATTTCGAGGAACCGGAGTTGGAATCGAAATAATGGAACGTTGTGTAAAATATGCTCATGAAGAATTTGGAATTGTTCCTATTCGTATATCCGCGCAAAAACATCTTGAATCTTTTTACAATAAAACAGGCTTCGTTTCAACGGGTAAAGAATACTTCGAAGACGAAATTCCTCATGTTGAAATGCTATTAAATCCAAATAAATGAAACATCTCTTAAGCATTGGTCTTGTTGGTGCGGTTTTGACGTCTTGTCACAACACAAATCAAACAGAAACAAATACAACAGTAACTGAATCAGCTACTAAAAGCACAAGTTCAATTGATTTGAGCTACATGGACAAAACTGTTCGTCCGCAAGATGACTTTTTTCAATTCGCAAACGGAACATGGTGTAAAGAAAATCCCGTTCCAAATTCAGAGTCGCGTTGGGGAAGTTTCAATGAACTGGATAAGCGTAATAAGGCTGTTATCAAAGAACTTTTGGCTGATGCTCAAAAAGACAATGGTAAAAAAGGCTCAGATAATCAATTGGTAGGAGATTACTACTCCTCTTACACCAATATGGCGAAGCGTAATGAGCTTGGAACAAAGCCTATTGAAAGTAAATTGATGAAAATTGATGCGATCAAATCAAAAGACGATTTGATCAAAACAATTGCTGAACTTCATAAATATGGTGTTAATACCCTGTTTGGTTTTGGTGTTGGACAAGATTTGAAAAACGTTGATGGGAACATCTCTTATTTTGGTCAAGGCGGTTTAGGATTACCAAACAAGGATTTCTATTTCAAAGAAAACAAGAAAGAAATCAGAGAAAAGTATGTTACATATATCAAAGATGTTCTTGTGCTTTCTGGTAATAACGAGGCTTACGCTGCTGAAGCTGCTAAAAAAATATTCGCTTTTGAAAACGATTTGGCCAGCGGAATGATGGCTCCTGAAGAGCTTAGAAGTCCTGAGAAAACATACAATAAAACAGCCTACAAAGATTTTCTTAAATCATTAGATCAGGCTGATATGGAGTTGTATTTTTCAAGTGTTGGAAGTCAGTCATTTGATACGATCGTTGTTGGTCAGCCTGAGTATTTGAAGACGTTAAACACCATGTTCAAAAAGACTTCTATGGATACTTGGATCCTTTACCTTCGTTGGTGCACCTTGAATACTTACGCAGATGCGTTAAGTGAAGATTGGGTGAAGTTGAATTTCAGTTTTTACCAGGGGACACTTTCAGGAAAAAAGGAAATGAAACCAATCGAAGAAAGAGCAATCGACAACTTAACTGGTTCTGTTCTTGGAGAGATCTTAGGTAAGATTTTCGTAAACAAAACGTTTTCCGAAAGTGCAAAAGTAAAGGTAAATACAATGGTTGACAACCTGTTGACCGCGTACAGAAATCGTTTGGAAACATTGGACTGGATGTCGGCTGACACGAAAAAAGAAGCTTTGAACAAATTGAATTCCATTGGAAGAAAACTGGTTTGTCCAAGCGAATGGAAAGACCTGACAATGTTGAGCATTACTTCAGAAACTTACATTGAAAATCTGGACAATATTGCACTTTATGCAACAAAGAAGAACTTCTCTGAATTGTATAAACCAGTTGACAAAAAGGAATGGGGAATGCCTGCACACATGGTGAATGCATATTACCATCCATTATTAAACGAGATTGCTTTCCCGGCTGGAATTATGCAACCTCCTTTCTTCGATGAAAATGCAGAAGACGCCGTGAATTACGGAAGAATTGGAATGGTTATCGGTCATGAGTTTACTCACGGATTTGATGACGAAGGTTCTAAATTCTCAGCTGATGGAACGTTCGCTGACTGGTGGAAAGAATCCGACAAAACCTTGTTTGAAGAACGTACAAAAATTCTAGGAGAAACATTTGGTGGATTTTGTCCGCTGGATGGTCACTGTGTGAATCCAAATTTGACAATGGGTGAAAACATTGCTGATTTAGGAGGATTGACAATGGCTTACTATGCTTACTCAATGACTGAAGAATTCAAATCAGGTAAAAAAGTAAACGGCTACACTCCTGCTCAACGTTTCTTTATTTCTTACGCACAATTGTGGAAGATCAACTATACAGAAGCAGAATTGAAAAACAGAATTGCAACAGATCCGCATTCACCAGGAATGTTCAGAGTAAACGGACCACTGATGAATTGTCCTGAATTCTTCGCTGCTTTCGATGTGAAAGAAGGTGATAAAATGAGAAATCCGGAAGGAAAGGTTGCCAAGATTTGGTAGACACTGATAACTAAAGAGGAAGGCTGTTTCGAAAGATTCAGCCTTTTTTATTTCCTGTACTATTTAGCTAAAGAGTCTCATTGAATGAAACAACATAATAAACTGCAATTCAATATGTTATAAAATAATTATTTCAACTTAACTGTTAAACCTTGATTATTTATTCTGTCTTCACCAACACTTTCTTAACAAGTCTCGTTAATTTAGCACAAACTAGCACAGATTGAAACACTATTTACTTGGAATACTAATAGGATTTACAAACATAGCATTCAGTCAGGATCCGCACCCGTTTTTCAGAAATTATACGGTTAGCGATGGAATTCCCAGCTCGGAAGTTTATCAGGTAAAGCAGGCCCGAAATGGTTTTGTATGGTTTGCTACAGGTAACGGGATCTCCAGGTTCAACGGTTATGAGTTTGAGAATTACTCCGTTAAAGACGGTTTACCCGACAACACCGTTTTTGAATTGTGCGAAGATGAGAAAGGACGAATGTGGTTCGTTACGATGTCATGTAAAATCGGATACTATTTCAATGGAAAGATTCATCCTTTCAAGTATAACGGAAAACTTCAAAAACGTTTAAAGAGCTCAAACAAAACAACATTTTATGTAGACAAATCGGGAACAGTTCATTTGGGAGTTCAGGACGATGGCGTTTACAGCATTAACAGCAAGGGGAAGATCATTCATCATCCATTGAAAAAAGGAAGTTTGAAAATCTATCAAAAAGAGAAGCACCTTGCTTTTTCCTCTAACATTTTCTTTTTCGGAGAACGTATCCGTCTATTTACAAAAAAGCAAACGCTCAACTGGTTCGTTCCAAAAAAACAAATGGAATCCATTGCTCCAAGAAACATTATCTCGCTTCATAACGGCAACAAGTTACTTTCTGTTGGCAACGATGTGATTGTACTAAAAAAAGGCGGAAAGTTTGAAACGCTTCACTTTCAGGGACCAGTTACTTGTCTTTACGAAGACAAAGATCAGGAAATCTGGATCGGTACTTATCAGGAAGGTATTTACCGATTTACAAATGGAATAAAAAGCAAACCGGAGCGTTTCCTGAAAGGAAATTCGATTACAAGTATTTTCCAGGATCACGAGGGCGGATTTTGGTTCACTACTTATGGAAACGGAGTCTTCTACTCGCCTACCAAAAAGATCCTCAATTACGATTCAGGCTGCGGTTTAATGGGAAACAACATTACGCAAATCGCTACTAACGGCAAGCAATTATTTGTTGCATCCAAAAACGGATACATCCATACGTTAACCGGAAAGAACATCTCGATTTTCAATGGTAATTTTTTACCTGGATCAACCAACGAATTGGCAAATATTCGTTTCATTCCTCAGTTGAACGAACTTTGGGTGTATGGTCATCTCAATACTTTTCGATTTGGTGATAACCGCGTAAAAAATGACTACTGTACAACATTCAACGACCTTTATTACGATCCGAAAGGGGTTGTATGGCTTACACGGATGAACTGTATAACGAAATACAATACCCGTACAAATGAGATTTCAGAATTATTCCCGAACGACAAACATGTGTGGATCAATGCCATTGAAAAATCACCTTTCGCTGACGAATTGTACATTGGCGCAATTGATGGCTTGTGGAAAATCGACCCGAACACAGATAAATCCACCTATTTAGGAAAGGCGTCACCTTTGTTACAGAACAGGATAATGGATCTTGCGTTTTTACCGAACAATTGGTTGGTAGCAGCAACAAAAGGACTGGGAATTATTTTCTACAAAAATGGGAAAGTTATTCAGATCAGTGAAAAAGACGGTTTAACAGGAGACAACGTTTACAAACTTTTTATCAAGGGTTCTACCCTGCTAGCCGCTACAGACAAAGGATTGAGTGTTATTTCAATAAAGAACAACAACCCGAAAACTTATGCTTTGCGACGCTTAACGGTTAGTGATGGCTTAGCTTCTAATGAATTAAGGGATGTTACTGTTGTTGGAAACCAAATTTATGTGGCGTCGCCGGAAGGAGTTTCCTTTTTCAACTTTAACTACTCGAATCAACGCTCATCACCGATTCAAGTCGAACTCTCTGAATTAAAAATCAATCAGCAAACAGTTCCACTGAAAAAAGCTTACCATCTAGACCATTCCAGAAATAATCTCGAAGTTCGTTTCACAGGAATAACATTTCGGAACAGCGGCAAAACCCGGTACCGCTATAAAATGAGAGGCTTGAGTGAAACATGGTTGTATACAGATAACCGTGAGTTACAGTTTACCACTTTACCGCCAAACGATTACACGCTTATTCTTTCTGCCCAAAACGACCAGGGATGCTGGGGTCCTTCTATTCGTTACCAATTTTACATCACAGCTCCATTTTGGACAACATGGTGGTTCATAGCGCTTGTTCTTTTATTCGGAATCGCAGTTTCCACATTTATTGTTCGTTACTGGTTTAGTTTGCAACGTAAAAAACAGATCCGCGAAAACGAGTTGAACAAACAGTTGACAAGTCTGAAGCTAAAAGCACTTCGTGCTCAAATGAATCCACACTTTACGTTTAATGTGATTAACTCTATTCAGCATTACATTCTTCATGCTGATGTAGAATCAGCTTACCGCTATCTAACTACGTTTTCACGACTAATCAGGTTAATACTAAGCAATTCTGAAAAAGAATACATTCCTGTTGGTGAGGAATTGAAAAGTCTGGAACTCTATCTTGAACTGGAAACGATGCGCTTTGAAAAACGATTTGATTATTCTATAAAAGTTGATCCAAACATTGACATCGGAAAGATTGAGATACCTTCCATGCTCATTCAGCCTTTCATTGAGAACAGTATCAAGCACGGCATTCTTCCTTCTGATAAAAAGGGAAATATTATCATTCATCTTAGTCGTATAGACAAACACCTGAAATGCTCCATAACCGACAATGGAATTGGACGAGCGGCCGCGGCATTGAATAAAAATGAAGGACATACTTCTTTCGGAAGCCGATTGACACATGAACGACTACAGGTAATCAACAGCCTCTACCAATATACGGTTTCAGAAACAATTACTGATCTGTACGATGAAAACGGATCACCAAGCGGAACCAAAGTTGAACTATTTATACCCATACCATGAAAGCAATAATTATCGACGACGAAGTAAAAGCGCAGGAAAATCTTGGACAATTATTGAAACTGTTTTGTCCACAAATTAATGTTATTGCAGTAGCGGATAACATTAATAAAGGCGAAGAATTATTACGTAAGCATCAGGATGTTGATCTGCTTTTTCTTGACATTGAAATGCCCAATGGCAACGGATTTGAATTGTTAAAGCGCTTCGATTCCTACACATTTAAGGTAATTCTGATCACCGCTTACGATCAGTACGCAATTCAGGCAATAAAGGCACAGGCATTCGACTATTTACTTAAACCGATTGAAATCGACGAATTGGTTGAGGCTGTATCGAGAATAGCTGAAAGCGAATCTTCACGCAGCGATAATTTCACTGAATTAAAAACCGATGCTTCACGCGAAAAGCTGGCATTACCAATGAAGGATGGTTACGTTTTTCTGAGTTTCTCGGATATCCTGAGAATTGAGTCGGATGGCAGTTACACCACGTTTTATACCCAGAATTCGGAACGTCATGTAGTATCGAAACACATGAAAGAATTTGAGCGCTTATTGCCAGCAGACCGTTTCTTTCGCTGCCACAAATCACACATCATCAATCTCGATTGTGTCAAGAAATTTGTTCGAAATGATGGTTTTTCGGTAGAACTCAACGACGGAACACTGGTAGAAGTTTCCCGCCGGAAGAAAGACGAATTTCTGGATTGCATGCAACACTAATTACTCGTGCACTAGCAATTTTGATGATCACTTTGCTCGAAGAAAAAAGATCCGCTTACCGTTCCTCAAACCGATCTGACCACAAATGGTTTGTTTCTCACCACACATAAAAAGACCACCTTTCACGTGAATTAGTCAGCGTAAACTTGCGCTCAAATGACTAAACAATTCACAATTATGAAAGTATTTACAACGTTGAAAAAAGCCTTGTTTACATTGGCTTTATTACTTCCGCTCGGAAATGCGAGCTGGAGTCAGGTGGTTGTCAGCGAAAGCTTTGAGCAATCTTGTAGTAACTATTACAACTCTTTTTACCTGGGATGTATTCCAAACTGGATCTCCACTTCAGGAACTCCCGACAACAATTCTCCTTCAGGACTTGGAACAGCTTACCAGGGAAGCAGATTTGTGAACGCCTATGCTAACTGGAATCCTGCATTGTATACACCTGCAGAACGTTCAGAAGGCATTGCATTGAACTATTCGTTTCAAGCGGGTACAACGTACAAAATTTCTTACGCAGTGAAAGGTGGATCTGGCGCAAATCCTGCAACACAAACATATACTGCAAAATGGATTTTGACAAATGGAATGGTTAATCAATCTGGTGGTTTGGGTGCGCCTCAGGAAGCTACACCAGCAATTCCTTCAGGAAGTCAACAATTACCAAACATGTCGTTTAATGGTCAAGGCTGGACAGTTAATACCCAAACTTTCACTGCTACGGCAAACTTTTCACAATTGTGGTTAAGACAATGGATGACATCATCTGTTTCTAATTCTTACATCAATGGATCTATTCAATTAGACGATTTCAAATTAGAGATCATTTGTACGCCAACATTGGCAATTACAGGAGCAAATTCTTTTTGTCAAGGTGCGACAATGAGTTTTACTGGAGCTGTAACCAACGGTTGTTCAATTACAAATAACGTTTGGACCGTAGTTGAATCGGATCAATTCGGAACACCAGCTTCAGGAGCAACAGAATGGTGGAGTCCTTGGGCAACAGGAACTCCGGGAGTATTGAATATTCCTTCAGCTTCAAGTGGTGGTCCAACTATGACATGCGGAAAATACTACAGAATCAAATTAGCGGTTCAAAACGCTTACACCAACTGGACAGAAACAACAAAGATCATTTACGTAAATTGTCCTCCAAGCTTTAAATTAAAAGGAAGCACAAGCAGAATTTGTACTGGTGAACAAGCAACATTGAATGCAACATTGAATTCAGGGAATCCTGTTAACTACACACTAAACTGGACACCAATTACACCTGCTGGACCTAGTATTTACAACGGACCTATGGCAGGAGTTGTGGCAAGTCCATCGGTTACGACAACTTATCTTGTTACCGTTACCGACAATATCACCGGATGTTCTGCATCAGCGCAATGGACCGTTACAGTTGAAAACAACGATCCGGCTTTCGCTATCACAACAAATCCTTCTAATTCTTCATACCTGCAGATAACGGCTAGTCCGTTGGTTACATCCGGACATCCTTCAGGTTTTGGTTATATGTGGTTGATCGAAGAACTGAACAGTTCCGGAACCCCGGTTTACTCAACAAATAGTAATGTTTCAACTGTTGCCCCTTGTTGGTGGACAGGAAACGGTGCTCCTACTACATTCTCTGGTTTCAACGGATTGACACAAACAACTTCTAACTCATGTTCACCTGCAAACGGAATGTTCAAGTACAATACCAGCTACCGTATTACACGTGGTGTATGGTCTACCAATTGCACGTGGGCTCAGGTTTCATACACATTGATTTACCAAAAAAGTGGTGAGTGGGTGTTTGTAGAAGATCACAAAGCACCGGATATGAGTGCTGCTGTGGCTGCCATTCAGGAGAACAAACAAATTCAATTGACCTTGTCGCCAAACCCTGCAACAGATCTAGTTAGTATTTCAGTTCATACCTCTACAACAGGAGAGTTAAATGTTACTGACTTATCAGGTCGTATTGTGTTCAGCACGAAATTAAAAGCGGGCTCAGAAATGGTTGAACTTCAAGTTGGAAACTATTCTCCGGGAACGTATTTGGTTAATGTAGTTGAAGACAACAATTTGCGATCAACAGAAAAATTAGTGATTACTGAATAAGAGTTCTATTTAAAGAAAATAGAAGGCTGTTTCGCAAGATTCAGCCTTTTTTCTGTTTTTACTCAAAAAAATCAAGAATCGGTATTTGATAATAACCACAGAGAAAATGAGAACTCAGGGGTTACTCCTACTCTGTGTACTCATTTTCTCTGTGGTTTAATTTACAATGCTATTCTCTGTTGTAGACAACAAAAAAAGCTACCCGTTTCCAGATAGCTTTACAAAGTGTTAAGTAAATTCTAGTTCAATTGAACAAGCACTTTTGTATGCTTTAGTTTTTTAACTTCCAACGATTTGCTGTAGTTCAAAATTTGATTAATGACAGCCAAAGATGGATTTGCAACCTCTTGTTGCGCGTTTTTCGAGTATTTTTTTATCATAGGCATTTTAAGACATTTCTTCCAAAACGATATTCATTTCAAAATATTGTAATTCAGTTGAAAAATTTAACAGTAGAAAAGTCAAAAAAAGCAATCCTCAAATGTCAATTGCTGGTCTTTTGTCCAGAGTCTTTTGTCTAACGTCTTTTTAACTACATTTACATTAACTCAAAACTTAATTATGAATATACCTTTACTCGTAGGAATTGGCGCAGGTGTCTTGCTCCTTCTTCTCAGCTTCATTACCGTTCAACAAGGAACAATTGGGGTTATTACTTTATTTGGTAAGTACCGCAGAATTTTGCATCCTGGACTTAGTTTAAGAATTCCTTTCTTTGAAAAAGTACATAGCAAAGTTTCTATTCAGAACCGTGCTTACGAAATGGAATTCCAGGCAATTACACAAGACCAGGCCAATGTTTATTTCAAAGCCATGTTGGTATATGCCGTACTAGACAACCAGGAAGAAACGATTAAGAATGTGGCCTTTAAATTCGTTGATGCCCGAAATTTCTCGCAGGCATTAGTTCGTACTATTGAAGGTTCAGTTCGTGGTTACGTAGCTACAAAAAAACAAGCTGAAATCCTTTTACTTCGCGGAGAAATTGTTGCCGATGTAAAAGACAGCTTAGACACAACATTAGAGACTTGGGGATTCCATTTGATCGATTTACAGTTAAACGACATCACCTTTGATTCTGAAATCACTAGCTCAATGGCGAAAGTGGTGGCTTCAAACAACTTAAAAGCTGCTGCAGAAAACGAAGGTCAAGCCTTATTGATTACCAGAACAAAAGGTGCTGAAGCTGAAGGAAACGCAATTAAAATTGCCGCACAAGCAGAGAAAGAAGCCGCACAATTGAAAGGACAAGGTATTGCTTTGTTCCGTGAAGAAGTTGCTCGCGGTATGACAGAAGCTGCTGAGCAAATGAAATCTGCGAACCTGGACACATCTTTGATCTTATTCTCTATGTGGACAGAAGCAGTAAAAGAATTTGCTGAAAAAGGAACTGGAAATGTTATTTTCTTAGACGGATCGACTGAAGGAATGGATAAAACCATGAAACAGATGATGGCCCAGAACACAATGAAGAAATAAGCATTCGTTAAAACAATAGTAGAAAAGCGGTTATCAGTTTTGGTGATCGCTTTTTTTTGAAACACATAGAACTCAATAGTTAAAACATAGTCACATAGTTTATAAATCTGATTATAAGTAAACTATGTGACCTATGTTCCTATGTGGTTTTAATAAGCCCCCCAGCGTCTTCTCAAGAACCATTCTGTCCCGAAGATTACAATCAACAGTGCAAAATACCACCACCAATCGATAATTGAAGTGTAGCCAGAATCTTCGTACTGCATGGTAGCAATATCGCTTCTATTCTCCAGGGTATTCAACAACTTCTCATAATTCGAAAGCGTATAGAAATTCCCTTCACTTTGCTTTGAAAGTTGTTGTAGCACACCAAAATCAGCTCTATTTGTCAAGCGCTCCAAAGCAATATCTTCCACAACAAAACTTCCGTTTTTGGTTGAAACCTTTCCTTTATATTTCGCTTTTGCTGTCCATTTGTATTCTCCAGGCGACAATTGTCCAAGATTTGCTTTGTAGAAATTAGTTACAGGTGAGAAATTCACTTTTTCAGACTTCCCTCCCACTTTTGTTACCTGAATATCGATCTCTGGACTTGTGATCAATTCCATGGCCTCGCTGTAAAACTCAGCTTTTGCTTCAATATCTTCCGTAACAAGGAATCGTTTTGGGAAAGTGACTCTGAAAGGATCAGAATTTTGTTTGATCGTAAGATAAAGTGAAATCTTGTTTACAAATTCCTCGAATCCGGCATTCGATTTCTTCATCATGAACTCCTTCATTTTCCAACGCCAAACACCTTCACCTAAAGTGACTGCAATTTTTGCTTTTCGTCCATTCAACATTAACAACAATGGATCTTTCTTTTCTACTGAACCCACGCGTTGTGTCAGAATCACTTCTGCATCCGACGGAACCGAAACACTTCCAAACTTCGCTTTTAATGGTGCAGCAGTTTTGAACATGGACTTACAATCATCCGTAAATTCAAATGCATTAAATCCAGAAGAAACAGAAGGGTAAACATCGTCTTGTTGTCCGGAACTATTGAACTTGAAATTCAAACCATACTGACTCAAAACATTTGAAGAACAAGTTGGACCAACGATCAACCAAACAGGAACACCTTTTTCTTTCAAAGATTGGAATAATGCTGCATTTGGCTTTGTACCGTTTTCATACCAAACCACCATACTTGGTAACACTGGTTTCAGGGTATAATTATTCGAAAACTGGGTTTCAATAACGGCGCGCTTATCCAATTCCAAAACCGAACGTAATGCTGCGATATCAGGATGTGGGGCATCTGCTAAAAACAGAATATTCGCTTTTGTATCTACAATTTCTATGTAGCAATTTTGCTGGTTGTTTTCAAAGGTAAATTCTCCCTTTTTGTGCTCAACCATTACTGTATAACGCTGATAACCTTTGTTCTTCGCATCCACTTCAAAAACCACACGTTGCTGGTCGAAGGCTGAATTTGCAGTTGCAACCGTTTTTCGTTGGATTGATTTCTCATTCTGAAGCAGAGAAACAACTATTGTCGTTCCCGGAAATTTATGTGCATCAACAAGTGCTTCGATCGGAAATGTATTGTTGACAAAAGCGACTTCATTTGTAAAAACAGATTTCAGTGATAAATCCTTTTTAGTAATTGTATCTCCAACCCCAAGCGAAAAAACAGGAGTAAATTGTAATCGGTCAGCGGCGTACATCGGATGCGCAGCTTCATTGAAGTTTCCGTCAGAGATCAGAACTACGCCACCTAAATTTCTATTGAAATAAACATCATGCAGGTATTCAAATCCACCAGCAAGATTGGTTTTCTTATCGTTAAATTCTGTTTTGGTATATGCTCTTGTTTTTTCTCCTAAACTCAGGAATTTCAAATCAAATCGATCTCCAAAACGTTCTTCGAGCGCGTTCTTAAATCCATCAACATCTTTTCGCACTTTTGCACTATCCTTATAATTCATCATTGAAGACGATTCATCTATCATCGTCACCAAAAGCGGTTTTTCTTGTCGATACGTCAAGGTTTCCCAAATCAATCCCAAGAGTAGAACCAATACAAGAAACAATCCAGCAGAGCGCAATAGGTATAAAATTCGAAGCTCTTTCTTTTCCCAGGTTGTTCGCTGTGCTGATTTATAGTAGTAATAGTATGACAATCCGAATGCAACAATCGCAAACGGAACAAGCCACCACAAAGAAAAATCTGAGAAAAATGTCATTTTTATTTATTCGTTAAGGTATAAGCAATTCCCAATCCAAGTACGGATTTAAACTGCAATCTAGGACCAACATTTCCGTCGCGGTCAACGGATTTAATATCGTCGTCGTATATCATATTCCATTGCAAACTTGCAGAAAACCATTCATTAACTTTGAATGCAAAAATGTTCTCAAGGTTGACGTCAACATTTTGTGGATTATTCAGGTAATTCGAGAAAAACTCCGCTTTTGTCTTCATTTCAATATTCTTAAAGATCTCTTTCTGAAATTTAAGGCGAAGAAACGAACCAAACTCATAACGCACCTGTTTTCCTTTCGTAATCACATTTCCTAAACCATCGTATTCTGCCTTGTCCACTCCAAAGGCCCCGGCATTTGCAAGGACTTCATCTTTGACTAATGTAATCTTTCCTGCCAATGGCGAAAGGTACATATTAAAAGCTGCACTTGGGGCGTACTCAATACCTATTGAAACATTAATGTAAGCTGGTGCCAGCCATCTTGAAATTGGAACAGAATCATTCGGAAAGGCAAAACCATCCAAACTTTGCGTTTTAAATCCGGCAGTTGCAGTATAAAACCAATTGTCCTTAAACTTCAACCCGAACGTTGAGTTG
>CBFGNV010000051.1:0-29088 GCA_965650275.1 uncultured Fluviicola sp. | reverse complement strand
GCATACTCACCTTCTTTGGTTTTTTCCTGAAGTTCAGAAACCGTTCCCTCCAATACTTTTCTTGATTCATGTATCAACGCAACACGATCACAAATTTCTTCCACAGAACGCATATTATGCGTAGAAATCAAGATGGTTTTGCCTTTGTGCTTCATCTCAAGCAGCTCTTGCTTGATCAATTCCACATTTACAGGGTCGAAACCTGAAAAAGGCTCATCAAGGATCAATAAATCCGGTTCATGAAGAACAGCACAAATAAATTGCACTTTTTGCGCCATTCCTTTCGAAAGCTCTTCAATACGCTGTTTTCTCCACGACTGAATTTGAAAACGCTCGAGCCAATAATCGAGTGCCGTATCGCATTCCTTTTTCGACATTCCACGCAAGCTTCCAAGAAAACGTGCATGAGCCTCAACCGTCATATTTTTATATAATCCGCGTTCTTCAGGCAAATAACCAACATAGCCCAAATCGCGTTGCTGCATTAAATTTCCTTTGAAACGAACGGATCCACTATCCTGTTCTACGATTCTATTGATGATACGGATTATAGTTGTTTTACCCGCACCATTCGGCCCAAGTAAACCAAAGATCTCACCTTGCTTTAGATGAAGAGAGATGTCTTCAATAGCAAGTTTCCTATTGTATCTCTTTGTAATATTTGTTAGTTCAAGCATACTACTCCTGCTCCTCTGCTTTATGATTTGTTTCTAAAGTACCGAAAAGTTTCCCCTTCCAATTCTTCCAACGATAGATTCTTGAAAGAATGAAAACAAATAACGGAAAAAATAAAAAAGGTACAACCAGCATTTCCCACCCAATTGCTTGCTGGGCTGAAGTATCCAAATACAGTGCATCTGTTCTCAAAGCACTCGTATTACTCGTAACGATTAGTATTGCAAATAGGTTATTTGCGATATGGAATCCCCAGGAAAGCTCCAATCCGTCATCCATAACGGCAATAAAGGCTGTGAGAATTCCAGATAAAATGTAGTAAGACAGCGCTACATAACCCATGGCATCAACTTCCGGATTACCTAAATGGAGAACAGTAAAACTACCAGCACTCATAAGAATCACAATTATTGGTATTCTCACGAAACGGGCAAACAACTGCATTCCAAATCCACGAATTAAGATCTCCTCGAAACCGGTTTGAATGGGTGTAATTGCGATTGCTAAAGCCAGTAAGATTAGAAAATCATTCCATTCCAGATTCCACTGATATTGTGTTGCTCCTTGCGCCAATTCCACAGAAAACAGTACAACCGTAATGATAAACCAAAGTAAAAAACCAACCACGATTCTTTTTAAATCAAGTTGAGGTCGTGTGGTTATAAAGGACAAAAATGTTCTTCTATGAATAACCCGAGCAGCATAAATGAGCAATAGAAATCCAATTACAAATGGAATCATATTGATCACAAACTGCTGATTATTGCTGAATTGAGCTATCAACGTTTCTGCTTTTGTATCCGCTTTAATCTCTCCTTTGGAAGAATAGATGAACCAGAGAATTGAAGTTGAAAAAGTTGTTAAACCTACAAGTACAAAAACGATACTTACAACGTACCAATACCAGCCTGATTTCGTTTCCTTTGGTGCCAGAAAATGCTTCATCTAGTAAAACTAAGAAGTCTCAGCGTTTTTCGGGTATGAAGTTCAAAAAATCTACGCTAATTTGTGAAATCTGCAAGCCATCATAAAAAACATGCGAATAACGCTGATTTTCGCAGATAAAATCATGTAAGCAATGTTTTAAAAATGTACTTGGATCTACTCCACTACTACACGCGTTCTTGCGATAATTTCCTGATTCTTTCGGGTAAGCAATTGGTAAACTCCTTTTGCTGCATGACTTTCTAATGAAACAATTCTGTTTGCTTTGTAAGCAGATTCTTCAACGCTCCACTCTTGTGCAATTTGCCCCAAATCGTTTATCAAAACAAAAGTCAAATCTCCTTTAACTTCTTCTCCAACTTGAACATTCATTTCATTGTTCACAGACGGATTTGGAAAAACTACAATTCCTTCCGTGGCTTGCTTGATGTAAACAATTGCCAATTCGTTTCTCGTTCCATCCAAATCGGTTTGACTCAATTTATAATACGTTGATTCATCAACATTCACTTCATCGAGAAACGAATAATCTTGCTGTTTTACAGAATTACCTCCTGAAGGAATGTCTTTGAATTTCTTCCAATCTTGACCATTTGTTGATGTTTCAAGAGAGAAATATGCATTTCTGTTTTCAGATGCTGTAGACCAAGTCAACAAGTTTCCTTCCGATTTTCTTTCACCAGTAAAACCGATGAATTCCACTGGAAGAGCCAAAATTGAACAATTGCAGTCAATTACCTGATAGGGAATTCCCGGTCCCTGAATGATCAACTTTAGAGAAACACAATGCAGGTTATTTACTGTTGCTTGCGTGCAACTTGGATGTGTGGTGTATGTGTAAGCGGCACCATCCGTATTGATAAATGGATTTGTAGTAGTGACTGCATTTCCTGCCCCACCCAACTTTGGTAAGGAATAATAGCCATTTTGTTGCCCGGAATTACAGTCAATTAACGTTTGTAAAGTATACAATTCCTGAACTGCACCTGTCATTTGAATGTTATAGGTAAAGTTGACATTGTAATTGTATCCATTCGGACAATCTGTACTACTCACCACAATTGATTGCGGGCAAATTGTGGCACTTACCTGATAGCCAGCGGTTGAAGTAATCAAACATTGGGCTTGGGATTGAGAAGCTAAAACAACCGTTGAAAGTACGATGAAAAGTGTGCTTATTTTCTGAAATTGTGCTGTAATCGACATGAATGAATCTGAAATTTTCTGCAAAAATACGCCATTATGCACGCATTGGATTTCTTAGAACTAAATTTTTAGGAACTTTTCACAACTATTTACCACGGAAACTAAATTTGAACATTAATTGGCTCAAGATTGGAAACAACGGAATTAAATAAAAAAGCGAGAACTTTCGTCCTCGCTTCCTATTAAAACTTTCCCTAAACCATTGATCTAGTGAAACATGTCTTTCATTCGTTGGAAAAATCCTTTTTCATTTGCGTCCGGATTTGGTTTGAAATTGTCACTGTTTCTCAATTTCTCCAGAATCTCCTTTTCTTCTTTAGATACCTTTTTCGGCGTCCAAACATGAATATGAACGAAAAGATCTCCATGTCCGTAACCTTGTAAAACTGGCAAACCTTTTCCTTTCAGACGAAGCATTTTACCACTTTGAGTTCCCGGTTCGATCTTAATTTTTGCTTTACCATTTACCGTCGGCACCTCAATTGATTCACCAAGAACGGCATCAACGAAATTCACAAAAGCATCGTAATGAAGGTTCTCCTGATCTCTTCTCAACTCTTCATGTTGTTGTTCTTCAATCAGAACAATCAAATCACCGGGAATTCCGTTGAATGGTCCTGCATTTCCTTTTCCGGAAACACTTAACTGCATTCCTTCTTCAACTCCAGCCGGAATTTCTATTTCGATAACTTCTTCTTGTCGTTTTAAACCTTGAGCATCTGCATCCGCTGGTTTTTGATCGATCATTTTACCAGCTCCATGACAAACATTACAAGCACTCTGCGTTTGCATAGCACCTAAGAACGTTTGCGTTACTCTTGTAATTCGACCAGTTCCGTTACAAGTAGAACAGTTTTTATAGGTAACACCGTCGGCATTTACCAATTTGTTCACCTTGATCTTTTTGGTAACACCTTCAGCAATTTCCTCAAGCGTCAATTTGATCTTAACACGCAGGTTTGTTCCACGAACAACTCTGGAACCACCTCTGGCACCACCAAAGCTTCCGCCGCCGAATGCACCACCGAAAATATCTCCGAAATTATTGAAGATATCATCCATGTTCATTCCACCACCAAACCCTCCGGCACCACCGCCTAAGCCAGCGTGACCATATTGATCGTAACGTGCTTTTTTATTTGCATCAGAAAGTACTTCGTACGCTTCAGCAGCTTCTTTAAACTTTTCCTCAGACTCTTTATCTCCCGGATTCTTATCAGGGTGATATTTAAGTGCCATTTTTCTGTAGGCCTTCTTAATTTCAGCCTCAGATGCGTTTTTTGCAACTCCAAGTACTTCGTAAAAATCTCTTTTCTCCATTTTATACCGATAGTTGATTTCAGATTTCAGATTTCGGATTGTTTTTGAGTAAGCTCAATCCGAAATTCGCAATCCGCGATCTTAAAATCTATATTATTGTCCAACTACAACTTTAGCGAAACGAATTACCTTTTCATTCAGGTAATATCCGCGCTCCACATCATCCACAACTTTTCCTTTCAATTTATCTTCAGGAGCAGGAACATTAGCAATTGCTTCATGTAACTCCGGATCAAAAGCCTCGCCTTTTGCTTGCATTTGTTTCAATCCTTTTGCCTCCAAACCAGATTTCAATTTGTTATAGATTAACTGAAAACCTTCTTTTACGGCATTGATATCGTCAACTTTATCGTTGTTTGCCATTGCACGTTCAAAATCATCCAAAACAGAAAGCATGTCTTTTAATACGCCGGCACTTGCCGTTGAGATCAAATCCAACTTCTCTTTGTTTGTGCGCTTTCTATAATTATCAAACTCCGAATACAAACGAAGGTACTTGTCGTTCATAGCCGCCAATTTATCTTCAGGAGTTTCTTCAGTCTTTTCTGTCGTATTGTCAGTAGTATCACCAGTTTCTCCTGTCACACCTTCTTGATTTGACTGGTCATTTACTGCGTTTTCTTCGTTTAGGGCTTCGTTTTGCTCTTTATTTTCTGACATTTTATGCGATTTTTTCTTCGCTATAGTCAACTTTCTTGCCAATTCAGCCAACCAAGACAAGCTGTCAGACGATGTCAGTTCGCTTCAGAGGTTTAAAGAAATCAAAATGCTGAAACTATTCAAGGCTAACCCGTCATTCCACCTTGAGCTTTTGAACTTTTGATGTTTTTGAACTTCTTGTTGTTTCTAAAGAAAGCCCAAAAAACAATCATTAACCGAGAATAAGACTTAATTTTGCGCTGTAGAATAAAAAAAGAATGTTTCGACCGTTTCGCGATTTACTTTTATTGGTGTTGTTTTGGATCCTTTGCTTCGATTTTCATCGCTTAGCATTTTCCTTGCATCACTTTGAAAAACTGAGCGATGTTCCCTTTGGAGAGTGGCTAATGACTTTCATTTATTCTTTCCGCGTAGATTTGGCCGCAGCGGCCGCACTTTCTGCTGTTCCATTCGTTTTCAGAACATTGGCTCATTATTTCAGTTGGAAAGGATTCAATTTTCTCTATAAAAGCTTCTTCTTCATTTTAATGGGAGCTGTAGTAGCTGTGCAGGCTGGAGAGATCGTCGCTTATTCTGAATGGAATCACAAATTGAACTCTCGCGTATTCATGCACTTGTCCAATCCGGATGAAGTTGTTCGAACAGCGAATTATTCAATGATGTTCTGGTTTGCTTTGTATGCTCTTCTTGAAATTGCCTTTATGCAATGGCTATACCGTCTTTTATTTAAGAAAAGAGAATTACATCAACCAAAGAAGAAATTGGAATACCTTGCCATTCTTCCAACATTAGCGCTTGGACTTGGCATGCAATTTATCGGATTGCGCGGTGGTTTTCAGCAAATTCCGCTGAACATTGCGGCAGCTATGTATCTTGATCATAATGTCAGTAACGACATTGCGGTAAATTCCAATTACTTTTTTGCCAAGGAATTCCTGACGTATCTTACCAGCAACATTGATTCATACATGCCAAAGCTGAATCGTAAACTGGCAGATGAGAAAGTAAAAGAACTTTACAATTATCCGAAAGAACATGATCAAATCTTTCTTTCAGAAAGACGCCCAAATGTGGTATTCATTGTTCTCGAAGGGTGGTCGGCTGAAGCTATTGGTTCACTGAGTAAAACAAAAGGTGCGACACCAAATTTCGATAAACTGAGTAAATCGGGTGTTTTATTTACAAAAACATACGCTACGGCTACAACCAGTGAAATTGGGAACTCAAGTATTTTCTCAGGTAATCCTGCTGTTCCTGAAGTTTCGATTTCAATGCATCCTGATAAATACCGAAAAATACATTGCCTAAATGAGGATTTGGAAAGCTGGGGATATCACAGTTCCTATATTTTCAGTGGTGATTTGAAGTACGGAAATATCGGTGGTTATTTTACTGATCACGGATTTGACGTTATCAAAGACGAAGGCGATTTCCCAAGTAATCTTCCACGTGGAAAACTGAATTTCTACGATAGAGATCTATACGGTTTTTTACTTGATGAAATCAATCAACACGGCGAACCATTCCTACAATGTGCATTTACAGGAAGTACTCATGCTCCATATGATCAGCCAAAAGGAAAAGGAAAACATTTTACTGGTCAGCAGGCAGATTATATGAATTCACTCGTTTATGCAGATAACTGTTTAGGTGAATTTATCAAGAAGTGTAAAAAATATCCGTGGTACAAAAACACCTTGTTTGTATTTGTTGCGGACCACGGACATCCAACACCGGATGTCGATAATCCAGGATTTGGAGTGTTTTATCATATTCCATTATTGTTTTACGGAGAACCAATCAAAAAAGAATTCCGCGGTAAACGAATGAAGACCATTGGTTCTCAGTCGGACATTGCTGCCACACTTCTGTACCAAATGAATGGTGATATCAGCAGATATCCGTGGAGTAAGGATTTGATGAACCCGAAAGTTCCACAGTTTGCATTTCACTCCATTATTGGTGGATACGGCTGGGTAACTCCGAAAGGAAATCTGACATATTACATGGAATCAAAACAGGTTGCCGACAACACGTATAATGAAGGCGATTTCGCAAGAGAGTTAAAACGTTGTCAGTACTTTCTGGTTTCACTATACAACAACTACAAGGAACTTTAGTGGAACGTCTCATAAATATCAGAAGTCTAACATTAGACGAAATCAAGGCATTTGTTCAGAGTATTGGTGAACCAGTATTCCGTGCAAAACAGGTTTACGAGTGGTTGTGGAAGAAGAATGTCAGTTCATTTGACGAAATGACCAACTGTGGAAAGAAACTACTTGACGGATTAAAAGCGCATTATTACATCGATAGAATTGAACTTGCGGATAAACAAGTGAGTTCTGACAAAACAATCAAATGTGCATTTAGTGTTGGCGGACAAACGCAGGTTGTTGAAGGTGTTTTGATCCCAAGTAACACACGAATGACCGCTTGTATTTCATCTCAGGTTGGTTGCAGTTTATCGTGTGCATTTTGTGCAACCGGAAGACTGAAAATGCTTCGAAACCTTAGTGGAGGAGAAATTGTTGACCAAGTTGTTTTCCTGAAGAATCTGGCAGAAAATCATTACAATACGCCATTAACGAATATCGTTTATATGGGAATGGGCGAACCTTTATTGAATTACAAAAACGTGGTTCAAAGTGTCCATTTTCTTTGCTCAGAAGAAGGTTTGGGAATGTCGCCAAAGCGCATTACCGTTTCAACTGCCGGAATTGCAAAAATGATCAAGAAATTGGGCGATGATGAAGTGAAATTCAATCTTGCACTTTCCTTACATGCTGCGAATGACAAAAAGCGTTCTCAGATTATGGAAATCAACGATTCGAACAACATCGAAGCATTGTCTGAAGCATTGGCCTATTTCCATGAAAAAACAGGCTCGAGAGTCACTTTTGAGTATATCATTTTCAAGGATTTCAACGATGGATTGGAAGATGCCCGAGAATTGGCTGAATTTGCCAAAGTTGTTCCTTGTAAGATCAATATCATTGAATACAATCCAATCGATGATGGACTTTACCAGCAAGCCGACAGAAAAAAAGTTGATGATTTTGCGCGTTTTCTGGAAGAGAAATGCAACTTGATCGTTAATGTTAGAAGAAGTCGTGGAAAAGACATTGACGCAGCCTGCGGACAATTAGCGAATAAGAATAAGTTGATTGATCAAAGAGTACTGAAATAATTACAAATGACGAATTACAAATTAACTTGTCATTTGTAATTCGTCATTTGTAATTAGAAATTATAGTATAAACCGCCATATCCTGAAATTCACCATTGAATAAAATCCTGTCTTTGTAATGCGCTTCTTTCTGAAAACCCAATTTTTCAAGAAGGTAAATAGCTCCTCGATTTTGCGGTGAAACCTTCGCTTCTATTGTATGCAGATTAAGAACAGTGAAACCAAAGTCAATGATTGCCAAAACGGCTTCCTCCGCAATGCGCTTTCCCCAAAAATCCACTGAAAGTTCGCCGCCAATTTCTGCTCTCAGATTCGCAAAATCAATCGAATTGAATCCGCAAGTTCCGATGATTTCGTTTCCATCGCGCAAAACTCCTGCCCATCCGATACCCTGCTTGTTTTTGAACAATTGCATGGTTTTATGCACCAATTCTATGGAATCATCTAAGGCAAGCATATTTTCCCGTGCAATAAACTGATTTATCCTTCCGCTTGAACGCATTTTATAAATGGATGCGGCGTCGGTGATCTTTATTTCCCTAAGTGTTAACCTATCGGTTCTTATTTCAGGGAAACTGCTAAATACTGCTTTATTCAACTCCATAGCGGTAACAATTCATTGCTTTTATGTTGGTTCCCGCATTTACGGGATGGAAAAGGATAAAGTTTGGTTGAGAACGTTCAACCATTCTCTTATAAATATAAAAAAATATTGATGCATCTACAACAGAAATAATTCATAACCAATTAATAATTAACATTTTACTTTCGCTAAACAAATATTTCATGAAATCAATTTATCAGAAATCAATTTTCTACAGAAATAACCTGCATTGGGTATAAATTTATTGGAGTTGAATAGGTAATTTTGAAAGAACTTAATATACTGAGTCCACCGAGGCGAAAAGTATAAATCAGCGCATTGCAGATGATGACAGTAAAGGAACTATTAGAGCCTATACAAGATGAAATGAAAATCTTTGAAGACCGCTTCAAAGAATCGATGCGTTCGAAAGTGCCACTTCTCGACAAGATCACACATTACATCATCAAACGAAAAGGAAAACAAATGCGTCCTATGTTTATGTTTCTTTCGGCAAAAATGCTGGGAAACATTAACGACAGAACATATGAAGCTGCTTCGATGGTGGAATTGTTGCATACCGCTTCTTTGGTTCACGATGACGTAGTTGACGATGCCAATGAACGTCGCGGTTTTTTCTCAGTAAATGCACTTTGGAAGAACAAAATTGCCGTTCTTGTTGGCGATTATTTGTTATCGAAGGTATTGTTACACTCTATTGAAAGCGACAATATCCGTGCTTTGCAGATTGTAGCCAAGGCAGTTCGGGAAATGAGTGAAGGTGAACTTTTGCAAATTGAAAAAGCCCGAAAACTGGACATCACTGAAGAAATTTATTTTGAAGTTATTCGTCAGAAAACCGCAAGCTTAATTGCAACCGTTTGTGAAGCGGCAGCAGCATCTGTCGACAGAGAGGATATGGCTGAAAACATGCGCCTTTTTGGTGAATATGTTGGATTAGCATTCCAGTTGAAAGACGATATTTTTGATTTTGGTTCATCAGACGAAATTGGAAAACCATCCGGAAACGATATCCGTGAACGAAAATTGACCTTACCAATTATTTATGCATTAAACAATGCTCCAAAAGCAGATGTAAAGTTACTGAAACACATCATTAAGCATAAAAACGAAGACAAGAAAGCCATTCAACAGGCTATGGAAATTGTTATTGCAAATGGAGGTATTGCTTATGCCGAAAAACACATGCTGGCTTACAAAGAAAAAGCATTGGCTTGTATCAAGGATGTTCCTGATTCCCCTTCAAAAAGATCGTTGATTGGTTTGGTGGAATATACGGTTTCAAGAAGAAAGTAAACTGATTCATCCCATTTTTATTAGAAATTAAGAAAATTCGTGATTTCGTGATTTTACGAATTTGTGCATTTTTTTTAAGGAATTTGTGATTTCGTAAAATCACGAATTTTATATAAAATGAAGCTCAAATCGTCAGCTTTATTTGTAATTGTCCGCACCCTATAAAAAGCTATCATCTTATTGCAATAGCTGTTATTGGTGTAAATTGATTTGGATTTGATTTCATGAAAAACGCCCCGCATCTCGAATTCGCTCGATGACCGCGGGGCGTTTCTATTTTTAATGATTTATTATTTTCCTTCGCGAGAAGCAATCTTGAACAAAGCGTGAGTCAACTCACAACCTTTTTCAGTTTCCAAAATCTTAACGATTTTGTCTTCAACTACTTTCTTATCATCACTTGTATACAAGTTTTCGTATTTCTTCTCTAACTTAGATACACAGTTGTCAATATTCTCTCCAACTTTTTCCATTACAGCCATATCTTTCGCAGCAGCATCCATGTGATTCATGTAGTACTCTTGCATTTTTGTCTGCATTTGATTTGGATCTTCAGCGTACTTCACATAAATATCACGAACCTCAGGTGATAAACCAGTTACGTTCTTATTTACGCAATCACACATGTCAGTTGCAAGATTTTTGTAATCGTCTTCATTCGCCATATTACATGAACCCAATGCAACGGTCATCACAAGAAGTGGTAATATAAATTTTTTCATAGTAATTAATTTTTTACTAAAGATAATAACATCATTGAAAGCGGGAAGGAAAAAGTTCAAAAAGATGATCTCGACTCCGCTCGGTCACCTTCCGTTATCACAGTGACATCTGCACCTCCCCACTCTAGAATAAATTTTGGAGATCTTTTGAACGGTTTTAATTCATCCAAATTCCAATGTTCTGTTTTTCCGTTAGCTTCTTTAAAAATCACGTAAAAACGTTCCGTCATGAATGAATTATTTGAAACAGATAATTCACCAAAAAGTTGGTCAATATCTTCCGTCAATGCCAACACCTGAATATTTTCGTACTGCATCATTCGTGGCCCCCAATAGGTAATAAGATCTGTTCTCTCCGTATCATTCAATCCGACTTTTTCGCAAACCTTCTCCAAATAAGAAAGCACCTGATCTTTCGCAATAAAAGAAGCATTTCCCCACTTCAGATTTTTTGAAATGTCCATTTTGGCTTCCCAGAACAAATACGGATAGTGCTTCCCATTGATATCGAAACCATTGCTGGTTGCAGTTCCGTTCCATTTACCTGTAGTTTGAGGATATGTGAATGCCAATTCGCCTTTCGGTTTAATCCCAATTTCCAAAGGAACATTTACATCTGAGTAAACATAAATAACCGGTTTTTCAAGTTTTATATGATTATTATCGGGCTTGATCTTTGGAAAAAAACTCAAACGAACAGTCACGTCATGTTGTGCTTTTACTTCAATTCGTGGAATAGTAATTTCAATTTTTTCATCATCCGCGTAAAATTGAAACTGATAATTTCCAGGTTCTACTGAATACTCAAAGCCCAGATTAGAATCAATTGTTTTCTCTTTCCAAACACCATTCACGGAAGTTTTAAGTGTTGGAATAGATTGTACATCCCCGAAATAATCCACATCAACTACAAAACGAACTCTTCCCTGATTCGGGGTATGAACGGTATTCAATGTGTCGTTCAGAATGCGGTATGGAAGCATTTTCATCTTCTGTTCTTCTTCCGTGTTATTCGGTTGTGTTTTAGAATTCGTAACACATGAAGCGTAAACGGTACAAACCAACAATATGGAGGCACATCCGATCAACTGGCTTTTTATATTAAAAGTCTTCATTTTCTTAATGATTATAAACTATTAAATTTCCCATACTAAATTCAAATCCACCCCACTCTACTACAGTAAAACCGCCTCTTTTCACTTTTGGCAAGGTGTTGCCAGTAAGAAAAGGTTCGAACGACGAATTCCATTCCGCAATGGCTATATAAACCCTGTTTACATTTTCAGGGTGAGGTGTAATTTCCATCGTTGCGAACTGATTGCAATCCTCATTCAAATGAAACTGAACAAACAATTCATCAAACTGCATCATTCGTGGTCCCCAATAGGTAATAAAATCTGTTTTTTCCGTTGAACTTAAACCCAATTCCTCACATCGTTGTTCCAAAAAAGAAAGTACGCCTGTTTTACTAACTCGGTAACCATTCGTAGTTTGTCTGAACTTGTATTCCTGTGACGACTCCCAAAACAAATAAGGGTATTGTTTTCCATCTATCTGAATTTGTCCAGTTGCATCACAAGTTCCACTCCAACCCGCTTGAATTTCTGGATAAGTAAACGTAAACTTCCCGTTTGGCTTCACATTGATTGAAAAATCGGTGGGCACATCGCTTGAAAGATAAATAACAGGTTTGTCGACAATAATCTCTGGTCCGCTATTGCGACTTGGTGCAAAATTCAATTCAATCAACACATCATGCTGCGGCAGCACATTGATTTCTTCAATGGTCATTTCATGGAATGCATTGTTGACATAAAATTGGAAACGGTATTTTCCGGGCTCCAGTTTATAGCTGAATGAGGCATCCTTATCTACCTTCATATCTTTCCAAACTCCATTTACAGAAGTTTTAAGAATAACCGTAAAATCTGGATTTACGAATCCACCATTCTGAATACGAAACTTAACTTTCGCCTCCGTTGGTTTTAAATTTTTGTTGACAGTATCGCTGACAATCCAATGACCAGACGGAAGAAATTCTATTCCGTCTTCTTCGGCGTAAGATTGTAACCCTAGCGACAACAAACTAATAAGCAGTAATAATCTCATGTTATTTCAAATTTGCGGTGAATGCATTTTCTTCTATCTGGAATTCGTAACCACCCCATTCTAAAACAGAATAGTTGGCTTTCGGCATGGTTTCAAAAGGAATGTCTTTTAAATAAGGCGAGAAGTATGAATTCCATGGCGAGATCATCATATAAACTCTTCTCAACACATCCGGTTGTTCTTCAAAATTCAATGTTCCAAACTGGTCACAACTTTCGTCAAAAATAAACTGCACAAAAAGCTCCTCATGGTTCTGCATTTTCATTCCCCAGAAGGTAATAAAGTCGGTTCTTTCCGTAGAATTGAACCCAAACTCGTCACATTTCTTTTCAAGGAATGCAACATACTGTTCCTTCTTCAAATGATAACCGTTCGTTGAGGGTTTGAACGCATATTTCTGTCCAGCTTCCCAAAACAAATACGGATAGTTTTTATTGTTAACAGTTAACGAACCGTCGGTATGAATTTTCCCTGTCCAACCATCTCCAATACTTGGATAAGTAAAAGTGAAATCGTTTGTGGGAATGACGTTCAAACTAAATTCTCGTTCGATATCAGAATGAAAGTAAAGTACAGGCTTGAGAACTTCAATTTGCATCTCTGTCTGATACATCAGCGCCTCTGCATCACTTACCGTTTGTGGTTTGAATACCATTGAATCGGTTACAATTTCCTGATAACCTGGTCCACCCCAAATTTTGAAAACGTACTTTCCTGGAGTTAAGTCGAAGGTGGTTTTTTGATCTGGAACATATTGCACATTCTCCAACAAACCATTAATGCTCATGTAAATGGTTTGTCCTTCCAAAAATTCTGTTGATCCAAAATTAAAACCAATTGAAATACGACTTTGTTTTAAACTCAACTTAGAATCGATCTCGGTTTTTATAATCCGAAAAGGCATGATTCTTCTCTCCCCTTTATCGTCAGCACTACTTGCAAAAAGAGCTGTACAAACAATAGCAAACGCAAAACTCAATAGTACTTTCATGTTAATTTGTTTTAGCTGTAAATGTGTTTTCTTCTATTTTAAATTCATATCCACCCCATTCTAACACAGAATAAGACGATTTTGGCATGGATTCAAATAGAACGTCTTTTAAATATGGTCTGAAATAATTATCCCAAGGAGAAAGACAGATATAAACTCGTCTCAACACCTCGGGTTGTTCTTTAAAGTTCAATTTTGCAAATTGGTCACAGCTATCGTCGAATAAAAACTGAACAAAAAGTTCTTCGTGATTTTGCATTTTCATTCCCCAAAAGGTTATGAAATCGGTTCTTTCGGTTGCTGTAAAACCCAGCTCATCACATTTCTTTTCAAGGAATGCGATATACTCGTCTTTCTTTAGGTGGTAACCATTTGTTGACGGTTTGAAGTGATAATCTTGTTTTGCCTCCCAAAAGAGATAAGGATAGTTTTTACCGTTAACTGATAAAGTTCCATCTGTATTTATATTGCCTTTCCATCCTTTTTCAATGGATGGATAAGTAAAAATGAATTCTCCTTTTGGAATTACATCCAGATCAAATTCTCTTTGCTTATCCGAATGAAAATAAAGAACCGGCTTATAAGCAACCACTTGCTGAGGTGTAGTTATCATATCAACCCAGGCTTCGCTTTTGGTTTGTGGTTTAAACTCTATTGAATCTGAAAATATTTCTAAAAAACCAGGTCCACCCCAAATCTTGAAAAGATATTTTCCGGGAGTCAGATCATAAGTAACGGCTTTTCCTGGTGTATAATCAATGTTTTCCAACAAGCCGTTAATGCTCATGTAAACCAATTGATTTTCGACAGGTCCGTTACTAAAATTGAAGTTAATGGTTACCTGACTTTGCTTTACAGACAGTTTTGTATCCGTAACTGTTGAAACTATTCTAAACGGTGAAACACTTTTTTTATTGGTGAATTTAAACTTATCATTAGCACTTGGTATTTCCACCATACTGGTTATCGTAAAACCTACAATTGCAACCAAGAGAATAAGAATGAATTTATACATGTCCCTGTTTTTATGCAACAAGATACAATGCTTTGCAGATTTAGTTCAGTTTGTTAAAAAAAAGACGTGTGATTTTATTTCTCGAGAGGCTTTGCGGGAACGCCAGCAACCGTAGTATTTGCGGGAACCGTTTTTAAGACCAAACTGGCCATTCCAACTACCGAATTTTCACCAACGGTAATCCCGTTTTTAATGGACGCACTTGGAGCAATCCAACTATTTGCGCCAATCTCTACACTTCCGGCAACCATCGCATTTGCAATTACCATAGCGTTTTCTCCAATAATCACATTGTGAGCAATATGTACCAGGTTATCGATCTTACAACCTCTTTTGAGAATTGTATCACTCAGCGATCCGCGATCAATACACGTGTTCGAGCCGATATGAACATTGTCTTCAATGATCACCGATCCAAAATGAGGCATGTGCTCATATTCCCCGGCATCTGTTTTCACATAGCCGAATCCATTGCCTCCAATTACCGTATTTGCCTTGATATGAACATTATTCCCGATACGCACATTTGATTGGATGTAAACATTTGGTTCAAGAATACAGTTGCTTCCAATTTGTACATTTTCTTCGATAACTACACCTGACGAAACAGCGCAATTTTGCCCTAAAACCACCGACGAATGAATAGTCGCCTTTTCAGAAATTCCAATCTTAGCTTGAGAAAGAAAGAACGATTTTCCTACTTCTGTTATCACGGCTCTGGCATTATGAGCTTTCACAACTGTAGCTGCATGCGGAAATTCTACTCTTGAAAAATCCAATTCTGCATCCAAAATAATGAGTGAAGCTTTACAGTTTTGAATTTTCTCAAAAACGCTTTCTCCGGCTTTTGTATTGAAGAATGTAAGTTGACCTTCGACAGCATCATCCCCATTTCGTGGACCACGAATTTCTACGTTCGCTTTCAAATTACCTTCCTGAAGCAATTGATGGTTTTTAGAAACCAGAAAATCTACAAGGGTTTGAAGAGCTACCATAACTTAGTGTTGAATGTATCTGATGACTTCAAAAGATTCTGCAAAAGCTGTATTGATCTGAATACCACGAATGGTTGCCAATGATCGAACGAAATCGTTTGCGCTATATGGTCGACTTGCCTGTGATTTGTAGATATTGATACCTTCTACTTTTCTATTGATATGCTCTTCATCCAGCTTCACATACATGTACGACTGAAATTGAAAGTTGTTCCAGGGCATTTCATATCCTAAAATATTCTGATGTTTAAATGCTCTGATGCCCTCCTGATGAATGGTTGAGTGATCCTGATGCAAATCACTGGAACTTGGCAAAAAGATCAGATCGGGTTGAATTTCTTTACGAAGAACGATCATTCGCTCTAAAATCTCCTGACGTAATTCTGGAAATATTCTTACTTCAAATCGGTGCATATGCACTCGCTCTTTCGGAATTCGAAAAAAAGCCATGCTTTCATACAATTCCTGTTCAATGATTCCTGGTTCAAAACCCTGAGGTGTTGATTTCTCACAATCACTAAACACTGCCACATGAATTTCTTTTCCTAAGCTGATAAGTTTAGAAAGTGTTCCTCCAAGTCCAAATTCTGCATCATCAGGATGCGGTGCTAAAATCAGTACTTTTTGAATATCGTTAAACATATTTATCCTTTGAAATGATTGAGGATCTTAGTCACGATAAATGCACTAGCTTTTCCATCGCCATATAAATCCTGGTTGAAATGTAACTGTTTTGACGATAACTCTTTGTACGCTGAGTAAATTTTTTCGGTACTGTTGCCCGTCAAAATGGCATTTCCGGATTCAATTAATTCAACCCAGGGAGTTTCGTCTAAAAGAATAACAGCAGGTTTTTGCAAGAAGTATGCTTCTTTCTGAACTCCTCCTGAATCGGTCATAATCAACGACGCCGTTTTCTCCAAATAGATCATTTCAATGAACGAAACCGGTGGAATTAGCTGAATCGGTAAACGTTGAATCAATTCAAAAAGCTTACTATCGTTTTCAATAATTGCTTTGGTTCTTGGGTGAACAGGAAACACGAACGAAACACCATATTCCGTTGAAATTTGCTCAACCGCTTTCAAAACCGAATGTAAATTCGCTGAATCATCCACGTTACTTGGACGATGCATAGTAAGCAACACAAACGTTTCCGGCAAATTGTATTTTGTACGGATCTCGTCTTTTTTATCATCACTCACCTGCGAGAAGTAAAGCGTGTTGTCGTACATAATGTCTCCAGTCAAATAAACTCCGGGAGCATTAAAGTCTGTTTTATCATCTGTTACCGGATGGTGTTTCACATTCTCTTTCTCCAACGATTCCATTCCGGAAATTGTAGGAACAAAAAGTAAAGACGAAAGGTGATCCGTTATTAAACGATTCACTTCTTCCGGAAAATATTTATTGTAACCGCGAACACCAGCTTCGATGTGCACAATTGGAATGAACAATTTTGCGGCTGTTAAGCAAGCTGCAAGTGTAGAGTTGGTATCTCCATAAAGAATTAATGCATCTGGTTTTTCAGCCAACAACACTTCTTCAATGGCAAGCATCATTTTTGCAGTTTGACTTGCATGACTTCCAGACCCGATTCCAAGATTGTATTTCTCCTTCGGAATTCCGAGTTCATCAAAAAACACTTGCGACATTGCTGCATCGTAATGCTGACCTGTGTGCACAATAATCTCCTCTATCTGATCGGCAAATTCTGTTCGAATTGCTCTTGAAATAGCTGCCGCTTTTATCATCTGTGGTCGGGCACCAATTATAGTTACCAGTTTTAGCATAGTCTAGTTATTTTCTTTAGGCAGATTCTTACTCAGCAATTCAGCCATTTTAGCAGTCAATTTTGGCGTTGAAAAACGATCGATATCAATAGGATCTATGAAATTGGTTCCTTTATTGAAACGATCAAACATTTCCAATACCGTTTTTCTCAATTGGGGAAGATCATCGAAATCACAAACCATTCCCGACTGACAGCTAGTTACGATATCTGCAGCATCACCATTGCTTGGTCCAAGCAATAAGATAGGACGTTTGGATTTGATGTATTCAAATAGTTTACCTGTTAACACAAAAGCCGCGTTCGAAATTCTATCAATGGGCAATAGCAATACCTGCGCCTGATGCAAATGCGATTGTGTTTCTTCGAATGGTATGTAGGAAATAAATGTTGAATACTCGTCCAAGCCAAATTCCGTAAGTGATTCTCGCACATTTATCGCCAATTCTCCGATGAATTTCAATTGAATTTTCGATCTGAAATCTTCGTTCTCTTTGATCAATTCGCTCACTACCTGCCAAAGGTCTCTACAATTTCTATCGCGAAGCAGATTTCCAATGTGAACAATCGTAAACTTAGAATCCATTTCATATTTCTTTGGTTCGGCAGCGTTAGAAACATTGAAACCGTTATATATCACGTCACATTCACGTCCATACCTTTCCATGAATTCCAGCTGCATTGTTCGTCCAACCACAACAACCTCATCGGCTTTAGTGATAACATCCTTTTCCAAACGCTCGTGTTTTTTCCAGGCGCTCTTCCCTAGTCCCATTTCCTGCAAATAATCCATACTGATCCAAGGATCCCGAAAATCTGCAAGCCAAGGAATCTTGAATTGAGACTTCAATCCAAGTGCAATTAAATGTGCTGAATGTGGCGGACCTGTTGAAACGATGGCATCTACAGGATGATCCTTCAAATAAACAGAAAGCTTTTTTATACTCGGTTTGATCCAGAATTTTTTAGCATCGGGAATGAAAAAATTTCCACGGATCTTCCATAGAAGCTTCGCTTTCCAATCATTTTTCGCAGGTTTTTGCATCAGTTTAAGCTGATTACCCTCCTTTTTATTTGCACCTCTCAACTTGGAAACAAAACTAATCGGATCCCACAAAGGTGTATGAATGACTTCCAGATCGACTGGAAGCGAATTTATCAATGATGGATCTTCAACTACGTATTTCGGATCTTCCGGAATACACAAAACAGGTTCCCAACCAAAGTTACGCAACTGTGAGACAAATCGCACCCATCGCTGTACACCGGCTCCACCACTTGGCGGCCAGTAATACGTAATGATCAGGACACGTTTATTTGAACTCATAAAACTTATTGAAGCTGCTTTTTCACTTCTGATATGGCATTTTCCAATCCCGCAGCTTTCTTACCACCTGCAGTAGCAAAGAATGCTTGTCCACCACCACCACCTTCGATGTGAGCAGCAACAGATTTCACCAGGCTTCCCGCATTCCATCCTTTCGATGAAACTAATGCTTCGTCAACAAGAACACTAACAGCACACTTGTCTTCTTCTTTGGAACCAACAACAGCAACAAGATTTGGAACTTCACCTTTCAACTGGAAAAGAATATCTTTCACGGAACCTGCATCCAAATCAACAATTGCATCGAAATACGAGAAATCACCTTTCGATTCGATCTTCGTTTTCAATTCTGCCTTTACCAATTTAGCCTGCGCTTTCTTAAACGCTTCTACTTGCTTTTGAAGTGAGTTGTTCTTCGAAATCAAGTCTTCAACTGCTTTTGAAATGTCTTTTGGGCTCTTCAACAATGAGTTCAAACCTTCTAACGTTTCTGTTTGCGATTTGTAGAAAGACTCAACTGCATCATTTGTAATTGCTTCAATACGACGAATTCCCGCAGCTACAGCACTTTCAGCCTGAACACGGAATAAACCGATTTGTCCTGTACTTGAAACGTGGGTTCCTCCACAAAGTTCGATCGAATCTCCAAACTTGATTACACGAACCGTATCTCCATATTTCTCTCCGAAAAGTGCCATTGCACCCAATTCCTGAGCAACATCAATTGGAACTTCTCTTCTTTCGTCAAGTGCGATATTTTCTCTGATTCCTTCAATTACCATTGCTTCAATTTTCGCCAATTCCTCATCTGTTACTTTAGAGAAATGAGAGAAATCGAAACGCAAATAATCAGGACTTACCAATGATCCTTTTTGTTCAACATGCGGTCCAAGAACCGTTCTCAACGCATGATGCAACAAGTGTGTAGCACTGTGATTGCTTGCAGATAATCTTCGGCGTTCCACATCAACCTTTGCAGAAAACTGACCTTCTACTTTCAACGGCATTTCCTCCACCATGTGAACAATCAATCCATTCTCTTTCTTTGTATCGAAAATATGAATGGTCTCGTTTGCATTTGAAATAGTTCCTGTATCACCAACTTGTCCACCACCTTCTGCATAGAACGGCGTCAAATTGAACACCAATTGATAAAACTCGCGTTGCTTTTGTTTCACCTTGCGGTACTTTACAAGCTCTACAGTTGTAGAAAGGTGATCGTAACCAACAAATTCTTCCTCCGAATCCTTTTTCAGAACAACCCAGTCATCTGTTTCAATGCTTGTTGCAGCACGTGAACGTTCTTTTTGCTTCTGCAATTCAGTATCAAAACCGTCTTCATCAACAAGAAGATTGTTCTCTCTTGCAATCAAAGAAGTTAAATCGATTGGGAAACCAAACGTATCGTATAATTCAAATACAGCCGGACCTTGAAGAATCGTTTCACCAGACTTACGCACTTGTGCGATCAGGTTATCCATTCTTTTCAATCCTTGCTCCAATGTTTTAAAGAAGCTATTTTCTTCTTCACGAATTACCTTTTCGATGATATCGCCTTGAGAACGCAATTCAGTGAATGCATCACCCATCACTTGCCCAAGAACTCTTGACAATCCCGCAAGGAAAGAATCCTGCAAACCAAGTGTTTGGTAACCGTAGCGAACAGCTCTTCTTAAAATGCGGCGAATCACATATCCAGCTCCGGTATTGGAAGGAAGTTGTCCGTCAGCAATTGAGAAAGCGATAGCGCGAACGTGATCTGCGATTACACGCAACGCAATATCCGTAGCTTCGTTCTCGCCATATTTCTTTCCACTCACCTTCTCCATATGAAGAATCAATGTTTGGAATAAATCGATATCGTAATTCGACGTTTTGTCCTGCAATGTCATTGCCAAACGCTCCAATCCCATTCCTGTATCTACGTGCGTAGCAGGAAGTGATTCCAACGAACCGTCAGCTTTTCTGTTGAACTGCATGAATACGTTGTTCCAAATTTCAATCACCTGAGGATGATCTTCGTTTACGTATTTCTTTCCGTCTTCTTTTGCGCGTTCCGCGGCAGGACGATTATCCACATGAATTTCTGTACAAGGTCCACAAGGTCCTGTATCACCCATTTCCCAGAAATTGTCTTTCTTGGAAGCCATGATAATTCTATCTTCAGCAATGAATCTCTTCCAGATATCGTAAGACTCCTGATCTTTTGGAACGCCGTCTTTTTCGTCACCTTCAAAAACAGTAACGTATAAACGGTCTTTGGGAATTTTATAAACTTCCGTCAACAATTCCCAAGCCCAGGAAATAGCCTCTTCCTTGAAGTAATCTCCAAACGACCAATTCCCCAACATTTCGAACATGGTGTGGTGATACGTATCAACACCCACCTCTTCCAAATCATTGTGTTTACCAGAAACACGAAGACATTTTTGAGAATTGGCGACTCTTCGGTTTTTTGGAACCGCGTTTCCTAAGAAATAATCTTTAAACTGGTTCATTCCGGCATTGGTAAACATCAGTGTTGGATCGTTTTTTACGACCATTGGTGCAGAAGGCACAATCTGATGTTGTTTCGAAGCGAAAAACTCGAAGTAATGTTTGCGAATCTCTTGTACTGTCATTGTTTTGATAGTTATAAGCCGAAGCCTATTCTTTTAATGAACGCAAAGATAACCAGAAATCATACTTCGACAAGCTCAGTATGTTCGGTGAAAATGAGAAATGGAATTATCAATTATCAACGAAGCAATTATCAAGTAAAGTGTACACTTGATAATTGCTCATTAATCCATTGATAATTTCAAAGTTAATCTGGTTTCGCTATCAGTTTTTTGATTGTAAATGAATACAAAACGATTCCTACAAAAGCCTGTGTAAATATGAATCCTGGATCCTCTACCCAACGCATTAAGGTTGAAGGCGCATAACTCCAATAATTACATTCATAGACTTGTTCCCTGGTCAAAATAGCAACTGTAGCAAAGATTCCAATGAGTAACATGGTGGAAATAAATCCAGTTACATACCCAAATGCGTGCACAACTCTTCGTGAGACATTCTTCTTTTTCAGAAGCACAAAATAGGTTATCACTATTCCTATTGCGAACCCAACAGGTTCCATGAATAAATAATTATCCGATCGAACTACTGAATAGATTAGTCCACAAATCAAAGCGTTGATAATGATCAATACCCCAATTGAAGGAATGGTGATGATGAAGGTAATGAAATCAGCAAAGGAGAACATCAGGAATAAAAAGGCAAGCCCAAGTGCTACAAATCCAATGGTCAATGTTTCAATATAAAATGATTTCCAGTAGTAACTTCGCTTGGAGTTATCAAACATGGACTCAAGAGAATAATTATCAACTAAGAACATGTCCGCATTCAATCCTCCGGATTCAAGATCTTCAACAGTTGTCTGACTCGAAGACCTCTTGTATCTTGCTTCCGTTTTATTGAGTTCCATTTCATAACGGATCGGATCATAATAGAAATAGGAATCGTGAGACGTCATTCGTTCATCTATGAAACCACTACCGAACACCCCCTTGTGCTTCACTAAATATTCAGCAATAACTGGTGAATTAAAGGCGTGCTTTATTTCGTGCTTCGTTAAAAACGCATCAAACTTTTCCAAAGCTCGCTGAACTTTCTGTCTATTTCCGGAAATGGCACGTATGTCTTGGTTGTATTCTAAATTGAGCACACGGACATCATCATAATAGTAATAGTCGTACCATTTTTCAGGTTTCATTTTATAACCGGCCTCATCAATAAACTGCGAAACTCGATAATTAACGTTGTTTTCACTAATCAAAGCCCTCTCAGGAACTTTTTTGAATCCGTCATAGTAGGTTTCACCGTAACTATCCTCACAATCTACCGGTCTCGTTGTTATTTTCAAACACTGAACAATATAACCAGCATCTGTTGTATCGTTGTTCTGCGCGTTATCATAAGGGTTGTATGATCCTTCATAATAATCATAGTTGCTCCATTCATCTTGATTTAAGATTCTGTACCCCGGATTTTTGGCTTCAAAATAATCGTCATACTGATAATTTCCATCTCCATGAATGGGCAGGAAAGCTTGAGCAAGGTTCACCATCTTGATTTCCTTTTTCAGTTCATCATAACTTGCTAACGACTGAACTTTGGCATTTACACCTGCAAAGAAGCTAATGAAAGGAGCCCCAATAAGATAAAAAATGATGAAAAGAAGTAGTAAAAGCTTTGTGAAATAGAACTTTTTCAATGGATAAAGATGACGAGAAGCGTTCTTCTTAAAATAAGATGCTGCCCATAGAATAATAAACATTAAGGTCGCCAGTAAATAACCGTAAATGGCGTAAGAATCCAGGAAAACATCTTCATCAATACGATTTCTCAAAGATTTCGTAGTAACTGCAAAATTACCCCAGAACCAGAAAATGGCATTCACCAAAACACTTATTGGAATGACATAGTGAATTTTCGACATCCAGAGTAAAGGATGATTTTCAACAAGGTAGCGATCGAGTTTATTTAGAAATTTCATTGGATTCAGATTTAATAAATAAACGACGAGTTGAAGTAGAAATATCACGAACGTATCGGATTTCGACATGATTATCAATCAAGCATTGAAGGGCTCTATTCATAATTTGCTGTTCCTTGAATTCGGCAATAAAAACACCACCATTGTAGGTTAAATTAGTCAAACCCACTTTCATCAATGTTTGTTGAAGAAGGTCTTTCTCACAATTGACATCCAGTTCCAGAATGGAATGTTGTTCAGCCAAATGATTGTCATTCTGATTGACATAAACCGCTTTTCCTTCTTTCAGGAAAATTAGGCGATCCGCCACTTTCTCTACTTCGAACAACTGCTGTGAGCTCAAAATGATTCCAACCGGATTTGAAATACTTGCTGCCAAATTCTTCAAATCTTCTAGTATCAATTGCTGAGCGAGAACATCCAGATTTGCTAAAGGTTCATCTAACAGCAACAAACGAGGTGAACGCAAGAATGTTCGCGCCAATTCGAAACGCATCTTGTAACCGGAAGAAAGTTCGTTCCACTGGTGTTTGCGGAATTTCCACAAGCCAAAGCGAATGATGTAAAGGTTAACGAGTAACTCATTTTCTTCACCTTTGATTCCATAATGACTAGCTGTAAATTTTAGATTACTCATTAAAGAACCATACCATTTCGGAGTACGTTGAGGAATATAAGTCAATTTGGTTCTGAGGTCGTAATCACGCAATTTTTCCAATTCACCGAAATAGGAAATTTCACCTGCGCTGTACTTTAAATCCTGAGCAAGCATTCGGAGAAGAGAAGTTTTACCATTTCCGTTTTCTCCAACCAATCCCCATACTTCACCGGTAGAAACTTCAAGATCAATGGGCTTCATGGTAAAATTACTTCTACGGTAGCGCTTTTGAAGGTTCTTTACTTCAAACAGTTTGCTTTTACTTGAAGCGGTGATATTCAATTCACGCAAACGATTCAAACAATCATTCAGGCGATTGATTAATCCAAGCTCATCATTTTCATTCTTTTCCTGCCATTCTGCCAATGCAACGGCTTCTTTATAATAGTCCAGATTTTTAGAATCCAGAATACAATCGATAAACAAACGATAACCCAAATCAACATCTCCATGCTGAATATGACTTAGGCATTTGTCAACCTTTAGTTGAAATTCACTCATTCAATCATTTATTTACTAGTGGTTCTGTCTACAAATTACAGGACAGAATGGTTTACTTAAATCTCAATGTTGTAAACATCGGAAAGTAAACACAAAATTTAATTGAGCATAAAAAAGGGGACTGAATGCTTATGCTGCAGCAACTGCATAGGCGCAGCGGAGTCGAAGCCCCTTTTCCTTAATCCTCAATTCCTTTCTTACGCAAGAACAAACGTACCATCATGAAACTGGCGATTACCACTACAACTGTGAAGAAATAATTCGGGTATTCGCCGAACATCTGGTGATCAACCACCTTTCCTTTTACAACCACTTTCTGAACATTGAAGATTTTTAACAATGTTGCACAAATCACCAAAACACCAATCAGAACGTAACTGCCAAGCAGGTAAACGTGATTACGTATTTGTTTGTTGGTTGAACCAGTTTCATCAAGTGTAATGTTGTGACGAAGTCCCTTGTTCTTAAACGAGGTAACAATTTCTTTCACATCTCTCGGGAAGTGTTCAATGAAGTACAAATAGTCTTCGGCAGAATTCACCACTTTTTGCTTGATGTTGTCCCAACTGAATTTCTCCATGATCTTCTCACGAGCGTATGGCTTGATCATATCGATCAAATTCAAATCAGCGTTCAATGATTCGGCAACTTTCTGGATAGTTACCAATGTTTTCAAAAGCATGTACAAATTCGTTGGAATCTTGATCTCGTACTTCATCAACAACTTGAACGTATCTGTAAACAAGCCTGAAATATCCACTTTATCATAAGAAACGTATGAATATTTCTGAATCAGTTCGTCAATATCAAACTCCAGATCTTCACTGTCTTTCAAGTATTGAACTTGTGTCAGCTTCAACAAGCTCTTTACAATTTTATGCGAATTCTTTTCAGAGAAACCAATCAGGAAGTTCACCAAACCATCAATTTGTTTCGGCTTTAGAGACGCACACATTCCGTGGTCGAGCATCACAATTTGGTTGTTCCCACGAATGAAAAGATTTCCTGCGTGTGGATCAGCATGAAAGAAACCATGTCTGAGGATCATCGTAAGAATGATATTAATTCCGTTCTCAGCAATAATCTGAGGATCATATCCTTTTTCTTTCAATTCATTCGCAGATTCAGGCTCAACACCTTCAATAAATTCCATCACCAATAAACGCGGCGTACAGAATTCACTATAAACTTTTGGAATGTAGCAGCGTTCATCCCCCGCGAACATGTGTTTGAAACGCATCATGTTAGAGATCTCATTACTGAAATCCAATTCTTTCAGAACTGTATCTCCAAAATCATCAATGAATGCTACAATATTGAAGGATGCTAATTCAGGAAAACTGCGTTGAATCCGATTTGCCAAAATGCGAATCAGAATGATATCCAACTTGATCTTGGAGCGAATTCCCGGTCGTTGAACTTTTAGCACCACCTTTTCGCCGGAATGAAGAACGGCTGAATAAACTTGTGCAATTGATGCTGCGGCAATGTATTCTCTATTGAATTCAGCGAAGACATTTTCAATGGTGTCGCCAAGTTCACGTTCTACAATCGCAATTGCGTGATCATCATCAAAAGGTCGGGCGGAAGACTGAAGTTTCTTTAATTCACGACGCAAGTTTTCAGAAATCAAATCCGGTCTGTCGGCTAAGATTTGTCCAAACTTGATGTAAGTTGGTCCAAGATCCTCAATAATGCGACGAAAACGTTCGGAACGTGACATTCTTCGTTTCCCCTTCGGGTCGAAAACAGTTCCAAAAACACCGGTTGTAAACCATTTGTGAAATTGATACTTGAGGATAATCCCCAGTATATTCAAGAAACGAAAGACATTTCTTAAGATTTGACGAAATCTAAAAATCCACATAAAGGTTCAATTTATCTCAAAGTTAATAGAATGAGGCAAAGTGGAGACGTTAAGTAAAATCATTTAATCCACATGTGTCTGATGAAGACAATAAGCTTAACAATTTTTATATCTTTATCGGCTTGAATACCCTAAACTATAGATAAATGGCAAAAAGTCCATGGCGTAAAAAACCAATAGCGCTTTTCGAAGCGGATATGAAAAAAAATGACTTGAATAGAGTTCTAACGAAATGGGGACTAACCTCATTGGGAATTGGAGCTATTATTGGTGGTGGAATTTTCACTTTAACAGGAATTGCAGCTCACAATCACGCTGGACCAGGTTTAGCAATTGCATTCGTAATTGCAGGAATCGGATGTTTATTCGCATCGTTGTGTTATGCAGAATTTGCTTCTGTTTTACCTGTTGAAGGTTCTGCTTATGCTTATTCATACGGTACAATGGGTGAAATCTTCGCCTGGATTATCGGATGGAATTTAATTCTGGAATACATGATGGGAGCTACAACAGTGGCTGTTGCATGGAGCGGATATTTTGAAAAACTACTGCATCAATGCGGAATTGATCCGCCGCTATGGTTAATGAATGATCCGGTTACTGCAGCTACCAAAGCAGCAGAAATGGGTGTTGCAGCACCTTCATTCTCTTTCAATCTACCAGCATTCCTGATTACTTGGGTAGTTACTTCGATCTTGGTTCGTGGAATCAAAGAGGCTGCAAAAACAAATAACCTGATCGTTATCCTTAAAATCGCTGTTGTATTGTTCGTAATCTTTGTTGGATTCTTCTTTATCGACACAAACAATTACACACCATTTGTACCTGAACCAGAAGTCATTGATGGAGTTTCTCATTACGGATGGGGATTCGGTGGAGTTTTAACTGCAGCGAGTATTGTATTCTTCGCGTATATTGGATTTGATGCCGTATCCACACAAGCTGGTGAAGCTATTAATCCTAAAAAAGATGTTCCGTTCGCAATTATTGCCTCATTGATCATTTGTACTGTGCTTTATATCGCCGTTTCATTGGTCTTAACAGGAATGGTTGGTTATAAGGATCTAGACATCAAAGCACCAGTTGCTTCAGCGTTTGAAGGAGTTGGAATGCCTTGGGCAACCATCTTGATCACGATTGCCGCCGTTGCAGGTTTAACTTCTGTAATGTTGGTAATGATGCTTGGACAAACACGTGTATTCCTTGGAATGGCGAAAGATGGATTACTTCCATTCAAAATATTTGGAGTGATTCATAAGAAATTCAAAACACCATACAGAAGTACTGTTTTGGTAGGTTTAATTATCTCTATTGTTGCATCATTAACACCAATTGACAAAGTAGCTGAAATGTGTTCGATGGGAACTTTACTAGCCTTTGCTATGATTGCGATTGCGGTATTGGTTCTTCGAAAAAAACAACCTCAGTTAGAGCGTCCGTTTAAGGTACCTTTCATTTGGTTTGTATCCATTACAGGAGCAGCATTCAACGTAGGATTAATGTTCTTCGTTAAACCACAAACGTGGGTTGCATTCCTTATTTGGTCAGGACTTGGGATTCTTGTTTACTTCTTGTATTCAAGAAACCACAGCAAACTGAATGATTACGAAAAAGAGCAGGAAGCATTGAATACAGGCTCTACTCCAAGTGTGGAAGAATAAAAATTGAAATAAAACAAAAAACGCTCAGACAATTCATCTGAGCGTTTTTTGTTGATGATAGAACGCTATTCACACATCTATTGCCTCGCTAGTGCCCTAAAACAGATCAAACCCTGAAAAGTTCTGTTTTATGACATGTCGACTAGTTGGTTAACCTTTGCTTTACTGAAGCTAAGTAACAACGAATTAGATACTTATAAAAACAGAAACGCGTAAAGTGTACTTTTAACTGACTAATTGTGTCATTCTGTCGAGTCTTAGTACTTTTTCGAACTCTGCTTAGTATATTTGACATCTCCGAAACAACGGACTACACTCATTGAAAATGGAAGAAAACAAAAAGAAATCACTTGGATTATTAGACGCCACTTTTTTGGTCGCGGGAAGCATGATCGGTTCGGGAATTTTTATCGTGTCGTCTGACATGGCAAAAGATCTTGGCGGCTCAGGCTGGCTTTTGATGACCTGGTTACTTACAGGTGTAATTACGCTTTTTGGAGCTTTGAGTTATGGAGAGTTGGCAGCAATGTTTCCAACAGCAGGTGGACAATTTGTTTACATTCGTGAAGCTTGGGGCAAACTAACGGCTTTCACTTATGGATGGACCGTTTTTACGGTAATACAAACAGGTGTTATCGCAGCAGTTGCAGTTGCTTTCGGAAAATTTGCAGGAATTCTATTCCCTTCTTTAAATTTCGTTTTGTTCGATTACAAGATTGGTGATTTACTTGTTGAAGTTAAACTGGCCAACCTTCTTGGTGTTGGAACAATTGCTTTGTTAACCTGGCTGAACGTTCGTGGAATTCAATATGGAAAGATCATTCAAACCATTTTCACCAGTTCCAAACTCTTAGCATTAACCGTTTTGATCATTGCAGGAATCTGGTTCGGACTTTCACAAGAAGGTTTCTTTGAAAAGAACTTAGGCTTTTGGTGGAACGACATGGAAGGTGTTTTCAATTACAACCCTGATGTTTTTTGGAAGTATTCAAAAACCACCGTTGACGCCGATGG